>JAGALZ010000007.1 GCA_017848055.1 Oscillospiraceae bacterium | reverse complement strand
TGAAAACGGAGAAATCAAGACCTGCAAGGCTAAGGGAAGACTTGCAAACCTCGAAGAAAAGCTTCGTCTCCAGGGCGGACTTAAGGGTAACGCAGGTATCGGACACACCAGATGGGCAACCCACGGTGAGCCTTCGGATATCAATTCCCACCCTCACGGAAACGCAAATGTTACTATCGTACATAACGGAATTATCGAAAACTATAAGGCAATAAAGACTCGTCTTGAAGGCAAGGGATACGTTTTCCAGAGCCAGACAGATACAGAAACAGTTGCAAAGCTTCTTGATTACTACTACAAGGGCGACCCTATCGAAGCTATCAGAAAGACAGAAAGCAAAATCGAAGGCTCCTATGCACTCGGTATCGTGTTCAGAGATTTCCCGAACACAGTATACGCACTCAGAAAGGACAGCCCGCTTATCGTTGCTGTAGGCGAGGAAGAAGCATTTATCGCATCTGACGTTCCTGCAATTTTGCAGTATACAAAGAACTATTATCTCCTTGAAGCAGGCGAGCTTGCAACACTCAAGGACGGTAAGGTAGAATTTACAAACCTCGACGGAGAGCCTATCACAAAGGAACTTCTTGTTGCTAACTGGGATATGGAAGCTGCTGAAAAGGGTGGCTACGAGCACTATATGCTCAAGGAAATCCACGAGCAGCCAGAGGCAATCAAGACAACTATCACACCTCGTATCGTTGACGGTATGCCAAATCTCGAGGAGTGCGGAATTACCGAGGATATGCTCAAGGGCTATAAGAATATTTCTATCGTTGCCTGCGGTACAGCTATGCACGCAGGTCTTGTAGGAAAGTACGTAATTGAGAGAATCGGCAGAATTCCTGTAACAGTTGACGTTGCATCCGAGTTCAGATACCGCTACCCGATTATTTCAAATGAAGACCTCGTAATCCTGGTTTCTCAGTCAGGTGAAACTGCAGATACCCTCGCAGCTTTAAGACTTGCAAAGCAGCAGGGTGCAGCAACTCTCGCAATCGTAAACGTAAAGGGCTCCTCAATCGCAAGAGAAGCTGACCACGTTATCTATACACACGCAGGCCCTGAAATCGCTGTTGCTTCTACAAAGGCATATATGGTTCAGCTTGCAGTAATGTACCTCTTCGCATTCGAGCTTGCACACGCTAAGGGAACTCTCAGCACAGAGGAGTGCAAGCGTCTTACTGCAGAGCTTTGCGAAATTCCTAAGGCAATCGAGAACGTGCTCGTTCAGAAGGATAATTGCCAGTATGTTGCTTCTCAGCTTGTAAATGCAGAGAATCTTCTCTACATCGGAAGAGGTCTTGACTACGCTCTCAGTATGGAAGGCTCTCTGAAGCTGAAGGAAATTTCCTATATCCACTCTGAGTCCTATGCAGCAGGTGAGCTCAAGCACGGCACAATCTCACTCGTTACCGAGCTTATGCCTGTTATCGCAATCGCTACCCAGCGTGAGCTTTTCGATAAGACAGTAAGCAACGTAAAGGAAGTAAAGGCAAGAGGCGCAAAGACATTTGTTGTAACACATTCTTATATCAACATCGACAGTGACGTTGCAGACTATAAGATTGGCGTTCCTACAACCGACGATTTGCTGATGCCAATGCTCGCAGTAGTTCCTCTCCAGCTCATCGCTTACTATACCTCAGTTCTCAGAGGCAACGACGTAGATAAGCCAAGAAACCTCGCTAAATCCGTTACTGTAGAGTAATAGAGGAGCGAACACGGATGAGCTATAATACAGTCATTTTTGACTTTGATTTAACACTTGCAAATTCAACAAAGCCAATCTTAACCTGCTATGAAGAAACCCTTTCAGCCTGCGGTTATCCCGCAAGAACAAAGGACGAGATTTTCAAAATGATAGGTCTTGACCTTGTTGACGGACTCTCAATCATTTCAGGCGAGAAGGATGAGGAAAAGCTTGAAATTATGCGTCAAACCTATGTAGCAAAGGCTGACGAGATTATGGCGCAGCAGACAGTTTTCTTCGACGGCTCAAGAGAGCTGCTTGCGTCACTGCGTGAAAAGGGCGTTAATACCGCAATCGTTACTTCCAAGTTCAGATATCGTGTAATTGATACCTTCCAAGCTCAGAACAGCGCAGAGTTTATCCCGGACGAGATTGTCGGCAGAGATGATGTCATAATTCCAAAGCCCGATCCAACCGGTCTGCTTGAGGCGATTTCACGCTTCGGTACCGATAAGAAATCGGTGCTCTATGTCGGCGACAGCTTTATCGACGCAAAGACTGCTCAGAATGCAGGTGTCAATTTCGCAGGAGTTCTGACAGGTTCTACTACAAGGAAAATGTTCTCTGAATACCCGAATGTTATGGTTATGGAAAATATCAAGGAACTTGCAAAGTGGATTGTTAATAATTTGTAAAGTTTAAGTTAATTTCTGTTCATAATTTGTTGTAATTAGGTTACCCCTGATGTTATAATGAGGGGTAACCTATTTTATTGTTTGGGAGGTAATAGAATGCTCAGAAGTATGACAGGCTTCGGCAGAGAACATATTATGTTCGAGGGCAGGGAGATTCTTGTAGAAATCAAGAGCGTGAATTCACGTTATTATGAGTTTTCCTCAAAGCTGCCAAGAGCCTATGGATATATCGACGAGAAGCTCAAGTCACTTTTGGCAAATAAGATTTCAAGAGGTAAGGTCGAGGTAAGCGTTTCTATCTTCAATCAGGTAGGAACAGATGCCGAGATTGAGGTAAATGAGCCGCTTGCAAGACAGTATGTCGAGGCACTGCGTGGAGTAAGCGAAACACTTAATCTCCGTGACGATTTGTCGCTCACAAGTATAATGAGATTTTCAGACGTGTTTACTGTCAAGAAGACAATCGAGGACGAGGAAACAGTCTGGGAGCAGGTAAAGCAGGTTGCTCAGGCAGCTCTCGATAAGTTTATCACAATGAGGGAAACAGAAGGCGCAAAGATGCATGACGATATCGCCTCAAGACTTCAGTTCATTGAGGATACAGTCGCTAAAATCGAGGCGCAGTCACCGGAAACTACCAAGGCATACAGAGAAAAGCTGTTTGCAAAAATCAAGGCGGTCGTAGAGGACAGAAGCATCGACGACGCAAGAGTCCTCACAGAAGCTGCAATCTTCAGCGAGAAAACAGCCGTAGACGAGGAAACAGTAAGACTCAGAAGCCACCTTTCGCAGTACAGAAGCCTCATCGAGCAGGATATCCCTGTCGGCAGAAAGCTCGATTTCTTAACCCAGGAGCTTAACCGTGAGGTGAATACAATCGGCTCTAAGTGCCAGGATTTGGAGATAACAAGAATGGTAGTTGATTTAAAGAGCGAGATTGAGAAAATCCGTGAGCAGATTCAGAATATCGAGTAAGGAAGTGGCAGTATGCAGCTTGTGAATATCGGCTACGGAAATATGGTGTCGTCGGAAAGACTCGTTGCAGTTGTAAGTCCCGACTCAGCACCGATAAAGCGAATGATTACAGACGCCCGTGACAGAGGTCTGCTCATAGACGCTACATATGGCAGAAAAACCAGAAGCGTCATAGTTACAGACTCTGACCATATAATTCTCTCGGCAGTGTCACCGCAGTCAATAGGCGGTCACCTGGTGCCGGAGGAAGAATAGATTTGGGAGAAGGTAAAATGGAAAGAGGAACACTTTTTGTCGTGTCTGCACCGTCAGGCTGAGGCAAGGGCTCTATCTTAAGACCTATCCTTGAAAAAAGCGAGAAGATATATTACTCTGTTTCAGCAACAACAAGACAGCCCCGTGAAGAGGACGTCGACGGAGTTACATACCGCTTTATGACAAAGGAAGGCTTTGAGGAGCTTATCAAGGAAAACGGCTTTTTCGAGTACGCAAGCTATTGTGATAACTATTACGGAACACCCAAGGGACCGGTTCTCGAGCACCTTGAAAACGGCGATGACGTAATACTCGAAATCGAAACACAGGGTGCCTTCAATATCAAGAAGGAAATGCCCGATGCGGTGCTTATATTTATATTGCCACCGTCAATGAAGGAGCTTCGACGCCGACTCGAAAAGCGTGGAAGCGAGAAAAAAGAGGTAATAGATAAGCGTATGGCTCAGGCAAAGGAAGAAATTATCCTTGCCAAGCATTACGATTATGTTATTATAAACGACGGACTTGAGGAAGCAATCGAAGACTTCAAGAACGTATGCAGAATTGCAAAGCTTAAAAACAATACAGGAAATATAGTGAATGAGGTGCTTAAAAATGCTTAGACCAGCAGCAACACAGCTTTTAAAGAACGGAGAGAGCACATATTCTCTCGTAATCGCAGTAGCAAAAAGAGCAAGAGAAATTACAGATGAGGCATACGCAAATAAGGAAAGACTCGACGAAAAGACAGTAAAGATGGCTGTAGAACAGCTCTCAAACGGCGAGTATAAGATAATTAAAGCAAGTAAAGTGTCAGTGGGTGCAGTGGTGACCGTTGCAAAGGTCGCAGTAAGCGACGCACTCTATGGCTTTGATAAGCAGTATAGCTATCTTGTCCCGGAAGAGCTCGGTGATAAGGTCGTTCCGGGGATACGAGTGCTCGTGCCGTTCGGAAAGGGTAACAGAAAAACTGTGGGCTTTGTGTTGTCGGTTGAAAAGGAAGATGCAGAAAAGCTAAAGCCGATTGACAGCGTTATCGAGGATAAACCGCTTGTCAATGATGAAATGCTAAGGCTCATTCTCTGGCTTTCCGAGTATACCATGTGTACAATGTTCGAAGCATACAGAACTGTCGTGCCGTCAGGATTTTCTGTTTCGGTTGCCGAGCGTTACAGACTCAGCAATATGGAAAAGGAGCTTTGTGACCTTACAGACGAGGAAAAGGAGCTTTATTCAAGGCTTTCTGAGCTTTCCGAAAAAGATTTCAGCGACGCAATAGATGAGCTGAAGCTTTCCCAAAGCGGAAAAAAGCTGATAGCTTCGCTTGTCGATAAGGGAATCCTCGAGGAGGAGAATGTCCTGAAACGCAAGGTCGGCGACGAAACTGTGAAGCTTTATTCTCTCACATCTGAATGGGAACAGGATAACGTAAAGCTTACCAAAAAGCAAAAGCAGGTTGTCGACTTTCTTGAAGAGGCAGGCTCAGCGTCTGCTAAGGAAATCTGCTATTATTCCGCAGTTACCCAGAGCATAATCGCAAACCTTGTCAAAAAGGGCGTGCTATGCGAATCAGAGGTCGAAACACTCCGAAGTGTCGATGTTTCTACCGACGATACCCTGAGGCTTGAGGATATTACACTCAGCAAGGAACAGCAAAGAGCATATGACGGACTTGTAAAGCTCGCAGATTCAGGAAAACCCGCAGGTGCACTCTTGTACGGCGTTACCGGAAGCGGAAAAACTCAGGTATTTATAAAGCTTATCGAGCATACGCTGAAAATGGGCAAAACTGCTATTATGCTCCTTCCCGAAATATCGCTTACCCCGCAGATGGTCGGAAAGTTCAGAAGTCTGTTCGGCGATACTGTCGCTGTTATACACTCCAACCTCTCGGTAGGACAAAGAGCCGACGAGTTCAAGAGGCTCAGAAGCGGTGAAGCAAAAATCGCAATCGGTACAAGAAGCGCCGTTTTCGCTCCGCTTTCTGATATCGGACTTATCATTATGGACGAGGAAGGCGAGCATAGCTATAAGTCGGACAGAGCACCAAGATACCACGCAAGAGATGTCGCAATAAGACGAAGCGGTAACCATAACTGCCTGCTTTTAATGGCATCAGCAACACCATCCCTCGAAAGCTATTACTATGCAAAAACGGGAAGATACAGCCTCTTTGAGCTTGATAAACGCTATGCACAAGGAGGACTTCCGCAGGTTGTAACTGTCGATATGCAGGAGGAAGAGGACGCAGGCGGAAACGGCATTATCAGTACATCTCTCTATAATGCAATAAGAGAAACGCTCGATAAAAAGGAGCAGGTGATTCTGCTGTATAACCGCCGTGGCTTCAGTGCAAGACTTTCCTGTATGGAGTGCAGACATATACCCGAGTGCCCGAATTGCAGTATTCCGCTTACATACCATAAAGCAAACGGCAGACTTATGTGCCACTATTGCGGATATTCCGCCTCGGCAAAAACACCGTGTAATTCGTGCGGATGTGAGGAGTTCAGAACTGTAGGTATAGGAACACAGAAGGTCGAGGATACTCTGACGGAGCTTTTTCCCGATGCAAAAATCCTGCGTATGGATGCAGATACAACATCCTCACGCTATGCCTTTGAAAAAAGCTTTAAGGCATTCGGAAACGGCGAGTATGATATCATGCTCGGAACTCAGATGATAGCCAAGGGACTGGACTTTTCAAAGGTTACGCTTGTCGGTGTAGTATCACTCGATAAAGCACTCTATGCAGGTGACTTTAGAAGCTACGAACGAACCTTCTCGCTTATTACCCAGGTGGTGGGCAGAAGCGGACGAGGCGATAAAAAAGGGTATGCATATATCCAGACCTATACCCCCGAGCATTATGTTCTGGAGCTTGGCTCAAAGCAGGATTACAAGAGCTTTTATAACGAGGAAATCTCGCTTCGTAAAACTCTTCTGTATCCGCCGTTTTGCGATATATGCGTAGTGTATGCACAGTGCACATCCGAAAAAACAGCCCGTGAGGGTGCCGAGCTTTTTAAAACAAAGCTTTCGGAATTTATAAAGAAAAATGATTTGAAGCTTCCGCTGAGAATTCTCGGCCCGTCAGCTTGTACAGTCGGGAAAATCGGCGGAAAATACAGATACAGAGTAATACTCAAGTGCAAAAACACACAAGCTATGAGAAACGTCCTGTCGCAGGTGATAAAGCTTGTGGGAAGAGAGTATTCAAAGGAAAATCAAAAGCTTACGATATTTGCCGATATGAACGGCGATATAAGCTGAAAGGATTGAAAATAAAATGGCAAAAAGAGTTATATTCAATAAAAGCGAAGCAATACTCCATAAGGTATGCAGACCGGTTGAGGCGTTCGATGAAAAGCTCGCAAAGCTTCTTGACGATATGCACGAAACACTTGTCGCAGCAAACGGTGTAGGACTTGCCGCACCGCAGGTAGGTTTTCTTCGCAGACTTTGCATCATCGATGCAGGTGAGGGCTACTACGAGCTTATAAATCCTGAGATTTTAGAAACCTCGGGAACTCAGCGTGACGTAGAGGGCTGCCTTTCCTGCCCGAATGAGTGGGGCTATGTAACAAGACCTATGAAGGTGAAGTTCAAGGCTCAGGACAGAAACGGCAACTGGTACGAGAAAGAAACCGAAGGACTCTTCGCAAGAGCAGTTTGCCACGAATGCGACCACCTCGACGGAAGACTTTTTGTTGACCTTATCGAGGAATATGTCGACGCAAAATAATAAAACGTAACCAGAAAGGTAAAAATAGAGATGAAGGTAGTTTTTATGGGAACTCCCGATTTCGCAGTTCCCGCACTTAAAGCACTCTATGAAAGCGAGCACGAGGTAATGGCAGTGTTTACCCAGCCTGATAAGCCCAAGGGCAGAGGCTATAAGCTTATGCCGCCGCCCGTAAAGGAGCTTGCAATGGAAATGGGGACACCCGTTTACCAGCCCGAAAGCTTAAAGAAGGACCCCGCCGCCGCAGTCGAAATATTAAAGCAGTATGAGCCCGACGTTATCGTGGTTGCTGCATATGGAAAAATTCTTCCGAAAGAGGTGCTCGATTTTCCGAAGTATTACTGCGTGAATATCCACGGCTCGCTTCTTCCTAAATACAGAGGTGCCGCACCTATCCAGAGAGCCGTGCTCAACGGAGATAAGGTTTCAGGCGTTACAACAATGAAAATGGCTCAGGGACTCGATACGGGAGATATCCTTCTCGTCAGCGAAACCGAAATAGGCGAGAACGAAACCTCGGCAGAGCTTTTTGACAGACTTTCGCAGATGGGTGCCGAGCTTATGCTTGAAACACTTGAAAAAATCGACAGCATTACCCCCCAGCCGCAGAACGAGGACGAGGCTTGCTATGCCGCAATGCTTTCAAAGGATATGTGTCCTATCGACTTTGAGAAATCCGCATTCGAGGTTCATAAGCAGATTTGCGGACTTTCCGAATGGCCGTGTGCTACAACAACCGTCGGCGGAAAGCTTCTCAAGGTGTATAAGAGCGAAATTGTAAACGGCGATAAGGTAATGGGCAAGCCGGGTACTATCGTCGATGAAAAGAGCTTCTCGGTTGCCTGCGGGAAGGGAGCTGTAAGCTTTAAGATTGTGCAGGCACAAGGCTCAAAGAGAATGAGTGCCGACGACTACTTAAGAGGTAAGCCTGTAAAGAAGGGCGAACAGCTCGGCGAGCCGTTGCCGACAGAGTAATTTTCGGAGGAAAGAAATGTTTTTCGGATATTGGTTTGACTGGACTATTATCATAATGATTCCTGCAATGATTTTCGCAATCTTGGCGCAGGGAAAGGTGAAGTCCACATACAATAAGTATTCATCCGTGTTCAATTCAAGATTTATGACAGGTAAGGATGTCGCAAGAATGATGCTTGACCAGAACGGTCTGAGTCATGTCGCAATCGAAAGAATCGAGGGCGAGCTTACCGACCACTTTGACCCTAAGGCAAATGTCGTTAGACTTTCAGCAGGTGTCTATGATACACCGTCCTGCTCTGCAATGGGAGTAGCCGCACATGAGTGTGGCCACGCTATACAGCATGCCCAGGGTTATACACCGATTAAAATCAGAAGCGCAATTCTGCCGTTTGCACAAATCGGCTCAAGCATTTCTATATATGTAATTATGATAGGTCTGTTTTTGTGCGGCTTTGCGCAGTCCTCATCTTCCGCTGAAACGGGCGTGAGCATCGCACTTTTCGGCGTCGCACTCTTCAGCCTTGTTGCAGTGTTCCAGCTTGTGACTCTCCCTGTCGAGTTCAACGCAAGTAAAAGAGCCCTCACAACTCTTGAAAACTGCGGATACTTCGAGAGAAACGAGCTTAAAGCTTCTAAGGAAGTCCTCTCAGCCGCAGCTATGACCTACGTGGCAGCACTTCTGTCAACGCTATCATCAATACTCAGACTGCTTGTAATTATTTTAGGCAGAAGCAACAATAACCGACGCAGATAACGAAAGAGGCAATTATGTCAGACGCAAGAAGTACAGCACTGAAGCTTCTTATAAAATCACAGGAAAATAAAACCTACTCAAATATAGCCCTCGACGAGGCACTCAAGCGTTCACAGCTGAGCGCTCAGGATAAAAAGCTCACCGCCGCCTTGTTCTACGGTGTTACGGAGCGAATTATCACACTCGACAGAATTATCGCAAAATACTCAAAAAGACCGTGCGATAAGCTGTCAAGCGGTATAAGAGGGGTACTCTGGCTGGGACTCTATCAGCTTAAGTTTATGGACGGCATCCCCGATAATGCCGCAGTAGACGAGAGCGTAAAGCTTGCAAAGAAGGATAAAAATCCTGCCGCAGCAGGCTTTGTAAATGCAGTGCTCAGAAGCTTTATAAGAGATGAAAAGGCTTTGCCTGAGGGCAAAAACGAGCTTGAAAACCTCTCGATAGAATATTCCTGCCCGATATGGCTTATCGAAAAGTGGCTCAGGGAGTATTCAAAGGAGCAGACAATGTCGCTTCTTCAAAGCTCGGTAGGTCAGCCGCCTACAACAATCAGAGTAAATACAACAAAAATTACACCCGATGAGCTCGTGAAAAGGCTCTCGGACGAGGGTATAAAGGCAAAGAAGGTCAGCCTTCTTGAAAACTGCCTTTCAATATCAAATGTAGCAAGTATAGAAGCAACCGATGCCTTCAAGCAGGGACTTTTCCACGTCCAGGATATCGCCTCGCAGATATGCTGTGAAGCACTCGACGCTAAGAATGCGTCGCTGCTTTTGGATGTCTGCTCCGCACCGGGCGGCAAAGCTTTTACAGCCGCACAGATTATGAAAAACGGCTCGGTTATGGCTTTTGACCTTCACGAAAACAGAGTTAGACTTATTAAAGGCGGAGCCGAAAGACTCGGGCTGTCGAATGTAACCGCAAGCGTAAACAATGCCAAGGTGTATTCTGATGATATGCCAAAGGCGGACAGAATACTCTGCGACGTCGTGTGCTCAGGGCTCGGCGTTATAAGACGTAAGCCCGAAATCAAATATAAGTCACCCGAGGAAATGGAAAGACTCCCCGAAATCCAGTATGATATTTTAAGTACATCGTCAAGATACCTAAAAAAGGACGGAATACTCATCTATTCCACCTGCACGGTATCAAGGGCTGAAAACGAAAATGTCGTGCAGAAATTTTTGAAGAATAACCCCGACTTTGAAGCGGTAAATGTCTTCGATGATAAGGGCGGACTTTTCAAAACACCGTTTTTAACTCTTACACCAAAGGACCTAAACAGCGACGGATTTTTTATCGCAAAGCTAAAGAGAGTGAAGTAATTTATGCAGTATGAAATTGACGGAAAAATCGATATTTTAAGCCTCACACTGCCTGAGCTTTGCGAAAAGCTGGTCGCTATGGGAGAGCAGAAATTCAGAGCCAAGCAGGTCTATGAGTGGCTCCATAAAAAGACTGTCACAAGCTTTTCACAAATGACTAATCTATCTGCACAAATGCGCGAAAAGCTGTCACGAAACTTTTGTATAAATTCACTATTTATAGTGAAAAAGCTTGAATCTTGTACTGATAATACGTTAAAATATCTATATAGGCTTTATGATGGGAATCATATCGAATCTGTCGTGATGGAGTATAACCACGGCACAAGTCTGTGCGTTTCAACGCAGGTCGGTTGTAAAATGGGCTGTAATTTCTGTGCATCAACAATCGCAGGCTTTAAAAGAAACCTTCTGCCTTCGGAAATCCTTCTCCAGATTTATGAAGCACAGCGTGACAGCGGCAGAAAAATCAGCAGCATCGTGCTTATGGGAATAGGCGAGCCGCTTGATAACTTCGATAACGTCATAAGGTTCTTTGAGCTGGTTTCTTCCCCTGAGGGAATGAACCTGAGCCTAAGACACGTTTCGCTCTCAACCTGCGGAGTCGTGCCGAAAATATATGAGCTTGCAAAGCTTAAGCTCGGAGTGACGCTTTCTATTTCGCTCCATGCTTCAAATAATGAATCAAGAAGCAAGACAATGCCTATAAACAATAGGTACGATATAAATGAGCTTGTTTCTGCGTGCCGTGATTATTTCAAGGAAACGGGCAGACGAATAAGCTTTGAGTATGCCGTAATTGAAGGCGTGAATGATAGCATAGAGGACGCAAAGCGACTCAAAAAGCTGCTCAGCGGTCTTATGTGTCATATAAATCTTATCCCCGTCAATAAAATAGACGAGAGGGATTATACATCATCGAAAAAATCAACACTGAGCTTTCAGAAGTATCTTTGCGATATGGGGCTTAACGCAACCGTCCGAAGAACACTTGGTGCGGATATAAATGCCGCCTGCGGACAGCTCAGAAGAGAATACGAAATATAACAAAGGGCGGTGAAAATCTTGTTTGCGTGTGCAAAAAGCGATATCGGAATGAAGCGTAAGGAAAATCAGGATAACTTCAGACTTGGTTCACTTACCGGAGATGCAGTCTATACAGTCGTTTGCGACGGTATGGGAGGAGCAAGCTCGGGTAGTGTAGCAAGCTCAGTTGCCACTGAGGAAATTGCAAAGAGAATTACTCAGGGCTTCAGAGAAGACGCTTCTTCATTGACAATGAAAAATCTTCTTGTCACAGCGGTTTCCGCAGCAAATACAATAGTATATAACAAGAGTATCACAGAGCCTGAAAAGCAGGGAATGGGAACAACCTGCGTGGTTGCGGTTGTCGCAGATGACACAGCGTATATTGTGTCGGTAGGTGACAGCAGAGCTTATCTCGTGTCCGATGAGATAACTCAGATTACAAGCGACCATACCTATGTTGAAATGCTCTATCGCCAGGGTAAGATAAATAAAGACGAAATAAACACCCACGATATGAGACATTATATAACCAAGGCAGTAGGAGTCGAAAAGGAAGTCGAGGTGGACTTCTTTGAAGTACCGCTTGAAAAGGGACAAAGCCTTCTTCTTTGTACCGACGGACTGACAAACTTCTGCGATAATGAAATGATATTAAAAACTGTGAATTCAATGCCGCCGCAGCAAGCACTCGAACAGCTTATCGATTGTGCAAATTCCAAGGGCGGAAAGGATAATATTACAGTTTCAATTATATCCAATAAGTGATAGTACTAAGAGATTAGGAGTGTAGGAAATGGATTTGAACATAGGCAAGAAGCTTGACGGACGATACGAGATAACCGAGCTTATCGGTATCGGCGGAATGGCTGATGTTTACAAAGCAGTAGACGTTATGGAAAACCGTGTCGTAGCTGTCAAGATACTCAAGAACGAGTTTTCCGAGAACGAGGAATTTTTAAGACGTTTCAGAAATGAGAGCAAGGCAATTGCAGTGCTTTCTCATCCTAACATCGTAAAAATCTATGACGTAGGCTTTTCCGACGAGATTCAGTTCATCGTAATGGAGTATATCGACGGAATTACCCTTAAGGAGTTTATCGAACAGCAGGGTGCGCTTCGTTGGAAGGACGCTCTTCACTTCATAACTCAGATTCTCCGTGCTCTCCAGCATGCCCACGACAGAGGCATCGTCCACAGAGATATAAAGCCTCAGAATATTATGCTTTTCCCTGACGGAACAATCAAGGTCATGGATTTCGGCATCGCAAGATTTTCAAGAGTAGACGGAAAGACACTTTCCGATAAGACAATAGGTTCTGTTCACTACATCTCACCTGAGCAGGCAAAGGGCGAGTTCACAGACGAAAGAAGCGATATCTATTCAGTCGGTGCAATGCTCTATGAAATGCTTACAGGCAGAAAGATGTTCGACGGAGAAAGTCCTGTTTCAATCGCAGTTATGCATATGCAGGATGAGCCTACATATCCAAGGACTTATGTTCCTTCGATACCTGAGGCTCTCGAGGAAATCGTAATGCACGCAGTTGAGAAGGAGCCTGAAAAGCGTTACCAGTCAGCTGCTGAAATGATAAGAGATATCGATACCTTTAAGATGGACCAGAATGTTGTTTTCGGTTATATCGCAAAGGACGAGGACGAGGATGACGGAGAAAGCACAAGATTCTTCACTCCGGTTACTCCTGTCGCAAAGGAAGAGTTTACCGACGAAGACGATTACGACGATGACGATTACGAGGAAGAGGAAAGAAGAAGCTATGTGTTCCCGATTCTCTGTGCAGTAGCAGTTGCAGTCGTGCTTATCGCTTGCATCATTATCGCTGTTGTTATCAAGGACTTCAACAAGGATAAGGATGAAACAAATACTCTCGAAATGCCAAACCTTGTGAATACTCTCTACTCACAGGCACAGCAGGATTACGACGGAAAGCTCGTGTTCAACGTTACAGAGGAGTATAACTCCGAGTACGGCGAGGGAATCATATTCGAGCAGAGCATCACTGAGGGTAAGACCGTAAAGTATGGTGCTACCGTAAACGTAACAGTAAGTAAGGGTACAAGAATGCTTACAATACCTGACAGCCTTGTAGGCTTTGAGTATACAGACTCTATCGAGAATACTCTCAGACAGATGGGCTTTGAGGTAAAGACAGTTACAGACTGGATTGAAGAGTACGAAGCAGGATATATCTATAAGGTTGACCCGGGTTCGGGAAGCCAGGCTCCTGCAGGTTCCACAATTACAATCTATATCAGTAACGGCCCGCTTTCAAACAGCTCTGAAATGCCGCTTCTCCTCGGACTTACCAAGGAAATGGCAATAGTTGAGCTTGAAAATGCAAAGTTCACAAATTACACATTCCAGGATGTTGACGTGGAAGGTGACGCAGGAAAGGTAGTTTCCCAGTCCTACGACCACGGCACACTCGTTCCTAGAAATGAGCCGATTATCATCGGTATCTCAACCGGTATCGCCGCTCAGGGAACCGTAAACCTCACAGTTCCAATCCCACTTGAGGTTAAGGGCTCATTCATCTTCAACATCTATGACGATACAGGTGCTAAGATTGCAACACAGTCGCTCGAAAACGCAGCTCTGTTTGCAGGCTCCAACATCACTGTTGCAGTAACAGGCGCAGGCACAAAGACCATCATGATTGAGGTTCTCAACTCCAAGACAAATGCCTTTGCAAAGTACGCAACATACTCTGTTGACTTTACAACAAAGATGGCTGCAGTAGTATCCACCGACGCTGAGGCATTCCTCAGCATCGCTGATACAACAACTATAACAACTAAGGAGCCTGTTGTTGAACCGCCACAGAGTGATTCAAGCTCTTCTCAGTCAACAACATCCAGTACAACATCCAGCACTACATCCAGTACAACATCCAGCACTACATCCAGCACAACATCTGAAACAGACCCACCGGTAGAACCTCCTGTAACAGACCCTACCGACCCTGTAGACCCACCTGTTGACCAGCCTGTAGACCAGCCTGCAGAAGGTTCGGCTGCATAACGAAAGGACAGTACATATTTATGAGTGAGTCGGAAAAGAAACCGACGACTCTTGATGGTATTATCGTAAAACTAATCGGAGGCATTTACTATGTAGATGCCTCCGAAAATGTATATGAATGTACCGCAAGAGGAGTTTTCAGAAATAAAGGAATAACACCCTGCTGCGGAGATATTGTCACAGTAGAAGCAACCGATGATAGCAAGGGTGTCATCACACAAATCCAAGACCGCCGAAACGAGATTATCCGCCCGCCTATGGCAAATCTCGATAACCTCGTTTTCGTGTCATCAACCTGTGAGCCGCCGCCCAATCTACAGCTTCTGGATATGTTTATAGCCGTTGCAACCTACAAGGGAATAAACCCGATTATCGTGTTCACAAAAACCGATATTGAGTCCTCTGAGCAGTATGAGAAGATTTACAGACAGTGCGGTATCGAAACTTTTAGCGTCAACAATTCAGACCCTGACAGCTGCCTTGCCCTTAAAGAGCGCCTCGTCGGCAAGCTCTCAGCCTTCACTGGAAATACGGGTGTCGGCAAAACCTCGCTGCTTAATAATATGTTCCCCGATTTGGAGCTCAAGACACAAAGTATCTCCCGCAAGCTCGGACGAGGAAAGCACACCACCCGCCATGTTTCATTCTATAAGCTTACTGAAGGCGGATATATCGCTGATACACCGGGCTTTTCAAGCTTCGATACAAACCGCTACGATATCATCTTCAAGGATGAGCTCGCAGACTGCTTTACCGAGTTTAAAGAGTATATAGGAAAGTGCAGATTTGTCAACTGCAGCCATACCAAGGAAGTGGACTGCGCAATCATCGAGCAGGTCGAGCTCGGAAATATCCCGAAATCCCGCCATGAAAGCTACGTCAAAATGTACGAGAACGCAAAGCTCCTCAATGAGTGGGAATACAAAAAATCAAAGCGGTAACACTTTTTTTCTGTGCGAATATAATGAAATGTAAGCAAAATACCATACTTCGCTTTCAGAAAAGGAGAATGAGCTATGAAAATTGTTGTCATTAAACCACCTAAGGTTATCGCAGGAGTGTTAAGACTCGCATTCGGTATCAAAAAGTGCGACAATACATAATCCCTAAAATCAAAGGAATCACCTGCATAGGAACTTTATACATATCTATCGGGGCGAAACCTTTCTGAAGAAAGGTTATCCCCCGTACCCCCTTCCAAAGACTTTTAATATGATTTCAGCCCCATAGGGTACACATCAAGAGAAGTTTTGAATTTCTCAAGTTTGTGATAGGTACCCTATGGGGCTGAAATTGTGTCAAAAGTTTTAGGAAAGGAGTTTGAGGAATAACCCTTTTTCAAAAGGGTTTTCCTCAATACATACGTAAAGATTCTTGTACAGGTATTGCCTTGATTTTAGGGATTGTTTAGTCGTGGTGCTGAAGGAAGCTTTCGGTGCGGTGTGAGAGCGAATCAGGGTCGGAGTTTGCGAGGTCTGAAATCTTGTCAAGGCAAGCCTGAAGCGACTCTCTTGTGATACCATCGGTAATGATAAAGTCGATGGTAGTTCTAAGGCTCAGGTCGTCGAACATTGTGTAAGCTCTTTCAGGCTCCAGACCCTCAAGGATTTCCTTAGGCACCTTGTTTTCGTGAACAGCTGTCGAGTGAATGAAATCGAGAAGAATCTTCTTGCCCTCTTCAAAGCTCGTAACGTCACCGATAATGTTGTTGATGGTGTACTTCACAGGAATGTGAACAGTCGAGGAAACATAAACGCTTGTCGTAAGTCTGATATCTCTCGATGAGCTTCCGATGAGGATGTCAAAGCGTCCGTCTTCAACATACCAGTCGTGAATCTGAGTGTTGTAGTAGGAGAAGGCCCTCTTGTCAAGACGGAAGAATACCTTCTTGCTTTCGCCCGGCTGCAGAGCAACCTTTTCGTAGCCGAACAGCTCCTTTACAGGTCTTGGAACCGAGCACTCAGGGTCTGAAACGTAAAGCTGAACAGCCTCACGGCCGAAGCAGTCGCCGATGTTCTTGATTGTAACACCGACAGTTACAGTTTCAGTGTCCTTGATTTCGTTTGCTGATACTGTTATATCCGAGTATTCAAATTCTGTGTAGCTAAGACCGAAGCCGAATGGGAACATAACGTCCATTTCACGCTTGTCGTACCAGCGGTAACCGACGAAAATACCTTCTGTGTAATCAACGTTGTCGCCGACACCGAACTCATTGAGATAAGCAGGAGTGTCGCAGTGACGAAGAGGGAAGGTCTCAGGAAGCTTACCGCTCGGGTTTTCCTTGCCGAAAAGAAGGTCGCAGGTAGCACCGCCGACAGCCTGTCCGCCAAGATACATTTCCAGAATTGCCTTAACCTTGTTTCTCCAAGGCATCATAAACGGCGAACCGTTGTGAAGCACAATAGCTACATTTTCGTTTACCTCGCAGATTCTGTCAATAAGCTCGTTCTGGCACTGCGGCATATCCATATGCTTTCTGTCGCCGCCCTCGAATTCGAAGGATTCAGGAAGTCCTGCAAAAATTACAACTACATCGCTTGCCTTTGCAACCTCGACAGCTTCGGAGATGAGTGCCTCGTCAGGCTTTTCACTTTCAGCCTCAAAGCCGAGTGCAAATGCAACGTCAGTGTATTCTGACACAGCATCAAGAGCGCTTGTAACCTCTGTGTTGTCAATGTGTGAGCTTCCGCCGCCCTGGAAACGAGGGTTCTTGGCAAACGCACCGACAAACGCAATCTTCTTTTTGCCGTCAAGTGGCAGAAGCTTGTCGTCGTTCTTGAGAAGAACCGCACACTGAGCAGAGATTTCTCTCGCAAGTCTGTGGTGCTCCTTGGGGTCGTATTCGCCGCCCACGTGGTTTGTCTTGTACTTGTCGTAAAGCTCAAGCACCCTTCTTGCGCAAGCGTCAACGCACTTTTCGTCAAGCTCGCCGCTTCTTACCTTTTCTACTATGATAGCGTCGGTCTTTCCGTGGCAGGCAGGCATCTGAAGGTCAAGAGTTGCTTCAACACCCTTTTCTCTCTCGTCAACAGCACCCCAGTCACTCATTACAAGACCCTCGTAGCCCCATTTGTCACGGAGAACATCCTTGAGCAGGAACTTGTTCTGAGTTGTGTATGTACCGTTGAGTCTGTTGTAGGAAGCCATTACAGTCCACGGCTTTGCCTTTGTGCAGACCTCTTCAAATGCAGTAAGATATATTTCAAATAAAGTTCTTTCATCAATATTTGCAGAAACAGCCATACGTCTTGTTTCTTGATTGTTGCAGGCAAAATGCTTGACAGAAGTACCAACGCCCTTGCTCTGAACACCATTTATAAGAGCGATAGCCTGATTTGCAGCAAGATAAGGGTCTTCGGAGAAGTATTCAAAGTTTCTTCCGCAAAGAGGAGTACGCTTTATATTGATACCCGGGCCAAGAAGAACAGCGATATCCTCAGCCTGACAGCCGTCGCCGATAGCCTTGCCCATCTTTTCAAGAAGAGCCTTGTCGAAGGAGCTTGCGGTCGCACACGCAGCAGGGAAGCAGACAGCCTTTGCAGGTGCAGCGTCCATCCAGGTGAAGGTATGCTCACGGTTTGTCTTTCTTATTCCGTGAGGGCCGTCGGAAAGCATCATCGGCTCAATGTCGAAACGGGGCAGAGCTTTTGTGTGCCAGAAGTCGCTTCCGGAGCAAAGAGATGCCTTTTCTTCGAGTGTCATCTCTGAAAGTATCTTCTCAATATTCATAAAAAAACATTCCTTTCGGTGGTGATAATTAGATTATATCACAAACATTTTCACCTTGCAATAGGTAGAGAAGAAATATTCAAAATTGTCATTTACAATTTGTTCATATACAGAAAAATATTTAACTATATGAAACTCCTTAATCGTTTTCGAATAAACGTGATTTTGGGAGGGCTTGGAAAGTGCCAAAAACACGATATTTTATTCGAAAACGTTTAAAAATGAAAACGATAACACGGCACACGGAGTGCCGAAAAAAGAAAACGTTTACTTTTCGAAATATGAATAAATATTTTCTAAAATGTGTTGACAAATAAGAAAGAGTGTGGTGTTATGACGCTAGACAAAGATATTATGAAACGTAGCAAAAATTTTTACAGGAGGATAAGCATATGAAAATTTCAAACAGCAAGAAAATCCTTGCCGCAGTGACAAGTCTTTTGATAGTTGCTTCTGTTGCAGTCGGTGCAACAATGACATCAAATAATGTTTCTGACAGCAAAGGCACCACAACCGGTGTCGTAAGCGTTAATGGCTATAGTGCCTATAACGAAGGCGACAGTGTTACTATCGAGGGTGTCGATAAGACACTCAAGTATGTTGCTAAGGACAGTGCACTTGCAAATACCCTTATATATGGTACGGAAACTAAGGGTAATGCATACCTCGGTCCTGCTGCATACTTTACACTATTCGGAAATGAAGTAAACATCGCAGGAGACTCAAACGGTCAGTTTGCAGACGTTCAGGGAAGAGTTGCCGCAGATAAGTTCACTCTTGTTAATAATACCAATCCGGGCTACAGCATCCACGGCTCTATCAACAGCACTTCGGATGTTGGTGCAGAGAATAAGAAGCTCGCTGTTGTTATCGCAAACAATGACGGTATGGAGTTCGGCAATTTTGATACAAAGTTTGGCAAGTTTGCTGTTTCTGACGTTTCCTCAATTGTTGGTAACACAACAACGAGCAACGAAATATATTATAATGAAAATGGCATCATCGACTTTGCTGATGAAATGTCCCGTCTTGCTTCCAAGGCAAAGCAGCTTGCAAATCTCCCTGCTATGACAACAATCTCTGATGACTGTGCAACGCTTACAGGTACAGATGACAAGCTCAACGTATTTACATTTACTCAGGAGCAGTGGGCAACTGCCTGCACTAAGTCTTTCAGAATCAATGTTCCTGCTGATTCCTATATCGTAATCAATGTACCTGGTGCAAATCCTACAGCTTATGCAAATGATATCCAGCTCAACGGCAAGCAGATTGAACAGGGCGACAGCAGAAACGCTCAGCTCCTCTTCAACTACTACGAAGCTACAACTCTGAATCTTACAGAGGGCAATTATACAAGAGGCTGTACACTTGCACCTCTCGCTACTGTAGATACAGGAGCAACAAATGGTAACCCACATAACTTCGGTCAGATTATCGCTAATAAGATTACAATCCACCGTGAGCAGGGCTACTTCTCCTTCAGTATGCCGACTTCCTACATTGAGGAGTACATTGCTGAAAATGGCGAGAATATCAACGAGAACTATACAGCTCACTTTGTATACTGGGACCCTGCAACAAAGTCCTATAAGGAAGTAAACAACGGCTCTGTATATGTTCCAGGCAGCCTTACTGACCTTGTAAACGCATTCCAGGCAGGCGATACCCTTACACTTCTCAATGGCGACGACGTTGCCAAGGCATCCGGTATCGACGCTTATAAGGGAAGCAACATCACATGGGAAGTTTACACAGACGGTCAGAACATCACAAAGAAGCTTTCCGACGATAAGATTACTGATGTAGATAACTATAAGAACAACGGACTTACACAGGGCGCTGATATGGCTCAGGATGCTACATATACATTCCCGTCCTATGAAGTAGGCGAGGATGAGACTGAAGCAATCGTTTCTACAAACGTGTACTTCGTTGCAACAAATGTAGTTCGTGACTTCCCTTACGAAATTGAGCTTAACTGGGCTGATAACAAGAACGAGAACGGTACACGTTCAGATGTTACTGTAGCTATCGACTCCAAGCTTGACGATAAGTATGACATTTCTGTTACAATCCCAGCAGATACAGCTACAACTGATTCTACAGCTACAATCGGTGGCGTTACAGTAGATGTTGAAACAATGACTGTATCAGGCAAGATTGACGCAGGTCTGCCGATGTTCGATGCTGATGGCAATCTGATTGATTACTCCGACGCATTTGATGTAATGGTATACAGCGGCCAGGCTGATTCCTATAGAGAGTACAAGGCTGCAGATACAGATATCAACGACGGAAAGGTTGCAATCTACCTCGAAGACGTTAAAACCGATATCACAATTGACCTTAATGTAATCGACACTGACAGTGTTACAAGACCTGACAGCTTCGAAGTTACAATCTACGACGGCGACGGAAACGTAGTAAAGACCGTACAGGTTGAAGTTCCTGTAGGCGAAGGTACTCCTGATTCCGATTCAGGCTATAATGGAGAAAGCTTCTCTGAGGTAGTTGACCTTGACCTTCCTATGTTCGACGAAGACGGTAACAAGATTGATTACTCTGATTACACTATTGATGTAACCCTCGATGGCACAGGCTATGAGCTTTTTGATGAGATTACTTTCAACTCTCAGACCAATACAATTGAGGCTAACGTTGAAAACCTCGTTGAGAATCACATCGTAAACGTTGTTGTTGAAGACGACAGATTCGGCGACAGATTCGAAGAAACTACAGTTAACTTCTATAAGGACGGCTTAATAATAGACTCTGCAGTTATTGGCAGTGATAATGCTCTTACAATTCCAGGCGTTCCTTCAATCGAAAACGGAATGGAAGTTGAGTATTCAGCTAAAGCTTCATCTCAGGTTCCTGACTACTTCGAGGTTGACAGAATCGAAGTAACTACTGACGACAACGGCGATACAGTTCATACTGTATACGTAAAGAGCTCACTGATCGATATCTACGCAAACGTTGAGTTTATCGGCGGTGCTCCTACAGGTCAGGCAGGCGTAGGTGCTGCATTTGACGGCGAAACCGTACAGGGCGGCCTTACAACAACCCTTACAAAGGTTGATGACGGTGCTACTGCTGGCAGCTACGGCTCAGAGCTTCTCAATGTAGACTCTATCCCTGAAGGCTTCGTTGTTAAGGAAATCAAGGTTGAAACAACAACCGACGCTTCCAAGACAGGCTATGCAGGTGACGTAATCTACACAGTAGTTCTCCAGGGAACAGTTGTCAATGCTTACGGCAGCGTTGTAATCGACGGCAATACTCCTCAGGACAGCACTGTAACAGTTCAGCTCGGCGGACAGACTGCTGATATCACTACAAACAGCACTCTCATCTCCGACAGCGTTACAATCTACGACGAGAAGGGCAACCCAATCGATTATACAGCCGAAGACCTCACAGTAACAGGCGTTCCTGACGGCTACAACGTAAAGAGCATCACAGTTACAACTGATGGAAACGGCGACATCCACTATACAGTAACTATTACAGACAACTTCTCTGTAACAATTCTTGACCCTAAGGGAAATGTAATACATACAGATTCAGGAAAGCCGGGTAAGTACTCGACTAATCCGAATAATATTACAACTCAGGCAGGTGTTAATTCTCTTCCTCAGGGTTATAGATGGGAATTGATAGATGTTGATACAGGCGATATCCATCCTAGAGATGAGAATGTCGTAGTCCTCGACAGAAACCTCACTCTCCAGTATGTTGTTGTTCAGAACGACTCTATAATCCCAAGAGTATACTTCAACATCATCAACTACAACAAGAGTAACTATATCCCAGGCAACAAGGTATACCAGAGAATGGAATACGACCAGACAACAAAGGACTTTGTAGTAATCGGAACAGACCTTGAAACACTCAAGACCGATAAGACAAACAAGTACTTCATGCTGTCAATGGTACTCGGAGTAGATAACGACGCAGTATCCAAGACAAAGTTCACAATCTCTACAGAAAGCCTCGGAAGCACAAACTACATCTATAACGAGACAGTAGAACACGGTGCAACATCCAATCTTATTTATAAGTTCCAGTCATTCGGAATCCACTCCGCAGGAATCAGCGCACAGGCTCTCCTCGGAAACGACGAATTCCTTGATGTTTACGACGGCTACAGACAGGTAAGAATGGTACTTCCTGCAGAAGTATTCGAAAACGAAAAGCTTTATGTAAACGCATACTACTACGATGAAAACGGCAACGAGTATCTCCACGGTAACTACGTGCTCAACATCGCAAGCAACGACTACTGGACACTTAAGAAGTAAGAAAGATGGAGGCAAAAAATGAAAGAGATTTATAAAGAACCTGAAATGGAGCTCGTGCTCAGCCTTGGCGACGTAATCAGAACAAGCGACTGGGACAACTGGGGCTACTATGAGTTCAATAACGAAATGGGCGGAAACGGCTAAATAATCCAAAACCCTCGACTTCGGTCGGGGGTTTTGTTAATATAACTATATGTATAATAATAAATTTATGGGCGCATGGAATGAAGTATAAAATGTAAACGATTTATTTCATATTCCCATAAATATAACAAATTAGAAATAAAATGTTTAAAGAAAGTTCACAAACATATGGTACTATGTATGAACAGAATATTAAAGGGTTATGTTTAAGTAATAGTGCATTTGTCCTTTGAAAATGCACTTATTTTATCTCTGGTTTCGAAAACGTTTAATAGAATTACAGGGATAAAAATCGGGAGAAAAGTATAT
>JAGALZ010000006.1 GCA_017848055.1 Oscillospiraceae bacterium | reverse complement strand
GCAGAGGGAGATGAAAGAACACTATTCAATTTACAATCCTTTTGTTTTTTAAGCTGTCTACTTGACAGGGAGCGGATTATTCTACCATAAAGGGGGTGTTTTTTCTATTGTCCGTTTTTACTGGACTTGTGCACACACGAGGGGCGGTTTTTGTTGTTCTCAAAGATGATGTTTCCGTACTTCTGTCTTGATACAGAAGTACCAAGAAATCAAGAATTCAAAACTCACTCGGGCGTGAGCTTTTGAATTCGAAAACTAACCTACCAAGAAACTTTCTCCACGTTTTTGTTGGCGTGCCGTTTTAAGCCTCACACCCCTCGTCCTCGTCACAGCCTCCGTCAGACTTTTTTTGCGTCGGCACACAAAAACTGTTGTCGCCTTCAAGGGTACGAAATACTGTCGATACATTTTCGCTCCTACCGATAGGTGTTCTCTCTTTCTTAAGCGAAAACTTTCCTACGAGGGCGTTAGTGGGTTAAAAAACGACCGTGAAAGCTCACGGCGAGTGAGTTTCACGGTCTTGAACTCTTTTGTCCTTTCTCTTTCAAGAGAGAAAGGACATTGCTCCTCGAAGGCGGTGTTCGGCTTCAAGGGTACAACGTGCCGACTTGTACACCTGCCTAATTGACATAGTATGCGGAGGCACAATCGCCACCGCAGGCTCGGCGGTTATTTGCAGAAGCATTCAATGTAGCGGTCGATGCAGGACTGAATAATATCTCTTGCCTTTTCAGCACCCTGGATTTCATCAATTACAGTATCCTTGCCCTCAAGCTGCTTGTAAACAGAGAAGAAGTGGGACATCTCCTGGAAAATGTGACGCGGGAGCTGTTCGATGTCAGTGTAAACCGAGTAGTTAGGGTCCTCGGTAGGAACGCAGATAATCTTTTCGTCAGCGGCACCGTTGTCGCTCATTGTGATAACACCGATAGGCTTGCACTGAACAAGTGAAAGCGGAACGAGTGTCTCAGAGCAGAGCATGAGAAAATCGAGCGGGTCGCCGTCCTCGGCGTATGTCCTCGGAATAAATCCGTAGTTAGCAGGATAGTGGGTGGATGTGTGCAGGATTCTGTCCATCTTCAGAAGACCGGTTTCCTTGTCAAGCTCGTACTTTATCTTGGAGCCCTTCGGAATCTCAACTACAGCGGTGAATACGTTCTTGTTAACTCTCTTTGGCGAAATGTCGTGCCAGATATTCATTATTCATAACCTCCGAATAGAAATTTTCTAAAATTGCATAAACTTGCTCTCCGTGGCAATATATATTGTTAGAAAACACTTTTAAGTACCAAAATAAGGACACGTTTTCGACAAAATATTTTTTCTGTCCAAACAGATGTACACAAACTGTGGTATCATACAGTCAGAAAGGAAAGAAAAAACCAAAAAACGAAAAAAGGAGAGAAAATTATGTCAGTAACAATTTGTATGATAGGACTCATTATTGCAATACTCTGTGCGTGGAACGCTTTCTTGCAGGAGGTAGCCGACAGAGCCGAGTATAAGCGCAGACTCAAAGCCCAGGAAGAAAAAATCCACTCCTTCGAGCTTAGCTACGACGAGCAAAATAATATCTCAGATATTACCGTCGCATAAATCCTATATCGGTATTATAGCCGATTTGACCCCTAAAATCAATAGTCAACTATGCCAACCTCTTTATTCCTCCTATGTTTGTGATTATAAATAATCACAAAAAACGATATATTATGTGGATTTATCGGGGGGGGATAACCACCCAACGACTTCCGATATGATTTCAGCCCCATAGGGTACACATCAAGAGAAAGTTTGTTTTCTCAAGAACGTGATAGGTACCCTATGGGGCTGAAGTTTAATTATAAAAGTTTTAGTTATATACTGTGTGGGCTATCTTTCGTCATCCTGCTTATCGGCGACCTTCTTTATAGTACCCTCGACGAAATCAAGCGGCATTGTACAAAGAACGCCGGTGTTTGGTTTTGAGAGGTCACCGACGGTCTTGTAGATTACCTTTCTTGCAATCTCGAGCTGGCTGTCCTTGATGACGGAAATTATTGTGTGGTTATTTTCCTCGGCACTGAGGAGAGCTCTGAGAGATGCGCTGAAAATGTTGCTTCCCATTCTTGAGAGAGTAACGGCAAGACCTGACGATTCGATGATTGTCGCACCGCCGATTCCTGCGGAAGAAAAGCCCTCTAAAAGCTTATCGAGAACATCGTTTCTGTTGAGAATAAAAATCATAAGCTTCATACTTTTGCACCCCTTGCTGTAAATTATCCTACTAAGTAGCCGTCGAGCTGGTCGATGAATGACTGGTCGATGATAAATCTTGTAGGCTCGGGCCACTCGCCTGTCGGAGTGAGCGAATATGACGGCATCGTAGAGTTTTCGATAACGTAGACAATTGCGCTCTTCATAAGGTTGTAGTCGTCCTGAGTCATATTTGTGTTAGCGTCGCCGTATTCCTTGTTGAAGATAAGGTCGATGTTGAGCTTGGCGGTTGCAGGCTGCTTGAAGAAAGTGTTTATAGAGTTTGCGGCAATTTCGCCTGACATCTTCATATTTGAGCTAAATCCGCTTGCGTAGGTAGGATAACCGATAAGAGTTACCGCCATATCGCCGTCAACAGCAATTCTTGCACCCTTCTGATATGAAACTGTGCCGCCGGTTGCTCTGTCGGGGATAACGATAGGGTCAACGAGCGAAACGATTGATGTACCCATAATATTGATTACCTCAGAGAGTGTGTTCTCGCTGAGAGTCATATACTTGTCGATTTCAACACCGAGCTTTGCACTGACACTTTCAGTAGCATCGGCAATTCCGTGTGTTTTGTAAATCTCGTTGAAGGTCTGACCGTTGCAGTCAAGGTAAGGGGTCAGAGGAATGATAATTATATTCTGTGTTGATGGCTTGAAGGCAGAGAGCACAACGGATTTAAGCTCATCAAAATCATCTGTTACAGCATAAAGTGTAATTGAATCGTCATTTGTCGAGAAATTGAATCTGTTTTCCTCAGTTACCTCAGACGAGCTGTTGTCGCTCGGCAAAAAGTTTCTTACCGCCAGAAATCCGATAAGTCCGAAAACCAGCACTCCGATAAGCAGCGCAGTTGCGTACACCGCCGCTACGGGAAGCTGGGATTTTTTGTTTTCTTTCTTGTCCTGCATGTTTTTTCTCCTTTGTTTTATCTGTAAATTTGGAAAAAGGTCTTGAATATTATTCTTAATGGGTGTAAACTATTAAGAGTGGGTGGCTATGCCAGGAACATCGGCATATTCGCCTCAACGTCTATTATTCGTGTAGCCAGACCCTTTTTCTGTGCGTAGCGGATTGTCTGACCCGTGCCGCTTCTCCAGTCACGGACAACGGCTATAAGCTTTGACGAATTGTCAACCATGAAGTAATTTCGCTTTTTCATACAGTCACGGGTGTAGTTTTCGCTTATATACACGACCTCTTCCGCCATGGACATAATTGCAAGATAGCTTATTCTATCCTCACCCTCAAGCGGAGCGAGCTGGTCACGGAAGGGTATTGCACATACTATCTTTATGTGCGGATATCTGCGTTTGAATTCCAGAAGCAGAGAACCTGCCCAAAGGTCTACACCTCTTGCCATACCGGTGATGAAGGTATCGTAGCCCTCACGGATGGCCTCATCGATAGCGACATAGACAATGCTGAGCAGTCTTTTCACGGGCTCACTGCTTACCGTTGCGCCGTCGAAGAGCTTTTCGGGACGGTGCCCTGAAAAACAAACTGTTTTATTTTTATTTATAATCATAGGTTAAGTGGGTCACTTCCCTTAAAAAGCTATCATTTATAGAATAACACAACGGCAGGAATTTTTCAATAGAATTATCAAAAGAATACACAAAAATTCTTTTTTACAGAAACGGAGATACATATATGGATTACCTGAAAAGAGCATGGGCGGAGATTCATCTCGACGCTATAGCTCATAATTACAAGGCATACAAGGAGCTTATCGGAGATGGCACCGAAATAATGTGCGTTGTCAAGGCTGACTGCTACGGTCACTGCGACAGAGCAATCGTGCCGTATCTGGAAAACGAGCTGGGTGTCAGAAAGTTTGCGGTGTCAAACATTGAGGAAGCACAGCGTCTGCGTGACAGCGGTGTGAAGGGTGATATACTCATTCTCGGCTACACTCCGCCCGAGGCAGCAAGAAGACTTTTCGAGCTTGATATTATCCAGGCTGTGACAGAGCTTCCGTATGCAAAGGAGCTTTGCGGATTTCTGGGTGACGGCGAAAAGCTGAGAGTTCATGTTGCAATCGACACGGGCATGACAAGAATCGGTATCCACTCTGAGAGTATTGACGAAATCGCCTCGGATATGCTCAGCATTCTGTCAATGCCGGCACTTTCGGTTGAAGGAATGTTCACACACCTTTGCGTTGCAGACAGCGACGATGAGGGCGATGTTGAATACACAAAGGCTCAGATTGAAAAGCTTATGTCGGTGGTTGACAAGCTGAAGGAAAGAGGACAGACAATCCCTTGCGTGCATTATCTGAACTCTGCCGCAGGCGTTTACCACGACAGAACAAGGTCAGACCT
Organism: Oscillospiraceae bacterium; assembly: GCA_017848055.1. Taxonomy (GTDB): domain Bacteria; phylum Bacillota; class Clostridia; order Oscillospirales; family Ruminococcaceae; genus UBA7477. The sequence goes on along the minus strand of JAGALZ010000006.1, from coordinate 164,511 downwards.
TGCAAGACTCGGAATTATCCTCTACGGACTTATGCCGAATGCATCGCTCCCTGTTCCGATAAAGCTTGAGAGTGCGCTTTCGCTCAAGGCAAGAGTGGCGCAGGTCAAGGAGATTAAGGCGGGCGAGTGTGTCAGCTACGGCAGGACGTTTGTGGCACCGAGAGATATGAAGCTTGCGACTATTGCGATAGGTTATGCCGACGGATATTCAAGACTTCTTTCCGGCAAGGGCGAGATTCTCATAAACGGCAAACGTGCGAAAATTGCAGGCAGGGTTTGTATGGACCAGCTTATGTGCGACGTTACGGGCATTGACGTTAAGGCTAATGATATTGCTACCCTTATCGGCAAGGACGGCGATGACTGCATTACAGCTGACGAGCTTGCGGCAATCTACGGAACAATCGGTTATGAGGTTGTCTGCGGAATTTCGAAGAGAGTGCCGAGAGTTATTATAAAGGACGGCGTTGAAATCACAGCGTTGTAATATATCATTTTTTAACCAACTAACGCCCTCGTAGGAAAGTTTTCACTTAAGCAGAATTGAACACCTGTCGGAAGGGGCGAAAGGTGCATCGACACTTTTTGTACCCTTGAAGGCGACAACAGTTTTTGTGTGCCGACGTTGATAAAGTTAGACGGAGGCTGTGCCGAGGACGAGGGGTGTGAGGCTTAAAAAGGCACGCCAACAAAAACGTGGAGCGAGTTTCTTGGTAGGATAATTTCGTTTCGGATTTTAAGAACACCGAAGGTGTTAAATCCGAAACAAGTTCTTCTTTGCAAAGTCTTTCTTCTTTCAAGAAGAAAGCGTGAAGTAAAATCTAACGCCCTCGGAGGATAGTTTTCGCTTGAGAAGAATTGAACACCTATCGGAAAGAGTGAAAGGTGTATAGCCGCCTTGAAGCCGTATACTGTTTTTGGCGTTCTCGCAAAGGTGAAGCTTGCAAAAATTTTTCTCAAAACGCTTGCATTTTATAAAATAGTGTGGTATAATACTTGTAATATCTTTAATGAAAGGCTGGAAATTGACTTCCGGTCTTTTACTTTTGTATGGGAGGATAGCCAATGGACGCAAAATCACAGAAGAAGGGCGTAAGCACCACCGACAGAATAAGAGACTTAGCGCAGCCGCTCTGCGACGAGCTGGGACTGTTTTTGTGGGACGTGCGATTTGAAAAAGAAGGCACAACCTGGTACTTAAGGGTGCTTATCGACAAGGACGGCGGAGTTGATATCGACGACTGCGAGGCTTTTTCAAGACCGTTCAACACGATACTCGACGAGGTTGACCCGATTTCACAGGCGTATGTGTTCGAGGTTGGAAGTCCGGGACTTGCAAGAGAACTCAGACGACCGGAGCATTTTGAATGCTGTATAGGTGACGAGCTGAGAATAAGATTTATCCGTGAGGTTAACGGCGAAAAGGAATTCATCGGCACTCTTACAGGATACGAAAAGGGTAAAATAACAGTTGTAAAACGTGGGGAAGAAACCCCGACAGAGGTTGTGCTTTCAGAGTGTGCCTTTGTAAAGCTTTGCGACGATGAGAATTTGTTTGACGAATAAAATTTAGGAGGAAAAAGAAAAAATGAACAACGAGTTTTTTGCAGCACTGGAGCTTCTGGCAAAGGAAAATAACATCGAAACAGAACAGCTCATCGAGAACATCAAGCAGGGTATTTTAAAGGCTGCCAAGAGAGATTACCCTGACAGCGAGAATATCGGAATTGAAATCAATCCCGAAAAAGGTAAGTTTGACGTAAGAATCATAAAGACAGTAGTTGACACAATCCCTGAAAATCCGGGCAACGAAATCCATATCGACGAGGCAAAGACTATCTCCAAGAGAGCAAGAGTCGGCGGAACAGTTGAAATCAAGATTGATACAAAGAAGTTCGGAAGAGTTGCCGCACAGAGTGCAAAGCAGTCTATCAAGCAGGATATCAAGTCCCACGAGAGTGCAAGACTTGCTGCACAGTTTGACTCAAAGAAGCAGGAGTGTGTTTCCGCAGTCGTAACTAAGGTTGAGCCTTCAACACTCAACGCTATCGTAACTATCGATAAGAACGAGGCATACCTCGTAAGAAGCGAGCAGATTCCGGGCGAAGTCCTCAAGGCAGGCGACATCATCAAGGTTTACGTTCAGGACGTTGTAAACCTCACAAAGAAGCCTGCACTCAAGATTACAAGAACAAGAAACGAGCTTGTTGCAAAGCTCTTCGAGCTTGAGGTTCCTGAAATCTACGACGGAACAGTTGAAATCAAGTCAATCTCCAGAGAAGCAGGTGCAAGAACAAAGATTGCTGTTTACAGCCGTGACAAGAACGTTGACGCAGTAGGCGCTTGCATCGGCCCTAAGCATTCGAGAATTTCCTCTATCGTTGAGGAACTCAAGGGCGAGAAGATTGATATCATTCCTTACTCTGAGGACGATGCTGAGTTTATCGCAAAGGCACTTTCTCCTGCAGAGGTTCTTAGAGTTGATATCTTGGAGGACGAGGTTAAGAGCTGTAAGGTAATCGTTCCTAACAACCAGCTCTCTCTCGCAATCGGCAACAAGGGACAGAATGCAAAGCTTGCACACAGACTTACAGGCTATAAGATTGACATTCTCCCTGAGAATCCGACAGATAACTAAGCCGAAAGGACTAAACCTATGAAAACTAAAAAGATACCGATGCGGATATGCCTTGGCTGCTCTGAAATGAAGCCGAAGAAGGAGCTTGTCAGAGTGGTGAAGTCGCCTGAGGGTGAGATTTCAATCGACCTTACGGGAAAGAAATCCGGCAGAGGTGCGTATATATGCAGAAACGCAGAGTGCTTAAAGCTTGCAAGAAAAGCGAGAAAACTCGAGAAGAGCTTCTCGTGCAAGATAGAAGAGGCGGTTTACGATAAGATGGAGGAGGAGCTTGCAAATGAGCAGTAAGGGCATTTCGGGACTTCTCTCAATCTGCCGCAGGGCAGGAAAGCTCTGTATGGGTATGGATATGGTCAAAAGTGCCTGCCACAGCGGTGAGGCAAAGGGCGTGTATGTCGCAACAGACCTCTCCAAGAAGAGCCTTAAGGAAATGATGTATGTCTGCTACCGTGACTCGGTAAAGCTGTATAGCGCAGGTATGAATATGCAGGAAATCGCAGACAGCATCGGCAAGAAAACAGGAATACTTGCAATCTGTGATGCCGGCTTTAACAAGAAGGCAAGGTCGGTCACAGAAGAAATAGAGATTGATACATCACTCTTTTATATCGACTGATTTGATTTTACAAGGAGGATAATAAGCCTATGGCAACAAAGAAATATAAGGTAAGCGAGCTTGCAAAGGACTTAGGTACCACAAGCAACGATATCATCGAGTGTCTTGCAAAGGCATTCGAGGGAACCAAGAAAAACAGCTCCTCTCTTCTCGATGAGGAGGTAAACTACGTTTTAGAGGTTTACACACAGAAAAATGAGGTAAAGAGCTTTGATGAGTATTTTGCCGCAAAGACAAAGACCGTCAAGGAAGAGCCTAAGAAGGAAGAAAAGAAGCCTGCCGCTAAGAAGGAAGAACCTAAGAAGGCAGAGCCAAAGGAACAGCCAAAGGCTGAAGTAAAGCCGGCTCCTAAGGCAGAACCAAAGCCACAGCCAAAGGCTGAGGTGAAGAAGGAAGAGCCTAAGAAGGCAGAGCCAAAGGAACAGCCTAAGGTTGAGGCAAGACCTCAGCAGAAGAAAAAGGAACCTGCAAAGAAGAAGGAGCAGGGTCAGAAGATTATTTTCGGCGGAAAGGTCGAGGATAATGTAAAGGGCTATACTGTTTCTGAGGGCACACAGTCTGTTGCAAAGAGAAAGACTGTTGATACAAGAGGCTCATACATCGAGCTTGATAAGTACAACGAGAGATACGACAACCTCGCTGACAACAGAAACACAAAGAACAACAAGGACAGCTTCGGCAAGAAGCAGAAGATTACTCAGAAGTCACAGCAGTATAAAAAGCAGCAGCACTCAAAGAAGGAAACTGAAGCAGAAAAGCTTCGCAGACTTGAGCTTGAAAGAGCAAGAAAGCAGCAGCTCAAGGTTATGATTCCTGATGAGATCGTAGTTTCAGAGCTTGCAACAAGACTTAAGGTTACTGTAACCGAGGTTATCAAGAAGCTTATGGGACTCGGAGTTATGGCTTCTATCAACGAGGTAATTGACTTTGATACAGCTTCACTCGTAGCAGATGAGCTCGGTGCAAAGGTTGAGAAGGAAGTTATCGTTACAATCGAGGAAAGACTTATTGTTGACGAAGAGGATAAGGCTGAGGACTTAGAGGAAAGAAGCCCTGTTATCGTTGTAATGGGACACGTTGACCACGGTAAGACCTCAATCCTCGACAGAATCAGAAACGCTAACGTTGCAGACGGCGAAGCTGGCGGTATCACTCAGCATATCGGTGCTTACCAGGTTAAGTACGGCGGAAAGGTTCTTACCTTCCTCGATACACCGGGACACGAGGCGTTCACATCTATGAGAGCAAGAGGTGCCAACATCACCGATATCGCTATTCTCGTAGTTGCCGCTGACGACGGTATCATGCCGCAGACAGTTGAATCAATCAACCACGCAAAGGCAGCAGGTGTTTCACTTATCGTTGCTATCAACAAGATGGATAAGATAGGCGCTGACCCTGACAAGATTAAGCAGGAGCTTACAAAGTACGACCTCGTTGTTGAGGACTGGGGCGGCGACGTTATCGCAGTTCCTGTTTCCGCAAAGACAGGTATGGGTATCGATGACCTTCTCGAGAACGTTCTTCTCGTTGCCGAGGTCAAGGAGCTTAAGGCTAACCCTAACAGACTCGCAAAGGGTACTGTTGTCGAGGCAAGACTTGACAAGGGTAAGGGCCCTGTTGCTACAGTTCTCGTTCAGAACGGTACTCTCAAGATGGGCGACGTTATCATCGCAGGTACAGCTGTCGGAAGAGTAAGAACTATGACAAACGACAAGGGACAGCAGGTTTCTGTTGCAGGCCCATCCTGCCCTGTTGAGATTACAGGTCTTGCAGAAACACCGTCAGCAGGCGATATCTTCAACGCAGTTGCAGACGAAAGACTCGCAAGAGAGCTTGTTGAGCAGAGAAAGCACCAGGCTAAGGAGGAGCTGTTCTCACAGTACCAGAAGGTTACACTTGATAACCTGTTCGCTCAGATTTCCGAAGGTGAGATGAAGGAGCTTCCTATCATCGTTAAGGCCGACGTTCAGGGTTCTGTTGAGGCTGTAAAGCAGTCACTCGAAAAGCTCACAAACGAAGAGGTAAGAGTAAGAGTTATCCACGGCGCAGTAGGTGCAATCTCCGAAAGCGACGTTATGCTCGCAGCCGCTTCGAATGCTATCATCGTAGGCTTCAATGTTCGTCCTGACCCTGTTGCTAAGGCAAACGCAGAGCATGACGGCGTTGATATCAGACTCTACAGAATCATCTACGACGCAATCGAGGAAATTGAAAGCGCAATGAAGGGTATGCTCGCTCCTAAGTATAAGGAAGTAGATACCGCAAGAGTCGAGGTAAGACAGGTTTATAAGATTTCCAACGTCGGAAATGTTGCAGGTTCTTACGTACTCAGCGGTAAGATTGGCAGAAACGACCTCATCAGAGTTGTTCGTGACGGTATCATCATCGCCGACGACAAGATGAGTTCACTCAAGCGCTTCAAGGACGACGCAAAGGACGTTTCCGCAGGCTTCGAGTGCGGTATCACCCTCGAGAAGTTCACCGACATCAAGGAAGGCGACATCTTCGAGGCATACGTTATGGAAGAATACAGAGACTAATATATAAAAGGAGTATCTATGGCAGGAATAAAATCGGGACGTATGTCCGAGGACATACGCAGAATAATTTCCGGAAAGATGCGTGACCTTAAGGACCCGAGAATAAACGGCGGAGATATGCTCACTGTCGTAAGATGCGATGTCGCAAGAGACGGCTCGTTCTGCAGAGTGTATATTTCCTCCTTCGAGGGCTACGAAAGGGCAAAGGAGGCCGTCAAGGGCTTCACGAGTGCAAAGGGCTTTTTAAAGCGTGAGATTTCAAATGTCTTAGGACTGAGAAAATGCCCCGAGCTTTCATTTGTAGCAGACGACTCCATCGAGCATTCGGCACAGATAAACAAGCTCCTCAAGCAGGCACTTCCCCAGACCGAGGAACCGGCTGACGACGAGGAGAACGGAGAGGAATAAATGGATTTCAAAGAGATAAAAGAGTTTCTTTTGAATTGCGAGGACGCAGTAATTCTCACTCATAAAAGCCCGGACGGCGACACCTTCGGCAGTGCGTTTGCACTCTGCAGGGTGCTGAGAAATATGGGCAAGAGAGTGAATGTACTCTGCTCCGACGGCTTCCCCGAAAGATACAGCTTTCTCTACGAGGGCTGTGAAGGGGACAATACCCTTATAGAGCCAAAGTGCGTTATAGCAGTCGATATCGCTGACGTTACGCTTATGGGCAAAAATCTCGCCTGCTACCAGCAGGAGGGTGCAGTTGACCTTTGTATCGACCACCATATCTCAAACAAGCACTACGCAAAAAAGACCTACGTCGATGCGCAGGCCTCGGCAACAGCACTCGTGTTGTATGAGCTTTTTAAGTATATGGAAGTTGAAATTGATACACAGACTGCTTCTTGCCTCTATACGGGAATCGCTACCGATACGGGTTGCTTCAAGTACGAAAACACAACCGTCAAGGCGCATATTGCGGCGGCTGAGCTTATCTCAATGGGCGTGCCGTTTGCTTCAATCAACAGACGTATGTTTGATTTGAAGAGCCAGAGCAGAATTATGGTCGAGCAGATTGCAACCTCGAATATCGAGTATTATTTCGGCGGAAAGCTCTCGATGATTGTAATCACAAAGGAGCTTATGCAAAACAGCGGCGCCGAGGACAGCGAGTTCGACGGCATTGCTTCAATTCCGATATCCGTCGAGGGTGTCAAGATGGGAATTACCGTTAAGCAGAGAGGCTCTCATACCTACAAGCTGTCGGTAAGAACAACCGATGAAATTGACGCATCGCAGTTTTGCAAGAACTTCGGCGGCGGCGGACATATCCGTGCCGCAGGCTGCGAAATAAGCGGCGACCTGGACGAAGTAAGAGGTAAGATTTTAGAGCTTGCCGGAAAGTATTTCGGGGTGTAAGCAATGGAAAGCTGTAAGGAGCTTTGCGGAGTTATCCCCGTAAATAAGCCGAAGGACTGGACCTCGTTTGACGTAGTTGCAAAGCTCAGAGGCATCGTCGGAGTCAAAAGACTCGGCCACAGCGGAACGCTTGACCCTATGGCAACCGGCGTGCTGGCGGTGTTTGTCGGCAAGGCAACAAAGGCGTGCGATATGGTAAACGGCGACGGAAAATGCTATGTTGCGTCCTTCAGGCTCGGGCTTTCTACCGACACGCAGGATATTACGGGCGAGGTGCTCGAAAGAAGCGACAAGGCTGTTACAAGACAAGAGCTTGAAGAGGCGGCAATGGAGTTCCAGGGCGATATCATGCAGATACCGCCGATGTTCTCGGCTGTAAAGGTCGGCGGAAAAAGACTCTATGAGCTTGCCCGTGAGGGAAAGACTATAGAGCGTGCCGCAAGAAAAAGACATATCGACTTTATAAATATCACAGAATATGACGAAAATACCCGTGAGGGAAAAATGTATGTGTCGGTAAGCAGCGGCACATACATACGCACTCTCATTCACGATATCGGCGTAAGGCTGGGTGCATTCGGTACTATGACAGCTCTCGAGCGAGTAAAGGCAGGAGGCTTTGTCATCGGGCAGTGCTATACGATGAAGGAGCTTCAGATTATGGCGAATGAGGGAAGAATCGAGGAGGCTGTAAAGCCGCTTGACAAGGAGTTTATGTCGCTTGAGAAAATAAAGCTCAGCGAGAGAAACACCCCTCTTTACAAAAACGGCGTAAAGCTCAGGCTTTCGCAGGTCGGTTTAAACGACAGACAGTCTGCACATGAAAATGAGTACAGAGTGTATTCCTGCGACGGCGAGTTTATCTCGGTTGCAAAAGCTGACGGCGAAAACGACGAGTTTGTAAGCGTCAAGAATTTCTACTGATAAACAAAGGAAAGGGAGCGATTTGCTTGACTTGCTTGGATAGTAAAAATTGCAGGAAAGCCTGCGTCGCTCTCGGACTTTTTGACTCGGTGCATTTAGGACACAGAGCCGTAATCCTAAGGGCAAAAGAGCTCTCGCAAGAAAAGGGATTTACCGCAACTGCCTTTACATTTACAAACGGAGCTTTCACCGTAAAGGGCGTAAAGCCGGTGATTTCCGACGAGCAGAAGGAAAAGATGCTTTTGTCGCTCGGAATAGAAAAGGTAATCGCTGAGGACTTTGAAAGTGTAAGAGAGCTTTCACCGAAGGAGTTTTTCGAAAACAAGCTCCTGCGTGAGCTCAGATGCGGATATATCGTCTGTGGCTATGACTTCAGATTTGGAAAAAATGCATCGGGCGACACGTCGCTTCTTTATGAACTCTGTGAAAAAAACGGCGTGGGACTTTGCGTCGTTGACAAGGTAACAGCGGACGGTATGACAGTTTCGACATCTGCAATCAGAGATTTCATATCGCAGGGCGAAATCGAAAAGGCGAATAAGCTTTTAGGGTACAGACTTTGTATCGAGAGCGAGATTTCGCACGGAAGAAAGCTCGGCAGAGAAATGAGCTTCCCTACCGCAAACCAGGCACTCAACGAGGGCGTTGTTCTTCCGAAATTCGGAGTGTATATCTCACAGATTGAAATTGACGGCAGGCTGTATGACGGTATTACAAACGTCGGTGTAAAACCGACTGTCGGCAGTGACAGACCTGTCTGCGAAACACACATTTTAGGCTTCAAGGGCGATTTGTACGGAAAAACCGCAAGGCTGTATCTGAAAAGCTTTCTTCGTGAGGAAAAGAAGTTTTCCTCGGTAAAGGAGCTTAGTAGTCAGATTGCTAAGGATATTGAAGCCGTAAAATCAAATGAACTGTAAATTTTACCCGTATTGTCACAAATGCCACACATTGGTGTGCTAGAATTTCTGTGACTGTGTAATGCGGAAAAAGCAAATTAAGATAAAGGAGGAAAAAAGATGATTGAGGTTAAAAATCTCAGTAAGCATTACGGAGATAAGATTGCCGTAAACAATATCTCATTCACCGCCAATGACGGAGAAATTCTCGGATTCTTAGGCCCTAATGGAGCAGGAAAAAGTACAACGATGAATATGCTCACAGGCTATATCTCGTCAACCGACGGCGTGGCACTTATCAACGGAATCGACATTCTTGAAAATCCTATGAAGGCGAAAAAGGAGATAGGCTATCTGCCTGAGCTCCCACCGCTGTATTTAGATATGACAGTAAAGGAATACCTTTGCTTTATCTACGACCTCAAGAAGTGCAAGCTCCCGAGAAACACCCACCTTGCAGATATCTGCAAGCTTGTGAAAATCGAGAACGTGTACAACAGAATTATAAAGAACCTCTCGAAGGGTTACCGCCAGAGAGTAGGACTTGCCCAGGCACTTGTCGGAAACCCTAAGGTGCTTATCCTTGACGAGCCGACAGTAGGTCTTGACCCTAACCAGATAATCGAAATCCGTTCGCTTATCAAAAAGCTCGGAAAGAGCCATACCGTTATCCTCTCCTCGCATATCCTTTCTGAGGTGCAGGCAGTTTGCGACAGAATTGTTGTTATAAACCAGGGCAACATCGTTGCAAACGATACAGAGGAAAACCTCTCACGCTCGCTTTCTCAGGAGCATAAGCTTATTGCGCAGATTGACGGCCCTTCGGACGAAATCATAAAGACAGTAAGCACCATAAGAGGCGTAAAGACAATCGAAAAGGGAAAGAGCCTCGGCGAATCGGTCAGCGAGTACCTTATCGAAACAGACGAAAAGCTTGATATCCGCCGTGAGCTGTTCAACAGAATAGCCGCAAGAAACTGGTATCTGCTCGGACTCAAGTCCAGCGAGCTTTCACTCGAGGATATCTTCTTAAAGCTCACTATGGGCGAGAACGTAAAGTTTACAAAAAAGAAAGGGGAGTCAGATAAGTAATGGGCGCAATTTTCCGCCGTGAGCTTTTAGCTTACTTCACAACGCCAATCGGCTATATTTTCCTGGCTCTTTTCTATGCAGGTGCAGGTCTGTTTTTCAATATGACAGCGTTAAGCTCAGGCTCTGCAGATTTGGCGTACATCTTCACACTTCTGATTTACGTGCTTTTAGTCGTAATTCCGATACTTACAATGAGAACCCTCTCTGAGGAGAAAAACCAGAAAACCGACCAGTGCCTTCTTACAGCCCCTGTAAGCCTCGGCGGCCTCGTAATGGGCAAGTTTTTAGCGGCATTTCTGATTTTTACACTCGCAGTTTCAATTACTGTTGTGTACGCAGTCGTGGTTTCAGCATTCGCACAGCCCGACTGGACAGTAGTAATCGGCAACATCGTTGGTTTCCTGCTTTTAGGCTCGGCGTTCATCTCGATAGGAATTTTCGTATCCTCGCTGACAGAAAACCAGATTGTTTCTGCAATCATCAGCTTTGCGGCAATGCTGCTTTGCTACCTTCTGAGCGCAATCGCACAGCTTGTTCCGGTGCAGTGGCTCTCAGAGATTATCTCGAATCTTTCCTTCGTGGACAGATATACAGGCTTTACCTACGGACTGTTTGACCTTTCAAACGTTCTGTTCTTCATAAGTGCAACGGCAGTGTTCCTGTACCTCACCGTGAGAGTGCTGGAAAAGCGCCGTTGGAGCTAAGGAAGGGGGCGTTTTCAGATGGCAGACAAGAAAATTTCAAGGGCAAAGGACACAAAGACCGAAAAGAAAAAGCCAAACCGCAAGGTGTTAAAGCACACCACCATGGCAACCGTTCTTACGGTGTTCTTTATCGCTATCGTTGTAATGATTAACGTCGTAGCGTCAGTCATTTTCGACAGATACCCTCTCACAATCGACCTTACCGAAAACAACAAGTACTCAATCTCCGAAAAATCAGTTGACTATGTAAAGGCAATTGATTCTGAGATTACAATTACTGTCCTCGCAGAGGAGCAGGCTTTCGCCGCTGTAAATGAGTATACAGTACAGGCTCAGGAGCTTTTAAGAAGATACCGTGAGTACAACGCTAATATCAAGGTCAAGTATGTAGACCTGCTCAAGAATCCGGAGCTGAAATCCGATTACCCTGACGTTACCCTCAGAGATTACGATATTCTCTTTGAAACATACGTAAAGGATGAGGAAACAGGCAAGGAGTACCAGAGAGTAAAGGTAGTAACCCTCAACGATATGGTTTCCTGGAACGCAGAGTTCGTTTCTCAGTTTGAAAGCTACTACGGCGATATGTCAGCATTCTGCGAAACCTACGGAGCTGTAAATGTTATCTCAATGTACGGTGCCGCAATCGTGGGTTCCAACGCCGAGCAGGCATTTACCTCGGCTCTTGTGAGCATCACAGACCCGAATCCCGTTGATGTTGCAATCTTAACAGGACGTGACGAGGCAACAGACCTCTCTTCCTTCAAAAGGCTCCTTGCCGCTAACGGCTATAACCTTACAACAATAAACATCACAACCGAGGAAATTCCGGAAAACATCGACCTCGTTATCGTTCCTGCTCCTAAGAAGGACTACCTCGATTCCGAGATAAAGAAGCTTTCTGACTTCCTCATCAACGGCGGTAACCTCGACAAGGATGTTATCTATATCGCATCCGTTCAGCAGGCTGAAACTCCGAACCTCGATGAATTCTTATCCGAGTACGGAATCAAGATTCCGCAGGCTATCGTCTTTGAAAATGACTCAAGCCATGTTTATGCAGATATGCAGACACAGACCTTTATAAACATCGCTGACGTTGTTTCCGACAACTACCTGCAGGATATCAACACAAATTCTCTCCTGCTTGCTTTTATGAACCCAAGACCTATCGAGCTTATGTTCGAAGAGGAAAATATGATGGTAACCGAGAAGTTCCTCGTATCGACAAACCGTGGCTACACATTTGCATACGATAATTTCGACGAGCCACTTTCAAAGGGTGTTCAGAACTATCTCGCAATTTCCTCAAAGGCAGTATTTATCGGCGAGGAAACAAACTACTCAAACCTTATGGTAATCTCTACTGAGGAATTCTTCAACGACGCATTCCTCTCAGGTGTGCAGTTCCAGAATTCAGAGTACATCATAAGCCTTCTCAACGGTATGACCAAGAAAGCATCAACAGGCTTTGTAGTAGAAACAAAAACAGTCCTCGGCAACAGCTTTGACCTTACCGAAAAGCAGGCAAGCGTGCTCAAGTGGACATTCCAGGCAATCATTCCTCTTGCTGTTCTCGTTGTCGGACTCATCGTCCACAAGAGAAGAAAGAACAAGTAAGGAGGAAACGGCACTATGAATTCAAAAATCAAGGGAATAATCGTCGGGGTGGTAGTAATGGTCTGCCTCGGCGCAACCCTTCTCCTGCTTAAGCTCACAGACCCCGCAAAAAACACCGACAGCTCATCGCAGAAGGATAACACCTCATCAATTGCAGACGAGCTTTTAGAGGATGAAAACGTATATCCTCTTACCGAAATTGATAAGAACTCAGTTTCCAAAATCACCTTCGTGAACGAGCATGGCGAGCTTGTCATCGAAAGAACCGAAAAGGCACCTTCCGCTGACGGCACAGCCGTATGGCAGCTTACAAACCTGGACGGTGTAAGACAGAACAAGACTTTTGTCAATGCCTGCGTTAATATCTGCTCAGGCTTGAAGGGCAGGGAAATCGTTGAGGAAAATGCCTCTGACCTTTCCAAGTACGGGCTGAGCGAACCGAAGGCAAGGATTACAATTTCTTCTGATAACGGCCCCGACAGAATTTTCAACATTGGAATTGAAATTGCGCAGGGCGGATACTACTACCTCTGCGAAGAGGGAAGCAACACTGTATACACAGTTCTCCAGCAGAATGTGAACTATTTTATGCAGTCCGAGCTTTACTTTACAAACTCGGTTCTCGTGGACACTCCGTCAGATTCAGCCTGGCCTACTATCGACAGACTCACAATAAAGCGTGAGGATATCGACTATGATATGGTGTTCGTTACCGTTCCCGAGGACGAAATCCCGATTGGTATGTCATCTAATCAGGCAATGATTAAGCCTGTTTACCAGTTCCTTAACATAACAGCCTCGGCTGATGTTACCCACGGAATCTGGGGACTTACCGCATCCGAAGCTGTTCTGCTTCATCCGACAGATGAGGACAAGGAAAAGTACGGCCTCAAGGAGCCTTTTGCTAAGGTAATCCTCGATACAGATTCCGACGACTATACCTTAAGCATCGGCAACCCTGTCTATGCACTCGATGACAACGGCGAGGAAACAACCACAGTTTCCGGCTACTACTGCTTCCTCAATGCAAAGGACACCGATTGTATCTATATCATTCCTGCAACAGAATGCGTCTGGGCAACCGTTGTTCCGGGAGATATCATTCTCGGCATGATGACAAACAACCTCTTCGTTGACCTTGATACAATCACTCTCCAGACAACTGACAAGACTGTTTCTGTTGATGTCTACGCACACGAGGACGAAAATCCGGACGACAGTATTGATGATGAAGTGTTCGAGGTAAAGATTGACGGCAAGACTGTGGAAACCGAGCTTTTCCAGGATTGGTACGTTTACTGGCTTGAGTGCCCGACCGACGAAACCTACTTTACTCCGCTGACAGGCGAGGAGGAGCTTTACCTCACAGTTACCATAAAGCTCGAAAACGGCAAGGAGCAGATAGTCAAGTTCTATACCTCAACCAACCGCCGACTTATCGCAGAGCTTGACGGCAGCGTCGGATACATCATTCCTACAAGCTACGCCGATACTCTTATGGAGAATATCCAGAGAGTAGTTGACGGCGAGAGCATGATAACTACTTACTAATTGCAAGGAGGACGAATCAATGGCAGATAATAAGTTTTTCACATATAAGGGCTACCCGCTCGTAAGAAAGGGGAAAGAGCTCTATTACGGAAATATGGGCGATGAGTTCGTAATCTGGATTCAGATTTTAGCCCAGGAGGACGTAAACGACATCAAGACAGCTACCAGAGTAAGACTCTATAAAATCTCTACCGAGCAGAATGTGCCGGTGAAGAATGCAGAGAAATCAAGCCTCTATTCGGCTCTTGATATAGCTTACGCTTGGCTCACAAATTAAGGAAGTTCCCGTAAAGAAGCTGCTGAGTTTCTATTGAGGAAAATCCTTTTGAAAAGTCGGTTTTCCTCAAACTCATTTCCTAAAACTTATATAACAAAATTTCAGCCCCATAGGGTATGTACCACGAGAACTGTTTCAGATTCTCAGTCAGGTGATATCTACCCTATGGGGTTGAAATCGTATTAAAAGTCTTTGTAAGGGGCTCGGGGGAGAAGCTTTCTTCAGAAAGGTTCCTCAGATAAATATGCAATAGCTTTTATGCGGTAGTTTCATTTTGCAAACGTTTAAGTTAAAATAGTGCTAAAGTATGTGCAAAATATCAACATTTTTTACAAGAAAATTATGGTTTTCTGCTGAGCTAGTGCTATAATGTAAATGCTATTTACGTACATACAAATAATACTGTTTTGACAATATGGAGGAAATACTAATGAAAAGATTTTTAGCGTCACTTTTATCGATTACAATGGTGATGTCACTTGCAGCATGCGGTGATTTTGAAGAAGATAACACCGCTAACGGTGCGGCTGATTCTTCAGAAGCAACCACAACAACTACTACCACAACAACTACTACCACAACGTCCGCTACTACAGAAACCACCACACTTACTTCTCGGGAAATCTGCGAGGTCTGCGGTGCGAAGGTTGCGCAGGGAGAGGGTGTAACAACTCCGCTCGGACTTTACATCTGTAAGTCATGTGATGATAAAGGTGCAGGCGGAACAACACCTGTTAAAGACCCTGGGATACCGCAGGAGAAAAGTTTTCTTACAATTGAAAACAACGTTTTAGTGAAGTGTGACGAGAACGCTACGGGCAAGGTAGTAATCCCTGAGGGAGTAACCGAAATAGGAGAAGGTGCTTTTATGAACTGCTACTTTTTTTCTGAGGTAATAATTCCTGATACTGTTACCCGTATTGAAAAGAATGCATTCTATGGTTGCCAGTTTTTCAGTATAGATATTCCTGACAGCGTAACCTACATCGGTGAAGCTGCATTTTCAAACTGCGGCGCACTTGCTAAAGTAACGATGTCAGAGAACCTGATTAAAATCGGTAAGGATGCTTTCAGATTCTGTATAGGTCTTAAGCAGATAAATATTCCTGCAAGTGTTGAGTCTATAGGAACATGTGCATTTGGCGATTGCCCTGTACTTGCAAGTATCAACGTTGACGAAAACAATAAGAACTATATATCTGTTGACGGCGTTCTTCTGTCAAAGGACAAAACGTATGTGCTTTGCTATCCTGCAAATAAGATGGGTGCAACATACGTTGTTCCTGACGGTGTAACAGTTATCGGACAATATGCATTCAGCGGTGCTACAATGCTTAGAGAAGTAGTTTTGAACGAGAACTGCCTGACAATAGCTGAATATGCGTTTCATGCATGTGAAAACCTTGAGAAGGTAAATGTTTCTGCAAGCGTCAGAACAATCATGGGAAATGCATTCCTTGGTTGTGCAGGAATTTCTCAGATAAATGTCGATGAGAATAATAAGAATTATTCATCAGAAGAAGGAGTCCTGTTCAACAAGGATAAGAGTTGGCTGATTAAGTATCCTCGCTGTAAGTTGAATACGGAATATGTTATTCCGGATACAGTAACGACCATCGGTGCAACAGCGTTTGAATGTGCTGTATGCCTTAAAACAGTTGTCATTCCGGACAGCGTCGTAAGAATTGAGGATTTTGCATTCTGTTATTGTCGTAATCTCGAAACTTGCATAATTCCAGACAGTGCAACAGATTTGGGAATATATATATTTGAGGAGTGCGAAAGCCTTGTCAGAAGCTGAATCTTAACGGATATCCAGTATAATTTAATCGGAGGACTAAATAATGAAAAGACTTTTAGCAACTATCATAGCACTTACCATGGCACTTAGTATGACTGCGTGCGAAGGTAAGGACAGCTCAGACAGTTCCGCAAAGGACAGCTCAGCAATAGACAGTATTGTAACAGACAGTTCAGTAAGTGATAATAGTGAATCGTCTGAGGGCGACAAACAAGAGGGCCCTCTTACCATTGAGAACGGCATAGTGGTAGCATGCGACAAGAACGCTACGGGCAAGGTAGTAATCCCTGAGGGAGTAACCGAAATAGGTGTAAATGCATTCTGCAAGTGTCAGGGAATTACAAATGTTGAGCTTCCCGAAAGCGTTACTAAAATCGACAATTATGCGTTTTCAGCATGTGGACAACTCACGGACATCTATATTCCCGACAGCGTGACAAAAATCGAAGGTTCTGCGTTTTCCGGTTGTGGTTCTCTCTTGGAGATTACAATCCCCGACAGCGTAACAAAAATCGGTGCAGGAGCATTCTCCGGTAACTATAGAATCTCCGTCACCTACAAGGGCAAGACCTATACAAAAGATAATATCGAGGAGATTTATACACCCGAAAACCAGTAATTTATACGGTAGTCCGATAGGGGGTTGCTACATTTATGTAATTGATATTTACATTTCGGTTACAATTTCAGAATTATGTAAATAATACTTGACAAACAATACTATATGATGTATAATGTAGCACAAGGGAAAGATATAAACAAATTATCGAAGGAGAAAATATGAACACCACAAAAAGGATTATTTCAGCCGCTCTTTGTCTTGCAATGGTTATGGGTATGACAACTGCCTGTGATAGCTCTGACAGCTCAGCTAAGGATGTTCTCGTGATAGAGAACAATGTTGTTGTGGACTGTGACGAGAACGCAGAGGGCAATATAGTAGTACCCGACGGAGTTACAGCTATTGGTGCGAACGCATTCGAGAACTGTGAACAGATAACAGGTATTACTCTTCCAGACACTGTTACAGACATTGGTGAACATGCATTTACCATGTGCATTAGACTAGAGGATATAAATATCCCTGAGGGCGTTACAAGCGTTGGAGGATTTGCATTCAGCTTTTGCTGGTCGCTCGAAACAATCGAATTCCCTAATACTGTAGAAACTCTCGGAGAAGATACATTTTATGGTTGTGACGACCTTGTAAATGTAACCTTGCCGAATAGTATCACAGAGATACCGCTTGAGTGCTTCTTTGTTTGCAGGAGCCTTAAGGAGATTAAGATTCCTGAGGGCATTACAACTATCGGTGATGCGGCATTTTGTGCGTGCGAGTGGCTGGTTGACGTAGAGCTTCCTGACAGCCTTACCACTATCGGAAGTATTGCGTTTATGTCCTGCAAAGACCTTGAGGATATAGAGATTCCGGCAAATGTTTCATCTCTTGGCGGTGGCGCATTTCAGTTCTGCGGCAAGCTTGACGACATAACTATTGACGAAGATAATGAATACTACTGTTCTGTTGACAGTGTTATCTTTGACAAGAGCAAGGAAACTATTATCTGTTATCCTGCAGCAAAGAAGGATAAGGAATATGTAATTCCCGATACCGTAACAACTATCTATAAGAAAGCTTTTTATACGTGTGAGAATCTTGAAAGTGTAATTATTCCTGATGGGGTGACAACAATCGGAGAATTTGCATTTAGTGATAGCAATATCAAGACAATCGATATCCCTGACAGTGTAACAGAAATCGGTGAGGATGCATTTGCTTATTGTGATTTTGAAACAGTCATAATTCCTGACGGCGTGACAAGCATAAAAAAGGGAACCTTTTCTTCGTGTAATCATCTTAGAAGCGTCGCAATTCCTGACAGCGTGACAAAAATCGAAGGTTCTGCGTTTTACGGTTGTGGTTCTCTCTCGGAGATTACAATCCCAGACAGCGTAACAGAAATCGGTAATCGAGCATTTGCTTATTGTGGTTTTGAAACAGTTACAATCCCTGACAGCGTAACAAAAATCGGTCAAGGAGCATTCTTCGGTAACTATACAATCTCCGTCACCTACAAGGGCAAGACCTATACAGAGTACAACATAGAAGAGCTCTATACAACACAGGAGGACTAAACAATATAATATCAACCGCACTCTCAGATAGCGAGGGTGCGGTTTTGTTTTGTGCAAATGATGAAAAAGGGGAGCTGAGGTAATCGGGTAAGTTTGTTTTATCCTACAATAATTTTTCCGAGGTGTTGACAACTGAGAAAAATGAAAGTATAATGAGGAAAATTTCTTGAAAGGATAGGTGTGGCAATAATGAATGCAACTTCTGTAAAGCTCAATGCTCTATTGAATATGCACGAAATGATGCTTGTCCCCGTTATGTATTGGCGTGGAACAGGTACTGCTTGTCATACCCTTTTTTCAGAAAGTTCTATGTGCACCGTATAAGCCAGGTGCATCATACTTTGTTTGTTAAAGAGTAAAAGACAGTGCAGACCGCCTATCCACAAGGCATCTGCACTGTTTTTTTCAAGCCACACGCTTGACCGTTTTGGATTTCCGAAGGAAATCCGAAGCCAGCCAAAACAAGCTTTGAGTTATGACAAACTATAAGGCTGGCTACCATGCGCTGGGCGGATGTCACCCCCACAAGCGTTACTGATAACAAACAGTTTGCATAGCCCCCTCAAGGGGGCGGCGAATGTTCCGCTAGAAACAAAACTCGGCAGGCTTTTATCGGAGGACCACCGAGGGCGATTGTGCCTCCGATAAGTTTGTTATAAAGGCAAGTTTGTATGTCGCTGCGGTCGGACAAAGCTATACAATCTTCGTGGATTTCCAAAGGAAATCTGAAGAATTGCGATAGCAACTTTATGAAACGAAAACCCTTATGAAGCTATAAAGGAGAAGTATCATGGAAACCAAGGACTACTTAACCGAATACTACGAAAACTACGACGAGCAGGGAAGGCTTGAAACAAGACACGGCAACGTCGAGTTTGTCACCACGATGAAATACATAGAGCGTTATCTCAGAAAGGGGATGCGAGTGCTTGAAATCGGCGCCGCAACAGGCCGCTACAGCCACGCAATCGCAAGAATGGGCTACGACGTTACAGCTGTTGAGCTTGTGGAGCACAACATCGAGCTTTTCAAAATGTACACGCAGGATGGCGAGCGTGTTTCTGTAAGGCAGGGCAACGCTACTGACCTGAGCTTTCTTGAGGACAACAGCTTTGATATAACGCTGGTGCTTGGCCCTATGTATCACCTTTTTGAGGACGAGGAAAGAAGAAAGGCAATGTCTGAGGCGGTGCGAGTCACAAAAAAGGGCGGAGTTATATTCTGTGCCTACTGTATGACGGACTCGGCGATAATGTCCTTTGGCTTTGTTAAAGGAAACATCAAGGAGATTGTGGCAAAGTGTATGGTCGATACAAAGACCTTCGAGGCATTTTCAAAGCCATGGGATTTGTTTATGTTGATGCGTAAGGAGAATATCGACAAGCTGCGAGAAGGCTTCGATGTCACACAGCTACACTATGTCGCAGCCGACGGCTACGCAAATCATATGAGGGAAACGCTCGCTCAGATGGACGAAGAAAGCTACCGCCTGTTTCTTGACTACCACCTCGCAACCTGCGAAAGAATCGAGCTTACGGGTTATTCAAATCATACACTGGACATCTTCAGAAAGAACTGATACAAGGACACTTCATAGACTCATACTTCGGCACATACGAATAATAAAGCCCCCTTGAGGGGGCTTATGGAAAGCTTGGCTTGTGGTAACGTCGGTGGGGGTGGCATTGCCGGCGGCGGCTCGCCGCACTAGACATATTCAGAAAGGACTAAAAATCATGACAGACAAATTAAAGAAAATCTTTGAAAAAGGAAGCAAGTACAATTTCAGCTCGGTTGACCTTGCATACATACATTTCGGCTTTGATGACAGCATAGAGTACGACGCACTCGTTGTTGCACCTGCATACACACCCGAAAAGCTCATACGGGACAGCAGCTTTAAAATCACAAAGCTCGGCTCTCTTGGCTTCTGCGAGGGCTTTCTCGTTGAAAAGGACGGCTTGAAAATCGCCTGGGCGAAGTCCACAACGGGCGGAGGAAATATGCTCGATTATATGCTTATATGCGCAACTCTCAAATTCAAGAAGCTTATCTTTGTCGGTGCGGTCGGTGCACTTAAGGCTGAGTTTAACATAGGCGATATATGTATCCCAAGCTACTGCGTTTCGGGAACTCTTGCAAACGCCTACCTCAAGGACAGCCTCTCAGACTACATCCCGTTTGAGAAAATCTACCCCGACGGGCAGTACACAGACAGCGTCATAGAGCTTGCGAAGGAAAACGGCTACACGGTTAAAAAGGCAAGCGTTTTCTGCACCGATTCGATAGTTATGGAGTACACCCATCTCGACGAAATCCGCTCATTCGACACAGACCTTATCGAAATGGAAACCTCGGTATTTTATGCAGTTGCAAAGCTCTTTGAAGTACCTGCCGTTGCATTTCTCGTTGTTTCAGACAACTCCGCAACGGGTGTTCCGCTTGTTGGAAGAAGCGAGGAGATTGAGGCAATTTACGACAGGGCAAGAAAGGAAATCCTGCCCGATTTAATCTATTTATTGTCAAGGAGATGATATGTATGCTCAATCACATAGGAACAACTACTATAAAAACAAAACGCCTTACCCTGCGCAGGTTTACACCGCAGGACGCTGAAGCAATGTACTCAAACTGGGCAAGTGACACCCGTGTTGCAAAATTCCTCACCTGGCTCCCGCATGAGTCTATCGAAGTAAC
Source organism: Oscillospiraceae bacterium (assembly GCA_017848055.1). GTDB lineage: Bacteria > Bacillota > Clostridia > Oscillospirales > Ruminococcaceae > UBA7477. Next base: position 143,648 of record JAGALZ010000006.1, on the reverse strand, counting down.
AAAAGCTCTCCTCAATGACTGGTGCACCCATTACGACGAAAAGAATTACTACAACTGGCTCATCGAATTCGAGGGGCAGGCAATCGGCAACATCAGCGTTGTAAGACAAAGCGAACGTGACAGGTCTTGCGAAATCGGCTACTGCATCGCCTGGAAGCATTGGGGGAAAGGTATTACAAGCGAAGCTCTCAAGGCGGTTGTCGACCTTCTGTTCTCGCAGGTGCATATGCACAGAATCGTTGTCGAAAATGCAACCGAAAACCCCGTTTCCGGCTTTGTCGCTAAAAAGTGTGGTTTTACACTCGAGGGTATAAGAAAGGAAGCCTTCCTCGCATTCGACGGAAGATGGTTCGATATCTGCCATAACGCTATTCTCGAATCCGAATGGCAGGAGCAAAATAAACATAAACCCATATAAACACCTTGTATGTGCTTGTCGGGGGAAACCTTTCTGAAGAAAGGTTATCCCCCGAGCCCCCTTACAAAGACTTTTGATATGATTTCAGCCCCATAGGGTACTCACCGAGAGAAAACCTTGCGGTCTTCAGTAATGCGATAGGTACCCGATGGGGCTGAAATTAAATTATAAAAGTTTTAGGAAAGGAGTTTGAGGAAAAGCCCTTTTTCAAAAGGGTTTTCCTCAATAAGAGCATATAAAGTGTTTATATGATAGTGTGTTTATTCTTCGCCGAGCTTGAGGGCCTTAGAGATATTTATCTTAGAGATAAGTCTTGCGAGGACTACAAAGCCGAGGAGAAGCATAGCGCCGATAACGACATAAATCTTGAGGTAGTCGCCTCTTTCGGGGATAACAGCGAGAGGCGGAACCATCTGAGAAGCGTCGTAGAGGCTTTCGAAGAGCGGGATATAGAGCACGCTTGCGAAGTAGCCGATAACGAAAGCGATGATGATAGCGACACCGGATACGAGGAGCTGTTCATAGAGGATAAGAGCGATAATTTCTCTGAAGCTCATACCCATAGCTCTGAGGATACCGAACTGGAGAGTTCTTGACTTAATAGAAAGAATCCAGTAGATAAGGAATCCTATGAGGCACATTATCATAATGATGATAAATCCGAGAGTGAGAGCACCGTTTAAGCCCTGAAGCATCGGGTCGTTCTTTTCGCTTATGATATTCTGAGCAGAAACCTGAATTGAGGAAGCCTGGATATCGCTTTCTTCGATAGAAGCGAAGAGGTCAGCGGTTGCGGTGTCTTCCTTGAGGTTGAGCCATACCTCATAAGGCTGAACGGACGGTGTGTGAATCTGAACGTAGTCGTAGTTGAGAATAGCGAAGTCAACATATGCTCCGTCATCCGTCTGCTTGTAAGGGTTGATAGAAGGCCAGTATTCAACGAATGCGATTACAGTAGCTTCGAATGTTGCGTCGCCCCAGTCGCTGTTAATTGTAACGACATCGCCGAGCTTTACCCCGTAGCTGTCCTTGAAGGATGATGAGAGAATAACTCCCGAAGGAGAATCGCTCAGACCGTTGAGGTAAGCGTTGATGTGTGAAGGCAGGAGCCTGTCAATCGAGTGAGCAACTGAGGAGAATTCAGCCGGATTTATTGCCATAACTGTGCAGCTGCCAACTGTGTCGGTAACTCTGTTGCCGCCTCTGCCACCTGAAAGCGGCTTCTGGATATCCTCGCCGCTGATAGCTGTGTGGTAGGATTTGAGGACTCTTGCCGAGGATTCAACCTGAGGGAGTCCTGCGAATCTTTCGAAGGTCGGTTCTATGTAGTTTGTAACGGAAGCATTTTCTCCGGTGCTTTCGTCAGTGTAGGAATGAACCTCGCTCTTCCAGTTTTCGGTGATAATAGCATCGCAGCCGATAGTGTAGTATACCTTTTCTTCGGCATTGCGGTTGAGTGCTCTTGCGGTATTTGCAAAGAAGATACCCAGCGAAACAGTCAGCACCAGGAAAACCATAAGGAAGCGTTCTCTGCCCGTCGAGGAGCGACCGATGTTGTTTAAGGAAACGTAAGCCGCAGGCGACCAGAAACGTTTTCCGATTTTGTATATGAGTCTGATGATAAGCGGATAAATTCTGATTACAACGAGTGCCGCACCTAAGATAAACGCAGTTGATGCAACAAACAGCATAGGATTTATAGTTCCGCTTGAATTTGTGACACCCATATCGAGGAGATTTTCCTGCTGATAGTGGTAGTAGTAAAGCCAGCCTATGGAGCCGCCGAGAAGGATAACGTCGAGGAAAAGCTTTTCCCAGAGCGGACGCTTCTTCTTTTTAGCCTTGCTCTGCTTGTGGGCAACGATAGACATCTTTGCGGCAGGGATTATAGGAGTCATTGTTGTGATAAAGAATACAACAACCGCTAAAATCGAGTAGAGGAAAGCGTCGGTGGTAAGTGTGATAGGCAGAGCCTTTCTGTTTACAAATTCCATAAAGCCGTTTGATGCACCCAGCATTCTGCAAAGAAGCAGTGCCACAAACGGGCCTATTACAGCGGTGAAGAGTCCTAAAAGCAGCGATTCCAGGGCATAGATAAGGAATATCTGTCCCGACGAAGCACCACGGCTCTTGAATACCGCAATCTCGTTCTTTTCCTGCTCAACATTGAGCTGAGATACCATAAACAGATAGAACACAATCATCAGCATTACAGGAATCTGAATAAGCCAGAGAATCATCTTAAGCTGAGAAGCTCTTGATTCATACTCAATGAGGATTTCCTGAGCAGGGAATGAGAAGTTGATTCTCATCGAAGCTGCGTCCTTTTTCTGCTGGGTAACAATTTCGTTGATGTTTGCAAGCTTTGTCATATCCATTGAAGGATAGTCGATAGCAAATCTTCTGTCGAGAGAAGACGGGATACAAACCTCGTCCTCAACAGGGCCTTCGAGGAAGGTGTCGTAGTCCATAAAGAGGGTGTTTAAGTATGTTGCGTCAAGTCCCTCTGCCCAGTAAGGGTCGTTTGCATCAGAAGCTGTGAACACACCGACAATCTCAACCTTCATAGTTCTGAGTGCGGCGGTGTCAAAGGAGTTTGCAACCTCGTAAACAGTGTTTGCGGTAAGTCCCGAAATCTTCAGAGCGTTCTGTGTTGTGATAACCTCGTAAACTCCGTCTTCACGAAGTCCCGGCTCAAACATTCTTCCTTCAACGAAGGTGATGTGCTCCGAGAGGTTTGTCATAGTACCAACCTTGACAGCAGGTCTTGAACCGCCCGATGTCGAGAGTGAGGTAATGTTGTCGTAGTCGTCAACGATAAAAATCTTATCGCTCTGAGCCTTGAAGCCAAGACTGTCAAACTGCTCATTTGCAAAATCGATTCGCTCGTTTATGAATTCAAGCTGTCCGTCCTTGTCGTCGTTAAGCGGAACAACATTGTGGAAGGCGTAAACACCGGGGTAGACGTTGTTCTCCCTCTGGAACTCTTCCAAGTCCTTAACGAGCATACGCTGTAGTGAAGCGTTCATATAAATCGGAATGGTTGAAAGCATTGCCGAAGCCATTATGAAACCGATGAGCAGGCAGGCAACCATCCATTTTGTGTTTCGCATTTTGCGAAGTAATAGAGTAAACATAAATTATAATCGCCCGTAGGCTCTCCTTTCCTTGTAGAGTGAGCCTTAGCGGATGATGATGATATCGCCCTCTGAAAGACCTGAGGTGATTTCGCACTGTGAAGCAGTCTTAAGACCGATTTCAACGTCCTGCGCAACCTTCTTGCCGTCCTTGAGGAGATAAACGATATTCTTGCCGTCGATGTTCTTTATGAGGTTATTTGAAATAGCGATAACATTTTCTCTTGAATCAATAACCAGAACCGCATCTACGAGATTTCCGACACAGTCCTCGGGAGGAGTGTCAGTAAATTTTATGTAAACATGCTCTGTATCGAACACAACGCCTGTTGCAGCTTCTTCCTTCTCAGCGTCAGGGTCAAAGATGTCGTAGTTCGGTTCCTTGTCCTCTTCGGCGCTGCCGTTTGCAACAACCTCTTCCGGAATCATAAACACCTCAGCAGCATACTGAACGTCGCCGATTTCGATAAAGAGAGGGGTTCCCATATCGTAAAGCTTGAAATCATCAGGTGCAATCGAGATGTAAAGGTCGTCGGTGTCGATGATTGTCATAACAGTCTGACCCTTGTCAACATAGTTGCCTGCCGAGATTCCGCTGCCGAATGAAGCTACAGTACCGTCTGCCTCAGCATAAAGCTTTGCGTCGTCACGCTTAGCGTAAAGGTCGTCCATCTGCATCTGAATCAGGTCAACCTCAACCTGCGCTCTGTCGATTTCAGTCTGAGAAGCGCCTCTTTCTTCGAGAACCTTCTTGTCAAGCTTTGCCTTCTTGAGATAAAGCTCTGTTTCCGTAATCGAGTATTCAAGGGAGCTTATATCAAGCTCACAAAGAAGGTCGCCCTTTTTTACCTTGTCGCCTGCACGGACATGGATTTTTGCAATGGTACCGCTCTGCTCGGAGAACGCCATATTGTACTCGTTCTGGGATTTTACAGTAGCAGTATTGATATCCACCTTGCGGATATCCTTTCTCTTTGCTTCAACTGTGGTGTAGGAGATTTCAGCCGACTGCACGGAAGGAGCCGCAAGAACCTCTTCCTCGTCAGGCAGGAAAACGCATCCGCCGAGCATTGAAGACGCAAGTGCAGCTGTGCAAAGAACTGCTAAAAGCCTTTTTGAATAATGTTTCATTTGTTACTATCCCCTTTCAGGAGAGCTTAAAAATACGGCATAGTTAATACCGCTTTCGGACATAATATTATACATTATTATTCTACCAAAACACAAGGCAAATAGCAAGCATTTTAAAAGTGTCTGTTTGCACAAATTTAAAGCTTCATTTTGTAGCATTTTCCCATATAAAACGTTTTCAAAAGCTTGCAGGAAAACTTTGCTTTTGAAACTGAAAAATTAAGTTGCAAAAAACGCTGTAATGTGCTACAATAACAAAGGATATTTATATGTCAGGGGGGAGTGGGAAATGGGCATTTTTGATTCATTCAAAAAGAAAAAAGAAGAGATAATAAAGAGCGGTTCGATTGAAAAGAAACCGTCATATATCGCCGTTGTGCCGAAGTCAGAAGATATTCTTTCAAACACCGAAGCGATGATGTACAAGCTTCTCAGCCTGCCGTATATCACACCCGTTTCAAAGAAGACTACCGACGACGGCTTTGAGATAGTCTTCGGTTACAAGGAGAAAGAGTACAGATTCTGTGTGTATGTAAGCGACTTTGAGCTTCCCGAAGCGTTCAGAATAGGCCACGACTTCACAGAGGAAGAAATCTACTGTATGGAGTCTGCAAGGAAGGTGCTTTCGAGCGAAATGGTGTTTGCAGGCGATAACTGCGACGGCTACCACCTTCAGATAAAGCTTCTTTGTGAAATGGTTGAAGACCCTGCGGGAATTGTCGATTTCAGTGCAGAGCGAATGCTTGCAGGAAGATGGGCAAGACTTGCGGCAAAGTCATCTGTTGCCCCGTCACCTGACTATATGTACGTTATGCAGTGCGTGGCAGGGGACAATGGCGACGTGTGGATTCATACCCACGGACTTAACCGTGTGGGAAGCGTAGAGCTTGAGATACTTAAATCCGACAAGGAGAATTATCCTAAGCACGCAGATATAATAGGCGTTATTGCAAAGAGAATTATTTCAAGGGACTTGCTCGGAAACGAGTATGAGCCGGTGTACATAATGCGACTGACAGAGGAGATTCCGATTGTCGCAACCTGGATAAGCTTTGAGAAGGCGGTCAAGATGTATCCGTCATCAATAGTCGGCTCAATGGAGGACAGACAGGACTGGCACAACGAGGATACGGGTGTTGTGTATCTGTACGAAATGCCCGACGATATCGACAAGAAAAAGCTTTCGCACGTCGGCGTATTCAACGAGCTTTACGGACATAATTCCATGGCAATGATAACGACCGAGGAAACCGAGAGAATGAAGGCACTTGCGATAGAGAGAATCGGCTATCTGGTCAGCCTTTTTGAAGCAAAGGACAGCTTCAAGGAGTTCGGGGTGCTCGTAAAAATCGGACTTGAGGTCGATGATGAATTCAAGGATGTCGAAATGAAGGAGCATAGCTGGTTCGAGCTTTGTTCTGTAAATGCCGCCACTCAGACACTTGAAGGCAAGCTCACGCATGGGCTTTACTATATTGCATCGCTTAAAGAGGGCGATATGCGTATGAGCCGCTTTGATGAGATAACCGACTGGATTGCTTATTGCGACGGTGACAGAATAACACCTGACAGCGTGTATAAGCTTGAAAAATAGAAAATTCACAGTGAAAGGAACTGATTTAAAATGAAAATTGAAACACAATGCCTGCACGAGGGCTATACACCGAAGAACGGTGAGCCGAGAGTAATGCCGATTGTCCAGAGTACAACCTATGTTTATGACTCGACAGACGACGTAGCGGCAGTATTCGACGACCCTACCAAGAGCCTTATTTACTCAAGATTTGAAAACCCGACAACCGATTGCGTTGAAAAGAAGATTGCAGCGCTCGAGGGCGGAGTTGCGGCAATGTGCACATCTTCCGGTCAGGCAGCATCACTGCTTTCTATCCTCAATATCTGTGAGGCAGGCGACAGCTTTATCGCATCTGCTTCAATCTACGGCGGCACAGTAAACCTCTTTGCAGTAACTCTCAAGAAGATGGGCATCGAGTGCATTTTCGTAGAGCATGACGCAACAGAGGAAGAGCTTTCCGCAGCATTCAAGGAAAACACAAAGGCAGTGTTCGGCGAAACTCTCGCAAACCCTGCAATCACAGTTTTAGATATCGAGATGTGGGCAAAGGTTGCACACGAGCACGGAGTTCCGCTTATCATTGATAACACCTTCGCAACACCTATCCTCTGCAGACCAATCGAGTGGGGCGCAGATATCGTCATCCACTCTACATCAAAGTACATGGACGGCCACGCTGTTCAGGTCGGCGGCGTTATCGTTGACAGCGGAAAGTTTGACTGGACAAACGGCAAGTTCCCTTGTATGACAGAGCCTGACGACAGCTACCACGGCATTGTTTACACAAGAGATTATCCTGCCGCACCTTACATCACAAAGGCAAGAATGCAGCTGATGAGAGATTTCGGCTGTTACCCTGCCGCAAATTCCTCGTTCCTTCTGAACTTGGGACTTGAAACACTTGCAGTAAGAATGAAGAAATACTGCGAGAATGCTCTCATTGTTGCAAAGTTCATAGAGGACAGCAATATGGCTGAATTTGTAACATATCCTGCACTTGAGTCTTCAAAGCAGCACGAGCTTGCAAAGAAGTATATGCCACTCGGCACAAGCGGAGTTATCTCCTTCTCGATAAAGGGCGGAAGACCTGCGGCTATCAAGTTTATGGACAGCTTAAAGCTTGCGTCAAATGAAGTTCACGTTGCAGATATCAGAACCTGCGTGCTTCACCCTGCATCGGCTACACATCGTCAGCTTACCGACGAACAGCTCGTTGCAGCAGGAATTGACGGCGGACTTATCAGATTCTCCGTTGGACTTGAAAATGTCGAGGATATCATCGAGGATATCAAGCTCGGCTTCGCAGCTCTCTAACCGGCGACCACAAATATTCATAGCCCCCCTACAAGGGGGCTTTTTTGCGGCGAGCCGCCGCTGGCGATTGTGCCTCCGTATACTTTGTCAGTAAGGCAAGTGCACAAGTCGGCACGTTGTACCCTTGAAGCCGACAACAGTTTTTGTGTGCCGACGTAGAAAAAGTGTGACGGAGGCTATGCCGAGGACGAGAGGTGTGAGGCTTAAAACGGCACGCCAACCAAAACGTGGAGCGAGTTTCTTGGTGGGTTAATTTCGTTTCGGATTTTAAGAACACCGAAGGTGTTAAATCCGAAACAAGTTCTTCTTTGCCAAGTCTTTCTTCTTTCAAGAAGAAAGCGTGGAGTAAAGAGAACACCTATCGGTAGGAGCGAAAATGCATAACTTTCTTTATCAAATAAGAATGGCATCCATTCTCACGCAAACACAAAAGGCCTGAACCATATCGGTTCAAGCCTTTTTCATTGCAAAATTATTCTTCTGTGTTCTCAGTGTTTTCCTCAGCGTTCTCGCCGTTATCCTCAGGGGTTGTACCTGCTTCAGGGTTTTCGCCACCCTCAGGATTCTCTGTATCGATGTCGCCGATTTCAATCTCGAAGTCTGCGAGGAACGGGTGAATCTGATTATCATACAGGAAATTAGCAACAGCTCTGTAAGCAGAAGCCGTCATGTGCAGACCGTCGCCCGAATCATATTCGCCCTTGAGATAACCGTCATTGTCACCGAGCACCGCAACAAGATTGAAAAATCTCACTCTGTTGTTTCCTGCACGGTCAACCATTTCGGCAAGCTTGAGGTTATATTCAGCAATCGAATCACCGCCGAGTCCCTGCTCGTAGCTGCGGCTTACAGGTGCAATCGAAACAACTCCGACATATGCCATAGGGTTAGCATAGGTGATGCTCTTTACAAGCTCCTCGTACTTCGCCGCAAAACTGTCGGGATTGTAGCTTGTAAGGTCATTAGGGCCAACCCAGATGTAGATATACTTTCTGTCGGCAACATAAAGTGCCTCGGGAAGCTTGTGACTTGCGCCGTCTACTGTCCAGGTCGTTTCACCGATATCGTGAACGTGAGCGTTGTTGTTTGTGTAGATGTGCTCATCTGCAATATCGCTTATGTAGCCCATACCTGAACAAAGTGCCTCACCCACGAATGCACACTTCTTGAAATACTCCTTGTCGATTTCCTTTACAACAAGGTCTTCCATGCTTGGCGGCTCCGGAGTATCGGGTTTGTCCGTCTGGGAAGAATCCTCAGGCGGGGTGTCGGGATTATCGGGAGTGTCGGGTTCATCGGGCTGTGAGGAGCTGTCCGACGGTGTGTCCTGAGTCGATGACGATATAAAATTATCAGGTGACTTGTACTCTATTTCATTTGCACAGCCTGCCATTGAAGCACACATAGCGAGTGCACACAGCGCAGCTGCAAGTCTTTTTTTAGCATTCATAGCGTTTTGTCCTTTCGTTGTTATTTCTTTTGTTCCTTTGTCTTTACTTTAATTATATAGATTTTGTCGGAAAAAGCAATAGCAAATTATTGTCCTTGCGAAAAGAGCCGTCCCTGGAAGGAATTTCGTCTGCCCATTTCCTTGTCTATTTCGTTCATAACACAGAGCTTTTTAAGACTCCACATCGGTGCGGCAAGAGTGTCCTTAGCGCCGTCGCCCGTCACCCTCTCAATGACAGTTTCCTGTGGGAAAAGCTCAAGCTGGTCGCATACGATGTCCACATATTCCTCAAGCTCAAGAGGTCTTACAAGCCCCTTTTCGTACATATCAAATAGCCTTGTGCCACGGATAACATGCAGAAGGTGAAGTTTTACAGCATGAGGGGACAGTCTGCCGACTTCCTTTGCTGTCTGAAGCATCATTTCCTTAGTTTCTCCCGGCAGCCCGTCGATAAGGTGAATGCATACATTTATGTTGCGCTCTTTCAGCATTCTGTAGCCCATTAGGAACTCCTCGTAGGTGTGACAGCGGTTTATAAGCTCTGCCGTAGAATCGTGAATTGTCTGCAGCCCCAGCTCGACAACGAGATATGTCCTCTTTGAAATATCGCAGAGAAGGTCTGCAATCTCCTCTGTTATGCAGTCGGCACGGGTAGCAATCGCCAGTCCCACTACATTGTCAAATGAAAGTGCCTTCTCATACGCTTCTTTCAGAAAACTTATATCCGCATAGGTGTTTGTACCTGCCTGGAAATAGGGAATGCATTTTCCGCCCTCCCACTTTTTCTCCATAGCAAGACGCACCTTTTCAAACTGCATTTCAAGCGACTCTGCAGGGTTTCCGCCGAAATCGCCGCTTAGCTTTTCCGAGCAGTATATGCAGCCGCCGAAGCCCTTCTTTCCGTCACGGTTGGGGCAGGAAAGTCCTAAGTTCAAAGACACCTTGAACACCTTGTTACCGAATCGCTCCTTGAGATAGTGCGAGTAGGTGCGGTAACGCTTGTTGTCGCAGGAGAATTGGAACGGGTTGTCCTTTACGGTATTCATACAGTTTCCCCTAAGCTGCCGATTCCGAAGAAGCCTCTGTTTCACTTGCAGGAGTTGTCACCTGAGGGGTGGTTTCTGTCTGCGAAGGAGTGGTTACAGAAGGGGTTGTCTCGGATGGCGTAGTTTCTGACGGAGTAGTTTCCGAAGGTGTGGTTTCGGAAGGTGTCGTTTCCGACGGAGTTGTTTCTGACGGTGTTGTTTCGGATGGAGTTGTTTCAGACGGAGTCGTTTCGGAAGGAGTAGTTTCACTCGGCGCAGTCGTTTCACTAGGCTTTGTGGCTGTGTGAGAATAGCTCATAGTCGTAGTGAACGAGGTTGTGAGCGAGGATGTTGTCGTGATAACATTACCCGTGAATATATCTTCCTGCGACTGTGTAGGGCTCGTTTCCATTGTAACCGGAACACCCGTAACATCAGGGTTGTTAGAAACAACCGCAGAGGTAGTTGTTGTAGTTGTTGTAACCTCTCCGGGAACACCCGAAGCTGTTGTTGAAGATGTTGTCTGGGAAGGCTTTGCGGAGCTTCCAAGGCTTTCGTCATCATCCTTCGGAACAAAGCCATAAAGATGCAAAGACCAGCTCTTAAGGTCAACAATCTGGTCCTGGAGCTTCAAATCATTTGTGAATTTGCGGCTCAGCTGCTCTGTGTAGCTTCCGTCAAGAAAGCTTTCGAGAGTAAGCTGTGCGTTGTCCTCACCGTATCTCTCGCCCTGTCTTATAAGGATAAATGTGAGGGCGATTGCCAGAAAGAGAACACACAGACAAGCTGTATTTATGAAATTATAGTGTGACACGACTGTTTCTTTTCCAAGCTCTGAAAGGAGCTTGTCATCGGCGTGGTCATCCTCAGGCGGAATAGCAAGTGCCTCGCCACCACTTAACACCTGCAAGTCGGCGGCTTCTTCGGCTTCGTCTGCAATTTCTGTTTCGGGTTCTTGAACTATGACTTCCTCAGAAATCTCTTCAAAGGAGTCTTCTGTTATTTCATCATCTGTAAATTCCTCAGGCTCAGGCAATTCAGCAGGCATAAGCTTGCCACCGTCAAGTCTGAAATTGAGGTCACTGAACTTATCGGACATCTTCGGTTACACTCCTTTCCGATAAAATTTATGCAATTGCGTTGTAGGCAAGATTGATGATGCTAAGAACGAGCATCACGCAAAGTGCCACTGTCTGAAGCACTCTGATTGTGCCGTATGCGGCAGTTGATTTTGAAGAAAGCATAGCGATTTTCTCTTTGAAAAAGCCTCTTGCAAACGGCAGATAGCAAACAGCAACAGCCGCCAGAACAAATGCATTTTCGGTTATCGCCTGCTTGAGAGCAACGCTGAGAAGATAGTTTTCGCCGCCGCCGACAAGACCCGAAGCCCAGCTTCCGAGAGAAGAAATGCTGTCAAATCTTGCAACTGCGAAAATGAAAACAATAACAATTACTGAATATATCCACGAGAACAGCGGCATTATGTTGTCGAAGAATTTCTTGAGGAAAAGCTCTTCAAGAACAGCGAACAGCATAACCGCCGAGAATGCGAGAATAACATTGATTCTGCCTGAATAAAATGCACCGACAGCCACACCGCACAAGAGCATTCCGATAAAGCCTAATATGCGGTTTTTCTGCCTAAGAGGAGATACAAAAACATCATCTCCGAGCTTCCAGAGCGTCGAATTAAAGCTCTTTGTAAGGTCGGTAACATATCCTCTGAATGAGAACATCTTAAAGCTTTCGGGATACTCAAAGCCGAAAAGTCTGCCCATACCGATTGCCATATCACACCAGCCTGCAAACAGACAGCATATCTTTGCAATAAAACAAAGTATTCCTATAAGACTTCCCGAAATGGTTATCTCCTCAGGTCTGAGTCCCGCAAGCTCTACTTTTTCAAGTACAGGAACCAACACTGCAAGCTTTGTAAGTCCGATAACAAGCCTTGTGATACCGTCGTTGATTTTTGTTCCGGTGATTTCTCTTTTTCTTATCTGAGAACGTATGTCGCCGTATCTGACAACCGGTCCTGCAGCCATAAGAGGAAATGACACCATATATGTCATAATGCAGAACGGATTTTTCTCAGCGTCAGTCCTTTGCGTAAAGACATCGAAAACGTACGAAAATCCACGTATGCAGTAGAATGCAACCCCGAGAGTGCTGAGTTTTCGGAGAAATGAAAACGTTTCAATGCTGTCGAAAATGCCGTTTCTTTCGAAAATTACGAAAACTCCGAGGTTTAATATTGCATCAGATATCAGTGCTGCAATGCGTATAGCCTTCTTGTTTTCCTTTCTGCAGGCAAGTCCCAGCCCCCAGTCTATAACAAAGGTCAGAAGAACCAAAGCTACGGCAAATTTTCTTCCCCATGTGAAGAAAAGAACCGAGGAAATTATCAAGATAAAATTTTTATACTCTGTGCTTTTTTCGAAAAAACTGACGAGGATAGTCAGCGGAAGGAAAGCAAACAGAAAAATCAGGTCTGTAAATTGCACAAAAATCGGCTCCTTGTATGTATAAATCGTATATAATTTTATCACATTTCACAAAAAGTTGCAATAGAAATTATCAAATAAATAAAAAATTAATAAAACACCGAAAATATGTTTGCAAATTTCGAGCAATGTGTTATAATAGTATAAAGGAAAATTATCTTCGGAAGAGGTGGACATAATGGCAACAGTATTAGTAACCGGAGCTAGCGGAATGATAGGTATGTATCTGACCTCCAGCCTGTTGCAGAAAAAACACAGGGTATTTGCTGTAGACAGCAGACCTAATGAGTTTGTAGGAACAAGTCCTGATTATACCTTCACTCAGTGCGATATCACAGATAAGGGCGTAATCGAGAATATTCTTCAGACACAGAGAATTGATACACTCGTGCATCTTGCATGCTCTGTTGATAACGACATCGACTCACTTATTACCGATGACGTTTTAAAGACCAGCAAGGTAACAGACAAGTATCTCTATGAGGCTGCAGTTAAGGCAGGCGTTACAAATATTCTCCTGCTCAGTACAACTCAGGTTTACGGTATGCAGAAGGGTAGAGAGCCTATCAGAGAAACACTCGACGAAAAGGGCGGAACATATTATGCAGATATGAAGCTCTATTCCGAAAAGATGCTTATGAAGGCTGTAAAGAAGGCAGACACAATTCCGGTAATTGCAAGAGTTGCTCCTGTATATACCGCTGAGTATACACAGAACCTCAAGGACAGAGTATACGATGCAAAGGAAGACGTTGCATATATCATCAGAGAGGGCGAGAACGGCTTCTCGTTCTGCTGTGTGTTCAATCTTGTGGACTTTATAAATGCTATCGTTGCAGTTCCTAACTCAAGATACGAGGGCGTTTATAATGTCGCTGACTCAAAGATCATTTCCTCAAAGGAAATCCTTGATTACGAAAGAGAACACCACAGAATCGGTGCGGTAATCCAGAAGACTCCTCCTGTAAATCTCGTGCCGCTGAGTAAGTCAAGAGCAAAGAGCGACTACCGTTACTTTGATATCTCCATGGCGCTTGCGAACTGGAACATCGATAACACAAAGGCTCAGAGAATTTCAACCTTCCGCTGGAGCCTTAAGAACACAAAGTAATATGCTGAATTTCGAAGGACTGCAGATTAAAATGCAGTCCTTTTTTGTTTTGGTCAACAAGTGCAGCGAAAACGATTGTGATAAGTTTAACAATTGACAGTATTATGTAACTAAAATTTGTTCAAAAGAAAGAAAATGATAGGTAAAAGAGTAATTTGGTATTTACAAATGAAATGCGATGTGATAAAATGTATAGTTGAAGGATACTGTCTTACCTTTTATATATGAGGGGCGGACGGTTTCAATATATCACTTCAAAATTTTTGAGGAGGTTAAAAAACCAATGGCAAGAAAAATGAAAACCATGGATGGTAACAACGCTGCTGCATGGGCTTCGTATCCTTTTACAGAAGTAGCTGCTATCTATCCGATCACACCGTCTTCAGTAATGGCTGAAGTAACAGACCAGTGGTCTGCTAAGGGACAGACAAACATTTTCGGTACTCCTGTAAAGGTTGCAGAAATGCAGTCAGAGGCAGGTGCTTCAGGAACTGTTCACGGCTCTCTCGCAGCAGGTGCACTCACAACAACTTATACAGCTTCACAGGGTCTTCTCCTTATGATTCCTAATATGTATAAGATCGCCGGCGAGCTTCTCCCTTGCGTAATTCACGTTTCTGCAAGATGTGTAGCTTCCCACGCACTTAACATTTTCGGTGACCACTCTGACGTATATGCTTGCCGCCAGACAGGCTTTGCTATGATGTGTTCCACAAACGCACAGGAAGTTATGGACCTCGGTACAATTTCTCACCTTGCAACAATCAAGGGCAGAGTACCATTCCTCCACTTCTTCGACGGCTTCAGAACATCCCACGAAATCCAGAAGATTGAAACATGGGATAAGGCTGACGTAGCTGAAATGGTTGATATGGACGCTATCGAAGCATTCAGAAAGAGAGCTATCAACCCAGAGCACCCAGTACTCCGTGGTACAGCTCAGAACCCTGATATCTTCTTCCAGGCAAGAGAAGCTTGCAATAACTACTACAACGAAATCCCTGGTATCGTAGAAGAGTACATGGATAAGGTTAATGCTAAGATTGGCACTAACTACAAGCTCTTCAACTACTACGGCGCTCCTGATGCTACACACATCATCATCGCTATGGGTTCAGTTTGTGATACAATCGAAGAAACAATTGATTACCTCAACGCTAACGAAGGCACAAAGCTCGGTCTTGTTAAGGTTAGACTTTACAGACCATTCGTTGCTGAAAAGCTCGTAGAGGCTATTCCTGATACAGTAACTCAGATTTCTGTTCTCGACAGAACTAAGGAACCTGGTTCACTCGGCGAGCCTCTCTACCTCGACGTTGTTGCTGCTCTCAAGGGCACAAAGTTCAACAACATCACAATCGCTTCCGGTAGATACGGCCTCGGTTCCAAGGATACAACTCCTGACCAGATTAAGGCAGTATACTGGAACGCTGATTTCAAGGATACCTACAAGCCAAGATTCACAATCGGTATCAATGACGACGTTACAAATCTCTCACTTGAATCTGAAGGCAAGCTCGACTCTGCTCCTGCAGGTACAACAGCTTGTAAGTTCTGGGGTCTCGGTGCTGACGGTACTGTTGGTGCTAACAAGAACTCCATCAAGATTATCGGTGACCACACAGACCTCTACGCTCAGGCATACTTCTCCTATGACTCCAAGAAGTCAGGCGGCGTAACTGTTTCTCACCTCAGATTCGGTAAGACACCTATCAAGTCCACATACCTCATCAACCAGGCTGACTTCGTAGCTTGCCACAACGAAAGCTACATCACAAAGTACAACATGGTTAACGACGTAAAGCCGGGCGGAACATTCCTCCTCAACTGCCAGTGGGATGACAAGGAGCTCGATAAGCACCTCCCAGGTCAGGTTAAGAGATACATCGCTGAAAACGGCATCAAGTTCTACACAATCAACGGCGTTAAGATTGGTAAGGAAATCGGCCTTGGCTCAAGAATCAATACTGTTCTCCAGTCTGCATTCTTCAAGCTCGCTAACATCATTCCTATCGATGACGCAGTTAAGTACATGAAGGACGCTGCTACATCTTCTTACTCCAAGAAGGGTGAAGCAATCGTTAAGATGAACCACGACGCTATCGACGCTGGTTACCAGCAGATTCACGAGGTTAAGGTTCCTGCTTCATGGAAGAAGTGCAAGGATACAGCTATGGGTATGCCTGCTGTTAAGAACGCTAACAAGGTTCTCGAGGACTACGTTAACAAGATTCAGATTCCTTGCAACGCTCAGGAAGGCGACAAGCTCCCTGTTTCTACATTCGTTGATATGGCAGACGGTACATTCCCACAGGGCTCCGCTGCATTCGAAAAGAGAGGAATCGCTGTTGACGTACCTGCATGGAACGGTGAAAACTGTATCCAGTGTAACTTCTGTTCATATGTATGTCCACACGCTGTTATCCGTCCTGTAGTTATGACAGACGCTGAGCTTAAGAAGGCTCCAAAGCTTGCTCAGGAAAAGGCTGTTGCTATGACAGGTATGCCTGGCTACAACTTCGTAATGACAATGTCTGCTCTTGACTGTACAGGATGCGGCTCCTGCGTAAACGTTTGTCCTGGTAAGAAGGGCAACAAGGCTCTCAATATGATGCCTCTCGAGACTCAGCTCGCTGAGCAGGAAGTATTCAATTACGGCCTTACACTCGCTGAGAAGCCGGAAGTATTCGAAAAGTTCAAGGCTACATCTGTTAAGGGCTCACAGTTCAAGCAGCCACTGCTCGAGTTCTCCGGTGCTTGTGCAGGTTGTGGTGAAACACCATACGCTAAGCTCGTAACACAGCTCTTCGGCGACAGAATGTACATTGCTAACGCTACAGGTTGTTCTTCAATCTGGGGTGGTTCCGCTCCTTCAACTCCTTACACAACAAATAAGGCAGGCAAGGGTCCGGCTTGGGCTAACTCCCTCTTCGAGGATAACGCTGAGTACGGCTACGGTATGTTCCTCGCTCAGAACACAATCAGACAGAGAACAATCGCTAAGCTCTTAGAGCTCGAAAAGACAACTAAGAAGGCTGACCTTAAGGAAGCTATCGAGGGCTACCTCTCTACTGTTAACGACGGTAAGGCTAACTCTCCTGCAACAGATAAGCTCATCGCTTCTCTCAAGAAGAGCAAGACTAAGGCTGCTGACGAAATCCTCAAGGATGCTGACTTCCTCAGAAAGAAGTCCATGTGGGTATTCGGCGGCGACGGTTGGGCTTACGATATCGGCTTCAGCGGTCTTGACCACGTTATCGCTTCCGGCGAAGACGTAAACATCTTCGTATTCGATACAGAGGTTTACTCCAACACAGGCGGACAGTCCTCTAAGTCCACACCAACAGGTGCAATCGCTCAGTTTGCTGCTGCTGGTAAGGAAGTTAAGAAGAAGGACCTCGCTGGCATCGCAATGAGCTACGGCTACGTTTACGTTGCTCACATCGCTATGGGTGCTGACTACAACCAGTGTATCAAGGCTATCGAAGAGGCTGAAAGCTACAACGGCCCATCCCTCATCATCGCTTACGCTCCATGTATCAACCATGGTATCAAGGGCGGTATGAGCCTCGCTCAGACAGAAGAGAAGAAGGCTGTACAGGCTGGCTACTGGCACCTGTTCAGATTCGACCCACGTCTTAAGGCTGAGGGTAAGAATCCGTTCATGCTCGACTCTAAGGCTCCAACAGCTGAATACAAGGACTTCATCATGGGCGAAGTTCGTTACAACGCACTTGCTCGTCAGAATCCTGAAAGAGCTGAAAAGCTCTTCGCTAACGCTGCTAAGAATGCTGCTGACAGATACGACTACCTCGTTCGTTACAGCAAGCTCTACGCTGAAGAGGACAAGTAATCCTTTGAATATAAAGAACGCTTATGGGAACATAAGCGTTCTTTTTTTGCGTAAAATAAGCCTTAGAACAAAGGTGCTTTTGTACAAAAATGCGATTGACTTTTTAAGCAGAATGTCTTATAATGTTGAATATGAAACTGTTCACTTTGAAACATTCTTTGAAGGAGGTGCAAAGATTTGCAAAGAGAAATTCTCAGAGATTTAAGAGCTATCGGGTGCGGAATAAAAAAGCATTTCGACAACTCTCAGATTAAAAAGGAGTTCGAAAGAGTTTCAGGTACCCATGGGTGGGTTATCCTGTATCTTGCCGAAAACAGAGATAAGGATATCTACCAGAGAGATTTGGAAAAACAGTTTGGCATCAGCCGTTCAACTACCTCAAAGATGATTGCCCAGATGGAACAGCAGGGACTTGTCGGCAGAGAAAAGGTCGCCAGCGACGACAGACTCAAAAAGCTCGTGCTTACTGAGAAATCAAGAGAGCTTGCCCAGAAGGCGGGCGAAGACCGTATGATGGCGGTTCGAAAGTTGACAAAGGGCTTCACCGAAAAGGAGCTTGAGAATCTCAGCGACTATTTAAGCCGTATGAGAGATAATATGAAAAATTAACCCCGGAAGGAAAAACCTATGATTAAGACTTTAGCAAAATGTGTAAGAGAATATAAGCTTCCGGCTATTCTTACAGTGCTGTTTATCGCAGGCGAAGCTATAATAGAAGCGATTATTCCTTTTGTTACAGCAAAGCTCGTTAACGGCATTGAGGACGGCAGGGAAATTTCTTATGTTCTGAAAATGGGCGGAATACTCGTAGCACTCGCTCTTGTATCGCTCGCTTGCGGCGGAATTGCCGCATTTACCTGTGCAAAGGCATCAGCCGGCTTTGCAAAGAATTTAAGACATGATATGTTCGGAAAGGTGCAGTCGTATGCATTCGGTAATATCGACAAGTTCTCTTCTTCGTCGCTTGTTACCCGTATGACAACCGATATCACAAACGTTCAGATGTCGTTTATGATGATTACAAGAATCGCAATAAGAGCACCTCTCTTGCTGATATTCAGTATCATTATGGCGTATATTATGGGCGGAGCACTCGCAACAACCTTCGTTATCGTTGTTCCGTTTTTGACCTGCGGACTTCTGCTTGTTGCAAAGTTTGCAATGCCTGCATTCAGAAGAGTCTTCAAGAAGTACGACAGACTCAATGAATCAATTGAAGAAAACGTAAGAGCTATGAGAGTCGTAAAGGGCTTCTCAAGAGAAAAGTATGAAGAGGATAAGTTCACAAAGGCTTCCGAAAGCATCCAGAAGGACTTTACAAGAGCCGAAAGAATCGTTGCTCTCAACACTCCTATCATGCAGATTTGCGTCTACTTCAATATGGCTTTTGTGCTTATCATCGGCTCAAAGATGATAATTTCAAACTTCGGTACAACTATCAATGTAGGACAGCTCCAGGCAATGCTTACCTATGGTATGCAGATTCTTATGCAGCTTATGATGCTGTCAATGATTTATGTAATGCTTACTATGTCAGCAGAGTCAGCAAAGCGTATCTGCGAGGTGCTCGATGAAGTTCCTATGCTCGATAACCCCGAAAATCCGGTTATGAGCGTAAAGGACGGCTCTATCGAGTTCACAGACGTAAGCTTCAAGTATTCCGAAAAGGCAAAGAAGTTTGCACTTTCAGATATCGACCTTAAAATCCCGTCAGGCGCAACAGTCGGAATTATCGGCTCAACAGGTTCGAGTAAATCAACGCTTGTTCAGCTTATTCCAAGACTTTACGACGTAACCCAGGGCACACTTACCGTCGGCGGTGTCGATGTAAGAAAGTATGACATTGATACACTTCGTAACTCCGTTGCAATGGTGCTTCAGAAGAATCTCCTTTTCTCAGGTACCATCAAGGACAACCTGCGCTGGGGTAACGAAAACGCAACCGACGAGGAAATCATCGAGGCTTGCAAGCTTTCCCAGGCACACGAGTTCGTGGAGTCCTTCCCCGACGGCTATGACACAATGATTGAGCAGGGCGGTACCAACGTATCGGGCGGTCAGAAGCAAAGACTCTGTATCGCAAGAGCTCTTCTTAAAAAGCCGAAGATACTTATTCTCGATGACTCTACAAGTGCAGTCGATACCAAGACCGACGCATTCATAAGAGCAGGCTTCAAGAAGTATATCCCTGACACTACAAAAATCATCATCGCACAGCGTATCTCATCTGTTATGGACGCTGATATGATAATCGTTATGAACAACGGCACAATCGAGGCTGTCGGCACACATGACGAGCTTATGAAAAACAGCGAAATCTACGCAGAGGTTTATACTCAGCAGACTTACGGAGGAGGTGACGCAGATGAAGCCTAATAACGTAAGACCAAAGGGCGTTCCGATGGGAGCCAAGCCTATGGGTAACCCGATAAAGACAATCAAAAGAGCCCTGGGAATGCTGTTTCACTTCTATCCCGTGCTTTTGCCGGTAACAATTTTCTGTATACTGTTCTCGGCGGTGGCTTCCTCTGTTCCGGCACTGTTCTTCCAGAGCGTTATCGAAGAGATAAAGAAATGGGTAGATACAGGCGACTGGGCAGGCGCAAGCAAAAAGATTATCCCGATGGTGCTTGTGCTTATCGGACTTTACGTCCTTTCGATTATCTCAATCACAATCTACACTCAGCTTATGGCGTATATGACTCAGGGCTTCCTGAGCAAGATGCGATGTGCTATGTTCGGTGGAATGCAGAAGCTTCCTATCAAGTATTTTGATACTCATAAGCACGGCGACATTATGTCCCACTACACCAACGACATCGACACTCTCCGTCAGCTCGTTTCGCAGTCACTTCCGTCACTTATCCAGGCAGGCACAATAGTATTTTGCGTTTTCTGCATAATGATTTATTTCAGCGTGTGGATGACCCTCATTGTGCTCGTCGGTGTTTCGTGTATGCTGATAGTTGCGGCAAAATTCGGCGGCGGCTCTGCAAAATTCTTCATTCGTCAGCAGCAGTCTGTAGGTAAGACCGAGGGTTATATCCAGGAAATGATGAACGGCCAGAAGGTCGTTAAGGTTTTCTGCCACGAAGAAAAGGCAAAGGCTGAGTTTGACAAAATCAACGACGTACTTTATGAGGACAGCTACAAGGCACATGCATACGCAAACTGCTTAGGCCCTATCAATATGAACATCGGTAATATCCTCTATGTTCTTCTTGCAACAGTAGGCGGTCTGTTTATACTCGGTAACGTCAGCAACCTGAGCATTTCGGGAATGGCATTTGACGTAAGTATTGTAGTTCCGTTCTTATCTATGACAAAGCAGTTCTCGGGTAACATCAATCAGGTTTCTCAGCAGATAAACTCGGTTGTAATGGCATCGGCAGGTGCACAGAGAATATTCTCGCTCATGGACGAAAAGCCTGAGGACGACGAGGGCTATGTTACACTTGTAAATGCGAAAACCGACGAAAACGGCAACATCACAGAGTCAGGCGAGCGTACACACAAGTGGGCTTGGAAGCATCCGCACGGTGACGGCACAATTACCTACACCGAGCTTCTCGGCGACGTTACACTCGACGACGTTGACTTTGCTTATGAGGAGGGCAAGAACGTTCTGCACAACGTTTCTGTTTACGCAAAGCCGGGACAGAAGGTTGCATTTGTTGGTGCAACGGGTGCAGGAAAGACAACCATCACAAACCTCATAAACCGCTTCTACGACATAGCAGACGGCAAAATCCGCTATGACGGTATCAACATCAACAAGATAAAGAAGTCCGACCTTCGTCGCTCGCTGGGCATTGTTCTCCAGGAAACAAACCTCTTTACAGGCTCAGTTATGGAGAACATCCGCTACGGAAGACTCGACGCTACCGACGAGGAATGCATCGAGGCAGCCAAGCTTGCGGGTGCAGATGACTTTATCACACGTCTTCCTGAGGGTTACGACACCGAGCTTTCAAACAACGGCTCCAACCTCTCGCAGGGACAGCGTCAGCTCATTGCAATTGCCCGTGCGGCAGTTGCAGACCCGCCTGTTATGATTCTTGACGAGGCTACTTCCTCAATTGACACCCGTACCGAGGCAATCGTGCAGAAGGGTATGGACGCTCTTATGGAGGGCAGAACTGTTTTTGTTATCGCACACAGACTCTCGACGGTTAAGAATTCCGATGTCATTATGGTTCTCGACCACGGCAGAATTATCGAGCGTGGCAACCACGACGACCTGATTGCTCAGAAGGGTACCTACTACCAGCTCTATACCGGTGCCTTTGAGCTTGAATAGTTATTATGTTGTTTATCGGGGGAAACCTTTCTGAAGAAAGTTTCTCCCCCGAACCCCCTTACAAAGACTTTTATTATGATTTCAGCCCCATAGGGTATGTACCATAAGAACTGATTTGATTTTCAGTCAAGTGATATCTACCCTATGGGGCTGAATTTTTATTATAAAAGTTTTAGGAAAGGAGTTTGAGGAAAAGCCCTTTTTCAAAAGGGTTTTCCTCAATAGACACATAATAATCTGTTTCACTCCAAAACAACAAAAGCAGTAAGACACAAAGCCTTACTGCTTTTATTGGCGCGGATTGAGAGATTTGAAGCTCCCGAGGCGAGTTTGTCGCTTTGCTCCAAATCGCCGAAAGTTTTTCCATTCTCGGTTGCCTCGAACGAAAAACTTTTCGGATTTCAGACTACTTTCACTCCAAAACAACAAAAGCAGTAAGACACAAAGCCTTACTGCTTTTATTGGCGCGGATTGAGAGATTTGAACTCTCGCGCCGTTTTCACGACCTACTCCCTTAGCAGGGGAGCCCCTTCACCACTTGGGTAAATCCGCAAAAAAATATAAAAATGGCGGACAGGGTGGGATTCGAACCCACGGTACGTTTCCGTATCACTGGTTTTCAAGACCAGCTCCTTAAACCACTCGGACACCTGTCCACGCAAGCCGCTTATCTTAGCGACTTGTATATTATACCACAAAGGGTCTTGACTGTCAAGACTTTTTTAAATTTTATCAGTTCTTTCCTTTGGAATCTGCCTTCTGCTGGAATTTCTGTGCATACACCACAAATCTCTTGTGCTCAGCCTTGCCAATTTCGCCGCACTCATCGTATGCCTTCACTTCAAAGCAAATCTCTCTTCCGTTGACAGCGGTAACTGTTGCCTCTGCCCACACCTTCATACCGCACGGTGTTGCGCTTGTGTGGTCGATTGCGATATATGTTCCGACGGTTGTTTCGTCGCCTTCAAGGAAGCTTTCGATGCAGTTCATAGCGGCATTTTCCATGAGTGCGCAGAGCATCGGTGTTGCGAAAACTCTTGCCTTTCCGCTTCCCACTGTACAGGCGAGCTTGTCTTCTGTTGCAACCCACTCGGTTTTGCAGCTTGTTGAGATAATAATTTCTTTCATAGTATCCTCCGATTTTTCAACGTTTTATCATAAAAACACCCCAAAGGAGCGGTTTTGTTAACAAAAAATTCATATATGTGTAGTATAATAAATTATATATATTCTTAATTTATGAGGTAAAAGCAAAATGTCCAAGAAAAAAAGACTTACAATAGACACCGCACCATCAGATGACCGTTCTCTCGTACCGGAAGAGGACGCACAGTACGAAGAGGAATATGCCCGCCGCACAATGGATGCCGAGGCTGACTATCAGGAGCATCTTGAGCGTGAAAAGCAGCGTGAGATTGACGAAAGAAAAGCTCACGAAGAAAAGCTCAGACGTGAGAAGATAGCGCTTTTGCAGAAAAAGCAGGGCATCGTTTCCGAAGAGGAAACCGATGACGAGGAGCAAGCCGATGAATCGGAGCCTGCTGCGAAAATGTCCTTCTGGAAGAGGGTCGAAAACTTCTGGTACCACTATAAAATCCAGCTTATCGTAGCGGTTGTAGCTATAGGCTTCGGCGGCTATATGATTTACGACCTTGTGACAAAGGTCGACCCCGATATTACTATTATTTCTGTCGTTGACAATGGACTTTTCCAACGACTCGGAAAAGTCGAGGATTACTTTGAGAAATACGCTACCGACTTGAACGGTGACGGCGAGGTATATGTCCAGGTGCTTCATGTCCCGATGGACCCGTCATCTACTGACACCAACGCACAGAACTACGCAACAAAGCTTTATTCCACACTTCAGTCTGCACATACAGTGCTTATCCTGACAGACAACAAGAGCTCGTACAGCGTCGAAAATGTAACTTTCCAGGATTTAACCGAGCGTTATCCCGAAAATGAATATGTTTCCGACAAGGGAGTGCTGCTCAACAGCAAGCTCTTAAAGGAGTCGCTGAACTGGCTGCAGATGCCGACAGATATGGTTCTTAAGGTAAGAGAGCCTGTAAAAACTCTTAATGCAAGTGCCGAAGAAATGGAAGACACCTGCGACGAGGCACTCGAGCTTATCGATAAGCTTCTCGAGGATTTAAAATAGCGTTTGTAGCTATAAGCTAAAATGGGTAAAAAAAAGCAGCCCCTACTGGAGCCACCCATTCGACTTAATTATTATATATCACCTGTCCGTTGATTTGGTGAATAATTTATGAACGCAACCCCATTTCTACAGAAAACGATATCTTTGCAATTTGTCAGCCGTTTAATTTGTTGAGATTCGACAAATTATGACATTTAAGATAGAAATCCGAGGAGAACAAAATGAGAAAAAGACGACTTTTAAAATATGCAATCGGTGTAATGGTGACCTGCATAGTGCTCGCTGTGACAGCGATAACGTCATTCGCGGCAAACGAAAGTGCATCAATCGGTGTCCCTTCGCAGGTAAAGCCGGGCGACGAATTTAAAGTTACGCTGACCTTTACCTCAAGTGAGGATATCGGTTCGGTAAAGTCCAACATCGAGTATAACAGCGACGTAATAGAGTTCGTGTCTGGCGATTTTGCAAACGGCGGCGGCGGTCTCTGTATCTTAAACGGCTGGCCCGATGAGGTCGGAAAGACTGTTTCCTTCGACCTTACCTTCAAGGCAGTTTCAAAAGGCTCTACACAGCTGCTTATGACATCTACTCTTATATATAACGACCTCGGCGACCTTATGGGAAAGCCTGTTTCGGCGGTTACTGTTGAGATTACGGATACAGCAACCACAACGCCTTCCCAGACAACGCCGTCAGAGTCGGTTTCGTCGGAGATAAGCTCGTCTGAGTCCTCGACTACAACAACTACTACTCAGCCGACAACCACTACAACAACCACAACAACGACTATCTCTGCTCAGAACGAAAACGTCGGCGGAAATGAGTCGCAGGCAGACGGCGAGCAGACAACAACTACCCAAAAGAAGCCTTCCTCTGACAGTTCCTCAAAGGCTGACAAGGAAGAGGAGTCCAAGCTCGATAAAGGCGCAATCACTACAATACTATTGATAATAGGTGCAGTATTAATTGTTGTATTGCTGCTTACATCGGGCAATTCGGGCAGTAAAAAGGGAAGCGGCAGAAAGCGTTCCTCATCTTCAAGGTCACGCTCCGGCTCATCCCGTTCATCATCACAAAGAAGAAGCTCATCAAACACTAGAAGAAAGAGATAGCAGATAATTTAAGGGGTACATATATGAAAATTCAGTTGCTTGATTCTACCCTGCGTGACGGAGCACAGTCGCAGAATATAAGCTTTTCGGTTGAAGACAAAATAAATATGGCAAAGGCGCTCGCATCATTCGGTATCGACTTTATCGAAGCGGGAAATCCTTTCTCAAATCCGAAGGACACAGAGTTCTTCGATGCAGCATTAAGGCTCGATTTGAAGGGCGCAAAGCTTGTTCCGTTCGGTTCAACCTGCCGAAAGGGTGCCGATGCTTCGCAGGATGCCTCGCTTGCAGCACTTCTGGATACAAGCTGTGAGTATGTAAGTATTTTCGGAAAAAGCTCGGCAATGCACGTCGAGAAGATTTTAGAAACAACACCCGAGGAAAACCTTCGTATGATTAGCGACAGCGTTTCCTTCCTCACAAGCAAGGGAAGAAAGGTTCTCTTTGATGCAGAGCATTTCTTTGACGGCATGAAGCAGAATCCCGATTATGCAATCGCTACAATCAAGGCGGCTGCCTCGGCAGGAGCCTATGCGGTTGTCCTCTGCGATACAAACGGCGGCGCTTTCCCCGATTTTGTAAAGATTGCAACCGAAGCCGCAAAGGAATCAATTCCCGACAGCGTGATTCTGGGTATACATTGCCACGATGACTGCGGACTTGCCGTTGCAAACAGTATGGCGGCAGTCGAAGGCGGTGCGGCACACATCCAGGGTACTTTTATAGGAATAGGCGAGAGATGCGGAAATGCAAATCTCTCAACACTCATCGGAAATCTCCAGCTCAAGGGCGGTTATAGCCTCGTTCCTCAGGAGAACGTAGGAAAGCTTACGGATATGGCACTCTTTTCTGCCGAAACCTGCAACGTGAAACTGCCGGGCTTTTTGCCGTATGTAGGCTCGGGTGCGTTTTCACATAAAGCAGGAATGCATGCCGACGGCGTTCTGAAGGCAAGGGAAAGCTTTGAGCACATAAATCCGGAGCTTGTAGGAAACAGACGCAGTATCGTGCTTTCAGAGCTTGCAGGAAGACAGTCGCTTATAGAGAAGATTAGCCACTTCGGAATTAAGCTTGAGAAGAACAGCGACGAGGCGACAGCGGTTATGGCAAGACTCAAGGAGCTTGAACGTCGTGGTTATGTCTTTGAAGCCGCACACGCAAGCTTTGAGCTTATGGTTCTAAGAGAGCTTAAAATGTTCACTCCGTTTTTCGAAATCGAGGACTATAAGCTTATAGAGTCGCAGACGGGTGGAGTAAACTCTCCCGCAAACGCAATGGTCAAGGTCAAGGTCGGCGACAGATACGAAATTACAGCCGACGAAGGACAAGGTCCTGTTAACGCTATCGACAAGGCGGTAAGAAAAGCCCTCGAGGTGTTCTACCCGATACTCAGCAAGATGAAGCTTGTTGACTATAAGGTAAGAGTTATAGATTCAGGCGCTTCAACTGCCGCTATAACAAGGGTACTCATAGAATCCTCAGACGGCGGTCATTCCTGGACTACTACGGGTGCCTCGGAAGACATTATCAGTGCTTCCATGACCGCACTCATTGACTCAATTGAGTATATGTTGCATAAGAATAATGTGTACAACTATATGCAGTAATGTTGCGAAACAATAAATTTATGTAAATGTTATTGACATCGCTGCGGTGATGTGATATAATGACAATACAAAATTATAGGAGGAATTGAAATTGGCTATTATTGATAGAGTAAAATTTGATGGTATAGCTTCCCGTGACTGGGTCATCTATAAGCACCCGACAGATAAGCTTGTTACAGGAACACAGCTTATCGTAGGTGAAGGCCAGGTTGCTATCTTTGTAAAGGGCGGAAGAGTCTGCGATATCTTCGCTCCGGGCACATATACACTTTCAACAGGCAATCTCCCTATCCTGAATACACTTGTTAATATTCCTTTCGGCGGAAAGACACCTTTCACAGCTGAAATCTACTACATAAATACAGCTTCTAAGCTCGATATCCGCTGGGGAACATCAGACCCTATCCAGCTTATCGACCCTAAGTACCTCGTAAGACTGCGAATCAGAGCCTTCGGTCAGATGGGTCTTAAGATTGCAAACTGCAAGGAGTTCTTTACAAATATCATCGGTTCTATGAACGCAAGTGATATCGTAAAGTTTGATAAGGTTCTCGATTTCTACCGTGGCGTTTTGGTAGCTAAGGTAAAGTCTGATATCGCTGACATTATCATCAACGATAAGATTTCCGCACTTGAAATCGCACCGCAGCTTGATGAGATTTCCGAAAAGCTCGGCGCTACACTTGCTCCTGAGTTTGAGAAGTACGGCTTCAAGATTGTAAACTTCTATGTCAAGTCTATAAACTTCCCTGACGAGGACTTTGAGAAGATTAACTCAATCCTCGAGGATAAGGCTGCATTCGATATCATGGGCGACTCAAGATATGCTGTTAAGCGTTCCTTCGACGTTTACGAGGGCGCTGCAAATAATGACGGCGGCGGACTTGCAGGAGCAATGGTAGCAGGCGGAGTAGGCCTCGGCGCAGGCGCAGCACTCGCTCAGGGTGTTCCCGATATCGCAGGTGTACCGTCAGCTACAGCTGCTTACTGTCCTTCCTGTCATGCCGCAAATCCCGAAGGCTCGAAGTTCTGCAATTCCTGCGGCGCTAATATGAAGCCTCAGGCGAATGTTGTCATCTGCCCTAACTGTAAGGGTGAAAACCCCGAGGGCTCGAAGTTCTGCAACGACTGCGGAAAGCCGTTGACCGCTTCTGTATGTGCTTGCGGTGCAACAATCCGTGCAGGTGCTAAGTTCTGCAACGAGTGCGGAAGAAAGGTTGGCGAATAATCATGAGAAATAAGAATAATGCAGGCTCTGCCTCTACAACACTTGTATCCGGATTTCTTTCACTGTTCCTTATCGGAATTATCGTGTTTGTGCTTATCGGAATCGTTGAGGTTCTCGATTACAACGCAGGTGTGCCGGCACTCGTTTTTGAAATAATCAATATGATTTGCGTAGGTGTTATGTTCGGACTCGGCTCTGTAATCAGAAAGGCCGTAGGAACAGCTACCTTCGCCGCTGTTGCAACAGTAACAGGCTTCTATACAGTAATCCAGCTTGTGTTCACATTGCTTGCTGTAAAGGATATGGGTCCTATGTGGTTCACACTCATAAGCCTTATTATCCTGTTCGTTTACTGTCTTATCGTGCTTCCGATTTGCCTTAGCGGCTCAAGACACAAGAACGACTAAAAGGAATATAATACTCTTGAAAGGGAATGATATTTTATGGCAGGCATGACCTGTTCACAATGCGGCGCACCGATTACTCCGGGTGCAAATTGCTGCGAATACTGCGGAAATGTACTTGAGGTAAAGCAGGCTCCGGTTCAGCAGCCACAGATTTTTATCCAGCCGCCACCACCAATGTACCAGCAGCCACCTATGCAGAATATGTATCACCAGAATATGCAGTCAGCTATGATGATGAGTGACGGAATTGACCCTTCGTGGCCGATAAAGAACAAGGTTGCTGCGGGTATCCTCGCACTTCTGCTCGGCATTTTTGGTATACATAAGTTTTATCTCGGACAGATTGGTTGGGGAGTTTTGTATCTTGTTTTGTGCACAACAGGTATTTCGGCTTTCCTCGGAATTGTTGACGGAATTATCATTCTTACCTCGAATGACCACAATTTCCAGGTAAAGAATAAGGTCAGAATTCAATAGAATTTTAAGGACACCGCTGTTTGTACGGTGTCCTTGTTTATTTGAAAAAGTGCGATTATTCGGGTAAAATTAACTCTACCGACAGTTGATACCCCACATTCAACCACCGGTGTGTAGACTTTGAGGCTTACCTGAGCTATACTCAAATCAAGGAGGGAAAACAATGGACCAGATTAAAATCGGAAGATTCATATCATCCTGCCGAAAGGCAAAGGGACTTACGCAGATGCAGCTCGCTGAAAAGCTTTCGGTAACTGACAGAGCGGTGTCCAAATGGGAGACGGGAAAATCAATGCCCGACTCATCTATAATGCTTCCTCTTTGCGAGGAGCTTGGAATTACGGTTAATGATTTATTATGTGGGGAGGTAGTATCAATGGATAACTACAAGGAAAAGGCTGAACAGAGTATGATTGAGATGGTAAGGGGAAAGGAGCAGGCAGACAAGCAGCTCCTTATGTTCGAATGGGTAATAGCCATTATTTCAGTGCTGTTTCTGCTGGGCTTCTGTTTTATAGCAAAGTTTCTTGAAATGGAAAACTGGCTCAGAGCGGTGCTTATCATTACA
This sequence comes from Oscillospiraceae bacterium, assembly GCA_017848055.1. Lineage (GTDB taxonomy): Bacteria > Bacillota > Clostridia > Oscillospirales > Ruminococcaceae > UBA7477. Next base: position 114,266 of record JAGALZ010000006.1, on the reverse strand, counting down.
GGCTTTGTTGTAGGACTTACGGGTCTTATGTTTGCTATGAAAATCGAGCAGTCCGCAGGCTACTATGAGTGTAGAAAATGCAGACACAGATATATCCCGACCTTCAGCAGTGTCCTCTGGGCACCGCATATGGGCAGAACAAGATATATGAAATGCCTGCATTGTAATAAGCATTCATGGCAGAAAAAGAAGGTCAGTGCGTCCGCCGACAACGACTAAAATATTATAGGCATAAAAAAGTCCTTTGTAGAAAACAAGCTACAAAGGACTTGATTTTTATCCCTGGTTGTATCTCTGAAGGAACTGCTTTGTTCGCTCGCTTGCATTTTCACCGAAGAGCTGCTCGGGAGCGCCCTCTTCAGCAATAACACCGTTCTCCATAAAGATAACGTGGTCGGCAACATCTCTTGCAAACGCCATTTCGTGAGTAACAATAACCATCGTCATGCCATCCTGCGCAAGCTGCTTTATAACCTTTAAAATCTCGCCCGTAAGCTCAGGGTCGAGAGCGGAGGTCGGCTCATCGAAGAAAAGAATTTCAGGATTCAGAGCGAGCGCCCTCGCAATCGAAACTCTCTGCTGCTGTCCGCCCGAAAGCTCGCAGGGGTAGGAAGCCGCCTTCTGAGAAAGTCCCATCTTTTCGAGAAGCTCCATAGCTGTCTTTGTCGCCTCAGCCTTCGGCTTCTTCAGAACTCGCATCGGTGCCTCTGTTATGTTGCGAAGTACGGAAAAGTGCGGGAAAAGGTTGAAATTCTGGAACACAAGCCCGATTTTCAGTCTTATGTCACGAAGCACCTTAGCACTTGCCATAGCCGATTTTCCCGACTCGTCTGTCGTGAACATATCCATCGAGCAGACACTTATCTTACCCGAAGTCGGCTTTTCGAGCTGATTTATACATCTCAGGAGAGTCGACTTACCCGAACCTGACGGGCCGATGATTGCAACAACGTCACCCTTTTCGACCGAAAAGGAGATGTCCTTCAAGACCTCCAGCTTGCCGAAGCTCTTTGAAAGGTTTTTTACCTCAAGCATTGCCATAGCCGTCCCTCCTTTACTTGTAGTAGTTGAGCTTCTTCTCAATGAGAGAGAAGATAACTGTCAGAACTGTCGCCATTACAAAGTAGAATATACCTGCAATGAAAAGCGGCATAAGCGAGCTGTAAAGCTGCATCTGCTGTTTTGCCTTGAGAGTGATTTCAGCGTAGGCAACAACGTTTGCAAGTGAGGTGTCCTTGACAAGGGTGATAACCTCGTTTGCACTCGCAGGAACAACTCTCTTTATAACCTGCGGAAGAATAATTCGAAAGAAGGTCTGCACCTTTGTAAAGCTCAGTGCAGAAGCCGCCTCGTACTGTCCCTTAGGAATAGACTCGATTCCGCCTCTGAATATCTCCGCAAAGTAAGCAGCGTAGTTGAGCACAAACGCCACGAGAACTGCATTGAACATATAGTTCGGGTCTTTGATGTCAAAGCCGTCAACAATGTTTTTGAAAAACTGCGGGAGATGCTCGTTTCTCTGAAGCATCGGAATCGCATAGAACGCAACGATTACCTGGAGCATCAGCGGAGTTCCACGCATTACGAGTATGTAAAAGCTTGTCAGCCACTTTACAGGTCTTATTTTACACATCTTCAGCATCGCAACAATCATACCCAGCGGTATGGAGAACAAAAGCGTGAAGCCGAAAATTTTAAGCGTCGGAAGAAGATACTCTAAAAGTATCTTTACAACCTTTAAAATTTCTTCGCCGGTCAAAATATTTCCACCTTTCTATTTTTGCAAGACAAAACCTATGCCTTGCTGCTTTATCAGATTAACACAATACATTATAGCATAGATTTACCATAAAAACAAGCCCGCACAAATCAAACGTTTTCTGACTGCAAATTGTATGAAACGGCTCTGAAAGGGGCTTCGGAATTTATCTTTTGTTCCAAAGTTGAAAGCGAAGGTCTTTACAGAAACGGTGGGTTGTGGTACTATATTAAAGTAATGAAACATAAACGAAAGGATGTTTATAATGAAAAAATCAATTTTCAAGAGAATGCTCGCAGGCGTTCTCGCAGCAGGTATGCTCCTCACAATGACAGCATGCGGCTCAGACGACAGCAGCTCCTCCGCTTCTTCTAATGCAGAGGGCGACCAGTCACTCCAGAAGGTTCTCGACAGCAAGAAGTTCGTTTTAGGTCTTGACGCAAGCTTTAAGCCAATGGGCTACACAGACGAAAACGACGAAATCGTGGGCTTCGATATCGACCTGGCTGAGGAAGTGTGCAAGAGAATGGGCGTTGAGCTTGTAAAGCAGCCTATCAACTGGGACACTAAGGAAGAAGACCTCAACGGCGGCAGAATCGACTGCATCTGGAACGGTATGTCAGTTGACCCTGCAAGAGCTGAGGCTATGAACCTCTCAGACCCTTATATGAAGAACAAGATGGTGTTCGTTGTTCCTGCAAGCAGCGATGCTAAGTCTATGAGCGACCTGTCCGATAAGATTATCGCAGTTCAGAACGGTTCTACTGCTCAGACAATCCTCGAGGGCAGCGAAATCGCAGGCACAATCCAGATGCAGGCTATGGCTACAAACGTTGAAGCACTCCAGCAGATGGAACTCGGACTCGTTGACGCTGTGTTCCTCGATTCTATCGTCGCTGAGTACGAAATCACTGCCGCTAAGAAGGACTATAAGGTTCTCCCTGACGGACTCTCCGAGGAAGAGTACGCTATCGGCTTCAGAAAGGCTGACCAGGCTCTCCGTGATGAGGTTCAGAAGATTTTAGGCGAAATGAAGGCAGACGGTACTGTCGCTAAAATCTCCGAAAAGTGGTTCGGTAAGGACATCACTACAATCAAGTAAATATATCCCACGACAGCACCGCTCAGATAAAAGTATTTATGTGTGTTATTGAGGAAAACCCTTTTGAAAAAGGGCTTTTCCTCAAACTCCTTTCCTAAAACTTTTATAATTTAATTTCAGCCCCATAGAGTATGTACCACGAGAACTGATTAAATTTTCAGCTAAGTGATATCTACCCTATGGGGCTGAAATCATATCAAAAGTCTTTGTAAGGGGGCTTGAGGGAGAAGCTTTCTTCAGAAAGGTTTCCCCCGATAAATACAGATAATACTGCTATCCGAGCGGTGCTCTCGGGAGATATACTGAATTTTGGTTGTGTAAATGTAAAACGTATTGACAAACGCTAATATTTGGGATATACTATATTAAAATGTACAGAATATAATATTAAGAGGGAGGACGGTGACAGAATGAAAAAGCTATTTATGCTTATATTCAGCCGTAAGTTTATAGTTGCGCTTCTTATACTGGGACAGATTCTGTTTATCGCCCTGTCTGTAACGGTGCTGGGAGATATCTATCTTGCGGTATACATTATAATGATGGTAATAGCAGGTATCCTGGCATTGCATATCGTAAACAGTGACGACGACCCGGCTTTCAAGATAGCGTGGCTGATACCGCTTCTGGTGGTGCCGCCGCTTGCCGCATTCATGTATATCTTTTTCAAGGCGCAGATAAGTCTGGAGCTTATCAAGAAATTCCATATCAAGATACAGAACGAAACAAAGCCTCTTCTCCAGCCGTCAGAGGAGCTTGAGCGTGAGGTCGAGGCAGAATCTGTCCAGCTTTCGAGATACACGAAATACATGTGGGACTACGGCGGATATCCTATCTGCAAGAACAGCAACGCCGAGTATTACGGCTCTGGCGAGGCAGCATTTGAACCGATAAAGCAAGCGCTTATGCAGGCTGAAAAATTCATTTTCATAGAGTTTTTTATCGTGCAGGAGGGCAGGATGTGGGGAGAGGTTCTCGACATTCTGAAGGAGAAGGTGCAAAACGGCGTAGATGTAAGAGTTATATATGACGGCTTCGGCTCACAGCTTTCGCTTCCGAGGGGCTACCACAAGAAGCTCGAAAAAATGGGAATCAAAGCAAAGGTGTTCAGTCCGTTTACACCGTTCCTTACAACCGCCCAGAACAACCGTGACCACCGCAAAATTATTGTCGTTGACGGGAAAACCGCCTTCACCGGTGGCTTCAACCTCGCAGATGAGTATATTAACGAGGAAGAAAGATTCGGATACTGGAAGGACGGCGGAGTCAAGGTAACAGGCGACGCTGTGTTCAATTTCACGGTGATGTTTCTGCAGATGTGGATGTTCGTTTCTCAGGCAACCTGCGATGTGTCTTCGTTTAAGGCACTGCCCGACGAGAACGGAAAGTACAAAGAAAACAGCTTTATCCTGCCGTTTGGCGACTCTCCGATTGACAGCGAACCAACCGGTAAGCTGACCTATATCAATATCCTTAATAATGCAAAAGATTATGTCTATATCAGCACACCTTACCTCGTTTTGGGTAACGAGATGATATCCGCTATCAAGTACGCTGTGAAGAGCGGCGTAAAGGTAAAGTTACTTCTTCCGGGCATCCCCGATAAGAAGTATATGAAGATTATCGCTCAGTCAAGATACAGGATGCTCCTGGATTTGGGTGTCGAAATCTATGAGTTTACTGACGGCTTCGTGCACGAAAAAAGCTTTATCTCGGATGATAAGGTCGCAGTCAGCGGCTCTATCAACGTCGACTACAGAAGCTTCTACCTGCACTTTGAGTGCGGTGTCTATATGTATAATACCGACTGCGTTATGGATATGAAGGCGGACTTCGAAGGTATGCTCGCAAAATCCAAGCAGATAACCCACGAGGAGTGCCGCAAGATCCCGATTATGAATCGCTTCGCAGGTGCCCTCCTTAACGTTATCGCCGCCCTCTTATAAGAAAAAACTCTGCAGTAGAGCAATATCATTACAGAGAATTATTTGTACTATTGAGGAAAACCCTTTTGAAAAAGGGTTGTTCCTCAAACTCCTTTCCTAAAACTTTTGTAATAAAATTTCAGCCCCATAGGGTATGTACCACGAGAACTGATTAAATTCTCAGCTAAGTGATATCTACCCTATGGGGCTGAAATCATATTAAAAGTCTTTGTAAGGGGGCTCGGGGGAGAAACTTTCTTCAGAAAGGTTTCCCACGATAAATACAAATAAACCTCTGCAGGGATATTATTCATATTGCAGGGTTTATTTCTTTTTAAAGATGGAGAAGAGTCTGGCGAAGAAGCCTTTTTTCTTTGGCTTTTCGTTTTCCTTTTCTTCATGGTAGCGATTGCTTGCGTCGTAGGCCTGGGAGATGAAATACTCCTGAGCATTGAGAGAGTCCTTGCCACCGACCGGTTTTTTGATGTATTTGCCTTCGCTGTTCTGCTGACGAGCCTTGACGTTGTCCTCGAGCTGAACGGCGAAATAGTCAGTAATTCTGCGTTTTATATTCTCGTCGTAAACGGGACAGGCGACTTCGATACGTCTTACTGTGTTTCTTGTCATAAAGTCTGCCGAGGAGATATACACCTTATCGAAATTCTTGCCGAAGATATACACTCTCGAGTGTTCGAGGTATCTTCCGACGATTGATATAATTCTGATGTTGTCTGTAACACCCTCAACACCTGCGACAAGACAGCTTATGCCTCTTATCACAAGGTCAACCTTTACACCAGCCTGCGAGCATTCTACCAGCTTGTCGATAAGCACCTTGTCGGTGAGAGAATTCATTTTCGCACCAACGTAGCCCTCACCGCCGTTTTTAGCAATTTCAATCTGCTCATCCATCATCGCAACAAGTCTGTTCTGCATGCAAAGCGGAGCAACCAGCAGATGCTTTGAGTCCTTGACAAGCTCACCGGTGCAAAGAGCGTTGAAAACGTCAGACGCATCCTGAGCAATTTCCTCATTTGCAGTCATAAGACAGAAGTCGGTGTAGAGTGCGGCGGTCTTTTCGTTGTAGTTGCCGGTGCCGACCTGAACGATGTATCTGACTTCGTTTTTAATCTTTCGTGTGATAAGAAGAAGCTTCGAGTGAACCTTCAGGTTCTCAGGGCCGTAAAGAATCTGACAGCCTGCGTCTTCGAGCTGTTTTGACCAGCCGATGTTGTTTTCTTCGTCAAATCGTGCTCTCAGCTCTACGAGTGCAGTAACCTGTTTTCCGTTCTCGGCTGCCTTGATAAGTGCCTCGATTACCTTGCTGTTTTTCGCAACTCTGTAAAGAGTGATTTTTATCGAAACAACGCTGTCATCGTTTGCCGCCTCTTCGAGAAGTCTTATAAACGGCTTTATCGACTCGTAAGGGTAGGATAGGAACAAATCACGCTTTTCAATCTGTGCCATCATGCTTTCCTTAGGGTCTATACCGTAAGCGTCCTGAGGAATACGTTTAGGGAAGAAAAGCTCAGGGCGGTTTGAAAGCTTGTCAAAGATTGAAAATACATAGGGCATATCAAGAGGTGCCTTCTGCAGGAACACCTGCTTTTTGGAAATCTCAAGCCTTGCTGAAAGCTCGCCCAGCGTCAAATCCGAAAGCTCTCTAGAAAGCTCCAAGCGTACAGGACAAAGCCTCTTACGCTTCTTTATAAGCTCTTCCATCAGACTGCGGTAGTCAAGCTCCCAGTCGTAGCCTGCTTCCTCGGTGTTGATGTCGGCGTTTCTGGTTACACGCATAACCGACTTTTCCTCAATCTTGAAGCCCTTGAAAACGTCGGACGCAAAGTGGAGAATAATCTCCTCGTGAAGCATATATTTTATCTTGCCGTTCTTCTCTGTCTGAGGCAGGAAAAGAACTCTCGGGTTCTTGGTTGCCGTAGCAACAACACCCAGCTTTACCGAGTTTTTGGAAGAAAGCTTCGCCACAACATAAATCGCCTTGTTCACAAGGAACGGGAACGGATGTCGCTTGTCAATTACAAGAGGGGACAAGAACGGCTTTATCTCGTAGTTGTAGTAGGCGGTAACATATTCTGCTTCCTTCTTGGTCAAATCCTTGAAGCTGCAGCGCTGTATCCCTAAGTCCTCTAAGTCCTTGTCAATTCTCGAAACGGTCTTGTGAAGCTCCGAACAAAGGGAATTAACCCTCTTGTAGATAGCCGAAAGCTGTTCCGAAGGCTTCATGTTGGTCTTTCCGTCACGCTCGCTGTCATCTGTGAGCATAGCGTCGTACAAAGAACCGACTCTTACCATAAAGAACTCATCTAAGTTGCTGCAGAAAATTGAAGCAAACAAAAGCCTCTCGAGAAGCGGAACAGCCGTATCCTGAGCTTCTTCAAGAACTCTCATATTGAATTTGAGCCACGAAAGCTCTCTGTTGTCGTAAACCTTTTTACCCATACTGTGCCACCACGCAGTCCTTTATATATTATATATAGTATATATTACTCGATACCGAAATATTTCTTGAAGTTAATAGAGAGAATCTTTTCCCTCTCTTCCTCGGTAAGAGGAAGTGCCATAAATCTCAAAAGCTCGCCTTCTGTGCTCCACATCGGGAAGTCCGTGCCGAACATAACCCTGTCGACGCCTGCTTTTCTGATAAGCTCAACCGCCTTTTCGGGCGAAAGTGCAAAAAGTGACGATGAACAGTCGTACCAGATGTTGTCTGAAATTCCGTAAAGACTCTTTTCAGCTCTCTCCCATGCAGAGTAGCCGCCGAGATGTGCCGCAAAAACGTGCAGGCGGGGGAATTTCTCCATTATCCTTGCCAGACGCTCAGGAGCCGAGTAGTCGTATCGATTGTCGCCCATGTGGAAAAGCACGGGAAGCTTTCCCTCAAGAGCCTTGTACATATCATATGTTTTTTCGTCGTCAATGTTGAACTTCTGGAAGTCGGTGTGAAGCTTTACTCCACAAAGTCCGCCGTCGATAATTCTCTGAACCTCTTTTTCAAAGCCGCCCTCGTAGTCAGCGTGCAGAGTGCCAAAGCCGATAAACTGAGGGTGCTTTTGACATTCAGAGATGATAAAGCTGTTAATGCTCTCAACCTGCGAAGGGTCTGTTGCCGCCGAGCATACAAGATATTTCCTGGTGCCAAATTCATTTCCGTCTGCAAGAAGCATCTCGCTTGTCGCAACCGGTATGTCCATAGGTATGTCGTAGAAGTTACCGATAGACACAACAGCCTTGTCCGCAATCTTCTGAGGGTAGATGTGGCAGTGTGCGTTATATATCTCATATTTTGCGGCAAAATCCATTGCCGTTTTCTTTTCGTTTTCCATTTAGATTCCTTCTTCCAGAGAGGTTATTCCGATAATAGATAAGTTGTCACAGCTTCCTCTTGAAATCGCAAGACGGAAGAGTGCGTCGATTTTCTCGTCAAACGGCAAATCAAGTCCCATGCAAACCTCGATTTCTGTCTTTCCCACATAGTCGGAAATGCCGTCTGTGCAGATAATAACCGTGTCGTTTACAAGCTCGCCCAGAGGCTCGCCGATTGAAGTTACATCAATTCTCGGCTCTAACTTGTCACCGCCAAGCGACGAGATAATAACATTTCTGTCTGGAGAGGTTTTCATCTCCTGCGCCGAAATTTCGCCCATATCGTAAAGATACTGCACCAGCGTGTGGTCGGTGGATAAAAGCGTTGCCGCACCGTTAGCGTAGCGGTAAAGTCTCGAATCCCCGACATTTATGCAGTAACCTGCTCCACGCTCATCGAGTGCCAGCGCACACAGAGTCGTCTGCATAAGCTTGTGCTCTTCGGTGTGAGAAGCTGTTTCAAGAATCTTGTCGTGAATTCTGAGTATGTCAGCCTTTATGTCACGAAGTGAGGAAAACGGTGTCCTAGAAAGCTCCTCAAGACAAAGCTGAGCCGCAATTTCGCCGCCTCTTTCACCGCCTACGCCGTCGCATACAGCCGTGATGGAAGGTGCGGTGATATATCCGTCAATCTCACCCTCATTATATATAGTATTATTTATCAGAAGCCTGTCCTCGTTCTTGGAACGGACAGCGCCCGTGTCTGTTATACCGAAAATCTTAAATCGCATCTTGAAAGTCCTTTGCTGTAATGTCAAGCTTTATTATACTCTTTTCAAAATAGAATGTCAACCGACAAGCCGTCTTTGCCGCTATTGAAAAATACCGTTTCGTGTGGTATACTTTACAGAGTGGGACACTGTTCCATTTCTAAAAAGGAGGAATCATTATGAGCGATGTTTATAAAAGACTTCAGGACGCACTTTCCTGCATCAGAAGAAAAACGGACTTCGTACCGTCGGTAGCACTCGTTTTAGGCTCAGGGCTCGGCGGCTTTGCAGAGGAAATCAAGGTTGAGTGCGAAATCGAGTATAGCGAGATTGATAATTTCCCCGTTTCGACCGTCCAGGGACACAGCGGAAAATTCATCTTCGGAGATTTGGACGGAGTTAATATTGTTTGCATGAAGGGAAGAGTGCATTACTACGAGGGCTACTCTATGGAGCAGGTTGTAATGCCGATAAGACTTATGTCGCTTATGGGTGCAAAAACACTTTTCCTCACAAATGCCTCGGGCGGTATAAACCCCGACTTTTCAGCAGGCGACTTTATGCTCATAAATGACCATATATCAAACTTTGTTCCGAATGTTCTTATCGGAAAGAATATCGACGAGCTGGGACTTCGCTTCCCCGATATGACCGATATATATAATACCTCTCTGCGTGAGATAATAAAGCAGGAGGCAAAGAAGCTTTCTATCCCGCTTAAAGAGGGCGTGTATGTACAGCTTACCGGCCCCAGCTACGAGTCACCCGCCGAAATCAGAATGCTCGGCAGAATGGGAGCAGATGCAGTAGGTATGTCAACTGTATGTGAGGCAATTGCCGCAAATCATATGTGTATGGATATCTGTGCCGTGTCCTGCATCTCAAATCTTGCCGCAGGAATTGCCAAGCACCCGTTAACACACGAGGAAGTGCAGGAAACTGCCGACAGAGTGGCTGTAGATTTCAGAAGGCTCGTAAAGGCATCAATAAAGGCAATCGCAGAAAGGAAGTAAACTTCTATGAAGCTAAGACTTTATAACGCAAAAATCCTCTCAATGGAAAATATGCAGATTACAGAAGGCGAGCTTTGGACTGACGGCGATAGAATCAGCTATGTGGGTTCACCGAAGCAGACGGAAGAGAGCTTTGACAGAGAAATCGACATAAAGGGCAACCTTCTTATGCCGTCCTTCAAGAACTGCCATACCCACTCCGCAATGACCTTCCTTCGTTCCTATGCAGATGATTTGCCCCTCCAGGAGTGGCTTTTCCAGAAGGTCTTTCCGCAGGAGGCAAAGTTAAACGGCGACAGAATTTATAAGTTTACAAGACTTGCAATCCTAGAGTACCTCACAAGCGGTGTAACATCCGTGTTTGATATGTATTTCTATGCCGATGACTACGCAAGAGCCTGCATCGATTCAGGCTTCAGAAGCGTAATGTGTGGCGGTGTGTGCGGCGACGATAAGGCAAGCGACTTGGAGGACAGATTCGTAAAGTTCAATAAGCTCCACCCACTTATCTCCTACAGACTCGGTATGCATTCCGAGTACCTCTCTCCGCTTCCTCTTATTAAAAATGTAGCAGCACTTGCCGAAAAGTATAAAGCACCCGTGTATATGCACAACTCCGAAACAAAGCGTGAGGTCGCAGAGTGTGTGGAAAGATACGGCACAACACCAACCGAGGTGCTCTACGACAACGGCATTTTTGAGTACGGCGGAGGCGGCTTCCATTGTAACTACCTCAGCGACAGGGATTTTGAAATCTTCAAGGAGAAAAAGCTCTGGGCGGTTACAAATCCGTCCTCTAACTTAAAGCTCTCGTCGGGCATTGCCCCAATCAGCCGTATGCTCAGCGAGAATATCAATATCGCAATCGGTACAGACGGTGCCGCAAGCAACAACTGTCTCGATATGTTCAGAGAGATGTTTCTTGTCACCGCCCTGCAGAAGTATGCAACAGAGGATGCAGCTGCTTGTCCTGCCGAGGATGTGCTTAAAATGGCGGCAAGTGCAGGTGCCCACGCAATGGGACTTTCCGACCTCGACGACCTCAGAGAGGGCAAGATTGCCGATATTATCGAGATTGACCTTAATATGCCGAATATGCAGCCGCTGCATAATATTCCGAAGAACATCGTGTACAGCGGCTCCAAGTCAAACGTTAAAATGACAATCTGTGCAGGCAGGGTTCTGTACCGTGAAGGAGAATTTTTCGTAGGCGAATCGGCTGAAAAAATCTATGAGGACGCAAACAAGGCGGTAAAGGAGCTTCTCTCAGAGTAATAATACCGAACAACTAATGGGCTGTCGCAAGGGCAGCCCATACTATATATAGTATATATTATAAAGGCGGGAGAATCATCGGCTGAAGCTGCCTGCCCTCAAGTGCCGCTTCAATTGTCTTCGGCACAAGGTCAAAATGTGCAATCATGGAGCGTGGCTTTTTGCGGTAGTCATCCTGACCGTAGGGGACAAAGTAGACGTTTTTGCAGTTCTGTAAAAAGCCGATGTTCTTTGCACTCGCACCAAGTGCGTCGTTTGTAGCAATCGCAAGAACTACCGGTCTGCCGTTTCGCAGATGAGATTTCACAGCCATGGTAACGGGCGTGTCGGTAATTCCGTAAGCGAGCTTTGCAAGCGTGTTTGACGTGCAGGGCATAACAAGCATCACGTCGCAAAGTGCCTTCGGCCCGATTGGTTCAGCGTCTTCAATGGTGCAGATAGCCTTTCGCTTGCAGATGTTTTCAAGCCTTTCAAGATTTTCTGCGGCAGTTCCGAAACGTGAGGAAATGGAAGATGCGTTGAAGGACATAACCGGCAAAAGCTCACTTCCGAGCGACGACAAAACCTCAGCCTGCCTGAATGCATCGGCAAATGTGCAGAATGAGCCACACATCGCAATGCCGATTTTGAGCCCGTTAAACTTCTCGTTCATCTCAGGAGCCCCCTTTCGGATACAATCTGCTCAACTGTGTCGGCTATAATTTCTCCCGAGGTTATTGGGGCAACCTTCCCCGGAGGGGAGAAAATGCCTTGCGAAAATATGAAAACGTATTCGTAAACGTTTTAGTAGCAAGTATGCCTATCAGCGGACAAACTGTGCATTATTGTAATAATTTATTAAACAAACGAAACTTCCAAAACTTCCATTTATAGAACAAATATGGATAAATAAGGCAGTACAAGCATATAAATGGAAATACTATAACGTTTACATTGCGGTTTAAAGCAGTATTTTTGCAGATTTGTTTAAAAGTTTTGGTGACAAAACAAATTCAAATATTACAGAATGGTTACAAAGCGGTATTGCTTGTAGGCATACTGCACAAAAACACTCAACGTCTTTTGTAGGAATGAACATAATTGATTACAGAACTAAAAAAAACGAAGAAAAAACTTGAATTTGAAGCGGGAATATTGTATATTTTTAATACGGAAACGATTTAGTGACTACATATGACGCAAGGAGGATGTTGCACATGGTATCGCTTAAAGACATAGCGGCAAAGTGCGGCGTCTCTGTTGCGACCGTAAGCAAAGCGCTCAACGGACACAAGGATGTCAGTGACGCAACCAGAGACAGGCTTCTGAAGGTTGCCAGAGAAATGGGATACTTCCCTAACGCACAGGCAAGAGCTTTAAAGACTAACAGAACCTATAATCTCGGAGTCATGTTTCTCGATGCCGCAGACAGCGGCTTTACCCACGAGTTTTTCGCAAAGGTGCTTAATTCGTTTAAGACAGCGGCGGAGAACTTCGGCTACGATGTAACCTTTATTAACAAGAACATCGGCGGCAGAATAATGACCACCTATGAACATTGTAAATACAGAAACATCGATGGCATATTGGTAGCTTGTACAGATTTTACAGACCCGGATGTATATGAGCTTATAAACGGCGATATCCCGGTTGTGACGATTGACCACCTGTTTGATTGTAGGACAGCAATTCTTTCCGACAATGCAGCGGGAATGAAGAGCCTCGTGGGACATGTCCACGGAAAAGGTCATACAAAAATCGGATTTATCATGGGCAACAAGTCCTCGGTAGCCGAGAAAAGACTTGCAGCGTTCCTTAAGGAATGTGCAGCAAGAGGAATCACAATCGACGAGAAGTATATATTACCCGGCGATTTCCATAACGCAGATGTTACATATGAAAGAACAGTTCAGCTCATGAAGCTGAAGAATCCGCCGACCTGCATTTTTATGCCGGATGACTATTCGGCAATAGGCGGACTCAACGCACTTCGTGATTTGGGATACAAGGTCCCGGATGACGTATCAATCGTTGGCTACGACGGAATAGGTCTATCGCAGATTATTTCGCCAAAGCTGACAACCTACCGCCAGGATACAAACGAAATCGGCAGACTTGCCGCAAAAGCCCTGGTGGAGTTGGTAGAGAACCCTCAAACCTTTAACGAGGTTTTATTAGTAGACGGTGAGCTTATAGAGGGGGAAACCGTCAAATAAATGAAGGCATTAATAAACAACTATACTAATGCACACATTTTAAGGAGGAAGATTTCAATGAACACACTCAAGAGAGTTCTCACAGGAACACTCGCACTGGCTATGTCTGCTTCTATGCTCGCAGCTTGTGGCGGAGATGATTCTTCTGCTTCATCTACACCTGGCGGCAACAACAGCACAGGCACAAATGACAGCACAGCTTCTGGCGACAAGACTGTCATCAAGGTTTACACATTCACAGACGAAACACAGGGTATGATTAATGATTACCTCGCTGCTAACCCAGATGTAGCTGCTAAGTATGACTTCCAGGTAACACTCGAAGCTAAGGCTGCTGACTACATTCAGAAGGTTTCTGCAGCTCTCGCTGGCGATGACGCTCCAGACCTCTTCGTAGCTGACGCTGACTATGCACAGCTCTTCGCAGGTCTCGAAGGAACAGCTACACTTGCTGAACTCGGCGTTGACTTCGACGAGAACGACTACTATGCTTACATGCTCGACTTCACAACAGTTGATGGCAACAGAATGGCTATCTCTCACCAGGCAGCTCCAGGTGCAGTTCTCTACAGAACTGACTATGCTGAGCAGTACCTCGGAGTTAAGACTCCAGAAGAGATGCAGGAAAAGCTTTCTGACTGGGATAAGTTCAAGGCTGTAGCTGACGAACTCAAGAAGAACGATATCGCTATGGTATCCGGTATTGACGAACTTAAGAGATGCTTCATGGCTAACAGAAACACAGCTTGGGTTGACGCTGATATGAACTACCAGATCGACGAAGCTCTCATCAAGCAGTACCTCGAAGTTACAAAGTACCTCGCTGACAACGATGAAGTTGCTTACGCTCAGAACACACAGTGGAACCCTGAGTGGTACGAAGGTATGAAGGAAAAGGTATTCTGCTACTTCGGATGCACATGGTACCTCCACTACACAATCAAGCCAAACTGCGTAGTTAACATGTCCGGCAAAGATGCTGACGGTAACAAGGTTGCTACAGACGCTGACCTCGTTGAGGGCAACGGCTCATTCGGTAAGTGGGGCATGATCCAGGGACCAATGCCATACTTCTGGGGCGGCACATGGTGGTACGGCTCTGATAAGGCAGCAGCAGATCCTGCTAAGAAGGAAGCTGTAGCTGGCGTTATCGAGTACTACACATGCAACGCTGAAACAATGACTGCTTACGCTAAGAAGTCTGGTGACTTCGTATCTAAGAAGTCTGTAGTTGACGCTATCAAGTCCGACGAAGCATTCAAGAACCCATTCCTCGGTGGTCAGAACCACTACGAGTTCTTCGCTCAGGCTGCTGCTAACGTAAACGCTAAGACAATGTCTAAGTACGACGATACATTCAACACAGCTGTTAACGATGCTACAACTAAGTATGTTCTCGAAGGCGCTTCCATGGATGATGCTATCGCTTACATCAAGGAGTACGCAATGTCTAACATTGAAGGTCTCAAGTAATTTAATACAAATTAAATTAACTAGAGTTTAACTCGCAAACTAGACGGGTGGGGAAGCCCACCCGTCTTTAGTTTTCTTAACAAACAAAGTAGGAGTGTGAAAGAATGGCTTCAACAGCTAAAAAACGTGGCAAGCTCGAGAAGAACCACTGGGGTTATATTTTTATAGCACCGTTTTTTCTTACATATCTGATTTTCCAGGTAGTGCCACTGATTGACACCTTCCGTTACGCTTTGACAGATGCAAAGGCATGGTATATGGACCCTGAACAGGCATACAATTTCGTAGGAATTGACCAGTTCAAGTTCGTTGTACAGGACCAGTTCTTTAAGGATGCCCTCTGGCAGACTCCACTTATGTGGATTATGGGCTTTATTCCACAGCTCGGATTTGCTCTTCTTCTTGCAGCTTGGTTTACAAACGAAAAGATTAGAGTTAAAGGTCAGGGCTTTTTCAAGGTAGTATTCTATATGCCTAACATTATGACAGCTGCAACAATCGGTGCATTGTTCCTTGCTTTCATCAGACCTAACGGATTTATCCACAATTTCTGCGTTGCTATCGAATACGTAAAGAACGAGAAGTACCCAATTATCAGCCCGTGGTTTGGTAGAGGAATCGTTGCCTTCATCAACTTCTGGATGTGGTATGGTCAGACAATGATCGTTCTTATCGCAGGTATTCTCGGTATCAACCCATCGTTCTTCGAAGCTGCTTCAATCGACGGAGCATCAGGCTTCCAGACATTCAGGAAGATTACGCTACCTCTTATCCGCCCAATTATGCTCTACTCTCTCGTAACTTCCCTTATCGGTGGTTTCCAGATGTTCGACGTACCTAACATGTTCGCTGTTGGTGATACACACGCTGTATTCGGTCCTGCAGTATCAACAATCGTTATGTACATCAAGAGAGTTGCATACAGCGGAACATTCTCAGTCGGCAGAGCTTGTGCTGCTTCTGTAATCCTTTTCGCAATAACAGCTGTTTGCTCACTCATTCTCTTCTGGGCAATGAGAGACAGAGATGCTGCTAAGGCTGCAAAGGCTGCAAAGAAGCGTGCAAAGGAACTCGCTGCAATGGAAGGAGGAAACATATAAATGGCTAACTATTCCGGTACAGTCAAGACCGTAAAGGGCGGTTACCACGCTCGTATACTCTTGGTTAAAGTTATCGTATACATTGTATGTATTCTCCTCACAATCATGGCTATTGCACCGTTTGTCATCATGATATTCAATGCATCTAAGTCAAGATTCGAGATTCAGCAGGGCTTCCTGGAGTGGACAGATAAGATTACAAACAAGACTCTTATCTCCCTTCTCCCATCTAAGTCCTTTATTCAGAACGGTAGATACCTTCTGACAAGTGATGCGCTCGGACTTCCTTTCGGAAGAGGTTTCTTAAACTCTGCTCTTATCGCATTCGGCGCAACAATTCTTTCTGTATACTTCTCTGCACTTACCGCTTACGGTTTTGCAGTATACAGATTCAAGCTTAACAAGCTTCTCTATGGATTTATCATGTTAATCCAGATGGTACCTACACAGGTTACCGTTATCAGTTTCGTTGAAATGATGAACAAGTGGGGCCTCACAAACAGCTACATTCCGTTCATCCTTCCGGCAATCGCTGCTCCTGGTACAGTATTCTTCCTCCGACAGTATATGTCGTCTGCCCTTTCACTTGAAATGGTAGAAGCGGGACGAATAGACGGCTGTAGTGAATTCGGAATCTTCAACAGACTGGTTCTTCCTATTCTCAAGCCGGGTATGGCAACAATGGCTATCTTCGCAGTGGTTACAAACTGGAACAGCTACCTGCTTCCAACTCTCCTTCTCGATAAGCTGGAGATGTCAACTGTACCAATGCTCGTAGATAAGCTCAAGGGTAACAAGTACTCCGTTGAGTACGGTGCAGTATACTGGGGACTTTCTCTTACAGCAGCTCCTCTTATCGTATTCTACCTTGCTCTTTCTAAGTACATTATTGCCGGCGTTGCTCTCGGTGGCGTTAAGGAATAATTCGTGTATTAGTTGTTTTAAAAGCCTTCGCTTTATGCGGAGGCTTTTTGTATGTGCTATTTCCATATAAGATTTATGCTGTCTTTCGATATTTCGATTCTTTCAATGAGCTGTCGGACGACAGCTTTTTTCTGTGTAAAATCAAGTGATGTAAAATCGAGCGGTGAAGAGTTCTTTGATACTATTATCGGCGCAGTAAGGGTGGCAAGCTGACCTTTAATATCATTAAGCTCTCTCTCGATAATTGTCGCTTCATTTTCGCTGCTCTGTGCGAGAATGTGCATAAGACGGGAATATTTCCTTTCAAGCTGAAGAAGCTCATAATTTGCAGAATCGTCCTGATGTTCCTCGAATTGTGACAGAAATTCAAGTCGCTTGCATATCAGCGGTTCTATGAGCAATTCAAGCTCATCGCAGGTGATAGGGTGGGGAATTGAACAGATGTGTAGCTTTCGCCCACGGCAACAAAGATATTTTCGGTCCTTGTACCTTTTCGTATAAAGAGAATATCCACATCCACACTTCATCAGACCTTGCAAAAAGCTCGCTTGCCCTCGGGATATATTTCCCGAAGTGTTTTTCTTCTGCACCGAAAGCCATAGATTTGAGGGAATAATACCCTCGTGAAAGCCTATAACTATGCTCTCATTTCGCAGCGTTGTGTACTTTGCATAGGCTCGCTCTCTCGGTGAACCAAAGCAGATGCATCCGTGTCTGCCGTCAAAAAGCTCATAGGGCGTACATATTTCGGCACCACTTGCTTCAAGATATCTGTAAACGGCTTTGTCAGCTCTAACGTAGACGGGATTGCGTAAAATTCTCCTTACAGCACCCGCCGTCCAGTAATTACCCCTGGATGTCTTGATTTGCCGGTCATTTAGCGTCGCTGCAATGGACGTGTAGCTAGCAGAACAAGCGTATCGCTCGTAGATTTCAAGAACAATTTCCGAGTCTGAGTTTTCAACAAGATAAGATGTGTGGATGTTACTAATCGTCAGCGGCACCTTGTCATACCCAAAAGGTGCACTTCCGCCGAGATACAAGCCCTTTTTAGCCCTTGAGTAGTAGTTGTCACGCACTCTCTGAGAAATAGCCCCCCGTTCCATCTGAGCAAACATCATAAGTATGTTGAGAAGTATAAGGCTTGTTTCCGACGAGGTGTCAAAGCCCTCACTTTTCGAGCAAAGTGTGACGTTGTGTTTTCTAAGCTTTTCGGTAAGGTTGACAAAATCGGGCAGGCTTCGGCTGATTCTGTCAAGCCTGTAGATTATGATTCTGTCTATCTCGCCATTTTCAACACATTCCATCATCTCGGTGAAGGACGGTCTTTGCAGATTTGCGCCCGAAAAGCCCTTGTCAGCGAATATGTACGGGTTATCGCCCGCAATGTTTCTGCAATCGTCAATCTGACTTTCTATGCTGATGCTGTCCTTTTTGTCCACCGACTGCCTTGCGTATATCGCAGACCTCAACAGCCTTCACCGCCCTTTTGTATATTTTAGCGTAGTTGTTTCCAAGCTCGAAAAGCTTCAGTGTTACGTTATTTTCGAGCTTTAGTTCTCCGATTTGTTTCAATGAAACCACCTCGCTAAAATATATGCTTATTCGATTGACAATAGAGGTAAAATACAATATAATTGTAGGAAATGAAGGGTGGTGAACACAATGAGAGAATATGATGAGGACGACGAGATTTTAGACGATATCGATGACGAAGAGTATGAAGAGCCACCGAAGCGTCGGGGAAGTCTGCTGGGAAGACTGCTTGCGCTTGTACTGAGTCTTGCTGTTATTGCGTTCCTGGCTTATTCATTTGTTGTGATGAGGTATATAGACTGTGTAAATGTTGTACCCGAGGGTGAAAGGGCGGAGCACGGGGTTGATACAATGTCGGACAAGTCAACACGAAACATCCTGCTAATCGGAAGTGACACTCGTTCATATGACGAAAACGGACGAGCGGACACGGTTATCCTGCTTACAATAAATAAGGACTCGGAATCAATTGTCCTTACATCATTTATGCGTGACAGCTATGTGGATATCCCAGGTCACGGAAAGGGCAAGCTCAACGCATCTTATCGTTACGGCGGTGCGGAGCTTCTTATGGACACGCTTGAAGTGAATTTCAAGGTTGATATCGAGGATTACATCTATATAAATTTCAATTCATTTGCCAATATTGTCGATGCAGTAGGCGGTGTTGAGCTTACGGTTACAGATGCTGAAGCAGAGGGAATGAAGCCACCGATGCAGGAGCAGAACGACCTTCTCGGCAAGCCGTGGGGAACAGATTTCCTCGATGGCGGCGGAACTTATCTTATGAACGGCAACCAGGCACTTGCATATGCTCGTCTCAGATACGTCGGAAATGCGGATTTTGAGCGTACCGAGAGGCAGAGAGAGGTTATCGCAAAGATATTTGAAAAGGCGAAATCGCTTTCAATCACAGAGCTTGATAAATTTCTGAAAACCTGTGCTGAAAATCTTACCACAAATATGTCAAAGAAAGATATGTATATTCTGTCTTTGGTTGTGCTAAGAAGCGTGAAATATGATGTTGAAAGTCTGCGTATACCTGCAGACGATTGCTACAGAGGGAATGTTATAGGCGGTCAGTCGGTGCTGGAAATCGACTTTGACAAGAACATTGATATACTCAAGGATGCATTGTTCTGATAGTACTGTCGGGCGACAAGGCTTGCCCGCCGCAGGCGGGCAAGAGAATGCCCCTTCGGGGCATTCGGCGGCGAAGCCCCCGCTTGTCGCCCCAATAACATAAATTTCGCAAACTGTGCGCTTCGGCGGAAGTGACAACGCCCAAATAACCTTAAGCCCAAGTCCTGAAGCATAGCCGAAATCGACGCCACCCGGCTTTGATGCCAAATCAATTATAAGTGCCGAAGAATCGACGTTTTTGAGGATGCCCTCGTTAAGTACAGATGCAGGAACAGTGTTCAGTATAATGTCATAATCGGAAATTTTTGTTGATAGCTTCGAAATGTCGAAAGCGTCGTATCCAAGTGTCTGCGCAAGCGCAAGGTCTGCGGATTTTCTCGCAGCTACCGTAACCCTTGCCCCAACTGACATGAATAGCTTTGATACCGACTTTGCAACACGACCAAATCCAATGACAAGTGCACGGCTTTTGAAAACTGTCCTGCCGGTGTTTTCCATAGCCACCATAAGTGCACCCTCAGCGGTCGGTATGCAGTTTTTTAAAATCAGTTCCTCACGGATGAAATAGTCAGCCGTGGGGATGTTTTTTTCTTTGAATATCGCATCGATAGCTTTAGTTATGTGTCCACCGACAACAAGAGTGTCCGAGGTGCAGATTTCTGCAACGAGTGAAAGCGATATTGCCTTGTCGTAGAACGGCGCAGTAACATCCACCCCGTTTTCCGAAGCAATAAGCGGAAGCACAACAACGTCAGGAACCTTCAGTATGCTGTCAAGCCTCGAAAGCCTCATTGCCCTGCCGATATCCTGTTCCTTGCTCAGTCCTACAGCGTACACCTCGTGACCCGCCCCTGCAAGCTTTTTTGCAAGAAAATTCTGCCTGCAATCACCGCCGACAACTAAAAAAACAAGCTTCTTATCTCTATTATCATCAACCACCGTATCTATTCTCAAATCCAAAAACGGTGCCTCCCTTCATCTGGTTTTATACTCCAAAGCAATCCTTTGCAGTTAGTCTATTATATGAAAAAAACCGCTCCTCTGTTAATTAAAACCAAAAGAAAAACCGCCTCGCACAATCTGTACGAAGCGGTAGAAACTGCAAATTATTATTCAAGTGTGTAGCCGAAGCCGAGCACCTCAAAAAGCTTTTCCTCTGAGCCCTCTGCCATAGTGATTTCAATGGTGTAGGTCTGTTTTTTCTGTGAAAGCTTGAGAACCGATACAGTAGGGTTGCCCCAACCACCCGACGTAATGCCATTTATAGGCTTCTCGTCAACAGTTCCGTCCTCTGAGGTGATTTTTACATTGACAGTACCAAGGTTTCCGCCCTTGTTTTCCTTGAAGAGCAGATAAAGATTCTTTGCCTCAAGCTTGAAGGTGAGAGGCTGGTTGCCCTCAATCTTCTTGTTGTAAGTCCAGCCCTTGGTGAAGGTGTTGATATTTGAGCCTTCCTTCCAGCTGCCGAGATTTTCGGGAGTAAGAGCGTCACTCTCTATGATGTGGCAATTCTCGTAGCTGTCGCTGTGCAGGAAAATAGGGGAGAGCTTGAAGTCGTTCTCGTTCTTTTCCATAGCCGATACAGTGTCAAAATAGTAAGCAATCATATCTCTTACAACCTTGTGGCCCTCAACGTTCGGGTGCGACTGGTCATCGGAGAAGTCCTTCCAGGTCATCTTGCCGTTGTCGAACATGTATGTAAGTCCGTCAGCATAGCTAATCATAGGCAGATTGTAATATGTGCCTATTTCCTTCATGTAATTCTGAGCAGTGTAGCCATCCTCGGTTCGTGCAAAAAGAAGAACAACTGCCGCATTAGGATTGTGATTGTAAATGTGTCTTATAATTCCCTCGTAAGCACTTGTGTATGTGCCATCCGAGCCGTCATTTACCGCAAACTCGATGAATACAACATCCGGATTGTACTGCAGAACATCTCGCTCAAGTCTGAATGTGCCAAGGATTGACGGAGTACCGCTGAGTCCGGCATTAACATGCTTGATGTTGTCACCGTTTCCGAACTTCTGCGTGAAATATTCTGTCGTAAGCTTAGCGTAGCAGGCATCAGCACCGGCTGTAAGGCCCTCGGTAATTGAGCCGCCTATGTAAGCGAGAGTAACTTCCTCGCCGCTTTTTGCCTTTGCGATAACGTCAAGCATCGGATTCTGATTACCTGTTGAAACAAGGCTTTTAATCTTCATCATCTCGTAAAACTCCTCATCGGTGGTTGGAACGAATTCTGGCTCACTTGAGCTGTCCTCAGCAGAGGAAGACTCAGCCGAAGAGCTTTCTGCCTTGCTCTCAGATGAGGAATCACCGCCGCCGCAGGATGCAAGACAAGCGGTAAGCGAAACCGCAACCGTTACTGCCAATAATTTTGATAATATTGATTTGAGCATAACATTTCCTTTCAAAAAAGTCCCCCCGAAATGGGAGGACTTTTTATTCATCAGTTTTAAATTAGTTGATGAGGGACTTTTCAGTTTCCTTGTCGAACAGGTGCATTCTGTTAGGATCGATAGCGATCTGAATGTGATCCTGTGGACGAGCTGTAGAACGAGGTGAAACTCTAGCTGTGAGGTTGATGCCTTCGCAGTTGATGTAGAGGTAAGTCTCAGCACCCATCATTTCAGTTACTTCAACTTCAGCCTCGATAACGCCTGTTGTAGCGTTAGCAATGATGTCAGCCTCATCGTGGAGACACTCTGGACGGATACCCATTACGATTTCCTGGTCAACCAGTGGCTCGAGAACTTCAGCGTCAGCCTTAGATTCAGGAACTTCTACAAAGTACTTCTTGCCTCTTGTTGTCTTAGTATCTTCAGAACCGAATTCAACAACATACTTGCCTTCTTCGTTCTTTCTGAGAACAGCGTCAACAAAGTTCATCTGTGGTGAACCGATGAATCCGGCAACGAACTGGTTAACTGGGTTCTGGTAGAGGTTTGTAGGTGAGTCAATCTGCTGGATGTAACCATCCTTCATAACTACGATTCTGTCACCCATTGTCATAGCTTCTGTCTGGTCGTGTGTTACGTAGATAAATGTAGTACCGAGCTTCTTGTGGAGCTTAGAAATCTCAGTTCTCATCTGAGCTCTGAGCTTAGCGTCGAGGTTGGAAAGAGGCTCGTCGAGAAGGAATACCTGTGGCTCACGAACGATAGCACGTCCGAGCGCAACTCTCTGTCTCTGACCACCGGAGAGAGCCTTTGGCTTTCTGTCGAGGAGGTGAGCGATGTCGAGGATTCTAGCAGCTTCCTCAACCTTTCTAGCGATTTCGTCCTTAGGAACCTTACGGAGCTTAAGACCGAAAGCCATGTTGTCGAATACTGTCATGTGAGGATAGAGAGCGTAGTTCTGGAAAACCATTGCGATGTCTCTGTCCTTAGGAGCGATGTCGTTAACGAGTCTGTCTCCGATGTAGAGCTCACCTTCGGTGATTTCTTCAAGACCTGCAATCATTCTGAGTGTAGTAGACTTACCACAACCAGAAGGACCAACGAGGATAATAAATTCCTTATCCTTAATCTCGATGTTACAATCTGAAACAGCTACAACGCCGCCCGGATACTTCTTATAAATTTCTCTTAATGATACACTTGCCATTTCTTGAGGACCTCCCAATTCTTTTTTGCTAAATATAGTGTATATATCTTAGCTATGCTATTATCATAACAAATTTTAACGATTTGGGCAAGATGTTTTTTTACTAAACTTTTAAATCGTCATTTATTTATATTGACGAAATAAAAGCCCGTTTTGTGAAAAATCAAAATCCGTCGTCAAAAAGCGGAGCTATTTTACAGACTTCTTTGTGCATAAGTTCCAAACACTCTCCGAGGGCTAAATTCTCGTCCAAATCGAGGCTTCCCATGCGTGTTCTTTTAAGGAAAACCACCTTGTTTGAGAGCGCCTCAAACATTTTCTTTACCTGGTGAAACATGCCCTCGTGGAGCACCACATAGCATTTCTTTTTGTCGTCTGTAGGAATAAACTGCGCACTCATACACTGCTCGCCTGTCCTTAGCGTGATACCGTTTTCAAACTTCTCTCCGTAGCTGTCATCGTAAGGCTTTTCAAGCTCAACGTAGTAGGTCTTTGGAATGTGATTTTTGGGCGAAAGAATTCTGTGTGCAAAGTCGCCGTCGTCGGTTATAAGAACAAACCCCTCGGTGTCCTTGTCAAGTCTTCCCGCAGGGAAAAGCCCGTCACGCTGAAGATGGGGCGGAATAAGCGACAAAACCGTAGGGGAGAGTCCGTCCCTCGTGGAACAGACTACCCCCTGCGGCTTATTGAGCATAATGTATATGTGGCGGCGATAGCTTATGGCTTCTCCGTTTACGCATACCACCGCCTTGTCAGCGTCAAGCTTTGCATCGCTTTTCTTTACAATTTCCCCGTCAACAGTCACCTTGCCCTTTTTGCAAAGTTCCTTTACCTGCGACCTTGAAAGGTCGCTTCTCTGTGACGATATGTATTTGTCAAGTCGCATTATCTGTGACATTTTGTTCATTCCTCTTTGTGCTTTATTTATGCCTGCGTTTTTTCTTCCTCGTTGTCCTTTACGTCAGCTTCACTGCTGTCAGAGCTGTCGGTCTGAGAAGAATCACTCTGAGAGTCATCTACCTGAGAAGAATCCGTTTTGTCAGCCGTGCTGCTGTCATCGCCTGCCTGAGCAAGCTTCTTGAGTCCCTGCATAAAACCGCCAAGCTGTGTGCTGCAGACATCGCCGCCGATGAGCTTTCCGTCGCATACAAGCAGACTCAGCGATACGTTTTCTTCCTGAGGATAATTATACACCGGATAGGAATAAATTTCAACCGTTTTTCCCTTGTAAGGCTCTAAGTCAAAACCCTGCTGCTTCTGAAGGTCGTTGTAGTTTGTGTACACCTCGTCAAACTCCTGAGGAATGATAACTATACGGCAGGTGTCATATTCCTTGTCTGTTTCCCAGCCCAGCGAGGAAATAAACTCCTGTCGCTGATGCTCGTTTGTCATTCTGTAAATCTGTGAGCGCTCCTTTGCATTCGATGAGGCAAAAATAACAGCCGCCAGAGCTACAGCAATAATGGACAGTACAGTTACAACTGCCCAGAAGCTCTTGATTTTTACAGTCTTGATAAACATAAAATCCCTGCTTTCTGTGTGAGAATGTTGTAGTAATACTTATGTGAAAAGGGACGAGATTATGCAGACATGTTGGTTTTTTTGAGAAAAAGTTGTTGTAGTCGTTTTCTGTGACTTGATTTCAGGAGCAAAATGTGTTATAATACCCTTTGTCGTAAAGCCTGTTATTTGTGCAGGCTAAGATGAAACGGAGGATTATTATGGGCGGATTATTTGGAGCAGCTTCGAAAAACGATTGTGTTTTCGATGTCTTTTTCGGAACAGACTACCACTCTCATCTGGGTACAAGAAGAGCAGGTATGGTGGTGTATGATAAGAACAAGGGCTTTGACAGGTCAATTCATAACATAGAGAATTCACCGTTTCGTACAAAGTTTGCAGACGAGATGAACAAGATGCACGGCCAGCTGGGAATAGGCTGTATATCTGACTATGAGCCGCAGCCGATTATGGTGCGTTCTCATCTTGGAACATACGCTATTACCACAGTTGGAAGAATAAATAACGCAGATGAGCTTATTGAGCTTGTTTACAGCAAGGGACATACCCATTTTCTCGAAATGAGCGGCGGGGAAATCAATCCTACCGAGCTTTGTGCATCAATTATAAATCAGAAGGGCTCAATTTCTGAGGGTATTGCATACGCACAGGAGCTTATCAAGGGCTCAATGTCAATGCTCGTTATGACCGACGAGGGAATTTATGCAGCCCGTGATGCCCTGGGCAGAACCCCGCTTGTTATCGGCAAGAAGGAGGACGGCTACTGTGTAGCATTTGAGGACTTCTCGTTCTTCAACCTGGGATACGAAAAGGTAAGAGAACTCGGCCCCGGCGAAATAGTATACATTACAGCTGACAGTGAAAAGACATTAAAGCAGCCGGGTAAGAAAATGAAGATTTGTACATTCCTCTGGGTGTATTATGGCTATCCCTGCGGAACCTACGAGGGGGAGAGCGTTGAGGCTGTAAGAAACCGTTGCGGTGCAATGCTCGCTATGCGTGATAAGGACGATGTAAAGCCGGATGTCGTAGCAGGAGTTCCTGATTCGGGTACCGCTCACGCTATAGGCTATGCAAATGCCAGCGGCGTTCCTTTTGCAAGGCCGTTCATTAAGTATACACCGACATGGCCTCGTTCGTTTATGCCGCCTACACAGCAGAAGAGAAAGCAGATTGCCAAGATGAAGATTCTGCCGGTTACAGAAACTATCAAGGATAAGAGCCTGCTTCTCATAGATGACTCTATCGTAAGAGGAACACAGCTTGGTGAAACAACACAGTTCCTCTATGACAACGGTGCAAAGGAAGTCCACGTAAGACCTGCCTGCCCGCCGATACTGTTTGGATGTAAGTATCTCAATTTCTCACGTTCAACATCTGAGCTTGACCTAATAACTAGAAGAGTGATTCTTGAAAATGAAGGCGACAACGCCGAGAATGTGCTTTCAGAGTATGCAAATCCCGAAAGTGAGCGTTACCAGCAGATGCTTGATATAATCTGTAAGAAGCGCGGATTTACAAGCCTTAAGTATAACCGTCTTGATGATATGATAAAAGCAGTGGGCATCGACCCTGAGTGTCTTTGCACATACTGCTGGGACGGAAAAGAATAAAATCGTTTACAAGGAATGTGCCATTTTTCGCACATTCCTTTTTTCTTTTAAATACGAAAATAAATTTTTATGAAATTAGGAAACGTATTTTATAAATTATTGTTTTTAATTGTCGCAGTTGACAAGTGGCATCGTTTCCAATTAAGCAAATTGCACAAAAGAGGTTAAAATATTTTTTTTTCAAACGATTTAGTAACTTGACAAAGTGCCGTAGAATTGGTATAATTATGATTAGCTTAATATGGGTATTTTGAACAAATTGCATAAATGATACGGAGAAAATTGTGGAATTTGCAAGCATTTTTAACAATTCAATGCAATTTGGTTAGTATTTTCCCATTGAGTCAATAAAATAGGCAATATGTACAAATAAACAGCACAAGAGGTACTGTTATGGCTACTATTTTGAAAGCAAATAAGATTTTGAGAGAGTTCAAAATCGGCGACGGAACTACCGTCACAGCCCTCAAAGATGTATGCGTTGACATCGAGGAGGGCCAGCTCACTATTCTCAGAGGCCGCTCGGGTAGCGGAAAGACAACGCTGATAAATATTCTCGGTGCGCTTGATAAGCCGACAGGCGGAGAGGTAATCTTCGACGGAAAGGATATTACAAAGCTCAGTGAGAAAAAACGAGATGACCTGAGAAGATACAATATGGCGTTTGTTTTCCAGTCGGTTGCACTTATTTCAAGTATGACCGCTTATGAGAATGTCGAGTTCGGACTCAGACTTGCAAAGATTCCTGCAAGCGAAAGGGAAAAGCGTGCGAAGGAAGCTCTCGTGCAGGTGGGACTTGAAAAGAGAATGTACCACCGACCGGGCGAGCTTTCCGGAGGCGAACAGCAAAGAGTCGCAATCGCAAGAGCAATCGCCCATAAGCCGCAGATAGTCTTTGCCGATGAACCTACAGCCGAGCTTGATACAGTAACCTCGCTGCATGTCGTGAAGCTCTTCAAGGAGCTGGTTGCAAACCAGAAGATGACCATAATCATGACAACGCACGACCCGAGTATGATGGATATAGCCGATAAGGTCTATACATTAGAGGACGGTGAGATTGTTGGAGAATAATGAAAATATCGTAAAGGACGACGTAATTATTTCCTGCGACAATCTCGTAAAGATTTATAAAACCGACGAAATCGAAGTAGTCGCCCTGCAGGGTCTTGACCTTGAAGTAAAAAGAGGCGAGCTTATGGCAATCGTCGGAAACTCCGGAAGCGGTAAGTCAACACTGCTTAATATGCTCGGAGGCCTCGATAAGCCGTCAGCAGGAAGCCTTTATATCGATGGCAGAAATCTCCTCAAGTTCGGGGAGAAGGACTACATCGACTATAAAAGAAACGTCGTAGGTTTCGTGTGGCAGAATAACGCAAGAAACTTAGTGCCGTATCTTACAGCACTCCAGAATGTAGAAATGCCGATGCTCCTTAAAGGCGCAAAGGAAAAAAGAAAAAGAGCAGAGTACCTGCTTAAAAAGGTAGGGCTCGAAAAGAGAATGAACAGCCGCCTCGACCAGATGTCAGGAGGCGAACAGCAAAGAGTTGCAATCGCAATCGCACTTGCAAACAAGCCGAAAATTCTCCTTGCCGACGAGCCGACAGGCTCAGTTGATACAAGAACGTCAGCAGCAATCCTTGATATCTTCAAGGAGCTGAATAAATCCGAGGGTATTACAATAGTAATTGTAACCCACGACGTAAAGCTTGCAAGACATATCGACCGTGTAGTAGCGATTCGAGATGGCAGAACAAGCTCGGAAATAATAAGAAAACGAAGCTATGCAGATGAGCTCAGTGAGCTGGAAGCTACAGACGGAGAGCAGAAAACAGACTACTCTCAGGACGAGGGCGATATTCACGAGGAGCTCGCAGTGCTTGACAGGTCAGGAAGATTACAGCTTCCGAGAGAGTATCTCGATACTCTTCAGATAAAAGGCGGCTCGAAGGTAAAGGTCGAGCTGAGCGAAGACAAGGACAAGATAATGGTCTTTAAGTCAAACTAAATTCCTTTGCATCAGTCCAGTAATGAATCGGACGTTCACATAGCAAAAAACAGAAAGGTGGATACAAGTGAAAACAGACAAGCTTAAGCGGATAACAGCAGTAGCACTTGCGATGGCGTTTGCATTTTCAGCAGTGCCTGCAGCATTTGCAGATGACGCAGCTATAACCGCAGCTTCCACAGAAGTGTCGGATACCGCCGGCAGCTGGGAAGAGAAGAAATCAATACTCACGTACGGTGAGTACCTTGTACAGAACGCTGACAAGGCGCTCGGAACAGATGAAATCTTCATCTACGGAAAGGATTTCACCTCAAAGAGTGATGAAACAAAGGCAGACGTAATAACAGTTGACGGAAAGCAGAATGTCCTTAACTGGGAAAGCCAGAACGGAGAAATTACATTTGAGTTCGACGTAAAGACAGCAGGACTCTATAACTTACTCTTCTCCTATGAAGCTCTCTCAAGTCCGGCAAACGAGATTGAGTTTGAGCTTGCAATCGACGGCGAGCTCCCATATGATACAGCCGAAAGACTTACACTCAGCAAGGTGTGGGTAAACGAAACTGAAATCAAGCAGGACTTCAATAATAATGATATAAGACCGGGCCAGGTTGAAAAGGTAATGTGGCAGACTGCATACCTTGAAGACGTTGACGGACTTTATAACGGCCCTCTGGAGTTCTATCTCCCTGCAGGACACCATACTCTTACACTTTCTTCTACAAAGGCAAGATTTGCAATCGAGTACATCAAGGTGTGCAGAGAAGCAGCTCCTCAGCCTTACGTTGCTCCATCTGATTCAGAGCTCGCTGCCACAAACGGCGTTGCAACAATCACACTCGAGGGCGAAAAGGCAGATTACAAGAGCGACAGAACTCTCTTCCCAACATCTGACAGAACATCTTACCTCACATCTCCTTCCGACCCTACCAAGACAAAGTACAATACAATCGGTAAGGACAGCTGGGCTAAGGCAGGTCAGGAAGTAACCTGGAAGTTCCACGTTGACAAATCAGGATACTATAAAATAGGTATAAGAGCAAGACAGAGCACAATGAGAGGCTTCTACTCCAACAGAAAGCTCTACATCGACGGCGTTTGTCCTAACGCAGAGTCACAGCAGCTCAAGTTTGACTATACTACAGACTGGACACTCACAGTTCCAAAGACTGAGAGCGGCGACACAGTTTACTACTACCTCGAAGCAGGCGACCATACCCTCACACTTGAGTCCGTACCGGGCGAAATCGGCGAGATTATGGATAAGCTTGACGGACTTGTACAGGAAATCAATGACTACTACAGAGAAATCCGTCAGATTACAGGTCCTGACCCTGACGAGTATACAGACTATAACATCGATACAATCATTCCTGAAGTAAGAGATGACTTCAAGCGCTTCAGCAACGAGCTCAAGTCCCTCCAGAAGCAGGTTGACAAGCTCATGAGCAGCGGCGGTAACGAAGCTGTAACACTTAACGAAATGTCAATTATCCTCGATAAGTGCGTAAAGGACCCATGGAAGATTGCTTCCCTTATGTCACAGATTAAGGATAACGTAACAGCACTTTCATCCTGGATGCTTACATACAGAGAACAGCCACTCGAGCTTGACTTTGTTGAAATCACAGCTCCTGATGAAGACTTCACAAGCGTTAAGTCTTCCTTCTTTGCAAGCCTCAAGTTCAACTTCCTTGCATTCATCGGTTCCTTCTTCGAGGACTATAACACACTTTCCGCAGAGGAAGGCAAGGCAAATACACTTTCTTGCTGGATTACCCTCGGCCGTGACCAGGCACAGGTAGTTCGTGCAATGATTGAAAACGACTATAACCCAACAGCAGATACAAAGGTTGCTCTCAAGCTGGTTCAGGGCGGTATCCTTGAATCAACACTTGCAGGAAAGGGCCCTGATATAGGACTCTTTATGGGCGGCGACTATCCGATTCAGCTCGCAGCCCGTGACCTTATCATCGATATCTCCGGATACGAAGGCTACGACGAAACAATCAAGCAGTTCTCAAAGGACGCTATGACACTGTATACATATAACGACGGCGTTTACGCTCTTCCAATCCAGCAGAACTTCCCGATGATGTTCTACCGTGAGGATATCCTCTCAGAGTACGGCATCGACGGTGCTACAGATATCCAGACATGGGACGACCTCATCGGCATCCTCCCTACACTCCAGAGAAACTACCTCGAGGTAGGTCTTATCCTTCCTGCAAATGCAAGCGTTAACGGAACAACAACCGTTCCTACAACAACAGAAGCAGGAAACACATTCGCAACACTTATGCTCCAGCAGGGACTTAACTTCTACAACGATGAGCTCACTCAGACAAACTTTGATAACCAGATTGCAATCGATGCTTTCGAGATGTGGACAGAGTTCTATACAAAGTACAGCTTCCAGCAGTCATATGACGCTCTTACACGTTTCAGAACAGGTGAAATGCCGGTTGTAATCCAGGGCTACACATTCTATAACACACTCGCAGTTACAGCTCCTGAAATCAAGGGTGCTTGGAACTTCACACTTATTCCTGGTACAGAAAGACCTGACGGCACAATCAGCCACGCTTCCAACTCAGGCGGTTCAGGTGCAGTAATCTTCTCAGCTTGCGATGACTACGAAGCAGCATGGGACTTCATCAAGTGGTTCACTTCTACAGAGGCTCAGGTTGAATACTCCAACGATATCGAGGCAGTTCTCGGTACTCTCGGACGTTTCGATACAGCTAATATCGAAGCATTAAAGCAGCTTTCATGGTCACAGGATGAGCTTGACCTCCTCCTCGCACAGCTTGACCAGCAGGTTGAAATTCCGATTATCCCTGCAACCTACGGCGTTACAAGAAACCTCGTAAACGCATTCAGAGCAGTAGTAAACGATGCTGATAACGCAAGAGATAC
Organism: Oscillospiraceae bacterium; assembly: GCA_017848055.1. Taxonomy (GTDB): domain Bacteria; phylum Bacillota; class Clostridia; order Oscillospirales; family Ruminococcaceae; genus UBA7477. Next base: position 83,060 of record JAGALZ010000006.1, on the reverse strand, counting down.
CCTTATGTGGTATAACAGAGATATCAACGCAGAAATCATCCGTAAGCGTGAAGACCTCGGTCTTCCCGTATAAGAAAGGGGGAACGAAAATTGGCTGTTAAAAGTGCAGATACTCCGCTCAATAAGCAGAGTAAAGGAAAATACACCTGGCATATGATGAAGACCAATAAAGCATGCTACGCTATGCTCGCTCCCTTTATGATTCTGTTTATAATCTTTACAGTAATCCCGGTTATCATCACACTGCCTCTGGCATTCACAAACTTCGATATCGCACATTTCCCAAAGTTTACAGGTCTTTCTAACTTCTATACACTGTTTTTAAATGACGATACATTTATGATTGCCGTTCAGAACACACTCGTGTTCGCAGTGTTCACAGGTCCTTTCAGCTATGTGCTCAGCTTTATCCTCGCTTGGCTCATCAATGAAATGCACCCTGTGCTCAAGACCTTCTTTACATTCGTATTCTATGCACCGTCAATGACAACTTCCGCTTATGTAATCTGGCAGCTTCTCCTTTCCGGTGACTCAAAGGGTTACATCAACGCAATCCTCATTGACTACGGAATCCTCAATTCACCTAACCAGTGGCTGACAGACACCAAGTTCATCCTTCCTGTATGTATCATCGTACAGCTGTGGATTTCAATGGGTGCAGGCTTCCTTTCACTTCGTGCCGGCTTCCAGAATATCGACAAGTCAATGTACGAAGCAGGTGCAATCGAGGGTATCAAGAACAGATGGCAGGAGCTTTTCCTCATCACAATCCCATCAATGGGACCACAGCTCCTGTTCGCCGCAGTTTTGCAGATTTCGGCTTCCTTCACAGTAGGTACCGTATCCCAGAACCTCGTCGGACTTCCATCAACAGACTACGCAGCTCATACAGTAATGAACCACGCAACCGACTACGGCTGGATTCGTTACGAAATGGGTTACGCCTCGGCAATATGTCTTATTCTGTTCGTAGTAATGCTCCTTGTTAATAAGGCTATTAACTGGATGCTACGTAAATATGTAGATTAAGGGGGTGACTGAAAAATGGGTACTAAAAAGAAAAAGAAGAGAGTCGATATCGACAATGTCAAGGTAAAGAAGAATAATAAGAAGCTTACAGCCTCAAGAGGCGGTAACATCTGTATCTTCCTCTTCCTTTGTATCACCGGTATATTTATGATTTTCCCGATTTACTACGCCGTAGTTCAGTCATTCAAGCCGATTGAAGAGCTTTTCGTATTCCCACCAAAGCTCTATGTCCTCAATCCGACAACAAAGAACTACTCGGATATGATGAAGGTAGCAACAAGCCTCTGGGTACCGCTTTCAAGATACATCTTCAACAGCGTGTTTGTATCCATCGTAGTAACAGTATGTAACCTCTTTGTTTGCTGCTGTGCTGCCTTCGTACTTTCAAAGTGCAAATTCCCCGGCAACCAGTTCCTGAACAAGCTTATCGTAACAGCCCTTCTGTTCTCGTCCTCAGCAACATGGATTATCCAGTACCTCGTAATGGCTACACTGGGTATGATTGATACATACTGGGCACTGATACTTCCGAGTATCGCAACACCAATGGGACTGTTCCTTATGCGACAGAGTATGTCAACCATCCACGACTCAATGATTGAAGCTGCGAAGGTTGACGGCGCAGGACTTTTCAGAATATGCTGGCAGGTAGTAGTACCTAACCAGAAGCCTGCGATTATGACACTTATCATCTTCGCATTCCAGGATGCTTGGAACAGACAGAGCGGTACCATCATTTTCTCAGAAGAGCTCAAGACTCTCCCGACAATTATGCAGCAGATTGCAGCAACCGGTATCGCACGTCAGGGTGTAACATTTGCAACATCAGTAATACTTATGCTTCCTCCGCTTATCGTTTTCCTTGTAGCACAGAGCAACGTTATGGAAACAATGGCTAACTCAGGAATTAAGGATTAAGCGTAATTCTAAGTTATTTAAACGAAACGAAATTTAGAAAAGGAAACAGGTGAAAACAGTGCAAATGAAAAATGCAATCAAAAAGATAGCCTCGCTTCTCGTCGCAGCAGTAAGTATGACAAGCTTTGCACTTACAGCACTGGCAAGCGAGCCTTACGACTCATATATCTATGACTTCTGGGATGACCCGGTTCCTGCACAGGCAGCCTATAAGGTAGACAATACCTATACAGGAAAGAATGTAGGTCTGGAAAGACTCAGAGATCCGGAGGACGAACTGTTTATCAGCGTCAATACTCCGACATCCTTCTCAGGTATCAAGGACATCTTCTTCGAGGAAACCCTCGAGGAGTTCTGGATAGCTGATACACTCAACAACAGAATTGTCAGACTCAATAAGGATATGCAGCTTGTTGGTTGCTATACCGGAATTGATAAGTCTGAATCGGGTGTTTTAAACTTCAATGCTCCGAACGGCGTGTTCGTAGTAGTTGAAGATAACGGCGATGTAATAATGTATATCGGCGATACAAATAACTCCCGTATACTCAAGTGTAAGGCAACAGATGCCCTTACATGCGAAAATCTCCTTGAGATAGGAAAGCCTGAATCGGCAATCTATACCTCAAAGTCACAGACATTCCTTCCTGAAAAGATTCTCGTTGATACAGCAGGAAACATCTATGCTGTATGTACATCTCTTAACGCAGGTTCCGCTCAGTTTAACTACCTCGGCGAATTCCAGGGCTTCTACGGAGCAAACCGTGTAGAGGTAACAGCTGAAATCATCAGAAAGAGAATCTGGAGAATTTTTGCTTCCGATGAACAGCTCAAGTCCATGAAGTCAGCTGCTCCTACAGAGTATAAGAACTTCGATATCGACGCTGAAGGCTTCATCTATACATGTACAGAAGCTGCAAACGCAACAATGGACGCTGTAAAGAAGCTCAACGCAGCAGGCTACAATATCTGGAATAACGAGGCAGGTAATGAGTACCACTTCGGTGATATCATTTCAGGTAGCACATACGACGCTGCAACAAACACAAACTATTCAACAAGACTTACAGATATTGATATCGACGAAAACGGCTTTATCAATATCCTCGACTACGCAACAGGTAGAGTATTCGTATACGATGAGTTCTGCTCACTTGTTACTATCTTCGGTACCAAGAGCAATACCTCAGACCAGAAGGGTTCCTTCAACGGCCCGAACGCTCTGGAATCCGCTTACGGAAACATCTACATTGTAGACGGCATCAAGAACGATATCACAGTTTACTCAACAACACTTTACGGCTCATACTTAAAGCAGGCAGTTCTGCTTTATGATGAGGGTAGATACGTTGACGCAGAGCCATACTGGCAGGAAGTTCTCGACAGAAACGGTACCTGCTCATTCGCACAGCTCGGACTCGGTAAGGCTGCTCTTAACAGAGGCGAATATAAGAAGGCTATGGAATACTTCAAGGATTGCTACGCTCAGAAGAGCTACGACAGAGCATTCAAGTATTATCGTGAACAGTGGCTGCAGGATAACTTTATTATAGTGTTCCTCGCAGTAGTTCTCCTGATTGTCGGCATCTTCGTAATTTCACTTCTTATGAAGAGGGGAATTATCAAGAAGAGAGTCAAGAAGGTAAAGAAGGCTCCTGAACGCAAGAAGACAAAGAAGGAGCTTGAACACGAGGCAGAGCTTGCAGCTGAGAAGGCAGCAAAGGAAGCTGAGGAAAAAGCAGCTTTAGAAGCTGAAGAAAACAAGGAAATCGAAAAGGAGGAAGAATAATATGTATGAATTCACCCCACTGGGCTGGCTCAAACACTGTGTCTTCCACCCTATCGAGGGCTTTGAAGATTTAAGATGGAAAAAGCAGGGCTCAATGAAGATTGCAATGACAATCGTAGTTCTGTTCTTTATCGCAACAGTGGCAGACAGACAGCTTATCGGATTTGCATTCAACAACGCATACACAAAGGTGTTCAACGTTGTTCCGCTTATCGTACAGAGCTTCGTTTACTTCTTCACATGGGTAATTGCAAACTGGTCTGTATGTACTCTTCTCGACGGCGAAGGCAGATTAAAGCAGATTTGCATTAACTCCGCTTACGCCCTCGTACCTTATATTGTAAGCCTCTTCGTTTCAGTAATCATTTCAAACTTTATGGTTCTTGACGAAGCAATCTGGCTCAACGCAGTAAGCTTACTGGGACTTGGCTGGTCAATCGTGCTTATGTTCCAGGCAATGAAGGCTGTTCACCAGTATTCATTCTTAAAGACATTCGTTTGCATAGTCCTGACACTTGTGGCTATGCTTCTGATACTGTTCCTGCTGATACTCCTTCTCTCACTTTTCCAGCAGGTATACGTATTCTTCTATTCGCTTTATACGGAAATCTCGTATAGAATCCGCGGCTAAGAAACGGTGGTGTAGATATGCAGAATAAAAAATGGAAAAAGATGCTCGTATTCGCACTGGTTCTTACAATGCTCGCTCCTTCAAGCTCAATTCTCGCAAGCTCTACTGATGAAGATGTAGATGCAGTAACAATCGATAATACAGCTGACAGCGGCGAACAGACGGATGGCGAAGACGAAGAAGAGGAAGATGATGACGAGCTTCCTCCAAAAATGACAGACCAGGAAGCACTCGGCTTCTGTAAGGTTGTCGCAGAAAATGATAACTTTACTCTCTATTACGACGACGGCGAGCGTGAAGAGGTAGAGGAAGAGCCTGTTGAAGGCGATGAGGAGGACTCAAAGTCCAAAAAGAAGAAGAAGGAAGTTAACCCTCCTAGATTTGCCCTCCTCGTAAAGGAAACAGGTAAGATTTGGTGGTCAAACCCAATCAATGCTTTTGCTGATGATACAATCATTGACCCTGTAAAGGGAAAGACAATGAAGGATACACAGCGTAAGCAGATTGCTTCAAATGTAGTTCTTACATTTGCAGACTTAAGACAGGGCAAGCGTACAACAAAGGCGCTCTACTCCTGCTCAGATGCAACCGAAAAGGTTAAGGAAATCCAGAACGGACTTGAGATTTCTTACTACTTCAAGTCCTGCCAGATTACCGTTCCTGTAAAGTACGTTCTCGAAGAGGACGGACTGAGAGTATCGGTTGATACAACCAAAATCGTTGAAAAGAATAACAGCCAGGAGGACGGCAAGGTTATTACAAATATCGCTCTTGCTCCTCAGTTCGGTGCAGCTCCTGCAACAAATCTTGACGGAACAGTAGCCGAGGGTTATATGGTTATTCCTGACGGTACAGGTGCAGTTGTCAACTATAACAACGGTAAGTCTGACTACGCAATTTATTCCCAGAAGATTTACGGCAGAGATTATACAGCCGTTCCACTCAGTGCTCCAAAGGTAACTGAGCAGGCTTATATGCCGGTTCTCGCAACAGTAAGCGGCAACGATGCTCTCGTGTCAATCGCTGAAGAAGGACACGCAAACGCAACTGCAAATGCGCAGGTAAACGGTCAGAATAATCAGTCCTATAACTCCTGCTACTTCCAGTTCGAGCTCCGTTCATCCGACATCTACTATATGAGCGGTGACGTAGGAAACAAGCTTACAGTTTTCGAAAAGGGCGATATCTCAACTCCTTCCGTATCAGTTAAGTTCACACCTATTTCAGACGATGAGGGAGTAAACTACGCTGATGTTGCAAAGGTGTACAGAGATTACCTCGTTGATAACGGACTTACTTCTTCCGTTGAGGAGAATAAGTACAACTTCTACTTAGACCTCTACGGCGGTGTATTGAAGCAGAAGTCAATCCTCGGCATTCCGTTTGACCTTAAGACTTCGATGACTTCCTTCGAAGAAGCAAAGAAGATTCTCGAGCAGTTTGATGAAAACGGCGTTGAGGATATGGTTGTTGCTTACAACGACTGGACAAACAAGCTTATCAAGGAAAACATCTCTACAAAGTATAAGCCTTCCGGCACACTCGGCGGAAAGAGCGATTTCAAGGACCTCAAGGAATATATGAGCGGTATCGACGCAGAGCTCTATCCTACAATGGATAACTTTACAATGAACAGCTCAACATGGGGTTACTGGACTCTTACAAATACCGCAATCAGAATCTCGAACGCTTACTCAAGACAGTCAAGCTACTCTATCGCATTCGGCGTTGAAGACAGAGACGTTTCACCTGCTCTTCTTACTCCAAATGCATACGGTAAGGTTTTCGGCGAAATAATCGAAAGCTTCGGCGACAACGACCAGTCATCAGTTTCCTTCGGTAACTATTCAACTGCTCTCGTTTCTGACTTCCTCAAGAGAGAAAAGTCAGTAAGATATCAGTCAATGAATACAATTATCAGCGGATACGAGGACGCAATCGAAAACGGTGTTGACGGTATCCTCTGTGACGGTGCAAACGGCTACCTCATCAAGTACGCTGACCATATCACAGACGTTCCGCTTTACTCCAGCGGATACAACCTTTCGGACTACGATATCCCACTCTACCAGATGGTAGTTCACGGATACGTTCCATACGCATCAGAGTCAATCAATAAGACATCTGATGTTCAGGAAGCATTCTTACTCTCTATCGCATACGGTGCAGGCCTGCACTACGATATGATTTATGAAAATGCTTCCGAGGTCGCTGATACAGAGTACAACGACCTCTACTACGCATACCACGGCGCTTGGATTGATACAGCATCTAAGCAGAACAAGATTGCTTCAAGCATCCTTGCTCCTGTAAGTAAGATGACAATCTCAGACTTCAAGCGTGAGGGCAACGTTCTTACAACTACATACAGTGCAGAAGGCAAGTCCGATGTTGTAGTAGTCGTAGACCTTGACAACGTAACTGTAACAGTTAACGGCGTGGGCGTAGACCTTGAAGAAATTAAAATGACAGGAGGTTTGATGGGCTAATGAGCGAAAATATCAAGGATATTGATAATATCGAAGAAACAGTCGAAGCTGCAAACGAAGCAGTAGCTGACGAAATCGCACCGGCAGCAGAAGCTGTCGCAGCTGAGGCTCCATCAAAGCCTCAGAAGGCTGAAAAGCCTAAGAAGCAGAAGGGACTCAATATCCCTTACGAAAGAAGAAAGGCACTCTACGGCTACGGATTTATCCTTCTTTGGTTCCTCGGCAGTATATACTTCTTTATAATGCCGGTAATCGAATCGATAATCTGGTCGTTCTGTGACGCAAAGCCTGTTCCGGGTGTCGGAGGAATGGATTTGAAGTTTATCGGAATCCAGAACTATAAGAACGCTCTTACAGTCCACCCGACATACCCGACAGCTCTCCCTGAGGTACTCGGCGATACAGCTCTTAAGACACCGCTCATTCTCGTGTTCTCAATCTTTATCGCTATCATCCTCAATCAGAAGTTCAAGGGAAGAACAATCGCAAGAGCAATCTTCTTCCTGCCGGTTATCATCGCAACAGGTCCTGTTATCGACATCATCAACGGTAATATGGACTCTGCTGGTACAAACGGCGGAACAGAGCAGTTCAACTCCCTCTTCGAAACCGACCTCGTTGGCGACCTTCTCGCTTACCTGGGAATTTCAAATATCAGCGAAAAGCTTAACGAAATCATTAACGCCCTCACGAGTGACATCTTTAACCTCGTATGGAACTCCGGTATCCAGATTCTCCTCTTCCTCTCAGCTCTGCAGACAATTCCTGCATCAGCTAAGGAAGCAGCTCAGATGGAGGGCGCAACATCATGGGAATATTTCTGGAAGATTACTCTTCCGAACATCAGCCCTATGATTATTGCAAGCCTTGTATACACAATCGTTGACTCCTTCGTAGACCCTGAAAACCCTGTAATGTCAATCGTTCTTAGTATGAGTGATAACTGGGAATTCGGTTACCAGTCGGCGATGCTGTGGCTGTACTTTGGTATAGTAGCGCTTGCGCTTGGAATTGTAATTGCAATTGTTAATAAATTCGTTTACTACGAAGTAGGATAAGGGGGGATTACAAGTGGCAACCAGAAAAGAAGAAAAACAGTTTGAAAAAGAGATGAAAAAGATACGTAAGGCCAGATACGAAAAGATGAAGGACGAAGGTATCGAGAACTATCTCACCCCCGAACAGATTCGCTATAACAAGAATAAGCGAATCATTGGTGCCGTTTGGCCGATTTTCAGATTTCTTATCATTTTCGGCTTAGGCTTCGTAATCCTCTATCCGATTATCTTTATGCTTTCAACAGCATTCAGACCATCAGAGCAGATGAGTGACCCTTCAATCGTATGGCTTCCAAAGTCCTTTACATTAAAGAATATCGAGGAAACCTTCGAGATTATGAACTTTGAGTCAACAGTATTGAATACTTTAAAGCTCAATATGATAGCGTCACTCTTACAGGTTGTAACCTGCTCAATCACAGGCTACGGCTTCGCAAGATTTAATTTCAAGGCCAAGGGCATTCTCTTCGGACTCGTAATCGCAATGATTATCGTTCCTCCGCAGATTATCACAATCCCGATGTATCTGCAGTATGCGTTCTTTGACCTCTTCGGAATTATTCCGCTCATCACCGGCGATACAGTGTCACTTATCGACTCAGGCTGGCCAATGTACCTGCCTGCAATGTTCGCAAACGGTATCCGTGCAGGTCTGTTTATCCTCATCTTCCGCCAGTTCTTCAGAGGACTTCCTAAGGAGCTTGAGGACGCAGCTTACCTCGACGGTTGCGGTCCGCTCAAGACCTTTATCAAGGTAATGGTTCCTAACGCAAAGACTTCCTTCCTTACCGTTTTCCTTTTCTCAATCGTATGGTACTGGAATGACTTCTATGTTTCATCTTCATTCTTTACACAGAACGAAACAGTCGCTCTTATGCTTAAGAACCTCAGCGGTACACTTACATACCAGCTCTTTAATAACCAGCCACCTGGAATCCGTGCTATGATTGTTTGGCTCGAATCCGGATGTCTCCTTACTATCGCTCCTATCCTTATTATGTATATCTTCTTACAGAGATACTTCATCGAAGGTATTGAGCGTTCAGGTCTTGTTGGCTAACAGTTAATACAAAAGATTTGTATGTATTTTTGGGGGAAACCTTTCTGAAGAAAGTTTGTCCCCCAAGCCCCCTTACAAAGACTTTTAATACGATTTCAGCCCCCTAGGGTACCTATCAGAAGCAGAGAATCTCAAAGCATTCTCTTTGGTGAGTACCATAGGGGGCTGAAATTTTATTACAAAAGTTTTAGGAAAGGAGTTTGAGGAAAACCCTTTTTCAAAAGGGTTTTCCTCAACAACATATGCAAAGCTTTGTATTGACGGGTGGGGGTGTATCTGCTATAATTGAGGTATGTTTTCAAAAGGGTGTGAAAGAATGAGTAACTATATAGATGAAAGCGAATACGAATCCTACGGTGTGCTTGAAGAGGTTATCCCCGGCGATGATTTCACGGGCAAGGGTACCTGTCAGTATGAGAACGGAAACAGATACGAGGGTAGCTTCAAAAAAGGCAAGCGTCACGGCAAGGGCACAATGCGATATCCCAACGGTGCAATGTACAGAGGCGAGTGGAAAAACGACCTCAAGCACGGAAAAGGCGAGTTCTGGTACGCAAACGGTGAGAAGCACGTCGGCGAATACAGAAAGGGCGAAATCTGCGGCAAGGGTGTCTACACTTTCCCGAACGGCACTGTGTATGAGGGCGACTATAAAAACACCAAGCGTGAGGGCTACGGCGTTTTGACCTACAAGAACGGTTCCTGGTACAAAGGCTACTGGAAAGCCGACAAGAGAGACGGCAAGGGCGAGGAGTATTTCGCAGAGGATAAGATAACATATAAGGGCGGATATGCTCTCGGCAAGCGTGAAGGCTACGGTGTTATGCGCTGGGAAAACGGCTCGTGGTACAAGGGTAACTGGGTAAGCGACTGCAAGAGCGGCCAGGCTGAGGAGTTTTATTCAAGCAGCGGAATAACCTACAAGGGCGGCTTCCTCTTTGACAAAAGAGAAGGAACCGGCGAAATGAAGTGGCCAAACGGAGATAGATATGTCGGTAACTTCAGCGAAGGTAAAATGCACGGCGAGGGAGTTATGTACTACGGCGACGGAAAAGTGTTCAAGGGCATATATAAGGACGGCGTCGCTTTCGACGGTATCTATAAAACAAAGGACAAGAACGGGAAATGGGTCGAAAATCGCTATAAGAAGGAAACACAGCCCGTAGAGGTGAAGCCCCGGAAGCGTGCGGGCAACGCTACCGTCTGGATTAAATCCTGCCCATATCAGAGCAAAATGGCAGCAATCAAGCTCGTCAGAGAGTTTACCGAGGTCGGACTCAAAGAAGCTATGGACTTCGTCGAGTCAGCCCCTTGCGTTATTATGAGAAATGCCGACGCAGCATGGGCAAGAAATTACCTCGACGCAGAATGTAGAAAACTCGGTGTCATCTACGAAATAATCGAATAACACCCGAGAAATAGATGTGTTATCGGGGGAAACCTTTCTGAAGAAAGTTTCTCCCCCGAACCCCCTTACAAAGACTTTTGATATGATTTCAGCCCCATAGGGTACCTATCAAAAAGCAGAGAATTTAAAATGTTCTCTCCGATGAGTACCCTATGGGGCTGAAATTTTACTAAAAGTTTTAGGAAAGGAGTTTGAGGAATAACCCTTTTTCAAAAGGGTTTTCCTCAATAATAAATGTATTTCCCTGAGTGTGCTGTACGGCTATTTTGCGAAGGCGGGGCAAGTTGACTAAAGTCGGAAAATTTGTTATAATTAAAAGATAGGAAAATTTGGAGTGAAGGAAGTATCAACCTTGATTTACTTAGATAATGCCGCAACAACGAAGCCGTGCGAGCAGGCGGTAAATGCCGCCACAGAAGCTCTCATGATAGCATTTGGCAACCCATCGAGCCGCCACTTTGCGGGGCTTGATGCCGACAGACTTGTAATAAAAGCGAGAGACGCAATCGCTAACGCATTGTCCTGCAGGGAGGACGAGGTGTTTTTCACCTCGGGAGCGACCGAGAGCAACAACACAGCAATACTCGGGGCATGCGAGAACAGATTGAAGCGAATGCCGAAGGTGGTTACAACTACAGTCGAGCACCCGTCGGTAAAAGCCGCATTCGATAAGCTTGAGAAGATGGGAGCCCAGGTCACAAGAGTCGCACCCGACGAAAACGGCGAAATTACAGCGAAAATGCTGTTTGACGCAGTAGATGAAAAAACCTGCCTCATAAGTGCAATGCTAGTAAACAACGAAACGGGCTATGTATTGCCGATTGAAAGAGCGTTCTCGATGATAAAGAAACGCTACCCCGACTGTATCACCCATTGTGACGCAGTCCAGGGATTTATGAAAATCCAAGTCAAGCCGTCAAAGCTGTCGGCAGACCTCGTTTCAGTCAGCGGACATAAGATTTATGCACCCAAGGGTGTAGGCGTACTGTATGTAAAGAAGGGTGTCCATATCGCACCGTTTATGCTCGGCGGCGGACAGGAAAAAGCATTCCGTTCAGGCACCGAGAACGTCCCCGCAATCGCAGGAATGGGTGCCGCAGTCGAAATGCTCTGCAAAACGATAGATGAAAGATACGAAAAGGCAAATGCACTCAGGGACTATATTATAAATAGTATAAATGAGCTGGACGGCGTTTTCGTAAATTCAAAGGAAACAGCATCTCCGTATGTCGTTAGTATCTCAATGCCCAATTATAAGTCGGAAACACTGCTCAACTATATGAGCGACAGAGGAATCTGCGTGTCAAGCGGCTCTGCCTGCTCCAAGGGCAAGAAAAGCTCAGTGCTGCAGGAGTTTAAAATCTCACCCGAAAGAACCGACGCAACACTTCGCCTCAGCTTCTCGGGAGAAACTCAGATAAGCGATATTGACGAGTTTCTGAAAAATCTCAGGAATGCACAGAACGAGCTTTGTACAGTCAAAATAAATAAAAAGTAAGGATAGATATTATGAAGGAAATTATACTCGCAAAATTCGGCGAAATCGTGCTCAAGGGACTTAATAAGAATACCTTCGAGGACGCACTTATAAGAAATGTAAAACGCAGAACAAAAAGACTCGGCAAAATCGACTACTGGAAAGCACAGTCAACACTCTATATTAATCCTCTTGAGGAAAGTATTGACATCGATGAGCTTATCGACAGAGTGAAAAAGGTGTTCGGTATCGCTAAGGTCGCAAGAGCCGTAAGTGTCGAAAAGGACTGGGACAAGATTACCGAGGCAGCTACTACATATCTGGAGGACGAGCTTACCTGCGCTAAGAGCTTCAAAGTGCAGGCAAAAAGAGCTGATAAGAAGTTCCCGATGGGCTCACCCGAAATCTGTATGCAGCTCGGCGGTAAGATTTTAGAAAAATTCCCGCACCTCGAGGTCGATGTGCATAACCCCGATGTAGTGGTCAATGTTGAGATAAGAGAAAATGCGTATATCCACGCAGGTGCCGAGGACGGCGCAGGCGGTATTCCGGTTGGAACTTCGGGCAAAGCAATGCTCCTGCTCTCAGGCGGTATAGATTCACCCGTCGCAGGATATATGATGGCTAAAAGAGGTGTCGCAGTGTCCGCAATCCACTTCGAGTCACCACCATACACCTCAGAAAGAGCAAGACTCAAGGTCGAAAAGCTCGCATCACTTATGGCACACTACTGCGGAGCTATCAACTTCCATTGCGTGCCGTTTACCGAAATCCAGGAGGTGCTACGTGACAATGCCCCCGAGGAGCTTTTCACTATCCTTATGAGAAGACTTATGATGGAGGTAGCCCAGAGAATATGCGAGAAGGAGGAAATCTCCGCCCTCGTTACAGGCGAAAGCCTCGGCCAGGTAGCAAGCCAGACAATGGCGGCTATGGTCTGCACAGACAACGCATGCCGTATGCCGGTGTTCAGACCTCTTATCGGTATGGATAAGGCTGAAATCGTCGCAATCTCCAGAAAGATAAATACCTTCGAAACATCAATTGAGCCTTACGAGGACTGCTGCACAGTGTTCACCCCGAAGCACCCGAAAACAAAGCCGTCACTCCAGAGCGTAATCGATGCACAGCTCGCCTTTGACTATGAGCCGCTCATTGCAAAGGCTGTCGAGGATACAAAAATATACACCATAAATGCGTTTTAGTACGCTAAAAAGTGATTACGATTCGGTAACACCAAACCCGAAGAATCATTGTTAAATATTACAATCGGGTTAACATTTCATACATAAAACGCCAAAATTCTATGTAAGAAGTATATTAAAAAGAGGAGTAAATTTCGTGATTATTGCTAAATGTGACAAAGTGGTTACAAAAAAGCTTGACATTGTTACAGATTGTGTAGTAAAATATTTATGTGAACATGGGATAACTGTGTCTACAGCCGAAAGCTGTACGGGCGGAATCTTAAGTTCAGCGATAACTTCCGTTGCGGGAGCATCGGGAATATTCGAGCTTGGAATGTGCTGCTACTCTGAAAGAGTGAAGGAAAGCGTGCTGGGCGTTGATGAAGAAATCATCTCGCAGTACGGCGTTTACTCGTCACAGACAGCAATGGCAATGGCAAGCGGAATACGAAAGCTCTCAAATGCGGATATTGGGGTAGGCATTACAGGAATTGCAGGCCCTCACGATGACAGCGTGAGCGGTAAGCGGGCAGGTACAGTCTACATCAGCGTTTGCTCCGAGGATAAAGAGATAACAAGGGAGCTTAGACTTTATGAGAGTCTTGCTGAGGTGACAAGAGAAAATGTCCGTGTCGAATCAGCAGTATCGGCACTGAGAATGGTTGCCGAGCTGGTCGGCCTTGAAATCAAAGAGGTGATTTAAATGTCTATGTACAATGAGTTATCAAGCCTTAAATCCTCGGATAAAAAGGAAGAAAACTTTTTCATAAGATTTTTCAAGTACTTTGTACCCTGGAAGGGCGACGGATTATCGGAGATATTCAGAAAGCTTGTGTTTATAGCCTCGGTTGCAGTGTTCTGTGTTTCTCTCGGAGATTTGTCCGAGTACCTTAACGGAAATGCCAAGACAAACGAGCTTATAAACGAAATGCAGGAAATCAAGCCTTCGGTTAATTCCTCAGGTGACGCAAACTCAATCACCCACGAGGGCAATAACCAGAACGATACTACAGACGGCCCGCCAAGCGGAAATGAGGAGGAAAGCTACTCAACCGAGATTGGCGAAAGCTGGGCACCGCTCCTTGAGATAAACAAGGATGTCGTAGGCTGGATATCTATCGAAACAATGAAAGACGTAAACGGTGAGCTTTATATCGACTATCCGGTTGTAAAGGGCGAGGACAACGACTATTACTTAAACCGTGATATCAAGCGCAATTACAGCTCATCAGGCGGTACTATCTTTATGGATTATGCGTCAAGTATAGTGCCGGGACAGAGAACAGACAACGTTACGATTTTCGGACATAACATGAAGGCGGGAACCTTCTTCGGCAGACTTGATGAGTATAAATCGGGTGTGCAGTATTTAAAGGATAATCCGCTTATTACATTCAACACCCTGTACAGCAGCCGCGATGAGAAATATATAATCGTCTACTGCTTCCTGGCAAACACAAGACCTGACCAGGACGACGGAAAAGAAGTATTCAAGTATGTCGGATATCGCAACTTTGACTCCAAGCACCCGTTTGATACATGGGTCGAGGAAGTAAAGAAAAGGTCATGGTACGACAGTTCGATACCGATTGACAAGAATGATGAGTTTATAACACTCTCAACCTGCTCAAGTGACGTCGGCGATATGAGATGGGTCATCGTAGCAAGAAAATTAAGACCTAACGAGAATGTCGATGAGCTTGTAGCAACATATGTGGAAAGAGACGACGAGGATATATATTTCCCTCGGAGATGGATTCGCTCATGGGGAAACAAGAAGGTCTACAGAAACTAGTTAAAGCATACATATAAATAAGCTTTATAGGTTGTCCTTTGTGGCCTTCAAGTAACATCGGAAAAGCATTTGGAGAGGATATTTAAGCTTTCCCGATTAACCTGATTGCCGTGCATAACGGCTGAGAAAGGCGATGAATTTATTATGCAGAATAATGTGAATAACAGCGAAAAGAGCAGCATCAAGAAGGCATCCATAAAGAAGCTTACATCAATGCTCGGTTTTGGTGCACTCTGCGTCGGAACAATCTGCGCAGTAGGTATACTCGGACTTGGCGGCGACGATAACGCTAAGGATTCCTTCGACCGTGTTGTTGGCCCTGCTGTTACAACTACAACATCAAATACTACAGCAGTTACACTCGTACCAAGCGTTGAAACTTCAGAGAAGGAAATCAGCGCAACAGTAAGCTGGTGGAAGGCAGGCGTCGATGAGTATGACTTTATCGATATCGACGACAGCATAGCAACAACTACAACAACCACCACTACAACAACTACCACTACAACAACTACTACAACTACAACCAAGAAAAAGACTACCACTACACCTAAGAAAACAACCACCGAGGCTAAGAAGACTACAACAACTGCTAAGAAGACCACTACAAAGGGTCAGACAACAACAGCAGGCGATAAGGAAATTACCAACGGTGATTATGTAATTCCTTGCACAGATGAGGAATTTGAGATGTTCTGCTATGTCCTTGAGGGCGAAGCAGGCGGATGCTCAGATAAGGCAAAGATGGCAGTAGCAGGTGTTATTGTAAACAGAGTTCAGTCAAGCAGATTTGACAATACAATCAAGGGCGTTCTTACCGCTCCTAACCAGTTTACAGCTATCAGAAAGTATTACAATAAGTCCGTAACTCCTTCGCAGTCAACAATCAACTGTGTAAAGAGAGCTTTGGCAGGCGAGGACGGCTCCAACGGTGCATTCTACTTCTACTCAAAGAAGTATTGCTCAGCAAGCACAGCAGCCTGGTTTGAGTCGCTTACCTTCTGCATCGAAATCGACGGACAGAGATTTTTCAAGAAATAACAAAGATTTTCAGAAAAGTCAGGATTCGTCTTGACTTTTTTGGTGTAGAGAAAAAGATATAAATATATAAAGATAAAGAGAAATAAACACAAAAATTTTGGAAAAATTCATACGGAAGGAAACGAGTTTTATGGGGCTATCATTGCTCAGTGAAAAACGTAAGCAGGCTGTTTCTGCGCTCAAGGAGCTTTGGCAGAATAAGAAGCTTATGAAAAAATGTGCCGTTCATTTCGGTGCAGGTGCCGCTGCAGTCGCAGTAGCACTCGTAAGTATCCAGCCGGGCGTTATGGGAATAACAAGCAGTAAGGATGAACAGATTGTAGAGAACAATGTCCAGACTACAACCTCTGTTACTACAACTGCACCTATGCAGACTGTTTATGTTACAGAAACATGGTGGAAGGCAGGTATCGACGAGTACGACCTCATCGAGTATACAAATACCGATATCGAGCTCTCACCGCAGAAGGACAGCGAGCAGGATAAAAAAGAACCTGCAAAGGAAGAGCCGTTCCCGAACGGCAGCTTCACAGTTGCCAAGCCATCTGCAAGCACAAATGTAAAGAGCCCCTCTATAAAGGCTCATAAAAGCTACGGAACAAGAGATATCACTAATGAATATTATACCGTAAAGTCGCTTACAACAGGCGGCAGAGTGTCCGGCAACGGATACGATATGGTGTGTATGATATTAAACGGCGAAATGGGCCCCGCTTTCAGCGATGAAGCTTTGAAGGCCCAGGCTGTTGCTATCTATACTTACCTCAGATATTGTGACGCAAACGGACTTGTGCCGGTTGTTGCCACAAGAAAAGGCTACGGCACAAAGATTAAGAACGCAGTAAATGCCGTTCAGGGTCAGATGCTCACATATAACGGCGAAATCGTAAATGCCGTGTTCTGTGCATCAACGGCCGGAAATACTGCTTCAAGCGCAAGCGTGTGGGGCGGCTCACTTCCTTATCTTACAGGCGTTACAAGCGAGTTTGATAAGTATGACCCGAACTACGGCGTGAAGAGAAGCTTTACAGCTAATGAACTCAAGAGAATTATCGAAGCTAAAACCAACATCGAGCTTTCAAACAGCGACGTTGAGAATTGGTTCGAAATCATAAATTGCACAAACGGCAGATATGTCGGCGATATCAAAATCGGCGGCAATACCCACGCCAGAGTAGGCGGCAGAAATGTAAAGCTCACAGGTGCAGTGTTAAGAGGCTCTATCCTCGGAAACAATACACTGCGTTCAACTGCTTTCGATATCACCTATAAAGACGGCGTGTTTACATTCACAACCTATGGCTACGGCCACGGCGTAGGAATGTCCCAGTGGGGTGCTCAGCTTATGTCCACAAAGGGCGGATATAAGTATGACCAGATTCTTCTCCATTATTATAACGGCGCAAAGCTCAGCTGCTCAGGCATCAATAACGAAGCTGTTGACCGTTTCGGTAAGGACGAGGATATCTCGGAAAAGGAAGAAGCAACTCCGGGCGATAAGCCGCAGGAAGAACCCGCACAGACAAGCAAGCCGCAGGAAACTGTTACTGTAACACAGACCACAACGCTTGCCCAGACAACAACTCCTACAGTCCTTGAAACTACCGCTTCTCAGTTAACTCAGAGCGAAGCACCTGCTACAACAACAGTTGTGCAGACAGAGCCTGAGATTGTTGAAACAACAGTGACAAGCGTAACTGAGCCTCAGGTGACTACCACAACAACATTTTCGGAATAGTTCACAACGGCGCAAGTCAAAAACTATATAAAACAGCTAAAAAGTCAGGCGATGGATTTCTTCGCTTGACTTTTTCTTTATAAAAAAATATAATTAAAGTATAGATTATTTTTGAAAGGAACGATTTTATAATGGCTTTCTTTGACAAAATCGGACAGACAATTTCAAGCGGCGTCGCAAGTGTAACAGACACAACAAAAACACTCACAAGTACAGCAAAGCTCAACAGCCAGATAAGCACAAACAATAATACAATTAAGGAAACCTTTCAGGAGATAGGTGAGTTTTGCTATAACAATAAAGATAACTCAATCGATAAGGAAAAGCTTATGCCGATGTTTGAGAAAATTGACGCATTAAAGCTTGAGAATAAGGACTTAGAGCTTAAGGTCAAGCTCGCAAAGGGCGTAGTTCCATGCAGTCAGTGCGGTGCAGATGTTTCAATCAATTCATCCTTCTGCGCAGGCTGCGGTGCAAGAGTAGTTGTTCCTCAGACAGAGAGCCAGGAAACTCCTGCTGATAAGAAGAGATGCTCGAAGTGCGGAAATCTTGAAAATCTCGATACAAGATTTTGCTCCAGCTGTGGAACAAAAATGCCTGAGAGCCAGCCTGCACAGCCTGATACTATCGTTTGCCCAAGCTGCGGAATCACAATGCCGGGTAATATGAGGTTCTGTTCCGAGTGCGGAACAAAGCTCGGTGAGCCTGCACCCGTAGCTCCTGCTCCGGTTGTGGAAGAAGCTCCGGCCGTAGAAGAAGCACCAGCCGTAGAAGAGGCTCCGGTCGTAGAGGAAGCTCCGGTCGTTGAAGAAGCCCCAGCCGTTGAGGAAGCCCCAGCCGTAGAAGAGGCTCCGGTCGTTGAAGAAGCTCCAATCGTAGAAGAGGTTGCAGTCGTTGAAGAAGCCCCAGTCGTAGAAGAAGCTCCTGCAGGAGTCGTATGCCCAAGCTGCGGAAAGCTTGAGCCGGACGGAATGAAGTTCTGCTCCGAGTGCGGCACAAAGCTCGGTGAGCCTGTACCTGCACCTGCTGTAGAAGAGGTTGCAGAGGAAGCTCCTGCTGTTGCACCTGCCGTTGAGGAAGTGCCACAGATTTCTGATAAGAATACCTGCCCTAATTGCGGACACGAGGAAGCTCAGGGCGTTAACTTCTGCTCCGAATGCGGAACAAGACTCAACGTTGTCGGTCATGACCAGTCTGAGCCTGTATCAGCAGTAGATTGTATCGTTTGCTCAAAGTGCGGAAGCGTAGAGCCGTCAGGTACAAAGTTCTGCTCCGAATGCGGAAATAAGCTTTAATCTGAGATAAAATTTCACCCGACCTATCCGAAATGATAAGTCGGGTGTTTTTGTGCTATTGTATTTTCTCGGTGATGTAGCCGTTTTCGTCAATTTCAACGTTGAAGGAGTAATCTCTCAGACATTGCAGAATCCTTTCACCCTCAGCCTCACCGCCGACATAGGTGGTCTGGCTGTTTTTCTGTGATGCAGGGATAAACTGAAGTGTTACGCTGTCATCATCATTTATCGTAAGCTCTAAAAGCCCCGTGTCAATGTCGTAGCCGTCAAACCAGAAGTTTCCGAGGTTGTAGACAATAGGCTTGCCGTTGTAGTATTCAATGCCCTGCAGACAATGAGCATGTGAGCCAATGATTACGTCAGCTCCCGCTTCAATGTACTGGTAGCCCGTTTCGGGCTGTACATCCTCAAGACCGTGGCTGTGTTCCTTGCCCCAATGCACGCTTGCAACAACATAGTCGGCATTTTCCTTTGCCTCACGGATTACTTCAAGGTAAGCCGCAGGGTCGTAGCAACGAAGCACTCCTGGTTCGTTTTCCTTTGCCTCAGGTGTCAGAATGTACTTTTCGGCTCTCGTCGCCGCAACAAACGCAATCTTCTTTCCCTCTATGATGTAGTAAACAGGAGCGCTTGCCTCAGCGATGTCCCTTCCTGCACCCATGTACTCGATACCTGCATTTGTAAGGGTGTCCAGAGTGTCATAGAAAGCATCCTCGCCGAAGTCGAAGATGTGGTTGTTTGCAAGCAGTACAATATCAAGCCCCAGCTTTTCGTAAATCCATATGTTTTCAGTCTTTCCTCTGAATGTCCACTGCTTGCCCGCCATGGGTGTACCACGGTCAGAGAAGCAGAATTCACTGTTGAGCGACGCAATATCCGCACCGTTGAGTTTTTCGATAAGATACGGGCTTATGCACTTTTCAATGTCTGAGCCAAGCTCGGAAAGCCTCTCCATAGGGTAGTAGGTGTCATCAAGGTTTATGTCACCGCCGAAAATAAGGCTTATTCCGTCCTCACCGTCTCCGTCGAGAACGTAGTAGTTGTCCTGTGTGTAGGCAATACCGCTGTAAAGGTCTTTGGTAGCCTTGACTGTCATTCCCGAGTAGGAATACCACTTGTCATCGCTGTAGCCGTTTGCCGAAATGTCGTTGTACACCTTCTCGATAAATTCAGTATCACCTGTTGTTTCAACACACCACTCAAAGAATTCAGGTGATATGTCAAGCTTCGTTTCATATCCCTTCATCAGCTCGTAAAGCTCAGAAGGAGTAGTCTTTATTTCAATCTGAGAGGAATCGTCTTTCGATGAGTCGTCAGCGGCAGAATCCGTTTTGGAATCCGACTGCGACGAGCCGATAAGTGAATCAAGCTCCGACTTGTCCTTTTTAGCGATTTCTCCGCAAGCACACAGCGACAGACAGATATTTCCCGCCAATACACCTGCAAGTATTTTCTTTAACTTCATAAAATCATTCCTTTGTTATATATCCGTGTAATCAAGAAGCTTCTTTGCCTGCTCGTCACTTTCAAGACTCTGCACGTCACGGAGTCTGCGGTGGATTGCCCTCGTGCGTACACCTACAAGCTTGTCGATGTCCTTGCCGACAAGGTCAATGTGCTTCTGCGCACTTGCGAGGACTTCCTCGAATTTTTCAAATTCGCTCTTTACAGCCGAAAGCACCTGCCATACCTCGTCAGAACGCTTCTGGATAGCAAGCGTCTTGAAGCCCATCTGCAAGGAATTTAAAAGTGCCGCCATAGTCGATGGCCCCGCAATGTTTACGCTGTAATCACGCTGCAGAATTTCCACAAGTCCACGGCTCACGACCTCCGAGTAAAGCCCCTCGAACGGCAGGAACATTATCGCAAAGCTCGTAGTGTAAGGCACCTCAACGTATTTTGTCTTTATGTCCTTTGCAAAGCTCTTTATTCTCGAAATGAGTACTGATGCGGCGGCATCAATCGCCTCACGGTTGCCGGATTCCTGTGCTTCCTGAAGTGCAAGATAGCAGTCGGCAGGGAACTTCGAGTCAACAGGCAGATAAACGTGTCCGCCATCATCGCCCGGGAGCTTTATCGCATACTCAACACGGTTTTGGCTCTGCGGAATTGTCGCAATATCCGTGTCGTACTGCTCAGGTGCTAAAATCTCGGAAAGTATAGCGCCAAGCTGTATCTCGCCCATAATGCCCCTCGTCTTGACATTTGAAAGAACCTTCTTGAGCGAGCCTACATCGGAAGCGAGAGTCTTCATCTCGCCTATGCCCTTGTAAACCTCTTCCAGACTCTCCGAAACTCGCCTGAAGCTGCGGTTCATTCTCTCCTCAATGCTCTCCTGAAGCTTCTCGTCAACCGTCTTGCGTATCTCCTCTAGACGGTGATTGTTAGAATCGCTCATCGCAGTAAGGTGTGTAGTTATTGCCTCACGCATAGCCGTAAGCTTCTGCTCGTTTGTTGTTTCAAGCGTCTTGAATCGCTCCTCAAGCTGTCTTAGCTGTGAGAGCGTCGCCTGGTTCATATCACGCTGATTCTGCGAAAGAATGTCGTTCAGAAGCTTTACTGAAGCTCCCACCGAGGTGATTTCGCCCGAAAGCCGCTTGTTGTTTTCCTCAATAAGTGCCAAAAGCTCGCCGCTGTCGTCCTGCTTGTCTTTGGCGCTAAAACGCAGTAGCAGAACAGTGTCGATTATTACAATAACCAACAGAACCGCAAGCAGGATTATTTCAAAAGTTTCCATAGTCGCCTCCCGTTTTTTTATCTATAAGTATTATACCCCAATGGCTGTACGCTGTCAAACAAAATTGTCGGTTATTAGTACAAAAAACTCCCCTCAAATTTGTTTTAAATGTATATTGCAAAAAACAGTGTCAAATGATATACTTGTTTTACATCAAAACCTAATGAGGGGGATTTATTATATGGAAAACAGAATGCAGGAAATCAAGTCGAGAAAGAACAAGTATATCCGTATCGGAATCATTCCCGGCCACTTTGCAACCAATCACTCACACGTTAATTATTATGTCGATATGACATCTATAAAGACAAGCTCCAAGATGGCAAAAGAAGCCGCAGAGGAGCTCGCTGCAGCTTATTCCTCAACACATATCGAGACAATCATCTGCCTTGAGGGAACAGAGGTTTTAGGCGCATTTTTAGCAAGAGAGCTTGCAACCTCAGGAATCAATAACGCAACAGATATCAAGGTCGTAACTCCTGAGCTTAACGCAAATAGCCAGCTTATTTTCCGTGACAATACACAGAAGCTTATATGGGGTAAGCAGGTAGTAGTGCTTGTTTCCTCTGCTTCAACAGGTAAAACAATCGCAAGAACCCTCGACTGCCTCAGATATTATAACGGACAGCTTGCAGGAATTGCCGCTATCTTCAGCGCAATAAGCGAAGCACACGGCGTAAAGGTTAACTCAATCTTCACACCTGCCGACCTGCCACAGTACGAGAACTATGCCGCACAGGAGTGTCCTATGTGCAAAAACGGCGTGAAGGTAGATGCGCTCATAAACAGCTACGGATATTCAAAGCTCTAATACAAATTGTGCAAAGTAGCTTAAATTCGGGGACAGAGCAACAATATATTGTGTTTTAGTGTTGCTTGACAAAAGCTTTCCGATATGTTATAGTTAAATTACGGTCAAAGACGCTGACGGAATGTGAATAGACACAGTGCGAATTTGATTTGTAATATGCCGACCGTCTGGGCAGCTCTTTCTGTAAGGGTTGCCCTTTTATGTTTATTAACACACCAAAGTGAAAACGGAGGAATAACTATGGAATTTATGCAGTGGAACGGGTTCGTTGACGGCAACTGGAAAACAGGCATCAACGTAAGAAACTTCATTCAGACAAACTATAAAGCCTACGCAGGAAATGCTGACTTCCTCGAGGGCGCAACAGAAAAGACAAACTCACTTATGGCAAAGCTTTCTGAGCTCCAGAAGCAGGAAAGAGAAAAGGGCGGAGTTTTGGATATCGACGTTACAACGGTATCTTCGCTCTGTAACTATAAGCCGGGTTACCTCGATAAGGAAAACGAGCTTATCGTAGGTCTCCAGACGGATGCACCGCTTAAAAGAGGCGTAAACCCGTTCGGCGGTATCAGAATGGCAAGAGATGCCTGCAGTGCTTACGGATATAAGCTCTCTGACAAGATTGAGGAATACTTTACATACAGAACAACTCATAACGACGGCGTGTTCAGAGCCTATACCCCTGAAATGAAGGCGGCAAGACACTGTGCACTTCTTACAGGTCTGCCTGACGCATACGGCAGAGGAAGAATCATCGGCGACTACAGACGAGTAGCCCTCTACGGTATTGATTACCTCATCGAACAAAAGCAGCTCGATAAGCTGAAGATAGGTCAGGGCCTTATGGATAATGAGTCCATAAAGCTTACAGAGGAGCTTTTTGAGCAGATTTCCTTCCTTAATAAGCTCAAGGAAATGGCAGCGATGTACGGCTTTGATATCTCTCAGCCTGCAAATACCGCACAGGAAGCAATGCAGTGGACATATTTTGCTTACCTTGCAACAAACAAGGAACAGAACGGTGCCGCAATGTCACTCGGCAGAGTAAGCACATTCTTCGATATCTATATCGAAAGAGATATGAAAAACGGCATCTTGGACGAAAAGGGCGCACAGGAGCTTTTCGACCAGTTTGTAATAAAGCTTCGTATGGCAAGACATTTGAGAACACCTGAGTATAACGAGCTTTTCGGCGGCGACCCGATGTGGATTACAGAAAGCGTCGGCGGTATGGGCGAGAACAATAAAACCCTCGTTACAAAGTCAAGCTTCAGAATGCTCAACACCCTCTATACATTGGGAAGCTCTCCTGAGCCGAACCTTACCGTCCTCTGGAGCAAGCGTCTCCCGGACGGCTTCAAGAAGTTCTGCGCTAAGGTTTCCTGCGATACAGACTCTATCCAGTACGAAAACGACGACCTTATGCGTCCGAGATTCGGCGACGACTACGCAATCGCCTGCTGTGTATCCGCAATGAAGATAGGCAAGCAGATGCAGTTCTTCGGCGCAAGAGCTAACCTTGCAAAGCTTCTCCTTCTTGCAATCAACGGCGGTACAGATAACGTGTTCGGCACAAAGGTCGGCCCTCAGATGGAGCCTATGCAGGACGAGTACCTCGACTACACAAAGGTTATGGAGCGCTTCAAGCTCTATCAGACATGGCTTTGCAACCTCTATGTGAATACCATGAACGTTATCCACTATATGCACGATAAGTACGCTTATGAGAAAACACAGATGGCTCTTCACGATACAAGAGTCGAAAGACTTATGGCATTCGGCGTAGCAGGCCTCTCGGTTATTACTGACTCACTCTCAGCTATCAAGTACGCTAAGGTAAAGCCTATAAGAAACGAGGAAGGACTCATCGTAGATTTCGAAACAGAAGGCGACTTCCCTAAGTACGGCAACGACGACGACAGAGTTGACGAAATTGCCCAGAGCCTTATGCACGACTTCCACGACGAGCTGAAAAAGACACCTGCCTACAGAAATGCTATCCATACACTCTCCGTTCTTACAATTACATCTAATGTAGTTTACGGTAAGAAAACAGGTGCAACCCCTGACGGAAGAAAGAAGGGCGAGCCTTTTGCCCCAGGTGCAAACCCGATGCACAACCGTGAAACAAACGGTGCCCTCGCATCGCTCAATTCCGTATCAAAGCTTTCTTACTCGTCTTGTATGGACGGTATCTCAAATACCTTCTCGATTACTCCCGATTCTCTCGGTAAGAGCGAGGAGGAAAGAGTGGACAACCTCGTTGATATCATCGACGGCTACTTCCTCAACGCCGCTCACCATATCAACATCAACGTTATGAACAGAGAAACACTCATAAAGGCGTATGAAAACCCCGAAGCATACCCGAACCTCACAATCAGAGTTTCAGGTTATGCAGTAAACTTCTGCAAGCTCTCCAGAGAACAGCAGAAGGAAGTTATTATGCGTACCTTCCACGAATCAATGTAATAAAAGAAAAATGCGTCTTTGATTTCTCAAGGACGCATTTTCAAAAAGGGAGGGAAAGAATATGACAGGATATGTAAGCTCCATTCAGTCACTTGGTGCAGTCGACGGCCCGGGAGTGAGATGCGTCGTGTTTATGCAGGGCTGTCCGCTGCGTTGCAAGTGCTGCCACAACCCCGAAACATGGGAGTTTGAAAAGGGCGTGCAGTATACCCCCGAGGAGCTTTTTTCGAAAATCCACAGATACAAAAACTACTTCGGCAAGGAAGGCGGAGTTACCGTTTCCGGCGGAGAGCCGCTTATGCAGCCGCAGTTTGTAAAGGAGCTTTTCGAGCTTTGCAGACAAGCGGGCATATCCACCTGCCTCGATACAAGCGGCTGTGTCCTCAGCAACAGCGTGAAGGAGCTTCTCAAAGTCTGCGATATCGTCCTGCTCGACTATAAAATGACAAACGACGAGGACTACAAAAGCTTCTCGGGTATGGAAAAAAGCAGGGTAGACGAGTTCCTTTCCTACCTTCAGTCAATAAATAAACGCACCTGGCTTAGGCAAGTAATCGTCCCGGGAATAAATGACAACACCGAAAATGCCCAAAAGCTCCTCTCTGTCAAGGAAAAGCACCCCTGCGTCGAGAAAATCGAGCCGCTCCCTTTCCATAACACCTGCATCACAAAATACGAACAGCTGGGGCTTTCTTTCCCTCTTAAAGACACCCCGAATGCCGACAAAAACGATGTAAAAAATCTTTTTGAAAAAGCAGAAAAAATTTTTTAAAAAGCTATTGACAAATGTATACCTTTATGGTATACTTTAATCAAGGCAAGAGAATGCCGAAAATTTAAAGTTTACGGAGGAATTTGATTATGAATAAGTTTGTATGTACAATCTGCGGATATATCTATGAAGGAGAGGCTGCACCTGAAGCATGTCCACAGTGCAAGGCTCCTGCATCAAAGTTTGAAAAGCTCGATACAACAACTCTCACATGGGCTGATGAGCACAGAGTAGGTATCGCAGATGGCGCTCCACAGGACGTTATCGACGCTCTCAAGGAGAACTTCAACGGCGAATGTTCTGAGGTTGGTATGTACCTCGCTATGGCTAGAGTTGCTTACAGAGAAGGTTACCCTGAAGTAGGCCTCTACTACGAAAAGGCTGCATGGGAAGAAGCTGAGCACGCTGCTAAGTTCGCTGAGCTCCTCGGCGAGGTTGTTACACCTTCTACTAAGAAGAACCTCGAGCTTCGCTATATGGCTGAAAACGGCGCTTGCGAAGGCAAGATGAAGCTCGCAAGAAGAGCTAAGGAATTAAACCTCGACGCTATCCACGACACAGTTCACGAGATGGCTAAGGACGAAGCTAGACACGGCTGCGGCTTCAAGGGACTTTACGATAGATACTTCGCAAAGTAATCTTTCTTCAATATTAAAGGACGCTCATTCTCACCTGAGCGTCCCTTTTTTGTAATCTGAAAATCCCCACCATATGCGTAATACCCGTATAGAGCTTTGCATGTATTTATCGGGGGAAACCTTTCTGAAGAAAGTTTCTCCCCCGAGCCCCCTTACAAAGACTTTTGATATAATTTCAGCCCCATAGGGTACTCATCAAGAGAAGCTTTAAAATTCTCAAGATTGCGATAGGTACCCTATGGGGCTGAAATTAAATTATAAAAGTTTTAGGAAAGGAGTTTGAGGAATAACCCTTTTTCAAAAGGGTTTTCCTCAATAACACACGTAAAATTCTGTTCGGGTATTATCCTTATAGCGGGGTTTTGCGATTACATAAGATTTTTCATATCGTAGATACCTGCGGGCTTACCTGAGAGGTAAACAGCGGCATTTACAGCACCGACAGCAAATACTTCCTTAGAAGCGGCTGAGTGAGAGAGTGTGATAACCTCGTCACGTCCTGCGAAGATGATATCGTGCTCGCCGACGATAGTACCGCCTCTGATAGCGTGGATACCGATTTCGTCGGGTGAACGCTTAGCACGCACCGAATGTCTGTCGTAGACGTAGTGGCAGGAGTTATTAAGCTCCTCATTGATAGCGTTAGCGAGCATAAGAGCCGTACCGCTCGGAGCGTCAATCTTCTGGTTGTGGTGCTTTTCAACGATTTCGATATCAAACTGACCGCCGAGGATTTTGGTAGCCTTTTTAGCAAGCTCCACGAGGAGATTTATACCGATAGACATATTCCATGTAAAGAACACAGGAATCTGCAAAGCGGCAGCCTTAATGGTTGCAATTTCCTCTTCGTTGTAGCCGGTTGTAGCCGCAACGAGAGCGACACCGTTTGTGAGGCAGTATTCCAAAAGCTCAGGGAGAGCCGATGGATGAGAGAAGTCGATGATAACATCGGGCTTTGCAGAAAGCTTGGATGGTGCGTCAACAACAGGGAATGAAGCCTCGCCCACGCCCTTGTCGATTCCGCCGACAACCTCGCAGTCGTTTCTTGCCCCGATAATGGAAGCTAAAACTCTGCCCATCTTGCCGTATGCGCCGCATAAAACAATCCTAGTCATTTTAAACGTCCTTTCTTTAGCCGATTACTTGATAATTGAAAGCTTTCTCATAGATTCCTTGAGAAGCTCCTTGTTCTTATCGTTCATCTCAACGAGCGGAAGTCTGCAAGGGCCTGCCTCGAAGCCCATGTAGTTGAGGGCTTCCTTTACAGGAATAGGATTTACATCGCAGAAAAGAGTGTTTGCAAAATCGAGAAGTCTGAGGAACTTTTCGTTTGCAGTCTTGAAATCGCCGTCCAAGCAGAGCTGGCAGATTTCGTGTGTTTCAAACGGCATGCAGTTTGAAAGAACGGAGATAACGCCCTTGCCGCCGAGTGACATAACAGGCACAATCTGGTCATCGTTACCGCTGTAAATAGCGAGGTCGTCGCCGCACATAGCCGCAATCTTAGCAATCTGGCTGATGTTGCCGCTTGCTTCCTTGATAGCAACGATATTTTCTATCTTTGAAAGCTCGACGCAGGTTTCAGGAGTGATGTTCACACCTGTTCTTGAAGGAACGCTGTAAAGGATAATCGGAATAGTAACAGCGTTTGCAATAGCAGTAAAGTGAGCAACAAGTCCTGCCTGGGATGTCTTGTTGTAGTAAGGAGTCACACAGAGAAGTGCGTCTGCACCAAGCTCCTGAGCCTTCTTTGAAAGGTTCACAGCATATTCTGTGTGGTTAGAGCCTGTACCTGCAATTACAGGAACACGCTTTGCAACCTTTTCAACAGCGTATCTGATGCACTCGATGTGCTCCTCATCAGTCATAGTGGAGCTTTCTCCGGTAGTACCGCAGATAACGATAGCGTCAGTGCCGTTGTCGATGTTGAAATCAATAAGTCTTCCGAGTGCGTCGAAGTTGATAGAACCGTCCTCGTTCATAGGTGTAACGATAGCAACAGCCGCACCGGTAAATACGCAGTTCTTCATATATATTGCTCCTTTCGTTTCGTTGTAAGTAAAGAATTAGTCGAGGTAGCCCTTTGCAGCGAGAAGCTCTGCGAGCAGAACAGCACCGCCTGCGGCACCTCTTAATGTGTTATGTGAAAGACATACAAACTTGTAGTCGTACTGGTTGTCCTCTCTGAGTCTTCCTACTGAAACAGCCATACCGCCCTCGAGGCTTCTGTCAAGCTTAGCCTGTGGACGATTGTCCTCTTCAAAGTAGTGAAGGAACTGCTTTGGAGCAGATGGGAGAGAAATCTCCTGAGGAACGCCTGCAAAGCTGCTCCAACGGCTGAGGATTTCTTCCTTGGAAGGCTTGTTCTCGAACTTTACGAATACAGCAGCAGTGTGTCCGTCGGAAACAGGTACTCTGAAGCACTGAGCAGTAAAGAGAGGAGCAGTAGCAGGAACAATTTCCTTGCCCTCAATCTTACCCCAGAGCTTGAGTGGCTCCTGCTCGGACTTTTCTTCTTCTCCGCCGATGAACGGGATAACGTTGTCTAAAATTTCAGGCATTGTCTCGAATGTCTTGCCTGCACCGGAAATAGCCTGGTATGTGCAAACGAGAACTCTCTCGATGCCGAAATCCTTGAGTGGGTGAAGTGCAGGAACATAGCTCTGAAGTGAGCAGTTTGACTTAACAGCGATAAAGCCTCTCTTTGTGCCGAGTCTTTCTCTCTGAGCCTTGATAATCTCGATGTGGTCAGGGTTAATCTCAGGAACAACCATCGGAACGTCAGGTGTGTGTCTGTGAGCCGAGTTGTTGGAGATAACAGGGCACTCAGCCTTAGCGTAAGCCTCTTCGAGAGCCTTGATTTCGTCCTTCTTCATGTTAACAGCGCAGAACACAAAGTCAACCATAGCGGAAATCTTTTCGATATCAGCTGTAGCGTCGAGGATAACCATATCCTCAAGAGCCTTTGGCATTGGTGTAGCCATAGCCCACTTGTTTCCTACAACTTCCTTGTAGGTCTTGCCTGCGGAACGTGAAGAAGCCGCAAGACATACAACCTCGAACCAAGGGTGATTTTCAAGCAGGGAAGCGAAACGCTGACCTACCATACCTGTTGCACCGATAATACCAACTTTAAAATGCATAAATATTTCTCCTTTGCTGTTTTACCGCCTTGCCAAAACATACAAAATGCAGGTTGTGCAGTTGGCAATTTGTATAAAACATAAAAATTTTTCTTTACAATAAAAAAACTGGTTGAAAACCAGCTCATCATACAATATAATAGTAAGTAGTGTTGATATCGAATCCGATAGCACTCCATCACATTGTATGATGACAATCACAGTCCTGTTAAGACTGCAACCAGCCAAGGGAGCTAACCCTGTACTCCTAAGGCTTCGGCAACATCGCCTTTCACAGTGCAAATGACACGGATATGTCTGCATAAACCATAAGGTCTTGCCTTGCACGGCTACTTTTCTTTGTTGCGCCTCTATCTGCATAGCTTTATGATAGCAGACTTTGAGCGTTCTGTCAACACATTTTCAAAAAATTGAAACATTACACAATTTGAGCGAGGAATATTATGCTTGATTTAAACAATTTAAAGAAATCGGACTTCTATTACGACCTTCCGCAGGAGCTTATAGCCCAGACACCCGTCGAGCCGAGAAACTCATCCCGTATGCTCTGCCTTTCAAAGGAAAGCGGTGAGGTTTCGCACGACCGTTTCTACAACCTATGCAATTATCTTAAAAAGGGTGACCTTCTTGTTTTAAACGACAGCCGTGTTATCCCCGCAAGAATCTACGGCGAGAAAATCGACAACGGCACCTTCATCGAGTTTCTGCTTCTGGAGCAGAAGGAGAATATGATATGGGAGCTTATCTGCCGCCCGGGAAAGAAAGCCAAGGTCGGAGCTAAGTTTTCATTCGGCGGTGGAAGACTCACAGCCGAAATTATCGAGGTAAAAGAGGACGGAAACCGTGTCGCTAAGTTTTCCTGTGAGGACGGCAATATCTATGCAGCCCTCGACGAAATAGGTCAGATGCCGCTTCCTCCGTATATTACGGAAAAGCTCGAGGATAAGGAAAGATATCAGACAGTATATTCAAGAGAGCTTGGCTCTGCCGCAGCTCCGACAGCAGGTCTGCACTTTACAAACGAGCAGCTTTCGCAGATAAAGGAAATGGGCGTAAATATCGCCTATGTTACTCTCCACGTCGGATTGGGTACCTTCCGTCCCGTCAAGGAGGACAACGTCCTCGACCATAAAATGCACTCCGAGCATTACGAAATGCCGAAGGAAACCGCTGACCTTATCAATGAAACCAAGGCAAACGGCGGCAGAGTTATCGCAGTAGGTACAACATCCTGCCGTACACTCGAAAGCGTTGCTACCTTCAACGACGGAAAAATCGTAGCTGACGACAGATATACAAGCATATTTATCTACCCCGGCTATAAGTTCAAGGTGCTCGACGGTCTTATCACAAATTTCCACCTTCCCGAAAGCACACTCATAATGCTTGTTTCTGCATTTGCTGGTTACGAAAATACAATGAACGCATATAAAACCGCAGTCGAGGAAAAATACCGCTTCTTCTCCTTCGGTGACAGTATGCTGATACTTTAGGAGAAATGCAATGGACATCTCAGTTTTCTTGAAAAGCGTAATTGATGCAGATACAGCACCCGTTGTAATCTGCAATCTGGAGCATGAAATCGTGTATATGAACCCGTCAGCCGAAAAAAGGTACGAAAAATGGGGCGGGAAGTCCCTGCTCGGAAGGAGCCTGCTCAATTGCCACAACAAAGCTTCAGCAGAAAAGATTAACGCCGTAATAAGCTGGTTTTCAAAAAGCCGTGACAATAACAGAGTATATACCTTCCGCAATGACGCAGAGCAGAAGGACGTCTATATGATAGCGCTTCGTGACGAAAGCGGCGAGCTTATCGGATATTACGAAAAGCACGAGTACCGCCTGAGCGAAGCCTCACCACTTTACGAAATGAAAGGATAGCAGAATGTTTACACTTTTAAAGCAGGAGGGTGCCGCAAGACGAGGACAGTTCGAAACAGTCCACGGCACAATCCAGACTCCCGTATTTATGAACGTAGGAACAGCCGCCGCAATTAAGGGCGGTATCTCCTCAATAGATTTGGCAAACGATTTGAAGTGCCAGGTCGAGCTTTGCAATACCTACCACCTGCACGTGCGTCCCGGCGACGAGATTATCTATAAGATGGGCGGACTGCATAAGTTTATGAACTGGCATAAGCCGATACTTACCGACAGCGGCGGATTTCAGGTCTTCTCCCTCTCGAAGCTCCGCAGAATCAAGGAAGAGGGCGTGTACTTCAATTCCCACGTCGACGGAAGAAAGATTTTTATGGGCCCCGAGGAAAGTATGCGTATTCAGTCAAACCTGGCGTCAACTATCGCAATGGCGTTTGACGAGTGCGTGGAAAATCCCGCAACCCATAAGTATTCCAAAGCATCCTGCGAAAGAACAACCCGCTGGCTCTTGCGTTGTAAAGCTGAAATGGAAAGACTCAACAGCTTAGATACTACAATCAACCGCCACCAGATGCTCTTTGGTATAAATCAGGGCTGTACATTTGACGATTTGAGAATCGAGCATATGAAGCAGATTAGGGAAATCGAGCTTGACGGCTACGCAATCGGCGGACTTGCCGTTGGTGAGCCTACCGACGTTATGTACCATATAATCGAGCAGGTCGAGCCTTTTATGCCAAAGGACAAGCCAAGATATTTAATGGGTGTCGGAACACCGAGCAATATAATCGAGGCTGTCTACAGAGGAGTTGACTTCTTTGATTGTGTAATGCCTTCGAGAAACGCAAGACACGCAACAATCTTTACCTGGAACGGAATTATGCACGCTACAAATAAGCGTTATGAGCTTGACGAAAGACCTTTAGACCCTGAGTGTGACTGCCCGACCTGCCGTAATTTCTCAAGAGCGTATATAAGACATCTCTTCAAGGCGGACGAGCAGCTTGCAGGCAGACTTGCCGTAACGCATAACCTCTACTTCTATAACACCCTCACAGAGCGTATAAGACAGGCACTCGACGAGGGCAGATTTACAGAGTTCAGAAACAAGTATTCATCGCTTTTAGCCTCGAAATGTGAGGACTAGCTTAAAGGAGAGAAACATATTATGAAAGCAAGAGTATTGAAGAAGCAGCCAAAAATCGCACTTTTATATAACATTGAAACAGGCAAGTCCGCAGATATCGCAAGAATAATAAGCTCCTACGATATAAATGCCCTCGAAACCGACTCTACAGTAGCCGCATATAAGGTAGGCTACCTGTGCAGATATGAGGGCTATACAGATGAGCTTGTCAACTGCCCGATTCCTCACGATGAAGCAATCGTGTTCTCCGCTTGCTCCGGAAACGAGATTAACCGAATCCTTGGCGATATGAAGGCAAAGGGACTAAGTGTCGAGCTTAAGGGTATGGTTACCGATACAAATAAGAACTGGGGCCTCGGAAAGCTCATTGAGGAATTCAAAGAGGAAAAAGAAAGGCTTCAGAAGTAATGGAGCAGAAAAAAACTGCCTGCAAGCTTTTCAAGCGTTGCGGCGGCTGTCAGCTCAGTATGAGCTACGACGAGCAGCTTGTGTGGAAGCAGGAAAGAGTGCAAAGACGCTTTGAAGACCTTTGCGGAGAAGATAAAATCGATAAAATCCTCGGTATGGAAAACCCATATAATTACCGCAACAAAACAACCGCAGTTGTCCGTAATATCGGCGGCAGAGTAAGAAGCGGAGTTTTCCAGTCAAGCACAAATACAATCGCCGTTACCGATGACTGTATGCTCGAAAATAAAGAGGCAAACAGAATTTCAAAAGCCCTCACAAGGCTTATGCAGGACTTTAAAATTCAGCCGTATAACCCCGTGACAAACAAAGGCGTTATCAAGTATTTTCTCATAAAGGTAGCAAAAGCGACAGGCGAGGCAATGGTCTGTATCGTTACTGCCCCGACAGCTATGCCGTCAAAGCAGGCGTTTGCAAAGGCAGTCTGCGAGAAGCTGAAGAGCGTCAAAACGGTGGTGCTCAATGTAAGCCGTATGAGAGATAAGCTTATGCTCGGCGATGAAACCGAGATTCTTGTCGGAAACGGCTTTATCACCGATATTCTCTGCTCAAAGAAATTTAATATCTCAGCTCACTCGTTCTATCAGATAAACCCTGCCCAGACTGAAAAGCTCTACAGTACCGCAATCGAGCTTGCTCAGCTTAAAAATACCGATACGCTCCTCGACTGCTACTGCGGAATAGGTACAATCGGCATTATCGCAAGCGATAAGGTGAAAAGGGTGTTGGGCGTAGAGATAAATAAATCCGCAATCGCCGACGCTAAGATGAACGCCTCTCTCAACTCGGTTGCAAATGCCGAGTTTACAAGTGGCGACGCAGGCGAGTTTATGCAGATGCTTGTTAAGAAGGGCGAAAAACCGCAGGTCGTGATTTTAGACCCTGCCCGTGCAGGCTGTGACGCAAGATTTATAAAATGCCTTGCAAGGCTCTCACCCGAGAGAATAGTCTATATCTCCTGCAATATCGCAACGCAGGAAAGGGACGTAAAACAGCTCATAAAGCAGGGCTATGTGATAGAAAAAGTCGCCCCCGTCGATATGTTCCCGCATACAACGCATATCGAGTGCATCGTCTCAATGAGGAAAGAGAAGAAGTAAAAGAAAGGAGCCACGCATTGCCTATGTTTTCATTGTTTTCAAAAAAGGAAAAGGAGCCTGACTTTGTAAAAAGCAAGGACACAAGGCTCAAGCGTATAAACTTAAATTATCTTTCGCCGCAGGAGCTCCTTCCTATGATTGACAGTGACATAAGCTGTGTCGAAAAGCTCACTCCCGTCAATTACTACGCCATCAAGGAAAAGTACATAGAAGCGTTCATCTACTATACAGAGGATTATCAGAAATCAATGCTCCGACTTGTGTTTTTCGTAAACGAGAAAAAGGAGCAGGCGTCGCAGTATTACGATTTGCCGTATAAAACCCTCTCGTCGCTCTTTTCAAAAATCGGCAAGTACATATAAAAAAGCAGGCGCTAGGCCTGCTCTGTGCGTTTTTCGATTTTTCTGTAAATGACGTATACGGTTATCGCCACCGCCGTTCCCAGAACTGTTCCGCCAAGCACATCGGTAAAGTAGTGAACGGTAAAGTAAAGCCTTGAAAATGCAATCATAAATGCCCCGACAAGTGCAATGGCGCCGTACTTTCTGTTGTGAAGGAAAAGCGCCACAGCACTCGCAAACGACGATGCCGAGTGGCTCGACGGGAACGAGTGACCGTCAGGTGCAGAGATTAAAAGCTTCAGTGCCTCGTTTTGTATAAACGGCCTCTCCCTGCATACAAGGTCTTTTATCACAAGCTCGGAAAGCGAAAAGCTGACCGCCAGCGATATTGCGTAGCAGATGCCGATTTTCCTCGTCTTTCTGAATGCAACAAGTATAATCCCTATAGCAATCCAGATAAGCCCCTTTTCGCTTATCACCGTGAATATATTAAAGATAAAGCTCAGAAAAGAGTTTTGTATCCCGACCATGAAATCAACGACAGCATTGTCGATTGAATAAATAAAATCCATAAAGCTTATGCCTCCCGATAGTTTCTACAAAAGCTATTTTACCACATTTGTTCTCTTTAAGCAATAGGCATAGCGGAAAGGAAGACCCTTTTTGAAACGACTTTTAAAGTATCTAAGCAACAATAAAGCCCAGAGTGTCATAGCTCCGCTTTTCAAGTTTATCGAAGCAATCTTTGAGCTTTTGGTACCGCTTATTATGGCGGATATCATTGACGTAGGCGTTGTAAACGGAGATAAGAAGTATATCCTTATGCGTGGCGGTATCCTCGTGCTGTTCAGCGTTTTGGGACTTGCCTGCGCACTTACCGCACAGTATTTCGCTGCAAAAGCATCCTTCGGCTTCGGCACAGCACTCAGAAGCGATATGTATAAGCACTTTATGTCGCTTTCCTATAACGAGATTGACTCGATAGGTGCATCAACCCTCATAAACCGCATAACCTCGGATATAAACCTTGCACAGTCGGCAGTAAATATGTTCCTGCGACTGTTTATGCGTGCGCCGTTTATTGTTATCGGCTCGATTATCATGTCCTTTACAATAAGCGTAAAGCTTACGCTTATATTCCTCGTGGCAACACCGCTTCTTGCAGCAGCAATCTTCTTTATTATGAATAAGTCGCTCCCTAAGTATAAGCAGATTCAGAAGGGGCTCGACGGAGTAACTCTGAGAGTCAGAGAAAACCTCTCGGGTGCAAGAGTCATCCGTGCCTTTAATGCAGGCGAAAGAGAGGAGCAGGACTTTTTAAAGCAGACACAGGAGCTTGAAAGAAGCCAGCTCTCTGTCGGCAGAATTTCCGCACTTCTCAATCCGATTACCCTGCTCATAGTATATGCCGCAATTATCGTGATTATATGGCACGGCGGCGTTAATGTAAATTCAGGCTCAATTACCCAGGGCGAGCTTACTGCACTTATCAGCTATATGACTCAGATTCTCCTTGCACTCGTAGCGTTTGCAAATCTCATTATCGTTGTAACAAAGGGAGCAGCATCTGCTACCCGTGTAGCCGATATGTTCGAGATAAAGCCGTCTGTTACAGATTCAGACAGCAATTGCCCCGACGAGGACAAGTCAGCTGCCGCAGTCGAATTTGATAATGTAAGCTTCAGCTATGCATCCTCTGATGAAAACGCACTCACCAATATCAGCTTCTCACTCAAAGCCGGCGAAACCTTAGGTATCATCGGCGGTACAGGAAGCGGTAAATCAACACTTATAAATATGATTCCACGATTCTATGATGTCACAAAGGGCAAGGTATCAGTGTTCGGCAATGATGTAAAAAGCTACCCGCTCAGCGTTTTGCGTGATAAAATCGGCGTTGTGTCACAGAAAACACAGCTCTTCTCAGGCACTATAAAAGAAAACATCCTCTGGGGAAACGAGAACGCAGCCGACGAGGATATCTGGCAGGCACTGAAGGTGTCGCAGGCAGAGGAATTTGTTTCCCAGAAGCCCGATAAGCTCGAAGAACGGGTTGCCCAGGGCGGAAAGAACCTCTCAGGCGGTCAGCGTCAAAGACTCAATATCGCAAGAGCGCTCGTGCGCAAACCAAAGATACTCATTCTCGACGACTCAGCTTCTGCACTCGATATGGCAACCGATGCAAAGCTGCGTAAAGCAATTTCAGAGCTCGACTACGAGTGTGCAGTAATCATAGTTTCTCAAAGAGCAGCCGCAATCAAGAATGCCGACAAAATCATCGTCCTCGACGACGGCGAATGTGTCGGCATGGGTACACACGACTACCTGCTTGAAAACTGCGAAATCTATGAGGAAATCTGCTCTTCACAGCTTGGCTCAGATGCGAAGGGAGGGAAGAAGTAATGAAGAAAAAATCAACCCTCTCAAGACTTCTTTCCTACGTAAAGCCGTACAGCTTTCTGCTGGTGATTTCTATAATCGCCGCCGCACTTACCGTGCTGTGTACGCTCTACGCACCGCTTGTTATCGGCGACGCAGTTGACTGCATAGTTAAGAAGGGAAATGTCGATTTTGAATCCCTCAAAACAATTCTTGTAAAGCTCGGAATCACAACAGTCCTTGCCGCATTCTTCCAGTGGATAATGACGGTGTGCACAAACAAGATTTCCTACAGCGTTATAAGACAGATGCGAAACGATTGCTTCCTTAGACTTCGCAAGCTCCCGCTTTCCTATACCGACAGAACACCCCACGGCGAGCTTGTCAGCCGAATAATAACAGATGCCGAAGCAGTCTGCGACGGACTTCTTCTCGGCTTCTCTCAGTTCTTCTCGGGAATTGTGACAATTATTGCAACCATCGGATTTATGCTTTCCATAAGTGTAAAAACAACGCTCGTGGTAGTTATCGCAACACCTCTCTCGCTGTTTGTAGCAAGATTTTTAGCAAAGCGCACCTTCAATCTCTTCAAGTCCCAGTCGGTAGTAAGAGGCGATATGACAGGTTATGTAAACGAAATGCTTAGCGGAATCAAAACCGTATCCGCTTTCTCCCACGAGGACGAAAGCTGTGAGAGGTTCGATGAGCTTAACAAGAAGTATGAGAAGGTCGGTGTAAAGGCGCTGTTCTTCTCCTCGCTTGTAAACCCGTCAACACGATTTGTCAACAACCTGGTTTATATGGCAGTCGGTGTGTTTGGCGCTTTCCTGGCAATAGGCTCCGGAGGAATGAGAATAGGTCAGCTCTATTGCTTCTTAAGCTACGCTAACCAGTACACTAAGCCGTTTAACGAAATTTCAGGCGTAATTACCGAGCTTCAGAGCGCAATAGCAAGTGCCGACAGACTTTTCTCTGTTATGGATGAAAAGCCCGAAACACCCGATGCGGAAAACAGCGTCGAGCTTGAAAATGTCGACGGAAGCGTTGATATCGAAAATGTTTCCTTCTCGTATACTCCTGAGGTCAAGCTTATCGAGAACTTCAATCTGGCAGTAGACAAGGGACAAAGAGTCGCAATCGTCGGCCCTACAGGCTGCGGAAAAACTACACTTATAAATCTCCTTATGCGTTTCTACGACGTGAACGAGGGCGAAATAAGAGTGTCCGAAACCCCGATAAAGAACATAAAGCGAAGCTCGCTTCGTGAAAACTACGGAATGGTTCTCCAGGAAACCTGGCTCAAGAACGCATCCGTTAAGGAGAATATCGCCTACGGCTGCCCCGATGCAACAGATGAGCAAATCGAAGCCGCCGCAAAGCAGGCGCATTGCCATAGCTTCATAAAAAGACTCCCGCAGGGCTACAACACAATTCTCTCGGACGACGGCGTGCTCTCTCAGGGTGAAAAGCAGCTTCTTTGTATCGCAAGAGTAATGCTCCGTCTACCACCAATGCTTATTCTCGACGAAGCAACATCTTCAATCGACACCAGAACAGAAATCCGTATCCAGCGTGCGTTTGCGAAGATGATGCAGGGCAGAACAAGCTTTATTGTAGCCCACCGCCTCTCAACAATCAGAGAAGCCGATACAATCCTCGTTATGAAAAACGGAAATATCATCGAGCAGGGAACACACGAAGAGCTGCTCGCAATGGGCGGCTTCTATAACGAGCTTTATAACAGCCAATTTTCTGTGCAGTAACAAATATTCAGAAAGGAGAAAACGCTATGCTGAGTTTTTACTTAAGCCTTAATTCCTATGAGAGAATACTTCTTATAATCGGAGTTATCGCAGCCGTAATTTTTCTTATAAACCTTACAATTGAGCTTTTTCAGCGCTATGAGCAGGGTGTCGTAACAAAACACGGCGAAACAGCGTCGATACTTATTGTAATGAGCTGCCTGAGCGTTTTCTGCCTCCTTACACTGTATCTCGTAAAGCACGATTTCAAGTGGTATATAGGATATCCGGTTTCGTTTATGGCAACAATGGTGTATCTGTTTGCCGTGCTCGTTATTTTCGGACGTACTAAGAAAATCCACGCTCCAAAAATAGATAAACGTATGGCAATCGGCAGACAAGGTATCGTCTATAAGCCTATAGTCCCCGACGAAGCAAAGGGCTGCGTGAGCGTCGATGTGTTCGGAAGAACTGTAGAAAGTTTCGCAATCTCCGCCGATAATGAGCCGATAGAAACAGGCAGCCGTATCAAGGTCATCGATGTCGATGACGATGTCCTGGTGTGCGTTGCGATAAATGAATAAAATACCATCTTAAGTACAATACTCGTATAGTAATTTTACGTGTATTATCGGGGGAAACCTTTCTGAAGAAAGGTTCTCCCCCGAGCCCCCTTACAAAGACTTTTAATATGATTTCAGCCCCATAGGGTACCTATCATAATTACGAGAATTTTAGAAAGTTCTCTTTGGTAAGTACCCTATGGGGCTGAAATTTTACTATAAAAGTTTTAGGAAAGGAGTTTGAGGAATAACCCTTTTTCAAAAGGGTTTTCCTCAATATGCACATAAAGCTATTATATGAGCAGTATCCTTAAGATGGTATTTTATTTAGCTTTTCCGTCAGAGCCGAGTTCGATTCCGTCCACGGTTGTATCGGTCAGCATTTTTCCGCTCTGGTCAAAGTAGTATTTGGAGTCGCCGATAGTTTTCCAGCCGACAGCCTTAACGCCCTCAACAAGATATGACTTCACACCGTCCTGCTCCTGCCAGCCCTCAAGCAGAGTGCCGTCCTTTGTAAACCAGAATTCAATTCCGTCAATGACCTGCTTTCCGCCCGAAGGAGCAAAGCCCTCTTCGGTGAAGTAGTAAACGCCCTTGTCTGTCTTTACAAAACGTTTTTTAACCATATGTCCGCTTGTGTTGAAGTAGTATACTTTTTCTTTTATAGTGCACATGCCGACCATCATGATACCGGTCTTTTCGTCGAAGTAGTAGGTGTTGTTGCCGCTGTCGATGAAGCCCTTTTTCTGCACACCGTCCTTGTCGAAGTAATAGGTGTAATCGCCAATCTGCTTTATGCCGGTAACCTTCTTGTAGTTCTCGTCAATGTAGTAAGTCAGCTTCTTTCCGTCGTTTGCTTCTCTGACAACCCATTCACGCTCTGCACGGTAGGTTTCCTCGTTGAAGTTATAGGTAATACCGTCGATACGGATTTCTCCCGTTCTTGCAACACCGTCATCGCCGAAGTAGCAAAGACCGTTTTCGATGCTCGCAAGTCCCGTGGTCATCTTGCCGCTGAGACCTAAGTAGTACATATCTCCGTCGATTTTCTGCCAGCCGGTTTTAAGAACATAGTCCGAGCCGAAGTAGTATTTCTCCTCTTCGATAGTCTGCCAGCCCTTTAACGCAGCAGCACTTTCGGGGTTGAAGTAGTATTTGAGCCCGTCAATTTCCTGCCAGCCCTTGACTCTGATGCCGTCCGAGCCGTAGTAGTAGAGCTTCTCATCTCTCTCAATCCAGCCGGTGAGCATTACGCCTTCTTCCGAGAACAGATAAATATCCTTTCCGATAGCAAGCTCTCCGACGATTCGCTTTCCGTCAGCACCGTAATAATAGTAGTTGTCATCGCTGTCGCTGTGCCAGCCGGTTACCATGCTGCCGTTTTCCGAGAAAAGATAGGTGTCCTCTCCCAGAACCTGAACACCCGTCAGATATCCGCCACCCTCAGTAAAGTAGTAGCGTCCGTCGTCCGTGTCAGTAAAGCCCTCAGCAAGCTGTCCGTCCTTTTTGAAGTAGTAAATCTTACCCTTGATTTCAGCCCAGCCGACAACATAAGTGCCGTTTGAGTTGTAGTATCTGTCCTTGCCGTCAACAGTTGCAAATCCTGCCTGCGTAAAGCCATACTCGTCGAATATGAACTCTGTGCCGTCAAGCTCGACAATTCCCGTGTGGAAAACTCCCGTTTCATCGTTGAAGCAGTAGTTCTTGCCGTCGATTGAAATAACGCCCTTCTGAACGACACCGCCTACGCAGTAGTATTTTTCGCCCTCTACAGTCTGCCAGCCGTTTAAAATATAGCCGTCAGAGTCGAAAAGGTAAGTGTTGTTGTCTATCTGGTACATACCGGTTGCCTTCTCGCCGTTTTTGGAAATGACATAGTATGTACCCGAATTTGTGCTGTGCCAGCCCTGAGCCAGAAGCTGCTTGTAGTAGAGATAACCGCCAAAGCCTGCCCCGACAACAGCCGTCAGAAGCACACTCACAGCACCGATTGAAATTTTTTGTTTTTTGCTTAACATATTTATTTGCCTTCCGTGGAATCTGAGTTTGTGTAAAGCTTTGCGATTTTGGAAATCTCATGCTGAGCCTGTGCAACGATATCCTTTGGTGCAACGATTTTTGCCTTGTCGCCGAACTGGAACAGCCAGCCCCAGAACGGAGGCGAAATCTGCACATCAACGCTTATGCGGAATTTTCCGTCCTCGGTAATTCTGCTGTTGACTCTTGTTCCGAATCGGTCGATAACAGCATCAACAAGCGACTGGTCGAACTCAATTGAAACGCTCTTTTCCTCACCGCCGTACATGCTGTAAACAGAAAGCTGTGCCTTGGCAATTGCCTCTGTTTCAGGGGTAAGGCTGACAGCCTTCTCGTCTATGATGCTGACTCTTTCCATTCTGTCGATTCTGTATCTTGCGATATCCTCGTGCTTTTCACAGTAACAGATGAGGTAGTATTTGTCCTCTTCCCATGCAAGATACTTAGGCGAAACCTTGTAGACAAATCCGCCGTGTCTGAGCTTCTTGCGTTTTTCGAGGTCGTAATAGTAGTAGCGGAAGGTAATCTTCTGTCCCGACTTTATCGCCTCGTGGATTGAGTTTATGTTGTAGTAAATGCTCTCGTTGAAAGCCTTGACTCTAGAGTTTACAAAAACCTCTCTAGAGAGCTTTGGTGCAATATAATTGCTTGTCAGGTCCTGAAGCTTTGAAATAAGCTCCGAGGACTTCTTTCTTGTAAGGAACTTACTCGATGCAACAGCGTCCGAGAGGATAAAAAGCTCCTCGGTCTGGAACTGTCTTGAAGCCAAGTAATAAGCATTGGAGTGTCCCTTTTTGCTTACAACGATATCCATTCCGAAATCCTGCAGGGTTGCAATGTCGTCATAAACGGTCTTTCTCTCGCAAGAGATTCTTCTGCTTGCAAGCTCGCCGATTATGTCCTGAACAGTAAGAGCGTGGTTCTCGTCGGTTTTCTGCTCCAGGAGCTGTTTAATAACAAGAAGCTTGTTTTTCTGCTTTGACTGACCTGCCATAGTGAATTCCTCCAAAAGTTAGTCTGACTTTTTTCTGTCACGAACATTTATAACCGAGCCGTCAGGCTGTTTAATTGAAACATTATCAAGCTGTGAAGAAAGACTTGCTGTAAAAGCTCTGCGGTATTCGTTGCGAAGCTCAAGTCTTTCAGCCTGTTCCTCTTCTGTAAGTTCTCTCTGACGAGAAAGCCTTGTAAGCTCTGAAATTCTGTCGATTTTTTTCTGGTCCATAGAAATTTTACTCCTTAGAAATATACATACACAAATTATATCATAGTTTTCGCCCGATTTCAATAGCCATTTGTCATTCAAGTCCAAAAAACTACCCCATAGCAAATTTTTCCTCTGTGCTGATTGACAAACCGTAAATTCCGTGTTAGCATATAGGTGACAAGGAAAAGAACATTTGTTCTTCAAGAAAAGAACAACGTGCGGATATTTTGATTGAAAGGACGGTTGAAATCTTGAAAACCATAAACGAGCTTATAGAAGAATACAAAAGGGACGCAAAGCGTATAAGGGAGAGAATAGCGTATCTTAACCGTGAGATGAAAGCCGACCCCGACCATGGCAAAATGGTCGAGTACCGCAGAAGAATAGAAACACTCTACGAGGAGCATGGCGATATAATGTATGCAATCGAGCTTATGTCACCCTATCGTGAAGAGCTTCTCAAGGCAAGCGGTGAGTAATTATGGCAGTCCACAGAAGAGTCGATATCGACGTTTCAACACTTGCAGACAGATACATTTCCTCAAAGCTCTCGCTCAGCGATGCCGACAGAGTCAAAACGCTCATCGTCCGAA
Organism: Oscillospiraceae bacterium; assembly: GCA_017848055.1. Classification (GTDB taxonomy): domain Bacteria; phylum Bacillota; class Clostridia; order Oscillospirales; family Ruminococcaceae; genus UBA7477. Next base: position 40,117 of record JAGALZ010000006.1, on the reverse strand, counting down.
GCCTTATGAGCGACGGACTTACAAAGACACAGCGGGAATATCTTATCCTCAGATATCAGCAGGGTATGACCTGCGAGCAGATTGCGAAGATTTATTCTGTCAATAAATCCACAGTTTCCCGCACCGTCCGACGTGCAAGGGAACGAATAGCAAAAGCACTATCACTGAGGGCTGTTTCCGAGGACTTTTATAAATACCTGAAAAATACAGATGCATAGCAAAAAGCCACTTTGCGTTTTTTCGTAAAGAGGCTTTGTTTGTTATTCCTTGATTTTGAAGTTTGACTGTATCTTTTCTGTAAATCCGATGTAGCTCTTGCCGGTATTTACCTCAATAGGTGTTCCGTCAACGTTTGTGATAACAAGGTCTGCGTATTCATCAGCCTTTGACCACTTGACAGGAACGACAGTACCCATCGAAGCGTAGTACCCGTCGCCACCCGTCCAGTCAAGGCTTATAAGCCCGTTTTGCTGGTTAATAACGGACGTGTCAGTTTCAAGCACGAAAATATTTGTAAAGCTCAGCTGAACATCAGCCTTTGAGTCCATGTGCTCCTTGCCGTTGTGAAGCTTGTAGTAAACGCCGTCCTTGCTGTCGAAAATGAAATCCGAGTAGTAGCTGTCCGAGAAGTATACGCAGAGCTTCTTGCAGGACTTATCGGAAACCGCCTTGTCCTCAGATGAAAAGCTGAACGCAGGCTTGTTCTTTTCCGGAAGCAGGTCGCTTCTTATTCTCGAACGCTCGTAAGCTTCAAGCGTCAGCGAGCCCTTGTAATAACCCGTGTGCTCAGAGGAGAAATGTTCGCCCCTCTCCTTGTCACGTGCAAAAATGAACTCGTTTCTGTAGCCGTCAAGTCTGTCAACGTCAAGTCTTTCCAGAGTATCCTTTGCAATAGTTTCATCCTTGCCCCAGAACGCATAAACAGCGTCGTAGCTCAGCGCAAGAATAGGGTAATAGTAGCGACAGCTTCTTACCGAGCAGACATCCGGAACCTTCGTAACATCAGCGTAAACCGCCATAAGTCTTGTGATTCCGCCCTCAACAGGACACTCGAAGATTATGTCAGCCGCCGCAATGCCATACTGCGGAAGTGCTTTCTTTATGTTGTTTACCATAACCGCAACCGGCCTCTTTCCGACAGCACCCTCGGAGAGTGTGTATTCACCCGTCAGTAGGTTAAGCTCACCAAGCGGTACTTCAGGCTCTTCTGGCTCAGCCTGAGTGGTGGTTGTAGTTGTTGTCGTCGTTGTAGTCGTGGTAACAGCCTGAGTCGTGGTTGTCGTTGTCTGTGAAGTGGTAGCATCAACAGGCTTTGATGAGCTGTCTGTACCCGCACAGCCGCCGAGCATACCCATTGCAAGAATGAATGCCGAAATTGTACTAAGTGTCCTTGATTTTCTCATATCATTATTTTCCGAAAGCATAAAACAAGCTTTTGAAAACTCCTTCCTTCTCGGGATATGTACATTATAAAGCTTTTTGCTCTATTTGTCAAAATTGCCCGTAATTGAAAAACCGCCATTTTTCGTACTTTTTAGTCTGCCGGCAATAAATGCCGACAATTTTGTAACAGTCTACATTTTCCCGCTGAGGCTTTTGAGTGTTTTGCACAAATCGTCAGCGAAGAGAGTGTAAAATACCTTTTGTTCCTTTACAAATGTAAAATATTGTGATAAAATAAAAGTGTATGAAATCGATTATAAAGGAGTGAAGAGCCGTGATAAATCTCAGTTCATCCGAGCAGAATAAAGCCCTGCCGGGAATCAGATATCTGTTTGATACCGCTTCAAGAAGACTTGCGGAAAACAGCGATGAATGCCACGCTCTCATTTTGATTGATATAGATAATTTTGCCGAAAATCCGCAGATTATTACAAAAATCGGTACTCTTCTTTCGAATGCCGTTTCCAAAACCGACCTGCTGACAAGATACGGTGATGACAGATTTGCCGTTTTCACAAGCGGTTTTTCCAATCGTGTCGAGCTTGAAAAGCTTATATCGAAGCTTCTTTACAGAATCAATTTTGCACAGCTTGATGAGATTGTTTCTCCGACAGCTGTGGCGGGTGCAGCTATGGACGAGGAAAGAAGCAGCGCCGCAGATATGTTTATGTGTGCCGAAATCGCAATTTCAAAAGCCAAGCATGGCAGCGAAAGCGGCTTTGTAATCTTCTCCAAGGAGGACGAGCAAAGCTTTGAAGGCGATAGGAATGAAGAATCTTACAGACCGAGAAGAAAAATCCAGCGAGTGCTCAATTATGCGTTTGAAGCATTCGTAAAGCCAAACGATTCAAGACTTGTCATCAAGGATGTGCTTGCATATATCGGCGAGGAGTATGGTTTCAGAAGAATATTCCTTGTAACGGGTGACAGTATCTCGGGTTATGTTATCAGCTGGAACGGAAACAGTGTCTCGGATATCAGCGAAAGTGAGTGTCTGAAGGTGCTCGATGATGTGAGAAAATCCGAGCATGTTAAGGGCAAAGCGCATATCAAGGACAATAGATATAGCTTCGGAATGATGGAGGGCTATACATTGACAAGTGTGGTCTGCTATGAGGACGACCCGTCGGATGAGCCGAGAAGCGAAGCTGAGCAGTCTGAAATGAGAACACTTGCAAAAATGTTCTCTGTCTATAAAGCAACCGTTCTCAGCAGTATGTCTGCCGAGGATGAGCTTATCTATTACAGAACCGCCCTTGAGGAAACTACAACAGCCTGCCTTATAATCGACGCTGAAAGCTACAGAGTCGTGTTTATGAATAAGTATGCCGAGGAGATTTTCACTAATACAACAGTCGGAACTGCTTGTCCGCATAACATTATGGAAACACTCGAGCGTATCAAGAACGGTGAAGAGGAAGGCGCAGACGATAAGGGCGTGTACAGATACGATACCTTTGAGAAGAGCGTCCAGAAATGGCTCTCAAGCTCAATCGTTTGCATAAGACGTTCAGGCGGAGAGTATGCGTTTCTGATTACCGTTACCGATATTTCTGCGCATATGGATAACGCAAAGACCAAGGATAAGCTGACAGGTCTGCTCACACACGAGGGCTTTGAAATCGAAGCCCAGAAGGTTGTATACGGCACCGACGACGAGTACGATTTGGCAGTGTTCAAGGTGTTCAATTTCAGAAAGATAAACGACGAATACGGCTACGAAACGGGCGACAGAGTGCTTACACTTACCGCCGAGAAGCTGGGCATGATAATGGGACAGAACGAGCGTGCGTCAAGAGCGTCAGGCTCAAGATTCTATGTGCTCTTCAAGAGAGGAAACTTTGCGATATTAAAGAGTAAGCTTGACTATCTGTTCAGGGTTGTCGAGGACGATATGGCAAAGAATCACTCTAATCTGAGTGTTTCGTTTATGTGCGGAGTCTATCCGATAAACAAAAATACATTCAGACTTTCGGGTGCAATAGACGGCGCAAATCTCGTTATTAAGAACGCAACCGCCGGTAAGTATCTGACAAGTAACGTCATTGAGTACTATGATGAAGAAATAAGCCGTTCAATAGAAGAACGCAAGCAGATTGAAAACGAAATGGTAAATGCCCTTAGACAAAATGAATTCGAGGTTGTTTACCAGCCGAAGGTCAGCCTCGCAACCGGCAAGGTTTACGGTGCGGAAGCACTCATCCGCTGGCACCGTGCCGATGGCTCGTTTGTACAGCCGGGCTTCTTCGTTCCTATCTTCGAGGACAACGAGTTTGTGCTTGAGATGGATAATTGGGTGTACCGCAGAGTTCTTTCAAGAATGAAGGCATGGGCAGAGCAGGGAATAGAGCTTCCGGTTGTTTCCGTCAATGTTTCAAGACTTCATCTGAGGGATGCAAAGTTTGCCGAGAAGTTTGAAAAGCTTGTAGATAACCACGGAATACCTCATAGCGCAATAGAGCTGGAGCTTACGGAAAGTACGTTTGTCAAGAATTATGACAGGCTCATAACGATAATGGAAGATATACGCTCCCGTGGCTTCAAGATTTCAATCGACGACTTCGGAACCGGCTACTCAACGCTCAATCTTATCAGCGTGCTTCCGGTCGATGTGCTCAAGCTCGACGGCAACTTCTTTATGAAAAACCAGCTTACAGACAAGAACAAGAAGGTAATCGAGTCGATTATTATGCTTGCAAAGAACCTGGGACTTATGGTAATCTCTGAGGGTGTAGAAACCGACGAGCAGGTAGCCTTCCTGAAGGAAAACTACTGCGATGCCGTCCAGGGTTATTACTACTATAAGCCTATGAGCGAAGAGATGTTCTGTAAGATACTTAAAGAGCAGTAAATAAAAAAGGTACTGAGAAGAGATTTCTTTTCAGTACCTTGATTTTTTTATGTATTTCTTATCTCAACGGTTGCACCGGCAGCGTGGAAGCACTTTTCGATTTTGATAGCTTCCTCGTGAGAAACACCGCTCTTGATGGTGAAAGGAGCAGCCTTGACAAGGTCAAGCGCCTCTTTAAGACCAAGCCCCGTCACATCACGAACCGCCTTTAGCACAAGCACCATTCTCGGCCCTACCGACTTCAGATATACATCATAAGTCTTTTCACGGCTCTCGAGTGGCCCGCCGCATGAAGGACACGCCTGCGTAAAGCCGACTTTTATCTCCGAAAAAGCACCGCAGTGCTGACATTTTACAACCTTGAAACGCTCGTCAATGCTTTTTGCTCCGTTGCTCAAGAAGAAGGCAGGCTCTCCGTACTGCTCGCCAAGCGTGCAGTTTTTAAGATATCCCTTTCTCAGAAGCTTGTCGAAGGTTTTAATAAGCTTGCTCTGAGATTGTCCGAACACCTTCGAAACGTATGACAGCGCAACTATGCCGTCAGCGTCATTTTCAAATATCCCCGAAAACTTTGTTGCAAGACCGCAAAGTCTCAGCTTCAGCGCAGGAATGATGATAGCCGCAGATGTAATAACCATAAGCGCAATAAACATCATAATCGAAGAAAGCTTATCCTTGCCCTCTATGTATCTTGCAACAGCAAAGGATAGTGCAAATATCCAGATAGCCATAAAGAATATGCCGATTCCGAGAATCGGAGTGCATAAAATCTTTGTATCATTGATTTTGGATTTGTTTATAAACATCTGAATCCTGCCTTTCAGCGTGTCTGTTTATATTCCTCTCGAAGTCACAAGCTCAATAGATGCACCTTCTGCCTCGAATCTTCTCTTGATAGTAAGTGCCGCATCAAGAGGAACGTTTTTTTGAATAATAATCGGTGTAGATTCAATGTATCCTCTGCAGGCCTGGTAATTCATAGCAGTGATTTGCATTGTAAGCTGGATAATGTGACCCTTCTTTTCACCGACAGACTTGAGGTAGATGTCGTAATTTGCCTTAGTGCCCGGGTCCGGAACAACGTAAGCTTTGCTTGCAACGCCGTATGGGCTGAACTGGTTCTGTGGCTGCTTAATTGTGTTAGCCACAGGGTTTGTGCTTTTAAGCGGGCCACCGCAGAAAGAGCAGGACTGCGAAAAGCCTGTTCTTATCTGAGAAAACGCACCGCAGTTAGGGCATTTTACAACCTCATAGCGGTCTTCGTGGTTCTTTGCACCGTTGTTGAGAATAAATACTGACTGACCGTTATGTTCGCCAAGCGAGCAGTTTGAAAGAAATCCCTTGGAAACAACCTTGTCAAACTTCCTTGAGAGCATCTTTTCGTCTACTCTGAAAACTCTAGAAGCGTATTCGAGGAGAACGATACCGTCAGCATCGGTCTCAAAAAGGTTGTTGAACTTGTTGGCAAGACCGCATATGCTGAGATTTATAATCGGTATAATAAGCAAACACGCAAACGCAGCTGTAGGAACAAGGAATAATATCACGCCAAAGATGTCATCTTCACCATCGGCGAAGCCGCTGATTGCCGCTATAAGCAATGCACTGCTGAACAAAACGAGTGCTGACAAGAGAACAATCATAAACCAGTTAAGGAGTCTTGAATTAAAAATCTTGGATTTATTAAGGAACATATATAAGTCAGTCCTTTCGGCAAAAATGTCGTATGTACAGAAAACCACCGCCCGAAAAAAGCGGTGGTTTTGTTAGCAAAATAAGTAAATTAAGAATTAAATTACTTGAGTTCGATTGTAGCGCCAGCAGCCTCGAGCTTAGCCTTGAGCTCTTCAGCCTCTGCCTTGGAAGCGCCTTCCTTGATAGCCTTAGGAGCGCCTTCAACGAGCTCCTTAGCTTCCTTAAGGCCAAGACCTGTGATTTCCTTAACAGCCTTGATAACGCCCATCTTAGCATCACCGAAGGAAGCGAGGATTACGTCGAACTCAGTCTTTTCCTCAGCAGCAGGAGCAGCAGCGCCGCCAGCTGGAGCAGCAGCGATAGCAGCTGTTACACCGAATTCGTCCTGGATAGCAGTTACAAGCTCGGAGAGCTCGAGAACGCTAAGAGCCTTGATATCTTCAACAAACTTTAAAATCTTTTCTGAAGCCATGATAATAATCTCCTTTTAATAATAATCATAAATTTAGTGTTGTGCAGAAATAATCTGCAATGAGTTTAGGCTGCAAGTAAATTATGCAGCATCGCCGTTCTTGTCCACAACGGCCTGAAGTGTAGCAGCGAGCTTCTGGATTGGGCCCTGGAGGGAACCAACGAGCTGTGCGAGAAGAACTTCCTTGGAAGGAATCTTGGAGAGAGCAGTAACGCCCTGAGCGTCGTAAACCTCTGTTCCGATGAAGCCTGCCTTAAGATTGAACTTATCGCCTGCCTTCTCAGCGAATTCACCGAGAATTCTTGCTGCAGCTGTTTCGTCATTGTTAGAGATAGCGATAGCAGATGTGCCTTCGAGAACATCAGCGAGACCGTCAAGGCCAACGTTCTTAACAGCGAATCTCAGAAGAGTGTTCTTTTCTACGAAGTAGTTAACACCTGCCTCACGGAGTGAACGACGAAGAGCAGTATCCTCCTCAACAGTGATACCCTTGTAATCAACGATTACGCCGGCAACAGCGTTAGAAAGGAGCTCTGTAAGCTCAGCAACTCTTTCCTGCTTCTGAAGCAGAACCTTTTCACTTGGCATTTAAGTATTCACCTCTTTGCGAAATTTTTCTATTCGCATCACGCCGGATAAACGGCAAAGAAAAATCCTTTTCCCAAAGAGAGAAAAGGATACAAAGTCATAATTTTAACCTTGCTATTCTTTCCTCGGTCGGACTTACGGATTGCTCCACCGACTGTCTTTAGATACGAATGCTTGATTATTATACCACATCCCACATAGGATGTCAAGTACTTTTAAAAAATATTTTTTTATTTTGAACTCTGGGACATTCTGAGGAATCCCGAAGATGGTTTGCTCTGAGGGATTTCGGTAGCTTCCTCAACGGGAGCTGCAGGCTTTGGCTTGTTCTGACCGAAGGAGCTCATTGAAAGTCCGGAGAAGCTCTTTGGCTGTTCAACAACTGCCTCTTCAACGATAGGAGCAACTTCCTCAGCGATAGGTGCAACTTCCTCAACGATAGGTGCAACTTCCTCAACGATAGGTGCAACTTCTTCAACGACAGGAGCAACCTCTTCAACTACAGGAGCAACTTCCTCAGCGATAGGTGTAACTTCCTCAGCGATAGGTGTAACTTCCTCAGCGATAGGTGTAACTTCCTCAGCGATAGGTGCAACCTCTTCAACGACAGGTGCAACCTCTTCAACGACGGGTGAAACCTCTTCAACGATAGGAGCAACCTCTTCAACTACAGGTGCAGGCTCTTCAGCCATAACAGCCTTGAATATCGGGTCTTCGGAGATAGCCGCAGCCTTCTGAGCAGCGAGCTCTTCGGCGTGCTTTCTCTCTGTGAAAGAATTGATTGAAAGGGTAGCGGCAGGTTTTCTAGAAGACCTTGAAGATGTCGTCGGAGCAGGCGAAACGGATGCTCCGAGAACTCTCTGGAGTTCAAGTCCGATTTCGTTTTCAATTGACTGTCCCGATGATGGCTTTGAAGCAGGGGAAACAGCCGGTTTCTTTCCGGCAGTACGTCCGTTCATGGAAAGCTTCAGACCGCCGGATGATGTAGACTTTACGCTAACAGCAGAAGTCTGCTGTGATTTCTGAGCAGGCTTTGAAGCACCAAGCTTGAGGAATGGATTGCTCTGCTTCTTTTCTGCTTCCTGCTTTTTCTGAAGCTCCTGCTTCTTCTGTGCAGCAACTCTGAGTTCAGCAGCTCTTCTTGCCTTTTCTTCCTCTTCAGCCTTTTTAGCAGCAAGCATATCTTCGTGCATCTTTACAGCCGCTTCAACTGTTTCAGCCTTGTCGTTTCTGACATAATCGGCAATTGTTTCGGCTTCTTCGATGTATTTTACAGGGATGTGAGCAAGCTTCTTTTCTTCGAGAGCAGAGAGGTAGTCCTTCTGTTGCTTCTCGAGAGCCTGGCAACGCTTTTCGAGGTCTTCAACTTGAGCTGTCAGACCAACATTGACATCCTTCTGTTCCTCCCACTTGATGAGGAACTTCTTGTTAATCATATTCTTAAGTACATAACTAGCGGCAACAAAAACAACAGCCGCAGTAACAACGAATGCAATAATATTTTTAAGTCCGAAATCGGAAAGTCCTGCAATCAGCAATGCAATCAGACCGCAGACAGCGCCGGCACCCAGCGAAAGGAGCATAGCTTTTTTTAGCTTATCTCTAAGTCCGAACTGCTCCTCAACATCAGAGCGTGAATGAATATAGGTACCGAGGTAGCGGCGATTTTCCTGATAAACCGAAATCGCATCGCCGAACTCGTAGTATCTCTTGAAGTAATCGAGAGTGCTTTGAAGCTTTTCCAATTCTACGGTGCTTGGCATTGACATTCATCTCCTGAAAATAAATTGATAATATCATTATACAAAATACTATATGATTTGTCAATATAATTGATTAAAGATTTTGCAGAAAAAAGGAGCTTCTTTTTGTTCATAATAACAAAAAGTTTTTGAGCAAAACAAAACCCCGCCGCAATAAAGCGACGGGGAAGCAATTCAAGTTTGAATCAGAGATTAAACACCGTACTTGGAAGTATTAACCTTGATACCAACGCCCATTGTAGAAGAAACTACAACGCTCTTGAGGTACTGGCCCTTAGCAGCAGCAGGCTTAGCCTTAACAACTGCGTCCATGAGTGTGTTGAAGTTTTCCTCGAGCTTATCCTTACCGAAGGAAGCCTTACCGATAGGGCAGTGGATGATGTTTGTCTTGTCAAGACGGTACTCAATCTTACCAGCCTTAGCTTCCATAACAGCCTTAGCAACGTCAGGAGTTACAGTACCAGCCTTTGGGTTAGGCATAAGTCCACGAGGACCGAGAACCTTACCAAGACGACCAACAAGGCCCATCATGTCAGGAGAAGCAACAACAACGTCGAACTCCATCCAGTTTTCCTTCATAATCTTGTCAACAAGGTCCATGCCGCCAACATAGTCAGCGCCGGCTTCCTTAGCTGCATCGTACTTATCTTCCTTGCAGAATACGCAGACTCTTACAGTCTTACCTGTTCCGTTAGGAAGAACAACAGCTCCTCTAACCTGCTGGTCAGCGTGACGGGAGTCAACGCCCAGACGGATGTGAGCTTCTACAGTTTCATCAAACTTTGCCTTTGCGCACTTGCAAGCGAGTTCAAGAGCTTCAGGTGCGTCATAGAGCTTTGCTCTGTCAACGCTCTTAGCAGCGTCAACATAATTCTTACCATGTTTCATTATTATTTCCTCCTCATTGGTGGTGATACCGCAATGCTAAAGTCGCAAAACGGTTAGCGGAAAAATTCCTCCCACCTTCATCGGCATAAATTAGTAAAGAATTTATGCACTGTGCACACTAAAACTTATTAGTCAACGACCTCTACGCCCATAGAACGAGCAGTACCGGCAATCATGCTCATAGCTGCTTCAACGCTTGCTGCGTTAAGGTCAGGCATCTTCTGCTCTGCAATCTTCTGAATCTGCTCCTTAGTAATCTTAGCAACCTTAGTCTTGTTAGGAGTGCCGGAAGCTGATTCGATTCCGCAAGCCTTCTTGATAAGAACGGCTGCAGGAGGAGTCTTTGTGATGAATGTGAAAGAACGGTCTGCGTAAACAGTGATAACAACAGGGATGATAAGACCCATATCGTTCTTAGTTCTCTCGTTGAAGTCCTTTGTAAATGCCATGATGTTTACACCGTGCTGACCAAGTGCAGGGCCAACAGGTGGTGCAGGAGTTGCTTTACCTGCAGGAATCTGAAGCTTAATTAAGCCTACTACTTTTTGTGCCATTATGCACACCTCCATTAATTGTGGTAAGGCGAGCCGTATTTTTCAAGGCTCTCCCACTTTTGAGAAGCGACATGCTTCAAAAAGACGAATAAACGAATAACCGAAAGCTTATGCCTTTGAAACCTGATGGATAGGCAGTGTAACCGGAGTTTCTCTTCCGAACATAGAAACTGTAACGTCAACAGTCTGAGCTTCGAGATTAATGCTCTTGACAGTACCTGAGAAGCCTTCGAACGAACCGCCTGTAACAGTGATTTCGTCGCCCTCCTCGAAGTTGACGCTTACTTCAACTCTGTGAGTTTCTACACCCAGAGCAGCAACTTCCTTGTCGGTAAGCGGAACCGGCTTTGACCCTGGTCCCACGAAACCTGTAACGCCTCTTGTGTTTCTTACGATATACCATGTGTCGTCGGTCATAACCATCTTAACGAGCACATAGCTTGGGAAAAGCTTTCTTTCTGCCTCTGTAGTCTTGTTATCCTTAACTTCGGTAACAAGCTCAGTCGGCACCATAACTTCAGGAATAAGATCCTGAATACCACGGTTTTCAACTACTTTTTTGATGTACTCGGTTACTTTGTTTTCGTAACCCGAATAGGTGTGAACAACATACCATTTTGCCTGTTCTGCCATTGTTCCTTCGCTCCTTACTCAAAAAACTCGCATACCTGCGGCGAAAACCGCTTCTTTAAGTCTTTGCCTTATGCACCGATGTTGACAAGTGTTGAAACAAGCCAACCGAGTCCCAGGTCAACACCTGCAAGGAAAAGACCGGTGAGGCACATTGTAACAAGTACGATGCCCGTATTGTTAGCAACCTGCTTCTTGCTGGGCCAGGTAACCTTTTTTAGCTCGCTCCTCAAATCTCTGAAGTACTTGCCGATACCGCCCTTCTTCTTTGCTTCTGGCTTTGCTTTAGCCTTAGCATTTTCATTTGTTTTACCCATAAAGCAGCCCCCTTAGGAAATTACTTTGTTTCCTTGTGAAGAGTATGCTTCTTACAGAACTTGCAGTACTTGTTCATTTCAAGTCTGTCAGGGTCATTCTTCTTGTTCTTCTTTGTGTTGTAATTTCTTTGCTTGCATTCTGTGCATGCCAGTGTAATTTTAACTCTCATATTCGGCACCTCCTGACGAAAATTATGCTCTACAAGAACAAATAGAGCATTGTCTGCCTCCCTCATGCGACCGTGTGCCGCACTCCGACAGTATTATCGGATTCTGAGGTTTTAAATGTTTTTACGCAAAAAAGGGCGCAAAAAATAGACCTCATAAAGAGGTAAGACAATTATACACTATTAAAAACCCCTTGTCAAGCGTTTTTATGAGATTTAGTAAAATTACTTTATATAAGCCCTTTGACGGTTGCGTCTTTTGTAACAAAGAGTCAAGAAAGAAAGTTTCCGCTTGAAAAAAGTCGAGGTATATGTTATAATTTTACCGATATACATTATATAATATATACTCAGGAGGAACAGCTATGAAAAACTGTAAGTATTGCGGAGCAGTAATTGAAAACGAAAATGATACAACCTGCCAGTACTGCGGAAATCCGATAGAAAACGAAATCCCACCTCAGCCACAGACGAATTTCGGCAATATGCAGTATGGTCAGAACCAGTACGGCAACAATCAGTACGGACAGAATCCATACGGTGTCCCACGTTACGGACAGCCCAATCCATACGGTACGGGCGGATATATGGGCTACAACGGTGACAGCGTCGCTGTTACCAAGGCTAACAATGCCCGCATCCTGGGTATTCTGTCCATATTCATAAATCCATTTTTAATCTTCTCAATAATTGCAATCGTATTTGCCAACAGTGCAACAACCCTTTCGCCTAATAACCCTGAGGTAACCTCTGCCGCAAAGACGGCACGTATCTGCGCTATCGTTTCGATAGTTCTGGGTATTCTCGGCGTGGTAGGTAGTGTTGCTTTTTCGATATTTGCAATGTCAATGATGTAAATGTCTGCAAGTAAAGCTCTCTCTCAATTGAGGGAGCTTTTATTTTTTTCCTTCGGGCATAGGAAAAGCTGTCGTATGCGTATATATAAAGGTATCTGACGAAAAGGGGAGATAACCATTATGCTTGACCTTATCCTGAAGCTCTTTGAAGACAGCCTTTTGCTCTTTGCACTCCACTTTGAAAGTGCAGGCGCTTTTCCGAAGCCGCTTTCCGCAAAGGAAGAAAGGCAGTGCTTCGAGGCATTTGCAAACGGAGATTCAAAAGCAAAGGAAAAGCTTATCAGCCACAACCTCAGATTGGTAGCGCACATTATTAAAAAGTATTACGCAACCTCAGCAGACATCGACGACCTCATTTCGATTGGCACCATCGGTCTGATAAAAGCTGTTCAGACATTCGACTATACCAAGGGAACACGTTTTGCAACATATGCCAGCAGATGTGTTGAAAACGAAATACTCATGCATTTCAGAAGTATCAGGAAATCCTCTTCTGAGGTGTTTTTCACAGATACCCTCGATACCGATAAGGACGGAAATACCCTCTCGCTTGCCGATATAATTGCCGACGATACCGACGTTTCAGAGCAGGTCGATTTGAAAATAAATTCCCAGAAGCTGCGCCGATATATCGATGAGCTTCTTGATGAACGTGAGAAGCTTATTATATCAATGAGATACGGGCTCGGCGGGGATTTTCCGCTGACACAAAGAGAGGTTGCAAAAAAGCTCGGCATCTCTCGTTCCTATGTTTCCAGAATCGAAAAAAAGGCCGTGGAAAAGCTTCGTGTGCCGTTCGGATTGTGAGCCGGAAAGGTTTTGGTTAATCGTTTACACAATGCAAATCAAAGTTTACAAAAAAGTGCGAAAAGACCGAATTATCCGCCTTGACAAAACGTTTTCAATGGTGTAATATAATAATACAAAGGTATATAAAATCAGCAAAGGGGATTGTTTTTGTGAAAAAGTATGCTAAGAGAATAGCTTCACTGCTTGCAACAGCAGTTTTTGCATCGTCGCTGCTTTGCTCCACAGCATTTGCAGAGGACAAGAAAACAGGCTTCAAGAAGCCTGAGGACGATTCAATTCTTGTCGCATATCCTGACGGCAAGAAGGAACCGACACTTTCGTTTGACACTAAGGACTTTATGAATTACGTTACCATTACAGAGGACGGTACGAACGAGGCCGGAATCACTGTTGAAAGACAGACAAAGGTAAGATACCAGGGCGGCTGCATGGTTATGAAGGCTGACAATAAGACCGAGCGTGCAGGAAATCCGGCAGACCCTAACGACCTTAATAATACCGACCCTGACTTTGAAGTTCCGGGCGAGAACGGACTCCCTTATGTTTATAATTATCAGATGGGTATCCAGCTCGACGCTGAAAAGTTCGGACTTGAGAATTTCGACGGTTGTACTATCAGTATGATGGTTAAGTTCCACCCTGATGCAGCTGTGGCTCTTAATAATTCTTCCATGAGCTTGCATGCTTCCGACGCTGAGGGTGTAAGAACAGGTGAGCGTACAGTTGCGTTTTCTGAGATTGAAGCAAAGGGCTTCAGAAATGGTATACTTGTAATTCTTGAGCCGGAAAGCGGTACAAGAGGAGATACAACATCCTTTACAATTACACTTCCGTTTATCGCAGCATATAAGGGTGACGTTGTTTATATCGATAACCTCACTATCCAGACTCCGCTTACAGACGCAGACGGCAACAAGCTTTTTGTAAAGAACGTTGACGGCTATAACGCTTCCGCTTCAATCGATAATACTGACACAGCAATCCAGGTCGGCGAGAATATCACAGTTGACTCTGTAGTGCTTGAGTCCGTTCCTGATGAAGCAGGCGAAGGCGGCAAGGGCGTAATCGTTGTAATTATAATTGTTGCAGTTGTTCTTGTTATAGGAATCGGTGTATTCATCTTTATCAAGATGAAGAACAGATTCTATTAATGTGGGGAGCCCCCACGGGCAAAACTGAATAACATACAAAGGGTATCGGGTTTTTCCCGATACCTTTTTTGTGTGAATATAACTGAAAAAAATGGTAATCATATTCTGTGAAAGGCACTGCCCGCCCGATGGCAGATGCTTTGTGCAAATTGAAACGGAGGAACAAAATATGATTACACTTAAAACCGCATTACTCAAAACAGCCGCTTTTCTGAAAGGAAAGAAAACTTTTATCGCACTCTCTGCTATGATTGCCGCAATCGGTGGAGCAGGTATTTTCGCCTATAACAAAACGGTTGACAACCTCAATAAAGCCCTTACCGATACCCCGAATTCGGACAGCAGCCAGGTGCATAATGCAGATGCCGACCAAAGCGGTGTGCTCAAGGACGACAGCCTCTCAAGCGAGCTTCAGACAATCCTCGATACCCAGAAAAGAGTATTCCCCGCAGGCGGTGAGATTATCACCGAGTTTTCCGACGGAGAGCTTGTGTATTCCGAAACCTTGGGCGTTTGGCAGACACATAACGGTATCGATATCGCCGTCAAGGAAGGGGATAATATTGTCGCAATGACCGCAGGCGAGGTGAGCCGTGTCTGGGAGGATACCCTCTGGGGCTACTGCGTCACAATCGACCATAAAAATACAGTAGAATCGCATTATTACGGCCTCGACGCAAACCTTGCCGTCAAGGAGGGCGATAAGGTCGATTCGGGCGATATCATCGGAATCGCCGGAAATACCGCTTCCGCCGAAATTACTCTCCCTTCCCATATCCACTTCGCACTCAGACGAAACGGCGAATGGGTCGACCCCGTCCACTTCATCGCCCCTAACAGCCATAAGTAATCTACTTGTATAAACACCTGTATGAAGCTGTCGGGGGAAACCTTTCTGAAGAAAGGTTCTCCCCCGAACCCCCTTACAAAGACTTCTGATATGATTTGAGCCCCATAGGGTATGTATCACAAAAAAGCTTTGAAAATATCATTGCTGTGACATATACCCTATGGGGCTCAAATTAAATATTGAAAGTTTTCGGAAAGGAGTTTGAGGAATAACCCTTTTTCAAAAGGGTTTTCCTCAATAGCTGCACAGAGGGTGCTTATGCAGGTGGATTATTTAGTGATGGGAGGGGAATAAAATTTGGGATTGATTTTTCCTTATAAAAGATATATAATAGTAATATGCTATGTCTATTAGCATTGCATGAAAAACAAACAGGAGGATTTTAATTATGCCTAAGAAACCGTATTACATTACTACGGCGATTGCCTATGCATCGAAGAAACCGCATATCGGCAACACCTACGAGGTCGTATTTACCGACGCAATTGCGAGGTTCAAGCGAATGCAGGGCTATGATGTTTTCTTCCTTACAGGTACAGACGAGCACGGACTCAAGATTGAAGAGCTTGCGAAGGCAGAGGGTATCACCCCGAAGCAGCACGTTGATGCCGTAACTGACGAAATCAAAGAAATCTGCAAGATTATGAATATATCCTACGACGGTTTTATCAGAACAACCGACGAGCAGCACGAGAAGGTCGTTCAGAAGATTTTCAACAAGCTGTACGAAAACGGGGATATCTACAAGGGTTCATACGAAGGACTCTACTGCACACCTTGCGAGAGCTTCTGGGCAAATTCCCAGCTTGTGGACGGCAAGTGTCCTGACTGCGGCAGAGAGGTAACAAAGGCAAACGAGGAAGCATACTTCTTAAAGCTCTCCAAGTACCAGCAGTGGCTCGAGGATTATATCGAGCAGCATCCTGACTTTATCGTGCCTGAAAGCCGTAAGAAGGAAATGCTCAACAACTTCATAAAGCCTGGACTTCAGGATTTGTGCGTTTCAAGAACAACCTTCACATGGAGCATCCCTGTAACATTTGACCCTAAGCACGTAATCTATGTGTGGATTGACGCACTTTCTAACTACATTACCGCTATGGGTTACGACCCTGACGGCTCATCTGAACTGTTCGAGAAGTACTGGCCTTGCGATTGCCACGTTATCGGCAAGGACATTATGAGATTCCATTCAATCTATTGGCCTGTAATGCTCCACGCACTCGGACTTCCGATGCCAAAGCAGCTCTTCGGTCATAACTGGATTCTTTTCGGCGAAGACAAAATGAGTAAGTCCAGAGGTAACGTTATCTACGCAAACGACGTTGTCGATTCCTTCGGCGTTGACGGCGCAAGATACTACCTGCTCAGCGAAATGCCTGTATCCTCTGACGGCTCGATTACCTATGAGTCACTTATCGAAAGATACAATACAGACCTTGCAAATACTCTCGGCAACCTTGTAAACAGAACAGTTGCAATGACAAAGAAGTATTTTGCAGGACAGATTATGGATAACACCGTAACTGAGGATGTTGATAACGAGCTTATCGAAAAGGCACTCGAAACACCAAAGAAGATTGCCGAGCTTCTCGATAGCTACAGAATGGCAGACGCAATGGATGCCGTAATGAGCCTCGCAAGAAGAGCGAATAAGTACATCGACGAAACCGCTCCTTGGGTTCTCGCAAAGGACGAGGAGAAGAAGGCAAGACTCGGTACCGTGCTTTATAACCTTCTCGAAACAATCAGATTCTTAGGTGTTGTACTTACTCCGTTTATGCCTGAAACAGCAGAAAAGATTTTCGCACAGATTGGTGCGGATGAAAAAACTCTCGAAAGCCTCGAAAGCTTCGGCAAGCTTAAGGTCGGCAGCTGCGTAGGCGAGCCTGTGCCTTTGTTTGCAAGAATCGATGCAGAAAAGTTTTTGGCTGAAGCCCAGGCGAAAATGGAAGCTATGATGGCAAGTGCTAAGGAAGAAGAAACAAACGTTGAGCCACTCGCTCCCGAAATCGTCTTTGATGACTTTATGAAGGTCGATTTGAGAGTCGCAAAGGTGCTTGAGTGCGAAAAGGTAAAGAAGTCAAAGAAGCTCCTTTGCCTCCAGCTTGATGACGGAATGGGCGGTCGCCAGGTAGTTTCCGGTATCGCTCAGTGGTATGCACCCGAAGACCTCATCGGCAAGAAGGTTGCAATCGTTGCAAACTTAAAGCCTGTAACACTCTGCGGAGTTGAGTCAAACGGCATGATTTGCGCAGCCGATACAGCAGACGGCGGAGCAAAGGTAATGTTTGTAGACGACGATATTCCTTGCGGTTCAAAAATTCACTAAAGAAAATGGGCAGGGGAAATTCTCCTGCCCGTAAATATGCGCCTGTAGCTCAGCTGGATAGAGCGTCAGACTCCGACTCTGAAGGCCGCTGGTTCGACTCCGGTCAGGCGCACCACCAGCCCCTCTTTTGTTTTAAGGACAAGAGAGGGCTTTTGTTTTCTTGCAAAGCTTTTTGCTTTGTGGTATAATCTACTCAGTTATCAGAAAAAATCAAGGAGACATACGCAGGTGAAAAGAATACTAAGAAGGCTGACTGCCGCTTTGCTGACCTTGTGTGTGGGCATTATGCTGTCGGGCTGCTCGGGAAAGTACGACGAGGACGACTATATAGGTAAAACCTCGCAGGAGATAATCGAGCAGTTCGGAGAATTTGACTATGCTCCCGAAACACCCGATGGGAACGGAATCTATAAGAACTGCAGATGCGGTTATACAATAAAGGAAGCAGAGCCGGGCTTTTTGGGACGCTCTGATGAGGTCTTGCTGTTTATAAGCTTTGATGAAAGCGGCGTCGCCCAAACTGCTCGGAAGGTTACCGCCCGGGTGGGTAAGACATTTCCCTGCCCTTGACTATTGTGTGCAGTTGTGATATAATTACCATTTAGAATGGTATAAATATAATTGTTACTGTGAGGATTATTTTATGAAAATTGTAGTAGTCGGCTGCGGAAAGGTCGGAAGAAACCTGTCATCACTCCTTGTAAGTGAAGGCCACGACGTAACCGTAATAGACCAAAACTCCGAAGCACTCAAGAAAATATCAGAGTCCCAGGACGTAATGTGCGTAGAGGGAAACGGCGCAACTACCGCTGTCCAGCTTGAAGCAGGCGTAAACAAGGCGGAAATTCTTGTCGCTACAACTCCTAACGACGAAACCAATATGCTCTGCTGCCTTATCGCAAAGAAGCTCGGTGCAAAGAAAACAATCTCAAGAGTAAGAGACCCCGAGTATTACGGACAGATTGACCTTATAAGAGAAGACCTCGGACTTTCTATGATTATAAATCCCGAAAGAATGGCGGCGGACGAAATTTTCCGTGTGCTGGTGTTCTCCTCAGCTTCAAAGGTAGAGGTTTTTGCAAAGGGAAGACTCGAGCTTGTTGAGTATACAGTTCCCGAAAATTCACAGCTCTGTGGACTCTCACTTGCCCAGCTTTACAGCAAAACAAAGGTGCAGATTCTTGTATGTGCAGTCCAGAGAGGCGGCGAAACCTTTATTCCGACAGGTACTTTTGAGCTTCAGGCAGGGGATAAGGTAAGCATCGCTTCAACACATAAGGATTTGGAAAAGTTCTTCAGAGTAACAGGCTCTCTGAAGGATAAGATTAAGACGGTAATGATTGTAGGCGGCGGAAGAATTGCCTTCTATCTCGCAAAACAGCTTACCGTACTCGGAATGAGAGTCAAGATTATTGATAATAATTACGAACGCTGTACAGAGTTTGCTGAAACCCTTGATAAGGTTACCATAATCCACGGCGACGGTACCGACCAGGATTTGCTCGTCGAGGAAGGCCTCGGTGATGCCGATTCGTTTATCGCACTTACAGGTATCGACGAGGTAAATATCATTATGGCGCTTTACGCAAAGAAGAACTCCGATGCGAAGGTCGTAGCAAAAATCAACCGTGAAAGCTACGTTGACCTTACCTCACAGCTCGGTCTTGACAGCGTGATTTCGCCTAAGTATGTTACGACAAATAATATTATAAGCTATGTCCGCTCGCTCAACAATGACGCAAGCGGTATCGAGGCTCTCTACCACCTCGTTGGTGATACGGTAGAAGCTATCGAGTTCAAGGTCAAGGAAGAAATCGATGACCTCGTGGGTGTACCGCTCAAGGATTTGTCACTCAAGAAGGATATCCTTATCTGTGCAATCATCCGTAAGAGAAATGTCATTATCCCCGGCGGTAATGACTGTATAGAAGAAGGCGACTCGGTAGTAGTAGTTACAAAGGACTACCACTTCTCGGATATCAAGGATATCCTCGCTTGATAAGGAGCAGAAGCTATGAATAAATCAATTGTGTTTCATTACCTCTCAAAGGCAATGCTCATAGGCTCATTGCTGTTTCTGCTTCCCGCACTTGTCAGTCTTTATTATAAGGAAACGGACACGGCACTTACATTTGTGCTTATAGCAGTCTGTGTCGCACTCGTGTCACTTCCGCTGACAATTCTAAAGCCGAAGAATAAGCAGATGTACGCACGAGAAGGACTTGTCATCGTAGCACTTTTGTGGGTTATCTACCCGATAGCAGGCGCACTGCCATTCTATGTGAGCGGTGAAATACCGTCGATTACCGATGCAATTTTTGAAAGTATCTCAGGCTTTACAACAACGGGTGCTACAATTTTATCGAATATTGAGGGGCTGTCAAGAGGCATGCTCTTCTGGAGAAGCTTCACCCACTGGGTAGGCGGTATGGGAGTACTTGTGCTGTTTATCGCAATAATGCCGTCATCATCAGATGCAATTCACCTGATGAAAGCCGAGTGTGCAGGCCCGCAGGTCGGCAAAATCGTTCCGAAGGGCAAAAATACAGCAAGATATCTATACATCATTTATGCCGTACTTACCGTGCTGACAGCCGTTTTCCTGCTGTTTGGCGGAATGCCGCTGTTTGATAGCGTCTGCCACGCAATGGGTGCCGCAGGAACAGGCGGATTCAGTATAAAGAACGCAGGAATAGGATACTATGATTCCGCTTACATCGAAGGTGTAATCACAGTTTCAATGTTCCTGTTCGGCGTAAATTTCAGCCTCTACTTCTTTATGCTCATAAGACGCTTCAAGGAGGTATGGAAGAATACCGAGCTTAAGGTGTATATGACAGTAATTGCAATTGCAACAGTTGTCATTATGCTGAACATTATGCCTGTATATGATTCTGTGGGCAAGAGCTTCAGATATTCCATATTCCAGGTAGTTTCAATAATGACCTCTACTGGCTACGGAACAGCCGATTTCTGTACATGGCCTATGCTCTCGCAGATGATATTGATAATTCTTATGTTCGTCGGTGCGTGTGCAGGCTCAACAGGCGGCGGCTTCAAGGTTCAGAGATTTATTATAATGTTCAAGAGCGCTAAGAAATATCTTAAAAAGCTCGTACATCCGAAGTCTGTGAATATCGTGAAAAGCGACGATAAAACGATGGACGTCGAAACCGTACACGGCGTTCAGAATTACCTCATTATATATCTCGCACTTATGATGGTGTCACTGCTGCTTCTGGCAATAAATAATAAGGATTTCGGCACAACATTCACTTCGGTGGTAACGTGTATAAATAACATCGGCCCGGGTATAAACGAGGTAGGCCCGACAGCCAACTTCGGACACTATTCCGATTTCTCGAAATATGTGCTGTCATTTGACATGCTTCTGGGAAGACTCGAGTGTCTGCCGCTGGTGATTCTGGTTTCTCCGTCAGTTTGGAGAAAGAGCTTTTAGTGTTAGGAAAACAGGAGTAAAAAGCACTCCTGTTTTTTGTTTATTTTCAACAAATTTTTATAACCTGTTGCAACTTGTAATCGATTATGTTATAATTAGAGTATATTATTGTAGAAAGGGGTTATAGATATGAACCCAATTATTAATATGCCAACTGAAAAGATTGCGCTCGTTGCAGTTAGCCGTGACTGCTTCCCGATGACACTGTCGGAAAGCCGCCGCAAGCTGGTTGCTCAGGCGTACAGCGAGAAGTATGGTGACAATCTCTACGAATGTCCTGTATGTATCGAAAATGAAAAGGATATGCTCAGAGCTCTCGAGGATATCAAGGCAAACGGATGCAACGCACTCGTTGTTTACCTTGGAAACTTCGGCCCTGAAACTCCTGAAACTCTCCTTGTTAAGAACTTTGACGGCCCTGCAATGATGGTAGCAGCTGCTGAAACATCAGGCGCTGACCTTCTCGACGGCAGAGGCGACGCATACTGCGGTATGCTCAACGCAAGCTACAACCTGTATCTTAGAAATCTCACAGCATACATTCCTGAGTACCCTGTAGGTACAGCAGCAGAGTGTGCAGATATGATTGCAGAGTTTGCACCAATCGCAAGAGCAATCATTGCTGTAAGAAACCTCAAGATTATCTCATTCGGCCCACGTCCACAGGACTTCCTCGCTTGCAACGCTCCAATCAAGCAGCTCTACAACCTCGGCGTTGAAATTGAAGAGAACTCTGAGCTTGACCTGTTCGAGTCCTTCAACAACCATAAGGGCGACGGCAGAATCCCTGCAGTTATGGCTGAGATGGAAGCTGAGCTCGGCGCAGGCAACAAGAAGCCTGAGGTACTCGAGAAGCTCGCTCAGTATGAGCTTACACTCCTCGACTGGGTTGAGGGACACAAGGGCAGCCGTGACTATGTAGCAATTGCCGGCAAGTGCTGGCCTGCATTCCAGACACAGTTCGGATTTGTACCTTGCTATGTAAACTCACGTCTTACAGCAAAGGGAATCCCTGTTTCCTGCGAAGTTGATATCTACGGCGCTCTCAGCGAGTACATCGGAACAGTTATCAGCAAGGATGCTGTAACTCTCCTCGACATCAACAACTCCGTACCTGCAGATATGTACGAAGAGTGCATCAAGGGCAGCTACAACTACACACTCAAGGATACATTTATGGGCTTCCACTGCGGAAACACTCCAATCTGCAAGCTCTCCTTCGGTGAAATGAAGTACCAGAAGATTATGGCAAGAAGCCTCCCACAGGAGTGCACAAACGGCACACTTGAGGGCGACATTATGCCTGGCGATATCACATTCTACCGTCTCCAGAGCACATCTGACGCAAAGCTCAGAGCTTACGTTGCTCAGGGTGAGGTCCTCCCTGTTGCTACACGTTCATTTGGTGCAATCGGCGTGTTCGCAATTCCTGAGATGGGCAGATTCTACCGCCACGTTCTCGTTCAGAAGAACTACCCACACCACGGTGCAGTTGTATTCGGTCACTTCGGAAAGACTCTCTATGAAATCTTCAAGCTCCTCGGTGTTGCAGTTGATGAAATTGACTACAACCACGCAAAGGGCGACCGTTACCCAACTGAAAACCCATTCGCTTAATCGCAAAAAACACCGCCCACTGCAAAGCTCAAACGCTTGCGCAGTGGGCGTTTTTATGCCCTTTTAAATCTGAGAGGGCATAAAAATAAGCGGCTGTGCAAATGCACGGCCGCAAGTGTTTTTTGCGTGTGTTTGTTAGTCATCAAGACCCGGCATAGCAGCAACAGCACCGATAACCTCTTCAAGACCAGGTCTGTTAGGTGAGTATTCAAGCGCATCTGCACGGGAAATCTTTCCTGTCTGGAAAAGACGCTTCAAGCTGTCGTTCATCAGACACATTCCTGACTTGGAGTTTGTCATAAGTGATGGGAGCTGGTGACCCTTCTCTGTACGAATCATGTTAGCAACAGCGTCGCTTCCGAGAAGGATTTCAAGTGCAGCAACTCTGCCCTTGCCATCTCTTGTAGGTACGAGAACCTGAGAGATAACAGCCTTGAGAAGCTGTGAAAGCTGTGAACGAACCTGTCCCTGAGAGTTTGTAGGGAATACGTCAATGATTCTGTCGATTGTCTGCGGAGCGTTGGTAGTATGGAGAGATGCAATAACAAGATGTCCTGTTTCAGCAGCTGTGATAGCAAGAGAAATTGTCTCGTAGTCTCTCATTTCTCCGATGAGAATAACGTCAGGGTCTTCACGAAGTGCACTTCTGAGTGCTCCGTCAAATGTGGATACATCTTCGCCAACCTCTCTCTGGTGAATGGTTGCCATGCTCGGAGCGTACTTGTACTCGATAGGGTCTTCGATTGTAAGAATATGTACAGGACGTGTCTTGTTGATGTGGTTTACCATAGCAGCCATTGTTGTTGACTTACCGCTACCGGTAGCACCTGTTACAAGGATAAGTCCCTTCTGAAGTGTGCAAAGGTCAGTAAGAAGCTTTGTAGGAAGTCCGAGTTCACCAAAGGAAGGTACCTTTGAGTTGAGAAGACGGATGGAAGCTGCAATCTTGCCGCTCTGACGGAATACGTTAACTCTCTGTCTTGAACCATCAGAGGTCTCAAATGAGAAGTCAATGTCCTCGCCTGCATGCAGACGCTTCTCCTGCTCAGCTGAAAGCATCGAAAGAATGGTTCTGTTAACAACCTCGTCCTCAATGTCCTCAAGTCTTTCAAGCTTACCGTTGATTCTGAAAACAGTAGGTGCACCGACTGTAAGATGAATGTCAGATGCCTTCTGCTCTCTTGCAAATGAAATTAAATCTTCAACTGTAAATGACATAGTCGCTTTCCTCCCAAAGATTACTTGATTTTAAACTGGATACCGCTTGTGGAGAGATAAACTTCCTGAGCGATATTTGCAATACGCTGGTTTACAGTACCTACAATTTCTCTAAGAACAGCCTGATAAGGGTCATCAGGAGTGATAGAGAAGCCTGTCTCAACAGTAACAATAACCATGTCGCCCTTGAGCTTTTCAACGTCAGACATCATGCCCTGAACATCAGCAATAATCTTTGCCTCAATCTTCTTCTTCTGCTCGTAAGGCATATTTGCAACGTCGTCACATTCGGCAGCAAGAACCTTCTTTGTATAGGAAACAAGACCGTCGAAAATGAAGAACTTGTGGTCTTTTATAAGACTGCAGGGGTCATTAACGTCGTCGAGAATCTCCCAAAGAACGTCGTTTTTGGTGTTGTTGAATTCAATTCGTCTTTTAATGTCCTCAGAAAGCTTCGCACCTGTGTGAATGTAAAGAACATTGTCGCAGGTCGCAAAGTAGTTGATAGCCCAACGTGTCTTACCGCTGGCAGCACCGCCTGTTACTACTGTGATAGTGGACATACTAATCCCCCTTATTGTATTAAGTATTATATATTAACTATAATACATTGCGGTTATTTTGTCAAGAAAATAACATAACTTTGGCATAAGTTACAAATCACACAACAGCTTTTTGGCTAATTTATCAAGACACCTTCAAACCGCCTAAAAATCGCATAAAAAACGGCTGCCGACAAATCTCTTTGCCGACAGCCGCAGGGGAAAGTAATCAGTCAGTATAGCCGTCCTCGTAGAACCAGAGTGTAGTGAAAACTCCCTCAGGGGAAACCTTCAGCATAAGCTTTGAGATTTCATCAGACGCAATCTCGATTCCGCTTGAAGATGCAGATACCGGTTGCCTCAGCTCCTCACCCGAAAATCCGCAGTAGCATACCTTTTTATATCGCATGCCCCTCATCGAGTAGTCGAGTACACTCTGCATTGCCTCGTCAGGTTCACTAAGCCATTGTCTGTCAAAGCTTATGTGTCTGTGACGTGTAACGCTTCGCTCGAATGCCTTGTAGTTTGTAAGGTTGTAGGTGTTGTATTCTCCGTTTAAGTCACGCATGTGAAGGTCAGAAATCATCTTTGTGTAATCCTGCCCCTGGGAAATGCTGACAATATTGGATGAAGCGATAACCTTGTCTGCAAGGGTTGCCCTTGTCACCCTCACTGTGTTTGCACCGTAAATGTATGGGTAATCACCTGCATACTTTCTCGAAAACGCACACGCAGCGTCCCACATTGTGTCGTTGTCCTTGACAAAAACGTAGTTTATAGGACTTGTCGTTTCTTCGTAGCTGACGTAAGGCAGAAGAATGTTTGACTGCAGAAGCGATGAAATGGTCACATCCGAGTAAAGCCCCGGAGTCAGCTGGTTGTAGGAAAGTGCACAGCTGTAGCCCCTTGAGGAGAAGCTGTAAACGCCCATTCCGTCACAATAGTTGTATTCAAGCTTGTCAGGAATACCGTAATGATATTCCTTGCCGTTAATGTAAAGCGCTACGCTTCGCACCTCTGAGTAAAGCTTATCGCTTATGAATTTTCCCGAAAGAAGCGTGTGCGAAGTGTATCTTTCCTTAGTGAATGTAAGATTCATAATTGTAGTGAAATCAACACTCTGTCCGCTTTTCATAACGAGTGTTATCTTAAAATCCAAAAGCCGTCCCTCCCTTAGTGTAAGGTAAGTGTAAACTGTATAAGTCCGGGTTCATCGTAAGGCATAAGCTCGTATTTATCGAGAACTGCCGACATAGTGTGCCCGTCAATCGTGATAACCTGACCTGACTTGCCTATGAGAGTAGAAAATGCGCTGTAAAATTGCGAAATTCTGCCGCAGGGGAGAAGTCCCTTCACGGTTACGGTGGTCATGGATTTTCCCGCAACAGTCGTCCTTATGCTTCCGTTTGCAAGAGGAGTGCGGCTGATTCTGTCCTGCATAACGATTGAATAATCGTATGCCGTGAGCTTGTGCCCTCCGAATGAAAACTCTATCTCACGTTTTGTCATTATGCCTCCACCTTCCCCTCACAGATAAGCTCGTTTGCCGTAATACACAGCTTTCTCCTGTAGCGTGAATGAACCTTGTCCTCGTCGGGGGAAGAAAGCTTTACTTTCGTGATAAACAGCTCTCCTGTGTAGCTCAGCTCTCTGACAAAACTGTTTATCGCCTCATCTAAGGATAAAACACTGCAGCTGTCTGAGTATGCATCAATGACAAGACTGTGTTTTCTAAGACGATATCTTTCACCCGAAAGGTCGTTGAGAGTAATCTCACCCTCGCCCTCGCCGCTGTAAACAAAAGCGAAAAGCTGTTTTTTCGCAACAGCTATCTCCTTGTCGCTAAAGCCGTCAAACACCATAAATCCGTTGGCGTAAAGCTGATTTTTCGTCTGCTGTTTAATTCCCATATCAGCCGTTTACCCCCTCGAAGAAGAAATCCTGCGGCCCGATAAGCGGCTCCAGACGGTGAAGTGCTCCCTCCAGAAGCTTCTTTGATGCCTCCGTGTCAACGCTGCTATCGCCGCTATTTAAGCTGCTCTGAAGTCTTGCAACCTCGTTAACAGCAATCGCCATAGCAGCCCATTCGCAAAGGGAAGCCTCCTCAGAGGTCTGCGGCTCTCTCTTCAGAATAGAGCCAAGATAGCCGCAGGCGTAGTCGCAAGCCTCACAGACTATCTGTGAGTCCTCCTTGTGAGTGTGTGAAAGTGAGCAAACGAGGCGGATGATTTTCTGCTTGTCAAAAGTATAAATACCCGTCACTCCCTTCGTATCAGATGTGTTGTTGTTTAAGCGTTCATTACAGCGACAGCGTCAGAAGCAACCTTTGAGAAGCCAACCATAACGCTGCAAGCAATTTCCTCGCACTGTGTGGACATAAGCTTGTCAAAGTCCACGATAACGTCTGTTGCAAAAACGCTCTCAAGTGCGCATGTGTTATCAAGACCGATAAGCTTGTCACCGTCAAGATTTGAGCACTTTACGATTGTAACACCGTAAGGAGTAACAACTCTGCCGGATGCCATAAAGTCGTTTACGCAGTACTTCATCTCGTCAAGAGCAAGAATGTCCGCCATAACAGCAGGAGAAGTAACGATAGTTGTCATGTCATACTGTGGGAGTGATGCCCAGAATGCAGCAAGGTCAGAGTAAGCAACAGTTGCTCCTGCGATAGAGCTTGTCTTTGCACCCTGAGAAAGAACATTAACAGCCTCGAGATTGATGTGTCTTGCAATAGATGCACCAACATTCTTGAGAACTACTGTGAGAGCCTCAATGCGCTGCTTTCTGATGGATTCGTAAGTGCAGGAAAGTTTTCTGCCGAACTTCTTTACCTCAGTAGCAGAGGAAGCAAGTGCGCAGGTTGTTTCAGGAAGAGCTTCGCCCTGAGCGGTTGTTGTCATATCGTCGGATGTGATAGTAAGACCTCTGAAGTCAATGCCGTCAGTATAGCCGACAGCCGCTGTGATGCAAGGAAGAATGCTTGCATTGTCCATGCCCTGCTTGATAGCTCTTCTTACATATTCAGGGAACAGAACTGCAGTTTCAGCAGTTGTGAAGAACTTTTCAACTCTGTCGCAGTTTTCTCCGCTTACCTTGATATCAAAACGCTTGAGCTGTCTTTCAAAAGCGTCAAGAGAGGAAAGCTCTGTGCCCTGGTAGTTTTCGTCAGGGTCAAGTGCTGTGAGTGCCTGAGTGAATGTCTTTCCGCCGATGCTGTAAAGTGATTTTTCAAGTCTGATTTCGTTGTACATATTTTTACCTCCAAATATTAAAGCTTGTAAATTTTGTTTCCGAGATTTTCCTCGTGTGAATAGGTAGCTGCCCTTCTGTATTTTTCAGCCCTTGTAAGACCGTCGCAGATTTCCCTCAGCTTTTCTGTGTCACAAAGAGTGAGCAGGGATTTAAGCTCAGTAAGCGGCAAAACCGGCTGAAGAAGAAAGCCGTGCTTTAAAGCCTTTGCAATAAGTGCATCACGGATTTTCTGCTCCTCGTCAGAGAAAATAAACTCTCTGCCGCTGTCACCCATGCTCTTTGTAACTCCCGCACCACGCTGTGCAGGAATAGCAACAAAGCTGAATTCGTAAGCGTCCAGAGGCTCGCAAAGAATTACGTGGCAAAGCTTGCCTGCGTATTTTCTACCCCTTACGTGAGAGCAGGACTGCTGTGTCTTGTCCTTTCCGCAAACAGAGCAAAGCTTTTTTGCAACGCTGCAGCTTATGCTTACTTCCTTTTTGATACCGCCGTCGATTTCCGCAATAAGGTCTGCGTTTTTAGAAGTGCGAATCATGTAAGCCTTGCCGATAAGTGCCGTGTAAGGCTCGCCCGACTGTGTCTTTCTGTCATTGTCGGCCATAATCTCTGTATCAAAGATTCTCGCAGTCTGGTTTTCACCCTTTGGGTTGTGGTCGAAAATTCCCGTCTTGCCGACAAAAAGCTCTGAGAGTGTCTTTAATGCTTCAACAGAGAACCTCTCATTGTCACGGTCAATTTCGTTGTCGCACAGAATTACAGGGAATGCGTATACCTCGTCCTTTGAAAGTTCACGCCTTGCAAACGAGTTTATCTTTTCCATCAGCTCATCGCTGAGCGAGAATTGTGTCTTCATAACCCGCCTCCTCTCTTGTTTTTCTGTTGCGAAGCTCGATTTCCTCCGCCTGAGCCTTGTAAAGTCTTGCCTTGGCAAGCTCAGTTTCGTCCTGAAGATTTATGTTTGACCATACAACCTCAAGGTCGCTGTCGCTTCCCTCAAGAGCGAGAAAGGTCTTTCCGATTTTTCTGATTACAGGTGTCAGTATTCGTCTGTAATACTCAAGCTCACTTGTGAGAATGTCAACCTGCTGAGTGCTCATTCGCTCGGTAGAAGACCAGTTAAGCCCCAAAAGAAACGGTGGAATCGAAAGCTTTGATATAAGCTGTTGCATAAGCTGACGCACGGGAATTTCCGTGTCAATAATCTGGTTGTCAGCACCGATGACCTTTATATCAACATCACCGACCGCAACAAAATCCTTGACACAGCCGCTTCTTGCGCTGTTCATTCCGTCAGCCCATTCCTTGGCAATCTGCTGTGCACGCTCCTTTGCAAAGGCTCTGTCGCCGATGTCCGAGGAAGGCTTGTAGGTAACAGCGTATCTGACGTTTCCGACTCTGTCGAAGTTCTGACCTATACAGCGGTAAATCTTTGACAAAAGCCCCGAAAAGCAGGGAAGTCCCCTCAGAAGCGATACTCCCTCAGGATTCTTCGGACTCTCCGAAAGCATACTGCATAAAATTCTCTCAGGGTGCGTAAGCTCAATCTCGTTTGAGCTGTCAAGCAAAAAGTATCTCGCTTCCAAAGGACTTTTTCCCTTCTTTACACGAAGAAGAGTGCTGTCAGCGTTTGCAAGACCCGAAAGCTCACCGCTCTGAGAATCAATGATAATCTCGCCGACAGCCTTGCCGTAGGTGAGAAGATTGTCCAGATAGGTCGTAATAAATGTGCCTATCGAGTAACCCGATGTGTTAACCTTTACGTTGTCGCAGAAATAATCAAGCCTCTCCTGGAGCCTTTCATCCTTTGCAACAAGTCTGAAATTGCCCACAAGTCTTACAATCTTTCCGATACAAGCGTCAATGACAGGCACCGTCAGCTTGAGGTTTTCGTAAAGCGAGCATTCCAGGTGAGCCGGATTTGCTGAAAGGTGAAAAAGACTTTCCTCGCCCGACCTTGCCGCAACAGCAGTTTCGGTGACAGCAGGGGAGTATTCCTTCTCCTCATTTTTCTTTTTTCTGAAAGAAATGATATTGGTTCCTCCTTTTCTCAGAAATTCCGATGACAGAAAACCGCCTATCGCCTACCAACGCTCAAGGCGTAAAAGCTGTCATCGTCGTCCATGAAATGAACCGCAAAGTAGCGGATGTCGTCCATCGCATGGTCGTTTTCTTTTATAGGTGTGTCGGATTTGCATTTTTCGTCCCAGCGGTAAAGATAGAATTCTCTTATAGTGTCCTTGCACTTTTCCGAGAATAAAAGCCGCCCCTCCGAAAGAAGCGAGCTTACCTTTCTTATACCGTTTAGAACATCGTTTTTAGCAGGAACAACAGAGAACCTTCCGTGCCTGAGAATGCACTCGATAAATGACCTTGCCGACGGGTCGCATATGACCGAATCAATGCTGTACCCCTCGCAAAGCCTTTCAAGTGCCTCATAATGCTCCTCATCCGTGCGCTGAATACCCGTTGTTTTCGAAGCATAGTAGTATTCATCAATGCGGAAAGCCCTCCCGTCACGACTTATAGCCCATAGCCCGAAGCTTGAAGGATTTACAGTTCCGTAGTCACAGCTCACAGCGTATCGCACAATCTCAGCATCGGCAGGGAGGACGCTGAAAATATGCTTATCCCGTGAGAAGTTCTCGTAAACATTGCCGCTTGTCGCCGTCCATAGTCCCAGTACGAAACGCTCGTAGAACGCACCCGTATACAGCGTGTGATAACGCTTGCGTATGTCGGGCGAAAGTGAAGGGTTGTCATTAAGCGAAAAGTGCAGATATAAAATGTTCTTGCTTTGTGCTAAGTCTATCCAGTCGGTCTTGAACCAGTGGAACGGATTCTGAGGGTTGCAGTTGAACCATAGCTTTGAGCCCGTAACCGAGCATCTTGCAACAGCCTGCTCAACAAACGACCGAGGCATCAGCACCACCTCGTCAAGGTATATTCCCGCTAAGGTAACACCCTGAATAAGTGAAGCCGACCCCTCGTCCTTTCCACCAAAAAGGTAGAAGGTGTTCTGCCTTCTGCCGAAGGAAACGATGAGAGTGTTTTTAGAGAGTTGCTCCTTTGCCTCCATACCAAGCCCCGTGATAAACGGAATAAGCGGCGAGATAACGTTTCTCCTGAGAGAGGAAATTGTCTTTCCGCAGATTCCGAAGCTCATTTTGTCAAAGCGTGACATCGCCCATATAATAAAGGAAGCCGACATGCAAAAGCTTTTTCCCGACCTTACCGCACCGTCGCAGATAATGCCGTCATAGCTGCTTGTCGCCCCCTTGTACCACCAGGAGAGAACAGTCTTTTGCTTTTTGGAAAACTTAAACTTCCTCGTCAGCCTCATCACCCTCACTCAGTGCGCTGAGGAAGGACTGAGCAGTCTGCTCGCTGTCCGAAGCCTCGTAAAGTCCGCACAGTGCCTCCAAAGCCTTCTGCCTGTCAAAAAGCTTTATGTCAACACCGCCGTCCTTGTCACGCTTTATCGAGCTTACAAGAGAAAGGTCAAGCGAAGAAATCAGCTTTCCGGTTATCTGTTCTCTCTCAGTAAATGCAAGCTGCACCGCATCGTTGCTTCTGCCAAAGGCAAGCTTTTCAAGCCCCGTCCTTACGCAGTCGTAAAGCCTCAGCTTCTGCGTAAAGCATTTTCCAATCTGCCTTACAACGCTCTTTTTCTGCAAAAGTGCCTCTCCGACTGATTTGGCCTTTGTTATCGGACAGCCGCAAAGTATCGCCGCTGTCTGTGCATCACAGCAATGTGCGTAAGCCACCGCAAATGCCCTCTGGTCCATCTTCATTCCTCCTTGTCAATGCATTCCGACCGAAGCGGTCTTTACCGCCCCGCACTATAAGCTGCGAAAACGCATTTTGTTGCACCAAAACGTGCAACAAAGAGGTGAAAAAAACGTTTCGCAAAGCAAAATTTGTGGATTTGCACAAATTGAGATACTCTAATATAGTAATTTTAACCTACGATTTTCGGTCAAAATAACAATTCCACAATATCCAAATACCCCTTTAATGAGTTAAAATGTAGATTTGAAGCCGTAAAGAGGCTATTTGTTTGACTTTTGAGTGTAATGAGTCTATAATAAGTATGTTAATATGTTAACGATAGGCTGTGAAAGTGTATTCTTATAGGGTTTAACGCTAAAACAGTTTACCGATTAATAAAATCAGCTTGAATGAAAAGTCGATTTTTGATAGAATCAATATGTTATCTGTAAAATGTGGCGACAGAAAATAGTGTAGTCGCTTTAATATTTAGGAGGAGATTATTTTATGGCAAAGGCGTCAAAGACCATTACCAAGAAGGAGCTCAAGGAGCGCTTTGAACAGGTGCTTCGCGAGGAGTTTGACATTACTCCCGATAAGGCTTCCGACAAGCAGGTCTACGAAGCACTCACAGCAGTGGTAATCAAGATTTTAAAAGATAAGCGCAGAAACTTTACAATCAAGACAGAGTCACTGGGCAACAAGAAGGTATACTACCTCTCAATGGAATTCTTAATGGGTAGGTCTTTAAAGACAAGCATCTATAACCTCGAAATGGTTAAGGAAGCAACAGAAGCGCTCAAGGAGTACGGTATCAATATCGCAAGTATCTATGAGCAGGAGCCTGACGCAGGTCTCGGAAACGGCGGTCTGGGAAGACTTGCAGCCTGCTACCTCGACGCTCTCGCAGCTCAGGGCTACCACGCAACAGGTTATTCTATCTGCTACGAGTACGGTATCTTCAAGCAGAAGATAGTAGACGGCTGGCAGACAGAGCTTCCTGACAACTGGCTCCCGGGCGGTAAGGCATGGCTCGTTCCGCATACAGACAGAGCTGTTGAAGTTCACTTCGACGGCGAGCTCAAGGAGTACTGGGACCAGCAGTACCACCACGTAACACACGAAAACTATACAACAGTTCTCGCAGTACCTTATGACCTCTATGTTTCAGGCTACGACAGCGAGGCTGTATCCTGCCTGAGACTCTGGAAGGCAGAATGTCCAAGCTTTGATATGAGTATGTTCAACAAGGGCGACTACCAGAAGGCTCTCGGCCAGAACATCATCTCCCAGGCTATCACAAAGGTACTCTATCCTAACGATAACCACGCAGAAGGTAAGTCCTTAAGACTCAGACAGCAGTACTTCCTCTGTGCAGCATCTATCGGCGATATCGTTGACAGACATATGAGAACCTACGGCACACTCGACAACCTCCACGATAAGGTTGCTATCCATATCAACGATACCCACCCGACACTTGCAATCCCTGAACTTATGAGAGTCCTCCTCGACGACTGCGGATACTCATGGGATAAGGCTTGGCATATCGTAACAAATACATTTGCATATACAAACCATACAGTTATGCCTGAAGCACTCGAGAAGTGGGATTGCAACCTCTTAAAGAGTGTTACACCTAGAATCTTCTCAATCATCATCGAAATCAACGAGCGTTACTGCCGTGACCTCTGGGAGAGATATAAGGACGAGGCAAGAGTTTCAAAGATGTCCATCGTTGAGAATAATAAGGTCAAGATGGCAACTCTCTGTGTCCATGCTTCTCATACTGTAAACGGCGTTGCAAAAATTCACTCCGAAATCATCAAGCAGGAAACTTTTGCAAACGAGTACGCAGATACACCTACAAAGTTCAAGAACGTTACAAATGGTATCGCATACAGAAGATGGCTCTACCAGTCCAACGACGGACTCACAAAGCTCCTCTCCGAAAAGATTGGCACAGGCTTCTTAAAGAACGCAGCTGAGCTTTCCAAGCTCTCTGTTTTCAAGGATGACGAGGAAGTTCTTAACAGACTCTACGATATCAAGCTCAATAACAAGAAGGCATTTGCAAAGTATGTAAAGAACCAGTACGGCGTGCTTCTCAATACCGAGTCTATCTTCGACGTTCAGGTAAAGAGACTCCACGAGTATAAGCGTCAGCAGCTCAATGCACTCAACATCATCGCTGAGTACAACTACCTCAAGGAAAACCCGAATGCAGACTTTACTCCAAAGACATACATCTTTGCGGCAAAGGCAGCACCAGGCTACTATATGGCAAAGCAGATTATCAAGCTCATCTGGAACATCTCCGAGGAGCTCAAGAAGGATAAGAAGCTTTCCGAAAAGCTCAGAGTTATATTCCTCGAGGACTACTGCGTGTCACTTTCCGAGCTTCTTATGCCGGCAGCTGATATCTCCGAGCAGATTTCTCTCGCAGGTACAGAAGCATCCGGTACAGGTAATATGAAGCTTATGATTAACGGTGCAATCACCCTCGGTACAATGGACGGCGCAAACGTTGAAATCCACGAGGCAGTGGGCGATGACAACATCATCATCTTCGGTATGAACGTTGACGAGGTTAACGCTCGTAAGGGCAGCTACAACCCACAGTCGTTCTATGATTCCAGTGCCGTTATCAAGAAGGCAATCGATACAATGCAGTATGGCATCAACGGCCAGCAGTTCAACGAAATCGCTACAATGCTCAAGACAAGCGATACCTATATGACACTCGCTGACTTCGATTCCTACCAGAAGGCACAGGCTTATGCATCCGAGTGCTACAGAGATAAGATGAAGTGGCAGAAGATGAGCCTTGCAAATATCGCAGGCGCAGGAATCTTCTCCGCAGACCGTTCTGTAAGCGAGTATGCAAGAGATATCTGGGGTCTTAAGAAGATTACAGACTAATATTTCAAAGCAAAATAAAAAGCTCAGGATTTTTTCCTGAGCTTTTTTGTGCCTATTCATTGAATAAATCGATTAGTATTTCTTCGGCTGACATCCCGAAGTAGCCGTCCTTGTCACAAAGTATATTTTCATCAAAGCGGTATCGGTCGTATTGCGTCAGATATCCTGTGCCACGGCTGGTTGTGTCATACTTTTCGTAGCAGTGAGGGAAATAGTCCTGCATATATTCCTTCGCAAGTGCTATAGCTTCGCTCGACTTGTTCCCGTCAGGTGTCGGAGTTCCGCAGATGGAAACCGCAGGCGGGGAAGCGTGAACGAACAAAAGGCTTCCGTCAGAGCACTGTCCTATTACAATAAAAACGTGCCCGTCCTTGCACATTACATCGCCCGCACGGTAGTCTGTCACATCTGCCGCCGCAGTCTTTTCACCGCCAAATAAACTGAGGTAGTTGTCTATTACAGTTCCCGACTGGAAAACATACCCCGTGTCGGAGTATTTGTCGCCGAAAACCTGGTATACGCTCCAACCAAGTAAGCCCGTGCAGTCAAGCCCGTCGTGTATCTGAAACCGGGTGGTCGTGTAATCGTAGCCCGCATCGTTCTCGTCGAAGAATTCCTTCCACCGTGGACTTACTCCCATCGTCATAGCGTCAATTCCAGCCGCCGTGTCTTCCTCATTCCAGCCGCCGCTCCATACATAAAGACAGCTTCCGCAAGGCTCCAAAGCTGCAGAAAGAAACTCCTTGACAGTCGGAACCTCGTCCTGCGGCGATTCAGAGTCAGAGCTTGATAAACCCGATGTGTCAGCCTGACTGCTGTATGTGTAAGAGTCCTCTGTAACCTGCGATGAGTCAGTAATGCTGCCGTCAGATGACGATGCGTCGGAACTGTCCACGCCCTGACATCCGCAAAGCATAAGTGAATATATAAATGCAAAAGCTATAATAAGCTTCTTCATAGCTTTACCCCCTACGAAATTTGTCGATATACCTATTCTACCATATATCCCGCCTTTACGCAATATACCCCATACCGAAGCTTTAGGTTTGTTATTGAGGAAAACCCTTTTGGAAAAGGGTTATTCCTCAAACTCCTTTCCTAAAACTTTTGTAATAAAATTTCAGCCCCATAGGGTACCTATTACAATCACAAGAATTTCGACAGTTCTCTTGATGTGTACCCTATGGGGCTGAAATCATGTTAAAAGTCTTTGTAAGGGGGTTCGGGGGACAAACTTTCTTCAGAAAGGTTTCCCCCGATAAACACACGTAAATCCTTTGTATGCGGAGTGTTTACGAAAAGGAGCTTATTACGACAAAGTATGTCATATATGAGCAGATGCAGAAAACAGCGGTTGCGAGCCCGACAGCCGCACGGCACAGAATACCGACGGCGTGAACAGGCTTTGATTTGGCATCCTTGAAATATCTGAGCATAAAGCCCAGGGAAACAGCTCCCGCGTAAAGACAAGGAACGATATATCTGAAATTCATCGTGCATATAAACGGGTACTCATAGCAGAATTTATAATATGAGAATAGGAGCACCAGCGAGGTTACAGTCAGCAGAAGCTTTTCTGTGTTGCCGCCTTTTTTGAATAAGCAAACAAGCATTGAAACAAATCCCAAAACGGCAAGTGCCATAGCAACCCAGAAAAGAACAGTCGGGAATTTTATGAGATTTCCCTCAAATGTCAGAGCTTTGAGGTGTTCACCGAAAAGCGAGTTTTTCAAAAAAGCAATTGTCGGATTAAACTCACGATATGTGTCCTTTGTCCATTGCTCAAAAACATAGGAGAACTGATAAGAGCTGAAATCGAAAAGTCTGTCTTTAAATGGTATCCGCCCGATGTACTGATAGCTGATTATTGAAAGCGACGGAACATAGGTTAGGGGAGTCTTGAATAGAATGTAGTTTCGTATTCCCCACCATAGCCCGAGAGGAACGCAGACAACGCCGAATAAAGCGAACTGCCCGATAAGCGACTTAGCCCTTTTGCGGTACTTTATAAGAGCCACGAGGAACACAATCGCCACAGCAGGTGCAACAAGCCCCGCCGATAGCTTTGTCATCATACCAAGACCTATGCAAAACGCAATTTTCAGTATGTTTTTAATGCAAGGCTCCTTGTACCATACCGCCGTCGTGTATATCGCACCTAAAATAAAGGCAATCGACATAACATCATTGTTTATGTTTCCCGAAAGTATAAACTGTGACGGATGGAAGAACACAATCAGAAGCGGAACGTATAACGCCATGCCGCTCAGTCTGATGTGCCTTGCAAGCTTGTAAAACAGTATCATAATGCTCAGCGAGCAGAAAAGCGAAACCGCCTGTATGCTCTCGCATGCTACGTCGTATGGTATGCCGACAGTGCCGAGGATTTTAAGCCATACAGCACAAATGCTGTGATGAAACGGCGGATGATAGAACTGCCATACCGTCGTCGGGTCAAAGTCGGGAAGCGAGCGGTTGTTCAGAAGATACTCAATGTATGCAGCGTGGCCGTCCTTTTCTCCGAACTTGTGAACGTCGTTCTGTCGTCTGAGAATTGAAGTTTCAAGAACGTAACCGAGTCTCATTATAAAGCCCTGCATAAAGAGTGCAATAACAGCGATTTTCCTGCGGTAGTCCTTGCCCTCATTGTAAAGCGAAAGCAAGAGCAGTATCGTTACAATCGCCACCAGCATAGTTCCCGCAACGTAAACAAGCTCAGCACGGTTTTGGTGATTCAGATAAAGCCTCACCGCAAGTATCGATAAAACCACCTCAAGCAGGAATACTCCCACCGCTAAAGCCTTGCTCCGCCTCTCGTCAAGAATCCTTCGTATGCACCTGAAAAGACAAAGCCCTATAAAGCATACCGCCATAGTTTCAATAAAGTATTTAAGCAGGTATTGACTCTGATATCCAAGCCCCGTCGCAAGCATGCAGACAGCCGCCGCAATCAGGAACGGGTGCTTTAAGGCTATGCCCCATAGAGAATCAAATCTCTCTCTTGAAATGAATGACATAGCCCTGACGTTATTTTTCTTCATGGTATTCCTTCTCTGTGTTAACGTTCCAGATGTCGCTCTTGTCGGTCTTTCCCGAAATTATGCACCTTGCCGCCTCAATCGCCGTCAGCATCGAGTGGTCCATGTTGTTGTAGCGGTGCTGACCGTTTCTGCCGACGCAGTAAAGATTAGAGTATCCGTCAAGGAACTTTCTTACCCTGTCAAAATGTCTGTAGGTGTCAAAGTAAGCAGGATATGCCTTCTTTACCCTTTCTCTGTGTGCGTCAAGTACAGCGCCCTTCTCGATAACACCCATCGAAACAAGCTCGTTTGCCGCAAAAGCAATGCACTGCTCGTCGCTCATGCTCCAGAAATCATCGCCCTCATCGCAGAAGTATTCAAGCCCCAGCCATACCGTGTCAAGAGGCTTTTTTACCATGTAAGGCGACCAGTTGTTGAAAATCTGTATGCGCCCGAGCTTTACACCCTTATCCTGAACGTAAATCCAGCAGTCGGGAACAATCCCCGAAAGTGTCATTTTGTCAGTTTCGTTTTTAAGCTTAAGCCTGTCAACAAGAAGCCCCACCGTGACAAAATCTCTGTACGGCAAGCCCTTCGCAATCTTTTTTACAACTCTGCAAGGTGCGTCGCCCATAGCCGCAATAAGCTCGTTTACAGGCATCGAGGAAATAACAATGTCCGCATCGAATACCTTTTCCCCATCAGAAGTTTCGCAAACAACCGAGGTTATCTTCTTTCCCTCATAGCCTAAGGAAACAACATTGCAGCCCTTGTGTATTACAGCACCCAGCCCAGTCGCTACCTCTGCCGCCTTCTCCCATAGCTGTCCCGGGCCGTATTTCGGGTACCAGAACTGCTCAATAAGCGAGGTCTCAACCTTGCGCTTCTTGCTGTCCTTTATGAAAAGCTTTGAGAATATATCCTTGATAAGTGCCGTGACGGATAAGCCCTTTACCCTCTGTGCACCCCAGTCTGCCGAAATCTCTTTAGGATGCCGTCCCCAGAGCTTGTGCGTGTAGCCCTCGAAGAACATCGAGTATAAAACCTTTCCGAAACGATTGATGTAGAAGTTTTCAAGATTTGTCTCGGGCCTCTTGAAAACGCATGCGTACAGATAACTCAGCCCCGCACGCATCGTGGTTATAAGACCCATATTTTTAATGGTGTCAGGCTTTAAAGAAATCGGATAGTCAAAGAAATGCCCGCCGTAGTAAATTCTCGATACCCTCTCACGAAGGAGCATTACCTCATCTGTCACCTCAGGGTCAGCATTGCCGTCAGCATAGGACTTGTCCCTGCCAAGAAGCTTGTCATCGTATGCAGGAGCAGACTGCAAGGGCATAAGAGCACTCCACCAGTCCATAACCTCTTTGCTCTTTGAAAAGAAACGATGCCCGCCGATGTCCATTCTGTTTCCGTTGTATCGTACAGTCTGCGAGATTCCGCCGATTGCCTGTGACTGCTCTAGAATTACGACTTCGTAATCCTTGCCGGATTTCAAAAGCTCTATAGCCGCAGTAAGCCCCGCAGGTCCCGCACCAATAATTATAACCTTTTCCATAGTTTTATCTCCGTAACGGGTTAAAATGATACCATAATTTTATCATAGCTGATATGTCGTGTCAATAATTCAAGACGCATTTTGTAGGGCAAAGGTCACACAATACGCAAATTTTTCTAAAATTCCGAGAATAAACTGTGCAAAAAGCAAAAACTTAAGTTTTTTCGAAAAAAAGCTTGACATTGCCCGTATTACGTGTTATAATGTTAAAGCACTCACAAAGAGAGCACAACAGAATATGAAATGCGGCAGTGCTGGAATTGGCAGACAGGCACGTTTGAGGGGCGTGTGTCTTTGACGTACGGGTTCAAGTCCCGTTTGCCGCACCATTTCTTGTATCCAAAATGGATGACAGAGCCTAAAACCACGCATTTGCGTGGTTTTTTGCTACTCTGACGCCGAATTTTTTTATACTAAAACCGTAGATGACATTTTGCCTTTTCAGCCTCAAAAGAGGACTTGAACGGGCGTTTTTTTATTTCAAGAGATTTGAGAGCAGATTTGGAAGAAAAATTCCGAAGTCTGCTCTTGTTTTATAAGCGATTTATGCTAAATCGCCCGAAAAACTTTCACAAAGTTTGAAACGGTTTCTTGTTCGTTATGCCGAACCCGTTGAGAGTCACTACTCTCGATTGGTTCGGCATTTTTTGTTTCCCTTATACTATTAAAAAGAAAGGATGGCGATGCCCATGAAGAAAATCACATTCAATGCTCTGCTCAATCACAAGGCTCATAACTATAAGCCGATGCAGATTGAAGTGGAGAAAGTCATTCCCCTCTACGGAAAGAGATTCGAGCAGATGAGAAATCATCCCTTGGATGACTGCCCCGAAATCATCGAGAACAGAGATCTGATGTATATGAAGGGCAACACTGCACACTGTATCCTCTTCCTTGATGCCAACGGCAGCGATGGAATCCTTGTGGAAGCCGAGGGTGCTGACTACGCTCGGAAGTCACAGTTCATTCCGAATGCACGAGCAATCATTGAGGCAAATGATATTACTGCCGGAGAACATCAGCTCCATGCAGAGCTGAAAGCTATGGCTGACCGAATCGCAGAGCTTGCTCACACAGGTCAGAAGCACTTCGTCTTTGAAGATATGCTCGGCGATGAAGATTTGCGAGTGCTGATGATTCGAACAGTAGCAGAAATGCTTGACAGACGTGAAGATTTTGCAGAGGTTCGTGACCACTACCTCGGAATTAGAGGTCAGGCAGATTTCACGGTAACCGCAAAACCTGCACAGGAAATGAAGCTCTATTGTCCCCTTGAGATTCAGGCTGAACCACAGATCTACGAAACAGATTGGGATGCACCGTATGAAGATGACCTTGAGGTTATTCCATCAAGCTGTGCTTGTGGTTGCGAGGATGAAATCAACG
>JAGALZ010000005.1 GCA_017848055.1 Oscillospiraceae bacterium | reverse complement strand
GCTACAACTACTTCAGCTACAACTACTTCAGCTACAACCACATCGGCAACAACAACTTCAGCTACAACTACTTCAGCTACAACCACATCGGCAACAACAACTTCAGCTACAACAACTGAGGCTACAACAACTGAGGCTACTACTACAACAGTAGAAGAAACAACTACAGCCCCTGTTGTTACAACAACCGCTGAGGAAACAACTACTGAAGAAATCACAACAACCACAAGCCCATCAATCGTTGGTGGCGAAGGTGATGACGTTACTTCTTCCGTAACTACAACTGTTACATCCGAAGAAGATGACGAAGACCCTTCTATCATCGGCGGTGATGACGACGAAGACGATGAGGACCCATCACTTATCGGCGGCGATGACGATGAAGATGATGAAGACCCATCACTCATCGGCGGTGATACTGATGAAGATGACGACAAGGTAAGCGATGACAAGGAGAAAAATCCTATTACAGGCGAAAGAGCTCCTGCTGTTATGACTCTTATCGTTGCAGGCTTCGCAGTTGCAGCAGTTCTTCTCAAGAAGGACAAGAAGGTTAGAGACTAACCCCTAATAATAACAAAAAGCACTCCTACATGGAGTGCTTTTTTATTGTATTTAATATCCGAAGCTGCCGCTGAGTGATTCATCGTTTTCTATCCAGTCAGAAACCTGTATAACTCTGTATTCGCTTTCACTGTCTCGAATAACGACCCGTTCAATTCCAGCATTGATTACCATGCGCTTACACATCGAACAGCTGTTTGACATTGAAATATACTCACCGGTAGCAACTTCCCTGCCGCATAAATAGAGCGTTGAACCAATCATTTTGTTTCTCTCAGCGCTGATTATCGCATTTGCTTCCGCATGGACACTTCTGCAAAGCTCATATCTTTCGCCCCTGGGAATATTCAGCTTTTGTCTTACGCAGTACCCTAAATCAGTACAGTTCTTTCTGCCTCTGGGGGCACCGACATACCCCGTTGAAATTACCTCGTCATTCTTGACTATAACAGCACCGTAATGTCTTCTAAGGCAGGTACAGCGTTTTGACACTACATCCGCAAGGTCAAGGTAATAATTTATTTTATCTCTTCTTTCCACTGATTTCACCTCTTTCGTATAAACAGATTATACTCTAAGTTTTTCATCAAGTCAACAAAAAAGGCATAGCTTTCTGCTATGCCTTTTGCTGTACATTAGGAATTATGCCTTCATTTCTGCATTAACAGCATCGAACTCATCAACAATTTCCTTTTCAGGCTTGCCTGTAAGGAGGGATACTACAATAATTGCAACGAGTGCACAAACAAATGCAGGAAGGAGTTCATAGATAGCCCATACACCGCCGAGCTTTGAGATACAGAATTTCCATACGAATACCATAATTCCGCCGACTAACAGACCTGCCATTGCGCCCCACTTGTTTGAACGCTTCCAGAAGAGCGCTGTCAGCATAAGAGGGCCGAAGGTTGCGCCGAAGCCTGCCCATGCGAAGGATACAATTCTGAATACTGAGCTGTCAGGATTCCATGCGATGATAACGCCGAGAACTGCAATAACTACGAGCACTGCTCTTGCAACGAGCATAGAAGCCTTTGCAGAAAGCTTCATCTTGAACACACCCTTGAAGATGTTTTCAGACATACTCGAGGACGCAGCGAGAAGCTGAGAGTCGGATGTTGACATTGTGCAGGCAAGAATTCCTGCAAAGATAAGACCTGCGATACAAGCAAAGATTATGCCGTTTTCGGAAAGTATTGTTGCCATCTTGATAACGATAGTCTCTGAATCATTTCCCGAAAGTGCTTCAACCTTACCGTTTGCTGTAAGTGCATTACCGATAAAGCCGATGAAGATTGCGATTGCCATGGAGATTACAACCCAAACAGAAGCAATTCTTCTTGAGGTCTTAATCTGCTTCTTATCCTTGATAGCCATAAATCTGAGAAGGATATGAGGCATACCGAAGTAACCAAGTCCCCACGCAAGAAGCGATGCGATAGTAAGAAGTGAATACTTGTCTGAGCCACCGGTTTCAACATTGTGGATGTTAGTGAGTGAGAAGTATCCTGAGAGTGACTTTGCATTGTCGACAACATTCTCAAAGCCGCCTGCAGTATGAACGCCGAACACAACAAGGATTACAAGTGCAAGGGTCATAACGATACTCTGGATAAGGTCTGTTGTACTAGCTGCAAGGAAACCTCCTGTACAGGTGTAGAGAATAATAATGATAGCACTCACTATCATTGCAATGTGGTAATTCCAACCAAACAGCGATGAGAAAAGCTTTCCGCAGGCTGCAAAGCCCGATGCTGTGTAAGGAACAAAGAATACGAGAATAATAAGGGCAGCTATTCCAAGAATGATTTTTTTGTTATCTCTGTAACGATTAGAGAAGAAGTCAGGAATAGTGATTGCGTTATTACACTTCTCAGTGTAAATTCTCAGACGCTTTGCAACAATCAGCCAGTTCAAATATGTACCGATAGCAAGTCCGATTGCTGTCCAGCCTGCTTCCGCTCCTCCGGTAAGATAGGCGACTCCCGGAAGTCCCATAAGTAGCCAGCTGCTCATATCAGAAGCTTCGGCACTCATTGCTGATACAAACGGGCCGAGTCCTCTTCCGCCTAAGTAGAAATCACTGACGTTCTTATTCTTGCTGGAATAATAAACGCCTATTGCAACCATTGCCAGAAGATATACAATAATGGTCACAAGCATACAAATCTGATTCGAATCCATAAGCTTTTGTATGTAAAGCCTTTAAGACTTTAGCATACTCCTCCTTTCAAGTAATAATATGAAGATATTATACCATAAACTTTTACAGATTACAAGCACAAAAAACATCAGCTTTATGGGTATTACCTGCACAACAGCCTTTGTGTATTTTCGGGGGAAACCTTTCTGAAGAAAGTTTCTCCCCCGAGCCCCCTTACAAAGACTTTTGATATGATTTCAGCCCCATAGGGTACCTATCACAATCTTGAGAAAATCAAATCATTCTCTTGATATGTACCCTATGGGGCTGAAATTAAATTATAAAAGTTTTAGGAAAGGAGTTTGAGGAACAACCCTTTTTCAAAAGGGTTTTCCTCAACAAAACATATAAAGCTGTCATACGGGTAATACCCATAAACTTTAGAAGTTTACTCTTCGCTGAAGCTATCCTTACCTACCGAGCAGAGTGGGCATTCGAAATCATCGGGCAAATCCTCGAACTTTGTTCCCGGAGCAATTCCGAGTTCGGGTGCACCGAGTTCCTCGTCGTAAACCCATCCGCAAGCGTCACATACATATTTTTTCATTATTTTTCCTCCTCTGAGATTCTTTAAACTATTGGTTCAAAATCCGAAGCACCGTGCTTGCAGAGAGGACAGATGAAGTCCTCCGGAAGCTCGTCGCCCTCGTAGATATAACCGCAGATTTTGCAGACGAAGCCTTTCTTTCCCTGGGTTTCAGGCTGTGGCTTCACGTTAGCATAGTAGTAGTTAT
Organism: Oscillospiraceae bacterium; assembly: GCA_017848055.1. Classification (GTDB taxonomy): domain Bacteria; phylum Bacillota; class Clostridia; order Oscillospirales; family Ruminococcaceae; genus UBA7477. The sequence goes on along the minus strand of JAGALZ010000005.1, from coordinate 10,385 downwards.
ATGTCATTGTTTCCTTATCGGAGATTACTCTTGCCTCAGTTACAGAGCAGATAAACATTCCGTGTGTTCCAAGGTCAACATACTGCTCTACCTTAAGGGACATAAAGGAATTTATATATCTTGGCAGGAACACAAGTCCGTTATCCGAACGAAGCGGCTGGCAGTCCTTGAACTTGTCTGTATTTCTGCCACTTGCAAAGCCGAATGTTTCAAATACCGCAAACGGTGCATCGGTTGTAAGGCAATTGATGTTCATCTTGCCTGTCTGCTTTATAACATGGTGGGAGTAATTTTCCTTGTTGATTGTAACGGCAATTCTGTTCGGTGTATTTGTCACCTGAGTTACAGTGTTTACGATAAGTCCGTTATCCTTCTTGCCGTCGTTTGAGGTAACAACATAGAGTCCGTATCCGATATTGAAAAGTGCAGAAAGGTCATTTTTATTAGCTGTCGAATCCTGCTGTGCAAGGTACTCACGGCAAAGCTCATCTGCGAGTGCATCAAGCTCTTTACTACTCTGTTCATTGAGTGCAGAAAGAATCTTTACGGTAGTATCGCAGTAGGTAATATTCTTTGCCTTTTCGAGCTTTGACTTCATAACCTTAGCGGCCAGCGGTGCCCAGCTTCCGTTTTCGATAAATGCAACTGTGCGGTTCTGGAAATTACGCTCAGTAAGGTGAGAAATAAACTCACGCATGAACGGGAAAATCTCTGCATTATAGGTTGTTGTTGCGAGAACGAGCTTACTGTATCTGAAAGCATCCTCTACAGCCTCTGCCATATCGCATCTTGCGAGGTCATTTACTACAACCTTCGGGCAGCCGTTGGCTCTGAGCTTATCGGCAAGCTGTAATACAGCCTTCTTTGTGTTGCCGTATACAGATGTATATGCAATCACGATTCCCTCTTCTTCAGGCTGATAGCTTGACCAGGTGTTGTAAAGTCCGAGATAATAACCGAGGTTTTCTGTCAGTACAGGGCCGTGCAGAGGGCAGATGATTGAGATATCAAGTCCCGAAGCCTTCTTGAGAAGTGCCTGCACCTGAGCACCATACTTTCCTACAATACCGATGTAGTAACGTCTTGCCTCGCAAGCCCAGTCTTCATCGACATCTAGTGCACCGAACTTACCGAAGCCGTCGGCAGAGAAAAGAACCTTGTCGAGGCTGTCGTATGTTACGATTACTTCAGGCCAGTGCACCATTGGTGCTGTAACAAATGTAAGGGTATGTCTGCCGAGCGAAAGTGTATCGCCCTCGCCTACAACAATTCTCTTATCCTCAAAGTCTGTGCCGAAAAAGTTTTTCATCATCACAAAAGCCTTTGCCGAGGAAACAATAGTTGCGTCGGGGTAGCTCTTTACAAAGTTCATAATATTTGCCGAGTGGTCAGGCTCCATATGCTGAACAATGAGGTAATCCGGCTTTCTTGCACCCAGAGCATTCTGGATATTGTCGAGCCACTGGTGGGTAAAGGAAGCATCAACGGTATCCATAACGGCGATTTTTTCATCAAGGATTACGTATGAATTGTACGCCATTCCGTTAGGTACAATATACTGTCCCTCAAAAAGGTCGATGCTATGGTCATTGACACCGACATATCTGATATCATCTGTGATTCTCATTTATATATCCTCCCTTTGTATTATTGGAATAATTTTGAGACACTTGATTTTATAAGTATATTATAGTATAATAGATTGAAAAAGTATGTTGAAATTTCAACAAAAGGAGCGGTTTTGTGAAAAATTATTTATCAAAAATAAAGCAATGTCCTCTTTTTGAAGGTATACAGGAGGACAATCTTCTCTTACTGCTTAACTGTCTTGATGTGAAGATTGAAACTTATGACAAGAAGAACACCATTCTTTCAGAAGGCAGACCTGCAAAGCAGATTGGCGTTGTGCTTGACGGCTCGGCACAGATTCAGCGTGTTGACTATTACGGCAACAGAAGTATTGTCGGCAACATCGGCGAATCGCAGATTTTCGGAGAAGAATTTGCCTGTGCGGGAACGTCGGAGACTCCCGTTAAAGTAGTATCTACATCTCAAAGCACAATTATGCTTATCGACTGTAGCCGTGTACTTAATTCCTGCTCAAAAGCCTGCGGATTTCACCGACAGCTTATCTACAATCTTATGAAGGGACTTGCGGGTAAGAATATCGATTTTCACCAGAGAATTGAAATAACCTCAAAACGAACTACCCGTGACAAGCTGATGGCATACCTCATGCTTTGTGCAAATAAAGAGGGCAAGAATGCTTTTTCTATCCCTTTTGACCGTCAGGAGCTTGCGGATTATCTGGACGTTGATAGGAGCGGTCTTTCTGTTCAGATTGGAAAGCTTCGAGATGAAGGCATTATAAAATGCAGCAAAAATCACTTTGAAATTCTACAGAAAAAAGCACCCTGAACTGAGGGTGCTTTTTCGTTTACAGATACTGTCTTACATCTTTGCTGAGGTTTTCTTCCTCGGAAATGAGCCTCTTTGCGATATCCTTGGACTTCTCATCTGCCGCCTTGTACTGATTGAGATACTTTGACAACGATTTGACTCCCATATTACAGCCGTCAACAATAAAATCTGCTATCTTGCTGTCACTTACATCCAAAGCAAGAGTTACGTTGGTTTTGAACCACTCCATGCCCTTCGCCATAAGTGCAGGCTCCTTACCGTCATCGTCATAGCTGTCAAGGAGCTTCTGCATATCGCTTCTGAGCTTTTCGTGTCTGTCAAGGCTCTCACGAAGGAGTACCTTCAAGTCATCGTTTCGTACATACCCTACCGAATCAGCTATTGACGATATGCCCATTTTGATTCCTGCGTCGCATTCACGTAAAAGTCTTATTGTATCCTGCTCTACCATTTCAAAGCCTCCATTTTATATTATCAAAGGTATTATTACCGAAAGAATGCTATTTATTCGTTTGCTTGAAAACTGCAACGGTTTTTGGTATAATATAAGACAAATCAAGGGAGGTGCGCAAAGTGGCTTACAGCGAGCTTATAAAGAATTTTGAAAAAATCAGAGCATATATGCGTGAGTTCTATGTTTACGGCTTCAGGTCACGAACAGAATTTGCTTCAAAGAGCACCCGTTCCTATGATGATGAACGAAGACGAATCGAGAGCTGGCTGGGCGATTATATGCGCTTTACTCAGACAGCCGAGGGAAAGAATGTTTTCCTGTCAGTTGACAGCCGTACAACAAAACACAATCCACTTTACAAGGCTCTTAAGGCAAAAAGCTTTACTGACGGTGACATCACACTTCACTTCGCAATTTTTGACCTCCTAAGCTCTCCTGAAATTGAGATGACCTTGGGAGAACTTATTGACGGAATTGACCGCTTGCTTTGCTCGGCAATTTCGTTTGACGAATCTACTCTTCGCAAAAAGCTCAAAGAGTATACCGAGGAAGGTATTATTCAGACAAGGAAGCAGGGACGCAAGGTTTTATACAGTAGAAGCTGTGACACAGATATTTCCTCGCTGAGTGATGTTATTGACTTTTCAAGCGAAGTTTTACCATGCGGAGTTATCGGGTCGTTTCTCAGCGACAAATTAGAAAAGCACGAGTCGCTTTCCTCATTCAAGCATCATTACATAACCCATGCTATTGACAGCGACATTACAGCAACTTTGTTTGACGCAATAAGCTCACGCAGATACATTACAATAAAAAATGCGGGAAAGAATGTTCCCGAAGCAAGAACGATAAGACTTGTTCCGCTGAAAATTCTCATCAGCGTACAAAACGGAAGGCAGAATCTTATTGCATATCACGAAAAAGCTAACAGGCTCAATTCCTATCGTCTTGATTACATATCAGATGTTAAAATCGAGGAGCAGGTCTGTGAACGCTTTGACTTGCTCAGAAAGCGACTTGCAAAGGCTGAGGCACACATGTGGGGTGTAAACTGCAGGCTCAACCCAAGGCACACAGAGCATGTTGAATTTGATATAAGGATAAACGGTGACGAGCAGTTTATCGTAAACCGTCTTGAACGTGAAAAGCGTTGCGGAAGGGTTGAAAAGCTCGATGATTTCAATTACAGATACGTTGCAGATGTATTTGACATAAATGAAATGATTCCGTGGATTCGTACTTTTATATGCAGGATAACAAGAGTGAGCTTTTCTGACCGCAGGCTTGAAAAGAAATTCATAAAAGACATAAAGAAAATGTACGATATGTATGATGTGGGCGGAGGTGACGAAAATGCTGTTCAGTGAATTATACTCGGCTTACTACAACACGGTTGCGGCAATAATTTCCGCCGCTTTCTCCCCTGACGTGTCAGAAAAGGAGCTAATGGGATATATCCGTGAAGAAGCATTTTCTGAAAGTGTTCTGACAATACTTCCTTCACTCAAAAGCGGTAAGTGGCCTCTTCTGAACGATGACCTCACCCCGAAGCTTAGCAACGCTCCTTCTATGCCGCTTACAAATCTTCAGAAAAAATGGCTCAAGGCGATTTCTCTTGACCCCAGGGTAAAGCTGTTCGGGGTGGATTTCCCTGAGCTTTCCGACACCGAGCCATTATTTACAAGTGAGGATTACAGAATATACGACCGGTACGCAGACGGTGACCCGTTCGAGGATGAGGGATACATTAAGCACTTCAGGATGATGCTGTATGCAATCAAAAACAAACGTGCAGTAAAAGTATCTATGCTGAACAAGCGTGGTAAAAGGGTTTGCGTGAAGTTTATCCCGACCGGCTTTGAGTATTCGGAAAAGGATGATAAAATCCGAATTGTTGCAACCGGCTGCAAGTACAGGCATTTTAATCTAGCGAGGATAAAAAGCTGTTCTTGTCTGGGTGAAGACTATCACCTTGAGGTTGTCCCCAAAGAGGACATAAAAAAAGAGGTTACGCTTATTATCACAGATGAACGCAACGCTCTTGAGAGGGTAATGCTGCACTTTGCCCATCTTGAAAAGCAGGCAGAGAAAATCGACGAAAACAGATATCTTCTCAGAATGAAGTACTATGAGGGCGATGAAACCGAAATGGTTATTCGTGTTCTTTCTTTCGGGCCTAACGTTCAGGTCACTGCACCCGAGGACTTCAAGGCTCTTATAAAGCAAAGGCTTACAATGCAAAAAAGCTGTGGACTCAGATAAAATGAGTTCGCAGCTTTTTTTCCGTGAAAAAAACTTAACATGGTTATATAATGATATCGTTGGATAAATAATGCACAACCGCTTCCATCCTAAAGGTATATACAGCAAATAATCAGAGATTATTGATATGGCCATATATCTTTTGTGTAAGGCAGTGATGCCGGTATAATATCGCACCTTGTAAAAAGGGATGTCAAGAAGGCCGTCATTATTTAATTCACCACAAAGGCACCCACAGCAACTTTTGAATAGCTCAGAGGTAAAAGCAGGTGAATTGATATTCACTTAACATGGGTTCGAATCCCGTTTCAATGGTGCCTTGTTTTTTATACTATCAGAAAGGAGCAGATAAGATGCTTGACATGATTAAGAAAGAGCAAAATATTGCTTTTACAGAAAACGGAGCTGTAAGCTACTCGACAACACTTTCCGATTGCCTTGACCTTTTCTCTACAATCGGTGCACTTCGCTATGAATCAGAAGATGAAATAGTAAGTCGCTTTGAAAGGGCATTTGCCGAAAACGCTGATATTGCAATGAAGATATTATTCTTCGGACGTGATGTTCGTGGCGGACTCGGTGAAAGAAGAGTATTCCGAATTATAACAAAGTGGCTCTCTCAAAACGAACCTCAGGCACTTCGCAGAAACATTGAGCTTATCTCTGAATACGGGCGTTTTGACGACCTTGTTTCACTCTTAGGCACCCCCTGCGAGGCAGATGCTATTGAAGTAATCAAGAAGCAGCTTGACAAGGATTTATCCTCTCTGGGCGAAGTTTCTCTGCTTGCAAAATGGCTTCCGTCAGTAAATGCTTCAAGCAAGAAATCGGTGCTCTGTGCAAAGCGCATTGCAAGACTTCTTGGCATGGATGACAGACAGTATCGCAAGACTCTTTCGCATCTGAGAAACAAAATCTCGCTTCTTGAAAATAATCTTCGCTTACGTGACTACACTTTCGATTACGCAAAGCAGCCATCAAAAGCTCTTTTCAAGTACCGCAAGGCATTTTCAAGGAACGACTCTCCCCGCTACGAGAAGTTTCTTGAAATGGTCAGAAACGGCGAAGTTTCAATGCACACATCATCTCTTATGCCATATGACATAATTGCTCCTTGTTTCAATAATTTCTGTGCAAACAAACCGCTTTCGGAAGCTGAGAGAACCGCAATGGACACAACATGGAATGCTCTTGAAGATTTCGGCGGTGATGAGAACGCACTCGTTGTTGTTGACGGCTCCGGCTCTATGTACTCGGGTGTCGGCACACTTCCGATAACTGTTGCACTTTCGCTCGGAATTTATTTTGCGCAGAGAAACAAGGGTATATTTCACAATCACTTTATCACCTTCTCGGAAACTCCGAGACTCATTGAAATAAAGGGACGTGATATTGCTGAAAAGGTACGCTACTGTGCAGGCTTCAATGAAATCGCAAACACCAACCTTGCGGCAGTGTTTAAGCTGATACTCAACACCGCCGTGAAAAACGGATGCACCCAGGAAGATTTACCTAAAAAGCTGTACATTGTATCAGATATGGAATTTGACTGGTGTGTTGATGACTGCGAAGCTACCAACTTCGAATACGCAAAAAAGCTTTATGAACAGCACGGGTACCACCTGCCTGAAATTGTATTCTGGAATGTTCAGAGCAGAAACCGTCAGCAGCCTGTTACCAAAAACGAACACGGTGTTGCTCTCGTTTCGGGCTGTACTCCAAGACTGTTTTCTATGGTTGCAGGGGGAATCGCCTCACCTGCTCATGTGATGATGGAAATTCTCTCGTCCGACCGATACAAAGCTATAAGTGCATAAACAAAAAGGATACCTTTTCGGTATCCTTTTTTCTTATATTCTGCTAAGGGTTGTTGACTATTCCGATAAAAAGCGGCAGCCCCGTTTCGCTTACGATTTCAAAGATAAACGGTCTGTCAACCACAAAGTCGACCTCGTCCTCGGGCATTGCGAAGCCTGCAAACTGTAATGCGGTCAGTGCTGATGCCTTACAGCCTTCCTCGTCAATCATCACTCTTGCGTCGTGCTGTGCCTCTGAGAGAGCAACGTTCCCGAGATTCTCTGAAAGCGGACTGAAATCGGCTTTTTCAGAATCAAATATGTCCGTAATTCCAAGCTGTGAAAGCCCATCCTTCAAATCGATTTCTGATGACACATCGAACTTAGGAACAGACATATTCACTGACACGAACTTATAGTTTTCATATCCGTTGTATTTAGTGATATATTCAAGAACCTGCTCATCGCTCAAAAGCTCCTGCGGGCTGACACCTTCATCGGGAAGGATTATCCTCATCTCTCCGTTGTTTTCAAGGCTCAGTTCAATTGCAGAAAACTTATCCCCCCAGTAATAAGCAGTATTTCTTTGGGCGTTAAGAAATTCGCACTTTACGTCACCCTGCGGGCTGTAGAACATCGACTCTCTTGTATTCTTATCGCTGAATTCATCAGTCCATTTACCGCTGTAATTTACAGTTGAAGCGATGGTCAGAATCATCTGCGGGTCCATTCTGATATCCGAAACATATTCAGAGAGAAGTCCGTCAGTCTGCTCATTGAGCCAGTCCTGCATAAGCTTGTTGTAGCTTTCCTCGGCGGGGTCACCGGTATATATGGATGAGTAATAGTTTCCTGCGAGCGTATCTATTATACTTTGGTTATAGGCACAGTTATTATTTGTCCAGAGCGATGTTGCGAGGACACATTTTGCCATTCCGTCGTCCATATAGTTTGCACGCCAGACCGCCCTTGCATTCTCTCTGAGTGCTTCGATATTATCTTGTGCGAGCACTTCAAGTATCTGCTGTCTTGAATTTCCGTCGCATATTTCGGCGGACATACCAAGTGCCATATAAAGGCTGAGCGGAGAATAGACTATATTTTCGTTTTCTGCTCCTGCCAGAAACACCTTTGAACTTTCGGTAAAAAAGCTGTCAAAGCCGTAGCCATACCCCATCGGATGTTCCCTGAGGGATTGGATTGATTCACGCCATGCGTCATACCCCTCAGCGTCACCTTCAAGCGGATACTCTGGCATATCGGGATAGACGGGCATGGCAAGCGGATAGGCTTTATCGTCATACTGCGGACGGGACACATTCTCCGAGCTGTCGGGCTTTGATGAAGACAGCACATCTGCGCCAAGCTTTGGCAGGAAAATCACTGCGGCTATTACTGCTGCCGCACAGGCACCGCCCAGAGCCACCCATTTTGCAACTGAGCGTTTTTTGGCTTTTTCAGAAACCGACGGAACCAGTTTTTCATCGACATCCCCTATTACATCCATTAGAATCTCTCTGTTCTTCATATCCAAGCACCTTCACTTTCCAGATAAACTCTGAGCTTTTCTCTTACTCGCTTTAGAACCATTTTTACTGCGCCCTCAGACATATCAAAGCTTCTTGCAATCTCATTCACAGGCATCATATACCAGTATCTAAGGAGAAATATTTCTCTGTTCTTTTTATCAAGTAAACGAAGAAAAGAATTTAGAATTTCTCTAAGTGCAACCTTGTCCTCTATGGGATTTTCTTCACCTATACACTCCGAGAGTTCATCGAGGCAACAGCTTATCTGTCCGCCACCGTTTTTCTGCGACCTACCGCTCCGATATCTGTCTATGGCAAGATTACGGGTAATTCTCCCTAAAAAATGAGCGAGTCTTCTTGGCTTTTCGGGTGGTATGGTGTTCCATGCACGAATCCAGGTGTCATTTACGCATTCCTCGGTATCCTCTTTTGAGTGGAGAATGTTATCGGCGATAGTTGCGCAGTATGAGCCGTATGCAAGGCGGCTTTCCTTGATTGCACTTTCATTTCTCTCCCAGTATAGCTCGATGATACGTTTATCATCCATAACACTCACCTCCCGATTCTTCCCTTCACTAATAAAGACGAATTTATCAGTTATAAAGTAACGCTGAAATATCAAGATATTATATTTTTCTAATTCGATTATAAACAAGGTAAAGCTATATGTCAACACTTCAAAACACGGCGCTATCCGAACACAAAAAATATTTTTTATGGTGCAACCTTTTTGGTGTTTCCACACTCTTATATAGTAAGAAATAAAAAAGGAGGCGCTTGCCATGAAAACAAAGAATATAATATTATCCGTATCTATAATTACAGCAATGCTTATTTCGTCCGGATGCTCTTTAGGGGTAGATGTACCCGATGAACTAAAAGGCAGCAGCTCATCAAAAGCTGACACTTCCTCAGGTGCACCCGTTTACAATGACAGCCGGGATACAAATGATTCGGAATATGAAATGATAACTCTTTCAGACCTTGCGCAAAACAAGAAGTCGGAAATTGACAGGATATATTCTCTTAACTGCGACAACTTTTCTTTTTCGGATGGGATTGATTTTATAGTTCCGGAAGTTGCGGGAAAATACTATATCGAAGGCATAGAGGGCTTCGGGACACACGCAAATCAGCTGTTTGATAAATATGTTCCGGAGAATGTATACGACGCAGGAAAAATTACAACAGACGAACACTATGTGCCATTCGGGCCTTGCTATCAGGACGAAGAACTAGGTCTGAGGGTGGACACGGGAGGAGGCGGATTTTTCATCTATGTTCCCATGGGTTCTGATAAGGAGAAAAATCCGGAAACAGAGTACTCGCAGTATTACTACATAAACGGCGTTATGCCTGAAGAAACTGTTACTCTGGACGGTAAGCAGGTAAAAATTTCTCAGCTCTGGGACAAGACAGCTGATTTTCTGGAAGGCTTCAAGGAATGCGCTGAATATGACGGTGATTTTATTCCGTATATCGCCGCTGTTGTCAAAACTGAAAACGGCGAAAAACAAGAGGCAGAGATTATATTCAGAAGCTCAATAAACGGTCTGCCGCTGAACTGTTTAGGCAAGCATCGCATGTATGAGGGCGACGTAGACCCTGACATAAGGGAATTTTACACTGCCAGCTGCAACTACATAAACGGCAATGAGCTTTATTATTTGGCAATCCAGCAATGCAAGCAGGTGAAAGAAACCATAGAAGAATATGACAGCATAATTTCTCCGTCAGCTGCGGTAAAGATTCTCAGCGATAAGCTCTCGGGGTATTCTCAATACGAAGTGATTTGGATTTGTCAATAAATGTGCAGTCGGGAAATACCCAAAATTTCAATAGCTTGCGTTATGCTGCGGATTTCTGCGATAAGTACTGCTCCTTGTAAGCTACAGGCGGCAGGCCGCCGGGGTTGAAGCTTGT
>JAGALZ010000056.1 GCA_017848055.1 Oscillospiraceae bacterium | reverse complement strand
GGAGTAATCCCCTCATATCTTTTGAAAATTCTGATGAGGTGGCTGCAATCCGAAAAGCCAAGCTCCTGGCTGATAAAACTCAGGTCGTGGTTGGTCTCCAGCAATAACTGCTTTGCTTTTTTGATTCTGACCTTTTCGATATATCCCTTGCAAGGCTCGCCGTAAAGCTCCTTGAATTTTCGTGCAAAATGCGTATAGCTCATACCGCACATTTTCGCAAGTGTTTCCACTCTGTCCTGCTCGTCGAAATGGCTTTCGATATAATCGCACACCGAATATATGCTCACCGAGCGTCCTGATGACAGCTCCCCGTCGTCTACTGCACCTATCTTTTTCCAATGGCGGACAATTCCGACAAGTATATTGAGAATGAGCATTTCCTCTACATGGCGGTAACCCCAGGCAGCCTTTTCCTTCTCCTCGATACATATTCTGAAGAGCTTGTCAAAAGGTGTTTTCCGTATTGCATCCGCAGAAATCAAGACAGCGTTTGCATACTCGGCGGACACTGCATTCAAGGCACTTCCGAAGGCTGTAACAATACTGTTTCGGCTTCTCACGTCAGAAATATCAACCTTGAGCGAAGCAAACACTGACAGTGAGTGGTCTTTTTCGATGATATGGAGTACTCCCTGCGGGATTACCAATACATCTCCCTTAGAAAGCTTGATGCATTTCCCCTGGGGCTGAACGGTTACAGAAACATTTCCCGAAAGCACACAGAGAATCTCACAGTCGGAATGCTTATGATTTCTTGAATATGCTCTGACTGACAGCTTTGCCGAATCGACAAGCTCAAAGTAGCTTTTCTGTTCGCTTACATCGTTCATATTATGCTCCTTGGCACTTTACTCCTCCTGAGGCTTCTCGGTCACCTTGATAGGATTATCTATCGGGCCTACCTCACTTTCGGGGATAATTTTGATAGTATACTTATAAATAAACTCCTCGCCGTCATCATAGCTTCCCTGAGCTATCTGGACAAAGTGAGTTATTACCTCATTTTCGTCAAAGAAATACTCTGTTGAAAAGCTTTCAAGCTTTCCGCCTTCGATTCCCATACCTGCTTTTTCGGGGTCATAACGATAAAGAATGCTTCCGCTTTTATCGCTGTTGACCTTTAGGGTATCCTCAATTACTCCCTCGTCGGAGAAATAGAACACCTTATCGGTTGTCTGAGGATGGGTAGCAAACTCTCTGTCATAGAATCTATATCTCTCGTCGGATTTCATAAGCTCCTCGCCGACTCCGTTTTCCTCGACAAAATACGAATATCCGCTGGTATATTCCTTATATACTCCGCCGTTATCGTCTGCCTTTTCGAGGTAATATGTAAGCACGTCAACCTCGTCATACCAATATATAAACTTCTGCTCGGTGACCTGCTTTACCTCGTCGTAGACCTCTATACCGCCGCTTGACTGCTTATTATACGTATCCATTGCTTTTCTGAGGATATCAAAGCCTTCGAGGTCGGCTGTATTATCCTTATCAAAAAGGCTGCATGAGCAGAGTGACAATGCAATCGCCGACGCTGCTACAACACTGATTATTTTCTTGAAACCCAACATATATTTTTAACCTCTGTTCACCTTGAAATTAACAAACAACATAATAGCTACACAGAATATCTGTGCTACTGTAACCTTAAGCTTCATACCGATTGTGAAGGTAAGCACGCTGAGGTCTATAGTTGTGCTGTCAAAGCCGATTGTCTGTCCCCATGCGAGCCAGTCAACATATGCTTTTCCGTCGCAGATATGTGATATAAATCCTCCCAGAACTATTCCTGCCAGGACAAAGAATATAAATGCGAAGGTGTGTTTAAAATCTCTTGCCATAATTAAAACGTCCTTTCTTTTGTATCCGTTATGTTATTAAACTAAGGGTGCAAAGCAAAAGCTTCGCACCCCATAAAATGCTATTTACTTTCTGTGAGAATTGCTTCTGCGGTTGCCTTCCTTGAGCTTTTTCATATCCGAGAGCTTCTCGTCACTTGAAGCCTTGAACTTACTGAGCATATCCTCAAACGACTGATTACCGCTTTCGGTAAGTGTAGAACGTGTCTGAGTAAACTCCGGCGGCTGTCTGAAGCTGTCATTTTGCTTTGGTCTTTCGGTTCTGGCGTTATTCTTACCGTTGAAACCGCCCTTTCGGAAATTATCTCCTCCGCCGTTTCGCTGAGGTCTTCTCTGCTGATTAGGCTCGGGTGCCTGCGCCTTCTTGATGGACATACTTGTTTTTCCGTCCTCGGATACTGCAAGTACCTTAACCTTTACAGTCTGGCCCTCCTGAAGATGGTCTTTAATCTCGTTTACAAAGGTCGAGGCAACCTCTGAAATATGTACCATTCCCGTTACCTTTTTTCCGTCCTCTACGACATCTACAAAGGCACCGAACTTTGTGATACCCGTTACCTTACCCTCATAAATTTTTCCTACTTCAAGCTGCATAGGGATAACTCCACTCTCTTTTCTCATTTCTTTAATTTCAGTGCTAAAACCGCACTTTATTCCTTACTTGTAAAGTAATAGCGTTTCTCGCCCGGATAGCCGTAGCCATACTTTTCGATTGCTATTCTTTCCATATATGCGTCCTGGTCATCTGAATTGAGGATTCTGTTATACTCATCGCACTGCTGCTGTGTGAGCATAATCTGCTCCTGGATTTCCTCGTTCTTCTTTGCAAGCTCGTCGACCTTAGCTCTCTGTGATATCCACATCACGACTGCATAGACCAAAAGCAACAGAAGAATTACCAGAACTATATAATGCACAAGGGTTCGCTTCTTTGTACCCTCGCCGTAAAATTCCTTTTCGCTGTTCATTTGTTTTATTGTTTCCTCCGCATTTTAAACGTGTTCTATATCTTTTTACACCTATTTATTATACACTAGTTTTTCATCTTCTTTCAAGCGTTTTTTTGCACTTACACGGCATTTGAGCAAACTTTTAGAGCTTTGCACAAATTTACGCCCTGCCTTTGTAGCAATTCTTACTATAACAGCTATCGGCTTTACCACTATCCACCTTACCGCAAGCCTTATAATCGCCGAAATCAGCGGCGTTGCGGTATTACCGATAGTGACCATTTCCAGAATCATTCCCATAATACAGCCAAAAAGCACAAATCCACGAAGCTGTCCCCAGGCAAGTGCGGTCACAAAGACATAATAGCAAAGTGAGCACAGCACCGTATAGATAAAATCCTGCAAAAATACTGCGATATCGTTATGATTTATCACTCTTCTGAGTATCCTGAGCACCTCGTAGCCTGCCCCGAACACGACACCCAGAAGAACCGACAAAAGAAAAATTCTCGTTTCTCTTTGCACCCCGAAAATCATCTGTGTTTCAAAGCCCTTCGGAAGCACAGCAAGCATATTCTATCGCTCCTTTATCTGAATGCTTTTTTGATGAGAGAGGCTTTTGCCTTTCTGTTTTTCTCGCCGTAGCTAAGAGTCCATACATCGCCTGAAACCTCGACGTTTCCCGCTTCGAGTGAAAGCTCGCTTATATGAAGATTTTTACCCTTTATCAGTAGCTCTCCGAGCTGTGTGTACAAAAGCACCTGTCCCTCGTCGAAGCTGTCGATGTCGGTAACTCCGGTGAGTCTGAGGCTCTTTCTGTTTTCCAGACAAAGGCTGTGTTTTCCCTGCTGTATTTCCTGCATATATACTACCTCCATTATGTGTTTTTACATTATATTGCCTATCTTGTCTTGTTATTCGTTAATAATACTGATAAATTCTTTGAAATTATACAAATTGTAATCGATTGAAATGTAAAATAGATATTGAAATGTGAAACCAAAGCTGATATAATATGTTTAAATAATATAAGTAGAGGAGGCAGATTCTATGCCAATATATTATAACGAAAAAGCAAGGGTTTTCAGACTTGACGCAAAGGACACAAGCTACATCCTCAAGATTGCTCCGTGTGAGTATCCTGCACACGTTTACTTCGGAAAAAGGCTTCCCGACGAAGACCTCACATATCTTCTCAGGCTTGATGAAAACCCTTTCACCCCTGAAACAAACAACCGTGACAAGGCTTGCTATATGGACACACTTCCGTTTGAGTACCCTGTTTTCGGCACCGGCGACTACAGAGAGCCTGCATTTAAAATACTTGATGAGAACGGTTGCTCGACATGTAATTTAAGATACGTTTCTCACAAAATCTCAGACGGCAAGCCAAAGCTTGAGGGACTGCCTGCTACATTTGCAGAGGAAAACGAGGCTCAGACCTTAGAGCTTTTCTGTGTTGATGATGCTACGGGGCTTGAAATCGTACTCGTATACACTGCATTTTCTGACCTTGACGTTATCACAAGAAGCGTAAGATTTGAAAACAAGGGTGACAAGCCTTTATATCTCACAAGGGCATTTTCGACCTGCGTTGAGTTTGATGACTGCCACTATGATATGATTACTTTAAACGGCTCATGGGCAAGAGAAAGACACATTGAGCGTGCTCCTCTCCACCACGGCAAACAGCTTATCGACTCTATGCGTGGCGAATCCTCTCATCAGAACAACCCGTTTGTTGCACTCGTTTCATCGGGTGCTACCGAGGATATCGGCGAGGCTTACGGCTTCAACTTTGTATACTCCGGCAACTTCTTTGCGCAGGCTGAGGTTACACAGCACAAGAAGACACGCTTCCTTATGGGTATAAACAGCATGGACTTCTCCTGGCTTTTAGAAAAGGGCGAGAGCTTCATTGCTCCTGAGGTTGTTATGGTATACTCTGACGAGGGTATCGGAAAGATGTCCAGAACCTTCCACGATCTTTACAGACAGCACCTCATCAGAGGCTCATACAAGGACAAGCGCAGACCTATTCTCATAAACAACTGGGAAGCTACATACTTCAATTTCAACACACAGAAGCTTATCGACATTGCCAAGGAAGCTTCAAAGCTCGGAATTGAGATGCTTGTAATGGACGACGGCTGGTTCGGTCACCGTGATTCTGACAACAGCTCACTCGGCGACTGGTTTGTTTACGAAAAGAAGATTGACGGCGGACTCGGAAACCTTGTAAAGGAAGTAAACAAGCTGGGTATGAAGTTCGGTATCTGGTTTGAGCCTGAGATGGTATCGCCTGACTCTGAGCTTTTCAAGGCACACCCTGACTGGGCTATTCAGGTAAAGGGCAGAGACCTGACTCTCTGCAGAGAGCAGTATGTTCTTGACTACTCACGCAGTGAGGTAAGAGACTACGTTTACGCTATGATGCGTGATATTTTAGACAACGCAAACATTGAATACATCAAGTGGGATATGAACCGTCAGCTTACAGAAGTAGGCTCGGGAACACTTCCCAAGGAAAGACAAAGAGAGCTGTGGCACAGATATGTTCTAGGTGTATATGACCTTATGGAGCGCCTTACAACCGACTATCCGCACATTCTCCTCGAAAACTGCTCGGGCGGCGGTGCGAGATTTGACCCGGGTATGCTTTACTACTCACCGCAAATCTGGTGCTCTGATGACACAGACGCTATTGAAAGACTCAAAATTCAGCACGGAACATCTATGTGCTACCCTTGCTCGGCTATGGGTGCTCACGTTTCCGACTGTCCTAACCACACTGTAGGCAGAAGCACTCCGTTTACCACAAGAGGTCACGTTGCTATGGTCGGCACCTTCGGCTACGAGCTTGACGTTACAAAAATTCCGCAGGCAGACAGAGATGCTATCCCGGGACAGATAGCAGAGTTCAACAAGTACAACACTCTTGTAAGAACAGGCGACCACTACCGCATCGGAAACGTATTTGAGGACAACACCTGGGATGCGTGGATGTTTGTTTCAAAGGACAAGTCAGAGGCATTGTTCGAGTTTATTCAGGTGCTTGGCAGACCTAACGAGCGTTCAAGAAGAATAAAGCTCAAGGGACTTTGCGAGGACAAGTTCTACTTTGAAGAATCAAAGCCAGAGCTTGTGCTTTCGGGTGCGGCACTTATGAATGCGGGCATAAACATCGGAAACATCTGGGGCGACTACCAGAGCAGAATTCTTCACTTTATTGAGAAGAAGTAACCTGAAGGAGGTTATATAATGAAACTCAGAAGAATAATTGCGGCAATTTGTGCAGCTAGCATCTGTATCGGCTGCATCAGCGGCTGTGCAGGCGATGACTCCTCATCTGACAGCGAAGCTGAGACAGTGAACTACTACAACGGCAAGGACGTTGACACGGGCTGGACCTGGGGCAACGCTCAGATAGTCGGCGGCGGATTTATCCCCGGCATTGTATACAACCCCACCGAAGAGGGTGTTGCATACGCAAAAACAGACATGGGCGGTGCTTACCGCTGGAACAAGGAAACCTCACGCTGGGACTGCATTACAGACTGCATCGGTGCTGATGACTGGAACTTAAACGGAATTGAATCGGTTGCTACAGACCCTATTGAACCGAACAGAGTATATCTTGCCTGCGGTACATACAGCAATCTCGGCAAGGGTGCGATATTTGTTTCAGAGGACTACGGAAGCAACTGGGTGAAGGTTGACCTTCCGTTCGGACTCGGCGGAAACGAGGTCGGCAGAGGTGCAGGCGAAAGGCTGATGGTCGACCCTAACGACAACAGCATTCTCTACTTCGGCACAAGAACAAACGGACTTTACCGCTCAAAGGACTACGGTATGACATGGGAAGAGGTTACCTCGTTCCCTACAAAGGGAAACTACAGCGATTCGGGTTATCCTCTCGGCATTACATGGATTGCATTTGACAAGTCAAGCTCCGAAAAGGGCGAGGCTACAAAGACAATTTTCGCTGGCGTTGCGCTTTCGGGTGACGACAATGTATTCAGAAGCGACGACGGCGGAGAGACATGGACTGCGATTGCAGGCTCGAACCCTGACAAGAAGCATTCCTACTACCCACAGCAGGGCAAGATTTCGAACGGAAAGCTTTACGTTACCTACGCAAACGGCTCGTTCCCCAACCAGGTTACACTCGGCAAGGTTTACAGAATTGATGTTGCGACAAGTGCGGTAGAGGACATTTCTCCGCAGAAGCACGCTTACTGCGGTCTTGACGTAAACGGCGATATGATTGTTGTATCGACTGTCTGCAACTGGTCGCCTGAGGATAACATTTACGTTTCCTACGATGGCGGAAATACATGGAACGGCTTCTGGGATTATGCAACCGGCGACAAGCACTACGAAATGAATGTTGACAACGCTCCGTGGCTTTACTGGCACGGTGAGCTGAAGCTTGGCTGGTGGACATCGGCTATAGCTATCAATCCTTTCAACACCGAAGAGCTTCTTTACGGCACGGGTGCTACAATTTACGGAACATCAAATCTTTCGGCAGTAAAGGGCGGAACAGTAAATATTGATGTTCGTGCAATGGGTATTGAGGAGTGTGCGATGTTTGACATTGTGTCGCCTTCAGACCCTAACGGTCCTGAAATTTACACAATTCTCGGTGACCTTTACGGTTTCAGACACGATGACGTTACAAAGCCACCGCAGGAGCATTTCGGCGACTTCCCTGCTACCAGTCTTGCGGTTGCAGATGATGCGGCACAGTACGTAGTAAGAGCTACCTCGTCGGGCGACAAGCCTGTAATCTACAGCAAGGATTACGGCGCTACCTGGGAATATGTTGCGACACTTCCTGAGGGAATCGCAAGAGATGCGGGCGGTCAGGTTGCAATTGCATGCGACGGCTCGTCAATCATCTGGCAGCCGGGCACTATGGGAACAAACGCATATCGCACAACCGACTTCGGTGAAACATGGGAAGTATGCGACGGACTCCCAATCAATGCAAAGCTTCTGGCTGACGGTGTGAACCCGAACACATACTACGCTACCTACGACGGAACCTTCTACATTTCAAAGGATGCAGGAAAGACATTTACTATTCTCACAACCTTCCTTATCCCGAATTTCGATTGGGTTGCAAACAACAACGTTGAGGGCGAAATCTGGCTCGGAATCAGCGGCGGCGGTGTTTACAAGCTCGATGTTGCAGCTGCGACAATTGAACGTGCTACCGATAAGGTGTCCCAGGCTGACGCTATCGGACTCGGTAAGGCGGCTGACGGACAGACTCACATGGTCATCTATATTCTCGGTGAGGCTAACGAAGAAGGCTGGGGTGTATACCAGTCAATCGACGGCGGCGCTACCTGGAAGAAGCTCAACGACGACACAGAACGTTGGGGCAATGTAAACCACTGCATCAGCGGTGACCCGAAGGTCTACGGCAGAGTCTATATCTCAACAAACGGCCGTGGTATCATCATGGGCAACGAAAATAAATAACACCATCACACAAAGGTTAATGTATACCTCTTGAGGAAAACCCTTTTGAAAAAGGGTTATTCCTCAAACTCCTTTCCTAAAACTTTTATAATAAAATTTCAGCCCCATAGGGTATGTACCACACAACGTTTTGATAATCTTAACGTTGTGATATCTACCCTATGGGGCTGAAATCATATCAAAAGTCTTTGTAAGGGGGTCCGGGGGAGAACCTTTCTTCAGAAAGGTTTCCCCCGAGAGATACATCTAATCTTCTGTATAATGGTGTTATTCCTCGCTACCCATACGGCGCTGGATAAACTTGATAATCTCGATTACAGGAATGATTGAAGCGGCGATACCCATAGCTACGAAGTACTCTGCGACGCTGATAGGAGTAAAGCCGAACGCATTTCTGAGGAACGGGATAAACAGCACTGCTGTTGTAGAAACGAGGGAGAATATCATTGAGCCCCAGAGAACCCAGTTATTGCTTCTGATTGAGAAGGACGACTTACGGCGAGAACGCATATTGAACGAATGGAATACCTCGGTCATTGAGAGCGCTAAGAATGCCATTGTCATACCATCCGGACTCTGAGCGATTTCCCACACGCCTGACTCCATGTAGTGTCCTACGAAGTAAGCAGAGAGAGTGATGATTGTAACGAGTATACCCTGGATAAGAACGTCGATGCCGAGTCCGCCGGAGAACACGCCTTCATCGGCACTTCTCGGCTTTCTCTTCATTATACCCTTTTCAGCCTTTTCCATACCGAGCGCAAGTGCCGGCAGACAGTCTGTTACGAGGTTAATCCAGAGGAGATGAACAGGCTTTAAGATTGTAAAGCCCATGAGTGTTGCGAAGAAGATTGAGAGAACCTCAGAGAGGTTTGAGGAGAGAAGGAACTGAATCGACTTTCTGATGTTGTCGTAGATTCTTCTGCCTTCCTCTACTGCAGAAATGATTGTTGCAAAGTTGTCATCGGCGAGTACCATATCAGCGACATTCTTTGTAACGTCGGTACCTGTGATACCCATACCGACACCGATATCGGCATTCTTGATAGATGGAGCGTCGTTTACGCCGTCGCCCGTCATAGCAGTTACCTTGCACTTTGCCTGCCATGCCTTAACGATTCTTACCTTATGCTCAGGCTGAACTCTTGCGTATACTGAGTAAAGCTCAATCTTCTCAGAAAGCTCCTCATCAGAAATATCGTTAAGCTCTGCACCTGTAATTGCCTGGGAAGCATCGGTAATGATACCAAGCTCCTTAGCGATAGCAACCGCTGTATCCTTGTGGTCGCCGGTAATCATAATAGGTCTTATTCCTGCACCCTTACACTCAACGATTGCAGCCTTTACCTCAGGTCTTACAGGGTCAATCATACCGGTAAGTCCGATAAGGCAAAGCTCCTGCTCGAGGAATTCGTCGCCGAACTCTGTTGGTGCTGCATCCCAGTTTCTCTCAGCGAGAGCCAGAACTCTGAGTGCTCTGTCAGCCATATCCTTGTTTGCTCTTAAAATCTGTGCTCTGATTTCGTCGTTGAGAGAAACAACCTCACCATCGATAAGAGCCTTTGTACAACGTCTGAGCACTTCGTCAGGAGCACCCTTTGTGTACTGAATGATATTGCCCTGAGCATCCTTATGAACGGTAGTCATCATCTTTCTCATAGAGTCAAACGGTGCCTCACCAATTCTTGGGTACTCATTCTTCTGCTCGTTCTTTGGCATACCGAGCTTATTTGCGTAATTTACAAGAGCGCACTCTGTCGGCTCACCGATTGCGTCGTTCTTGTCTGTGTCAAGGTCTGCGTCGGAACAAAGTGACATACCCTTTGCGAGTCTCTTTTCGTCACAGCCGTAATGCTCTACTACTGTCATCTTGTTCTGTGTAAGTGTACCTGTCTTGTCGGAGCAGATAATCTGTGCACAGCCGAGAGTTTCTACTGCTGTGAGCTTTCTGATTACTGCATTTCTCTTTGACATATTTGTAACGCCGATTGAAAGAACGATAGTTACAACTGTAGCAAGTCCCTCAGGAATTGCTGCTACTGCAAGGCTCACGGCTACCATAAATGTATCAATAAGCACGTCGCCGTTGATGCTGGATGCTCTTATAAGATTTACTGCAAAAATTACTGCACAGATTCCAAGAACAAGCACTGTGAGAATCTTGGAGAGCTGTGAAAGCTTTCTCTGAAGCGGAGTAGCGTTGTCCTGCGCCTTTGTGAGGGCATCGGCAATCTTACCCATTTCGGTATCCATACCTGTACCGGTAATAACTGCGACACCTCTGCCGTATACGACTGTACTGCCCATATACGCCATATTCTTTCTGTCGCCGAGCGGAACATCCTTGCCGCTTGCTGTAAGCGCTTCCTCGCACTTTGTTACAGGAACGGATTCACCTGTGAGTGCTGCTTCCTCAATCTTAAGGCTTGCACACTCTATAATTCTACAGTCGGCAGGTACGCTGTCGCCTGCTTCGAGCACGATTACGTCACCAGGAACAAGGTCTTCACTGTGGATTGTAATCTGCTTTCCGTCACGAAGCACCTTCGACGTTGCCGCTGCAATTTCCTGCAGAGCTTCAATAGCTGCTTCAGCCTTGCTTTCCTGGACAACACCGAGGACAGAGTTGATAATTACTACTGCCATAATGATGATTACATCTGCGAATGATTCGCCCTCGTATGCAGCTGTAATTCCCGAAACGATAGCCGCAACGATAAGGATTATAATCATCGGGTCGGCAAGCTGTTCGAGAAAACGCATAAGAAGAGTTTTCTTCTTTCCCTCGGCAAGCTTATTCTTGCCATACTTTGCTGCTCTCTCGCTTACCTGTGCTGAAGAAAGTCCGCCACTTTGAGTATCATACTCCTTCAGGACTTCCTGAGAGCTCTTGAGATATTCCTGCATCTCATTACCTCCAAATTCATTTTTTGCAAATTCACAAAACAATACCTCTTGAATTTACACACAAGAGGTATTATACCATTATTATATCATAATGTCAAGGAGATTTACTAAATCTCTGCACTCTTCGACTGGTTATTTAACGATTTTACCATAAACGGCAACTCAAGTCCCTTGCAATGCTGTGAATAATAGAAGCCCTGACAAAGGTCTACGCTGAACAAATCATTTACCTGCCGAGCCATTTCCTCAGTTTCAATTCCCTCGGCGATTACCTCGAGTCTTATACTCTTGGCAATATCTATGGAGTTTTGCAGAAGGATTCGAGTTTTCTTGCTTACGAGAGCGTCCTCGACAAAGGATTTATCAATCTTGATAAATCCAATCGGTAATAGCATAAGTCTTTGCATGCTGGCGGTACCTGTTCCGAAGTCGTCTATCGCAAACTTGAAGCCTAAGGAATTAAGCTCTCTGAGGTTGTTTATAACTATTTCAGGCGGATTCTCACCGACCTTTTCGGTTATTTCAAAACAGATGCTTGTCGGTCTGACATCATATTTCTGAACGATAGCTGCAATCTGGCTTACAAGGTCTGTCTGCATACACTGCATAACCGAGAGATTTATTCCGATAAGCTCGATTCCAGCCTCTTCGGTTTTTCCGCCGGCAAGAAGCTTGCAGACATTTTCGATTACAAACTCACCTATCCTGCACATTGTTCCGTTTTTCTCGGCAATCGGGATAAACTCATCCGGCATTACATAACCGAGTATCGGGTCACGCAATCTGAGCAGTGCTTCGGCATTACTGAACCGGTTGGTCTTTTTGGAATATATCGGCTGATACACGACTTCGAGTGAACGGAAGGCATTATCCGACCTCAATGTTCTGTCGATTGCCATACGTCTTCTTCTGTCGGTTACCTCGATACTATCTACATATATCACATTCGACTTGTCATCATTATTGGAAACGACCTCGTCGATAAGGTCAATAAAGCTGCCAAGCTCAGGTGCATGCTGCGGGAAACTTACAAGGCACATCGATGCTGAAAGCATTGTTCTTATCTCTTCAAAGCCCCACTGCTCCTTCATTCGCTCGCCTATACTGTCCATTACAAACTTAGGCTCTGCACTTTCGTTTACAAAGCAGAGTGCAAACGCACCGTTGCCTAAAGAAAAGGCATTTCCACGGCGGACATACTTTGAGATGTAGTTTGCGAATGCGGCATTGACCTTGAGTGAAAACTGCTGTCCGAACATTTCCGACAAGAATTTTGCATCTCTGAGCTTTACAATAAGCACCGAGAAGTTTACTCCCGTTGAGGTATATGCCTTACAGTCACTTTCAAATGCCTGTCTTGACAAGAGACCTGTAGAATTGTCCACCGAGGCATCGTTTGCCTGGTAGAGCATACTTATCATAGCGATATACAGCGACGCACCAAAGCATTCTACAAGCATACGCGGATTATAAAGCTGAAGTGCTGAAGGTATTACGCAAAGGAAGGTCGCTACATACACGACAATTCTTGTTGACCTTTCAAAAAATTCAGCGTGCCTTAAAATAAACACCAGCAGGAAAACAAGATAGTAGGCTGCGACAGCATAACCCACCCAGATGTATTTTCCTCTGTGGTAGACACCGTTTTCATCAAAATAGAAAAGCAGCTTGAGCATAGGGTTAAAGGCAATAAGCACAGAAAGCCAGATAATCGGCAATGCCAGCTCGCATTTTCGTTTAAGCGACATTTTAACTATCGGCTCCGCCATTACAACAAAATACGATACTATAAGAAACAGCGTTGCTGAATGGAGAAGATAGTAGCACATATTAAGCAGCCATTTAGCTGTCAGCATTCCCTCGGCTTCACCGACAAGAATAGTCAGAATATCCGCTACAGTTGCAAGTCCGCCCGTCCAAATAAGGAACTCAAACACTCGGCTTTTAAATGCTCCGGCTTTTCTCTTTATATAAAAGGAAACAAGGACGAGTGCAATTACAAACAGAGAACATATATCAAAATGTATACAAAACTCCACACGCCTCACTCCTTTTAAATAGTATGCTATAATTATAACACATCAGAAAGAATTGTCAACAAACGAAAAATTAAGACGGTATTAACTAAAATGAAGTTTATTCTGTTAGTCTGCTAAAATTTTTCTTTTGCTATATTCACTGTTTGATAACGTTTTGTAATATAAAGTTCACAATAGTATGGTAATATGTACAAGTGCCAACAAGATAATTTGTGCAAGATTGCCAATGTTGGGTGCGAAAACGGTTCAAAAGGGTTGACAAACGGGCAAAATTAGGGTATTATATTACATAACGGTTACAATAATTACAAAACGATTGTTGACTAAAACAAAGAAAATTTTAATATACAGAAAAAGACAAAGAGACACACAGAAGGGATTGTTACTTATTAAGATTTACAGAATTAAGGCACTCAAGCGTGTGCTTGCCACAACGATTGCAATAATTATTGCGGCTTGTTCTTCAACAGCGCTTATGAGTCAGAACGATAACGTCATTATATCGGGTGCTACTCCTGAGCTTGAACAGTATCAGCAGAAGCTTGACGAGCTCGAACAGCAGCAGCATGACCTCGAAAACAAGATTGACAATGCTTCCGGCAGCTTAGAGTCGCTTACTGAGAAGAAGGAATATCTCCAGGAGCAGATTAAGGTTCTGGAAGAGAAGATTTACCTCGTTGAAACCTATACAAGCGAGCTTGAAGTTACAATTGCTGATATAGACCAGAAGATTCACGATAATCACATTAACCTCGATGAAACTCACGAGAAGATTCAGCAGGGCATTTCAGCTTACCAGGAAAGACTGCGTGCACTTTACATTGCAGGCAACAGCTCTTACGGTTCAGTTCTCATTGACAGCGATGATTTCTATGACCTGCTTATGAGAATGGAGCTTATCAAGAGAGTTTCCGAGCACGACAGCAACATCATCGACGGACTCATCGAGCTTGAGGACGAATACAACGGAATTGAACAGATTCTGAAGTCTGACAAAGAGGATATTACAGAAACCATGCAGACCTACACTCAGAATCTTTCCCAGCTTGCTTCCGACAAGCAGGAGCTTGACAGACTCAAGGCTGAAAACGAGCAGTCACTTGCTGAAATCGAGCAGCAGATTCAGAATCTCCAGAGTCAGATGAATGAAAACTCTCAGGCGCAGAGCAGCGTAAGCCAGGATATGGCAACCGCTACTACAACTACAACAACTACTACCACAACAACTACCACTACTACAAGACGTCCTTCAAACAATGGTGGCTCGTCATCGGGCGGTAACGTTGATACCGACATCACATACGAAGACGGCGACATTGAAAAGGTTGTTGAGTATGCAAAGGGCATGGTTGGCGGAAGATATGTATGGGCAGGAGAAAAGTACGGTGCTACCGACTGTTCGGGACTTGTACTTCTCAGCTACCGTCAGATAGGCATTTCACTTCCTCACAAGGCTTCCTGGCAGGCAAGCTACGGTAGAGAAGTAAGCTACGATGAAATGAAGCCGGGCGACCTTATATTCTATGGCAACGGCAGCAGCTACTCGAGCATTTACCACGTTTCTATGTACATCGGCAACGGACTTATGGTTCACGCTGAAAGCACAAGAACAGGTATCGTAATCTCTCACGTAAGAGATTATGCAAGAATCGTAGTTATCAAGCGTCTCGTTGACTAATTTACGCAAACAAAAAGCGGTGCAATTTGCACCGCTTATTTATTTTGATTTCTTAAATAGCTTTCTGTAGACTTTGCCGCAGAAGGCTCTTGTTTTTTTATAAACCAGTCTTATGGGCATCATCAGATACCACACTCTGACATACAGCTTATATCCGAATGAATTTAGGCTTTTTTTCTTCTCCCCTCGCCAATACTCGCTGAGCACACCTATAATCGCATTATCCGGAATGTTCCTTTCAATCTGTACGCAGTTATCTCCGAGGATATTATATCCGTCGGGCAACACCTTGATTATACGGTGGAGAATATACTTCTCGCCACGTCTGTAGAGAGGGATATCGAACTTTCTGAGCCTTTCGCCCTCTTTAAGCGGTCTTACGACAATAGTATCTCGTCTGTTACAGAGCATAGGATACATACTGACACCGACGGTTGTGCTGACATACATTCCCTCAGAAGCGAGGATATCTTCTATACGCAGGTCGCTATTCATCCTCAAATACTCCTGCTGAACGCATCTTTTCTATTATAGCACTTGTATCTGCGGTTGCCTTTTGCTCTGTGACATCATACTTTTCGCAGAGTGCGCTGATGATTTCGCTTTCCAACTTGCCCTCGCTGATAAGATTCCATATATCCTTGGCTGTTGAGTTGAGCTTTATCATACCGTTGAAGCTCTGACTTGCCTTTCCCGTTGCAACGACAAGTGCCTGCCCTGCAACCTCTCTCATTACAAATCCTTCTTTAATCTTCATAAGAGTTATTCTCCTTTATTCTTTCCTTTTCAAAATCAAGTCCCGTCAAGCACTCAAAGCTGCACTTTACAGCTTCCTTGGATATATCGCAATACAGTCTGTAGACGGGTACTTTACTCAGCACGGCATCCAAAAGCTCGAGCGTTCTGACGAGGCTCAGGCTATCCTTCGGAACATAAGTCTGGTAAATCAGCTCCTGCAGGATTTCTCCCGATTCTACCCTTTCGATTTTGTTTTCAGTTCCACGCATAACAAGGCATATCGCAGACAGCTCAGAAGAGATATTATTCTGCCAGCGTTCCTTACCCGACCATGGTGTACCGTGAATGGTAGTCTTATCATTTTTAGCTGTAATTATAGGCTTGTCGCCATTTATAATTACAACGTCTTCTCCCAGGTGCTTTTTCCAGAGAGAAATATGTGTTGTTTTGCCTGTTCCGCTTGGCGCTGTGAACAAAATCGCCTTGTCACGATATCCTATTGCCGCACCGTGGAACACAAAGCAGTCCCTCATTGGAATAGCCTCGGCAATCGGGCGATAGAGTGCTGTAATTTCAACGAGGTAGTGATTTCTTTCGCTTGCGCCGACCTCGTTTATCATACTTGCCAGCTCATCGTCAGACACCGACGACACTATATCAAAGCTTTCTCCGCTGACGATGTAATCACTCATATACTGCATCGTCTTTTCGTATCTGCATTTCATCAGTACCCTTACGCCGGCAACTTCAATGATAAATTCGTACACACTCTCACCCCTCTCTTATAATCTTATCACATCTTTGCTGTGTTTTCAATACAATATTATCCCTCAAGCTCGCTCATAATTGACAGAGCAACCTTCACCCCGTCAACTGCAGAAGAAGTAATTCCGCCTGCATAGCCTGCTCCCTCGCCGCAGGGGTAGAGATTTTCGATGCTCACAGACTTCATCTGCTCATTTCGAAGTATTCTGATAGGCGATGAGGTTCTTGTTTCGGGAGCTGTAAGCATTGCATTCATATCGCCGAAGCAGTGCATCTTTCTTGCAAAAACACCCAGTCCCTCTTTCATCATACTGCACACTCTTGAAGGGAGAATTTTGCTGAAGTCACTTGGCACTACTCCGACAGCGTAGCTCGGGCTTACCTTATCCGAAAGCGTCGGCTTACCGTCCAGAAATCCGCCGACAGTAGTGGCAGGCGCCTTATAACAACCCGTTGCTTCAAAGGCTTTTCTTTCGATTTCTCTCGCAAAATTCATACCGTCCAGGATGCCGCTTCCGAAGTCGTTTTTATTAACAGCAACAACGAGTGCGGCATTGGCGTTTTTTCCATCTCTTGCAAACTCGCTCATACCATTTACAACTACTGTATTTCTTTCGCTTGCGGCAGGTACTACGACACCGCCCGGGCACATACAGAATGTATACGCTGACTGTCCGTCCTTTCTTGTATGCGAAAGCTGGTACTCACCCTGAGGCAGAAGCGGATTTGATGCATACTGTCCGTAGAGGCTTTCGTTTACATCTGCTTGCAGGTGCTCGATTCTTGCACCGATTGCAAACGGCTTTGATTCCATTGCGATATTTTCAGACAGAAGCATCTCAAACGTATCTCTTGCCGAGTGTCCTGTTGCAAGCACGACAGCCGAGGCTTCGAAGCTATCATTGCCTGCATTTACCGACTGAATAAGCGTTCCTGAACGCTGAAAGCCGTCGAAGGTGGTATTGAATCTTACCTCGCCGCCGAGCTTGATAATTCTTTCCCTGATTGTCTTTACGATATTACGGAGCTTGTCCGTACCGATATGAGGTTTTGCCTTTGTTAAGATTTCCTGCGGTGCACCGAACTGCGCCAGTCTTCTGAGGACATATCCGCAGAGGGGGTCTTTGATTCTTGTAACAAGCTTTCCGTCGGAAAAGGAACCTGCTCCGCCCTCGCCGAACTGGACATTTGTATTTTCGCAAAGCTCATTTCCCGTCCAGAAGCTGTGTACCTTCTTCACTCTTTCGTCAACGTCTGCGCCACGCTCCAGAACAATCGGTCTGTATCCGTTTTCCGCTAAGACGAGTGCACAGAACATACCTGCAGGGCCAAAGCCTACAACAATCGGTCTGCCGTTTCGTTTCGTTGTTCCTTTAACGATATCGGGCTCGCAGTCGGGCGAATATGTAAGCTTCTTCTGGATTGCGACTCTCTCCTCGGCCTGCTTATCCTTGAGCGTAACCGAAACCGCGTGGACAAAGAAGATATTATCCCTTTTTCTTGCATCAAGAGAGGTCTTATGTATATCGGCAGACTCAACATCATTTTCTCTGATTCCTGCCATTTTAAGCGCCTTTGCTATTACAGCTTCACGTTTCCGAGATAGCGAAGCTTTGACCTGAGTGATTATTATCGGCATAAAATACTCCTTAAAATTTTTGCCGAGCAGTCTTTTTGGGACTGTCGGCAAAAACAATTACTCTAGAATCTTGGCATATTCGGGAGAACGGATGTTCCCTGGCCTGTAACTGGTGGCTGTGGCTTATCGGAAAGTGTGAATACGATTTCCTTGGAGCCGTAGCACCACACGGTACTTACATGCGGAGCATAAATCTTTACAGTTCTTGTATACGAGCCGTTGTCAAGCTCTGATGCCTGCATATCGTACTGTGCAATAAGGTCATCTGCTGAAAGTGTTTCCATGACCTCCTGCGGGCCGTAAATTGTGACACTTGTGAGTGCCTTTGTGGAAAGCACTGCCATTTTGTCATTAGGAACATTTATTACCTTGATATTACTGCTCGGGATTGTAAACTCCTTGGAAACAAAGCCCGTCGGGTCAAAGGTAACCGTAACGCTGTCGATACCTGAGGTTGATGTCATTGAAGAATCGAGCATAACATCGAATGTTACTCTGTCCTCGAGGTTAATCGTATTAAGGCTTATATATCCAAGATGGATTGAATCCTGGTTTAAGATATCGCTGTTTTTGGACATAATCTCGATACTTTCTGTCGAAAGCGTATACTTCAGGATACTTGTATCGAAATTATCCGGCACTCCCTGGTAATCAAACGTGAAATTCATTGTCTTGAGGAATGATACGGGGAAGTTGACCGATATAGGGTCATAGTCTGTTTCGAACGCCTTGTCATCGATGAGAGAGCCGTCCTCGGAATACAGTAAAAGCTTACCGTCTGAGGTTGTGTATGCTTCCTGGAGCACCTTCTTCTGGTCGATTGCGAAAACAGCATAGCTTACGGTATCAACAAGCTTTGAAGGGCCTGTTACCTTAACGGTTTCAGGGCTTATCACAGGTGTTCCGAGAGTATAACCCTCGTCGGCACTGATTGATGTTGCTCTTACCTGGAGCGGGATTGTAACCGTCTTGATAAAGTCAAACTTCACCTTGACTGTTGACGGCGAAATCTTAAGCACCTCGCACTCGGTGCCGTTCTTTGCCTTCACCTTGACATCCAGCTCATAGGTTCCCGGCTCTGAAACGCCGCTTACATCTACATAAGCTTCCAAATCCTCAGCTGTGTAGCTACCGATTGCGTATCTCATACCGCTTATGCTTACAGAAGCCAGCGTATCCTTGTCATAATCGAGTGCGGCAAGTCCTGATGCTCCTGCTGTTGTTCCTTCGAGTCTGAGCTCTACTTGAACATCGTCAACGGTGAGATAAATTGTCGGATACAAAGTAATCGACAGGATAAACCATATTATTACTGCAAGAACTGCTGAGAGTATTCTCAGCACCATATCCTGACCGAATTTCTTGCGAAGTCCTACTCGTCTTTTTTCCATTTGGACCTCACTTTCTCCGCAAACGCCTTCTTATCCTTTTTCTGGTTAGTAGGCTTTTCGGGCAGGAGTCTGTTTTTAAGCAGCTTCTTGAGGCTCTCCTTTGTATAACCTCTTGTAAGCTCGCCGTCCTCGGCTACCGAAACTGTACCCGTTTCCTCAGAAACTACGATTACGATAGCATCGGAGTTTTCACTCATACCGATTGCGGCACGGTGACGTGAGCCAAGCTGTTTATTTATAAGTTCTTCCTTCTGCGGCTTAGGGAGAAAACAGCCTGCCGCTAAAATCATTCCGTCACGCATGATTACTGCACCATCGTGGAGAGGAGTGTTCGGGAAGAAAATATTACCGAATACTGCTTCGCTCGGTGTACAGTTAAGGATTGTACCCGTATCTATCTGTTCTCCGAGCTTTGTCTGTCTTTCGCATACGATAAGGGCACCTGTAGCCGTTGCCGCTAAATCATAGACAGAATTTCCGATAACGTCGATAGCCTTTGCCCATGAATCATCTCCGTAATCAGAATCGTTATTTGAAAATACGTTAAGGTCAACAAACTTTGTTCTTCCGAGTTTTTCGAGAATTCTTCTCAGCTCAGGCTGGAACATGATGATGATTGCCAGGATTCCCCACTGGAACAGATTCGAGAGAATAAAGCTCATTGTCTTAAGTCCGATAAGGTCGGCAAGAAGATATGCGACAACCATTATTCCGATACCCTTTACAAGCTGCTCGGCTCTTGTTTCTCTTACAAGCTTAAAGCACTTGAAAAGCAGATACGACAAGAGAATCATATCAAGAATATCAGGTATAGATATTGTTTTTACAACACTTATAAACGCATTCCAGATATTCTCCAAAGCTGACGCACCTCCTTTATATCTCATAATTCCTTCATCATACTATTCTATCACAAAACCGAAAAAACTACAAGGGGGTATTTTGCGATTTTACGAATTTTTTTATCATTTGGGCAGCAGTAAATATCTGCCTTTCGGTTGTGAACACGCCGGGAGATAATCTGACCGCACCGACATCCGAGGTTTTGAGGTAACCGTGTGTCAGGGCTGCACAGTGAAAGCCGCCTCTCGAAGCAACTCCTTTCTGCGACAGATACTGTGCAACCTCAGAAGAATGCACACCATTGACGTTAAGCGAAACTATCGGTGCATAGCTTCCCTCGCCCCGAAGGAGCGTTATTTCGGGGATTGCTTCAAGCTCAGAAACGAGTATATTACAAAGCTTACTTTCGTGCTTATAGATTTTCTCGGTGCCCAGAGAAGAAACGAAATCCAGTCCCTTTCCCAGCGCATATATTCCGGGAGTATTGACAGTACCGCTTTCCAGAGCTTCGGGAAGCTCAGATGGCTGTGAAAGCTCCAGCGAGGCATTGCCCGTACCGCCTTCAGTAAGCGGCTTAATCGGGAATTTTCCGTCGGTGATAAGAAGTCCCGTTCCCATCGGGCCGAAAAGTCCCTTATGTCCTGCGGTACATATAACATTCACCCCGTCTGTAAGCTTTACATCGATAACGCCTGCTGTCTGTGCGGCATCTACAATAAATGCGATACCATGCTCCCTGCAGATTCGGGCGATACTGCTTATCGGAAGAAGCTTTCCGGTAACGTTGGACGCATGTGTGCAGACGATAGCTTTTGTATTCTTCTTTATAAGCCTTTCAAACGCCTCCTTAGTCTGCTCGTCGCTTTCATAAACGGGTGCAACCGAGACCTCGACTCCTTCGCTCTGCAGGGCAAAAATCGGACGTGCGACGCTGTTATGCTCGAGAGAAGATGTTATGACGTGGTCGCCTTTCTTTAAAATTCCTTTAATTGCTGTATTGAGAGAATGGGTGCAGTTTGAGGTAAAAATTACATTTTCGGGCTTTGCGTCGAAAAATGCGGCTGCCTTTTCTCTCACCTCAAAAACCGCTTTTGCCGCCTTCACCGACATACTGTGTCCGCTTCTTCCCGGATTTGCTCCAAGCTCCCTTACGGCATAGGAAAGTGCATTTATAACCGATTGCGGCTTAGGGTATGTGGTTGCGCTGTTGTCAAGATATATCAACTGCCTTCGCCTCCCTCTGCAGACAGCTTCGGGTAGGACGCTTTGATTTCGATATTATTTTCCTTAAGAAGCTTTGCTGCCCTTTCGGCATCTGAAAAGAATTTGATGCTGTAACCGCAGCCCTTGCCCAGCTCCTTCGGGGTTCTTATTACTGCACAGGAAATCCCCTGTGACTTTAAAAGCGACTGTGCCTTTATTGCATAGGTGACAGACGCTAATGCAAATATATAATAATTTCTGCTTTTCATATAAGGCATTTCCTTTTCGTTAAGATTGTATCCAGAAATATGGACCTAATTTATAGTATGCATTTTCGCAGAATACGACACGCCGCCGCTTTGGCATTAACTCTTACTTGTCTACATATATTTTAAGGACACAAAAACGAAACGGAGGATAGCTATGCTTGAATACTTTGTAAAAGAGATACCGACCGAAGAGAAAAAACAGCTCGGACTTCCTCAGGAGGAAGCTGAAAGAAGGCTTGAATGCGAGGGTGAAAATATCCTTTCTCAGCCGCAGGAAAAGAAGCTTTCGGGGATTTTCGTAAATCAGTTCCGTGATGTCATGGTTCTGATACTTCTTGCAGCGGCGGTTATATCGGCACTACTCGGAGAAATGTATGATTCCGTGACGATACTGCTTATTGTACTTATCAACTCTGCAATCGGATTCGTTCAGGAATACCGCACGGAAAAGACGCTCGAAGCACTTCGTGAGATGACTGCTCCGACAGCTAAGGTTTATCGTGACGGATATCTTCAGACACTCCCTGCTTCACAGCTTGTGAGGGGTGATGTTATAGAGCTTGAGGCGGGTGACAGAATTCCTGCTGACTGCTTTATTCTGTCTATGCAGAGGCTTTCCTGCGACGAATCGATGCTTACGGGTGAAACTGTCGGCGCAGAAAAAAGAGAACGTCAGAATGAAACCGGCTGTGATGCACTCAACCTGCCTTTTGCCGTTTACATGGGCACGACAGTTCTCAGAGGAAGAGCGACCTGCGAGGTTGCGCTGACAGGTAAAGACACTCAGATGGGCAAGGTTTCGGATATGCTCGAAAATATCGAAGAGGGACAGACACCTCTGCAAAAGAGGCTTGCACAGCTCGGAAAGGTGTTATCCCTTATCTGTGTCGGCGTGTGTGTTATTGTGTTCGCAGTTGGACTAATCTACGGATTCGAGCCGTTTTCTATGCTCATGACTGCACTTTCGATAGCGATTGCCGCAATCCCTGAGGGACTTCCTGCTACAGTTACCATTGCGCTTGCTCTTGCTGTAAGGCGGATGCTCAAGCGTCAGGCATTTGTTCACAAGCTGCACAGTGTCGAAACGCTCGGCTGTGCGTCGGTAATATGCTCAGACAAAACGGGAACAATCACCGAAAACAAGATGACTGTTACAAAAATCGTAACCGCCGAAAATGAGTTTTCTGTGACAGGAAGCGGTCTTTCAAAGAAAGGACAAATTCTGTCATCGATAGGCTCCGATGTTTCTGCGATAAGGGAGCTTCTCATCTGCTCGGTCATCTGCAACAATGCAAGCATATCGGCAGGTGGCAGAAAAAAAGGCGAATACGAGGCTTTTGGCGACCCTACGGAAATTGCGATGCTTATTGCGGCTGCAAAGGGCGGAGTTACTGTCGGAGAACTTTCGGCGGTAAGGCTTTCGGAAATTCCTTTTGAAAGCGAAGCAAGGCAGATGTCTGTTACCGCAAAGCTTGGTGAAAAAGAATACTGCTTCATCAAGGGTGCAAGTGATGTAATACTGAAGCAATGCGGATATGTACGTCTTTCGGACGGCATAAAGCAGCTTGAAAGAAAGGACTCGGAGCTTTTGCTGAAAAGGAGCGAACAGCTGGCTTCCCAGGCTCTGAGGGTTATTGCGTTTGCGGTAAGGCAGGAAAACAAGACGATATTCCTGGGCTTTATGGGTATGCTTGACCCGCCACGTCCTGAGGCGAAAGAGGCTGTGAAGCTTTGCTCTAAGGCTCATATAAGAACTGTTATGATTACCGGCGACCACAAGCTCACAGCAATCGAAATCGCAAAGCAGGCTGGTATTTTCCACAGCGGAGATATTGCACTCACTGGCGAGGAACTTTCTGCACTCACCGACACAGAGCTTGACGATTTGCTAGACAAGATTTCGGTATTTGCAAGGGTAAGCCCTGCCGACAAGCTGAGAATTGTCAGAGCGTTCAAGTCAAGGGGCGATATTGTTGCAATGACAGGTGACGGAGTAAATGATGCACCCGCCGTGAAAGAGGCGGATATTGGTGTTGCAATGGGTATTTCGGGAACTGATGTTACCAAAAATGCGGCGAATGTTATTCTGCTTGATGATAACTTTGCAACGCTCGTAAGTGCTGTACAGCAGGGACGCACCATATATGCAAACATCCGAAAAACCGTAAGATATCTTATCTCCTGCAACATAGGCGAAATTATGACGATGCTTTTCGGAATAATTCTCGGCCTGCCGGTTGTGCTATTGCCGATTCAGCTTCTTTTTGTAAATCTTGTTACAGACTCCCTGCCTGCAATTTCCCTGAGCCAGGAACCTACCGAGGAAAGTGTTATGCGCAAAAAGCCGAGAAGAGCTGATGAGAGCTTTTTCTCGGACGGACTTATGACAAGAATTGTGTTCCGTGGTCTTCTTATCGGTATTTTCACACTCGGCTGCTTTGTTCTTACTCTTCATCTTTCACAGAGCATCGAAGTAGCAAGAACCTGCGCACTTATCACGCTTGTTATGTCACAGCTTGTGCACGTTTTTGAGTGTAAGAGTGAAGAAAAAAACATACTGACAGTAAAGCACCTTTCAAATCCGTTCATGCTTTTATCTGTCGGAGTGTCGCTTTTATGCCTTATTGCAATTGTTTTCCTGCCGCCTCTTCAGGTGGTGTTCAAGACGGTTCTGCCGGCATGGAAGGAGCTTGCGGCGGCTGTAATCCTATCCTTCGGAGCATCTGCTGTCGGCATTGTTATAAGCAAAATATGAGCCTTTATATTAACAAATTGTAAACAATACTCCAAGGCATTGAAATCTATGTGAAAATGTTATATAATTAGTTCGTGCAGTTGATTATTTTTAAGCATTTTGAATAATCAGCAAGCTTAATTTCACACAGACTGGGGAGAAACTCAATGAAAAACTACGAACACAGTAAAATTAAAAACATAGCTATTGCAGGTCACTCGGGTTCAGGAAAGACCTCACTTGCAGAGGCTTTGCTTTATAAATGCGGTGCTACCGACAGACTCGGTAAGGTCATTGACGGAAATACCGTATGTGACTACAACGCTGACGAAATCAAGAGAAAGTGCTCAGTTTACACTTCCCTTGCTACATTTGAAACAGCAAATGCAGGTCTTGGACTTGACGAGCTGAAGATAAATCTTCTTGACACACCTGGTCTTTTTGACTACGCAAGCGGTATGACAGAAGGTATTGCAGCCTGCGACTGTGCAGTTATCACAGTTTCCGGTAAGTCGGGCGTAAAGGTTGGTACACACAAGGCTTACGACTGCGCAACAGAGCTTAAGAAGCCTAAGATGTTTGTTGTTACAAAGCTTGACGACGACAACGCAAACTTCAACAATGTGCTTACTCAGCTAAAGGCTGAATTCGGCCCTACAGTTTGTCCTGTAGTTGTTCCTGTAATTGCTGACAGAAAGATTGTTTCATATGTAAACCTCATCGAGATGAAGGCTTACAAGTATGACGAAAAGGGCAACGCTGTTGAGACAGATATGCCTACAGCTGAAATCTCCGCAAAGATGGAATACCGTATCGACGGTCTTGTTGAAGCGGTTTCCGAAGCTGTTGCCGAAACAGACGAAGCACTCTTCGAAAAGTTCTTCTCGGGTGAAGCTTTCACACAGAAGGAGCTTATCGACGGTATACATAACGGTATGAAGTCGGGTATCATCACTCCTGTAACATGCGTATCCTCAACAACTCTTGCAGGTGTTGATATGCTTCTCAAGGAGCTTTGCCTGCTTGTTCCGAGCCAGAGCGACGATGACGTTATCGAAGCTGTAAGCGGCGATGACATCGTAGAGATTAAGTGTGCTAAGAGCGAGCCTCTTTGTGCATTCGTATTCAAGACAATCGCTGACCCGTTTGTAGGAAAGATGTCCTTCATCAGAGTTTACAGCGGTACTCTTACCTCGGGCAAGGACGTTATCAATGCAACAACCGGCGAGGCCGAAAAGGTCGGCAAGCTTATTACTCTTGTTGGTAAGAAGCAGATTGATATGGTAGCTGCAGAGGCAGGTGATATCGTTGTTGCCACAAAGATGAACGTTAACACAAACGATACTATCTGCGACAGTGCAAATGTAGTTTCGCTTGAAAAGATTACATTCCCGAAGCCTTGCTACAACATGGCTATCAGTGCAAAGAAGCAGGGCGACGAAAGCAAGATTTCTTCCGCTATGGCAAGACTTCTTGAAGAAGATTTGACTCTTGCTTACGAACTTGATACATCTACAAATGAAATGATTCTCTCGACACTCGGCGGTCTGCACCTCGACTCAGTTGCAGGCAGACTCAAGGATACCTTTGGTGTTGAGATTGTTACCGACGTTCCTAAGATTTCTTACCGTGAAACTATCCGCAAGAAGGTTAAGGTTCAGGGCAGACACAAGAAACAGTCGGGCGGCCACGGTCAGTACGGTGACGTTTGGATTGAATTTGAGCCATGCGTATCCGACGAGCTTGTATTCGAAGAGAGAGTATTCGGCGGTGCTGTTCCTAAGAACTACTTCCCTGCTGTTGAAAAGGGACTTCAGGACTGCACAAAGAAGGGACTTTTGGCAGGCTTCCCTGTTGTAGGTCTTAAGGCTATCCTTGTTGACGGTTCTTACCACCCTGTTGACTCGTCTGAAATGGCATTCAAGATTGCCGCTTCACTCGCTTTCAAGGACGGTATCCCTCAGGCAGACCCTGTTCTCTTAGAGCCAATCGGTGCACTTAACGTTTGTGTTCCTGATGAAAACACGGGCGATATGATGGGCGAGCTGAACAAGCGTCGTGGCAGAGTTCTCGGTATGAATCCTGCTGACAAGAAGGGACTTACAGAAATCGTTGCTGAGGTTCCTATGAGCGAAATGACAGACTTTGTTCTCCTTCTCCGTCAGATGACTCAGGGCAGAGGCTATTTCACATTTGAAAAGCTCCGCTATGAGCAGCTTCCGGGACATCTCGTTGCAGGCGTTATCGCAAAGTACGCTTCCATTAACAACGCATAAGAGATTTACTTTCTTCATAATATACCTACTTTCTAAAAAAGAGAACTCCCTCAAAAACGAGGGAGTTCTCTTTTTATACTGTAAATATCTATAGATTTTCAAGCTGTGAAAGCCAGAGTGACGATACCGCATCTGACGGCATTGACAAATCCCCTCTCGGCGAGAGGCTGACAGAACCGACCTTTGCACCGTCCGGTAGGCAGGAACGCTTGAACTGCTGGGCAAAGAATCTTCTGAAGAAGGTTTTCAGCCATTTGAGTATGGTTTCGCTGTCGTAGCTGTCGGCAAAGACATAGCAAGCCATACGATATATCTTCTTAGGCTCAAAACCGAATCTGACTGCATAGAAAAGGAAGAAATCATGAAGCTCATAAGGGCCTACGAGGTCTTCGGTTTTCTGGTTCATTGAATTCTGACTCTCGTCGGTCGGAAGCAGCTCCGGTGAAACGGGTGTTGCAACGACATCGAGAAGCGACTTTTCCAAAACCTCATCTGGACAACTATGTGCATAGTCTTCGACAAGTGCTCTCACAAGCGTTTTCGGGACAGATGCATTTACGCCGTACATTGACATCTGGTCGCCGTTATAGGTTGCCCAGCCGAGTGCAAGCTCGGAAAGGTCACCCGTTCCGATTACTAGTCCGCCGACACCGTTTGCGATGTCCATAAGCACCTGGGTGCGTTCTCTTGCCTGAGCATTTTCAAACACAACGCTGTGGTCATTCATATCGTGGGAAATGTCTGCAAAATGCTGTTTTACGGATTCTGCGATATTTACCTCACGGAATGTTACACCAAGCTGCTCGCAGATTATCTGAGCATTTGAGCGTGTTCTCTTTGTTGTGCCGAAGCATGGCATTGTAACTGCGATAACATCCGTTCTCGGTCTTTTGAGAACATCCATAGTCTTTACGCAAACTAAGAGTGCAAGTGTTGAGTCAAGTCCGCCGGATATACCGATAACAAGCGATTTTGCATTAGTATGCTCGACTCTCTTTTTAAGGCCCTGCACCTGGATTTCAAAGACTTCCTTGCATCTTATCATTCTGTCTACGCTGTCATCGGGGACAAACGGATTCTTTGCGATTGGTCTTGTAAGGGCAGTTTCCGCAACATCGAGAGAAAATGCCATCGGGAACATTCCCCCGTCCTCTCTGCTCGTTGAGGAGAAAAGACCGGTCCTTCTTCGTAAAGCTTCAATTGCGTCTATATCAATCTCAGAAACCTTAACGCCGCTTATAAAGCCATCATACGATGCAAGCTCCCTGCCGTTTTCGCAGATTATTCTTGTTGCACCATACGCACAGTCAGTAGTAGATTCGCCATCGCAGCCGCCTGCATAGATATATCCGCAGATAAGCTCCTTTGAAACTGTAAGCAGGTGCTTTCTAAGCGCCTTATCCTTGCCGACAAGCTCCGGCTCTGCTGAACAATTGCATATCACAGTTGCGCCGAGTGACACAAGCTTTGTACAAACGCCCGACATAATACTTGCATCAGAACCTACCTCAAAGCCGATTTTCAGCCCGTCAAGCTCCTCACACTCAAACACTGTCTGAGTCATAAGAATCTGCTCGCTGCCGATTGCCTCAAAGCCGCCGCTGTAGCACTCAAACCATCTTGAGAGCTTATCGTCGGGCATTGTTCTTGGGACAAATGCACGGATTTCGCCCTTGCACAAAACTGCCACGCAATCGTACAGCTTGCCCTTAGCCTTTACGGGCATACCTACTGCGATGATTGCATTTATATCCTTTGAAGCATCTGCAAGTCTTTTAATCGACTCCATACTCTCACGCAGAAGAGTATCCGAGAAAAACATATCTCCGCAGGTTGCACCTGTAAGACAAAGCTGCGGAAAAACTATTACAACTGCGCCTTCGCCGCTTGCAAGTAAAATCTGATTTAAAATCTCGGCTTCGTTGTTTTTTACATCGCAGACTTTGATTTTCGGGCTGCACGATGCTACCTTCACAAATCCGTCCTTCATATATTACACCTCTTCAAGTTATATTTTGCTAAGTAAAGTATACTACCTTTTTTTGAAAAGCACAATAGTTTTTAAAAAAATTGCTAAATACGGCTTATTAAAAATTTGTTTACTGAGGAAATTGTCAAACTTTCAAACAAACACTTGATTTTACTAAAGTGAAATGCTATAATGGCAATTAGAGAAACATTAGGAGACAGCATTATTATGGCAATTTATCTTTATCACTATTATGACAAGACGATAGGGCCGTTTAAGAATCTTTCCGACCTTTCGGACGATGAGGCAAGGAAAATCCTGCTCGATATGCGTGAGTCAAGACCTTATTCACAGCCTGCACAGCGAGATGTGCTTTATATGAAAAGACGCAGGCAGTATGAAAAGATGGCTTATGAAAAGTTTATCGAGATGGGCGGAAAGCCAAAGCGTACCTCGCCGCACTATATGGTCGTGGAATACTGCAAGTGGCTGAGCGAGTGGTATCAGAACAGCGCATTCGTTATGATTCCTATCGAAAAGTTTGATAAATCCACTATCACCTTCACATACGGAGATATGTCACAGAACTTCGGACCTCTTACAGATGATAACGACCGTCCGTACAGAGGTAAGCTTTACACCTACGAGGAAATCCTTAAGGTCATTGAGGAGTTCGGTCTTCCGCAGGAATGGAATGCTGAGGGAGATTTGGGTCCTGAAAGATATATTGAGGTTCAGGTATGGAGCGATGATGCTCTGACTGAATTTCTGAAATAGTTTTATTGGGAGGAAATACTTATGGCAGCAATAGTTTACGGTTGGGGTAACGTACTCAAGAAGAAGCAGATTATGGGATATCAGTGGTGTCCCAGCTGCGGAAGCTTCAAGCCTGAATATCTTTCAAAGCTTGTTTTCAGAGTACACATCAGCTACATCCCTATTTTCAAGAAGACAAAGGGCTACTTCATCGCTTGCCCGGGCTGTGAAAAGGGCAGAGAAATCACAAAGGAGCAGTTCAAGGAGCTTAAAGAGAAGTTCAAGCCTATGACAAACTCACTTTCCAAGAAGTGCTTCAAGGAGCTTACACAGGTTTGTGCTACCTGCACCGAGTGCAGCGAGACGACTGTTCAGGGTATCTTCTACCAGATGGCTCAGAAGTATCCTATCTCCGCTACCGAAGAGCTTACAGCTGAATACCGTCAACTTATCATCGACCTCATCAGCGAGCGTCTGGAGCGTGAGCGTATGATGCTCCAGCAACAGCAGATGATGCTCCAGCAGAACCAGATGTAATATTTTTTAAACACAAAACCCGTAGAAGTTAATTCTTCTACGGGCTTTTTATTGCGGAGGGGATTTATGTTTTAGTTATACTGTACTCTTTCGAGTGTATAGCCAGCCTTTTCAAGCTGCTCTAAAAGTCCTGTTTCGCCGCCGAAGTGTGCTGCACCTACAACGTAGAACACGCTCTGGTCACCTTCGAGCATTTCGATTGCCTTCTCAACCATGCCTGCATTTCTTGCGTCCATAAGCTGGTAGTTGTAGTCGTCAATCATCTTCTGGAGGTCGGCAGGGATTTCCTCAGCGTCTTCGTCTTCGATTTCAGCCTCGTCGATTGCCATAAGTCCTTCAAGGTCACCCTTCTTCCAGCACTCGTACATTTCCTTCAGAAGCTCAACCTGGTCCTCAAAGTACATTACGGAGCCTTCAAGCATAAACACATTAAGCTCGTCAGGCTGACCATAAAGGATATCCATCTGCGACTCTACAGTTTCAAGCTCAATAAGTGTCTTGTTTTCGTCGTGTGCCTTCTGGATAAGAATACCGTCGATACCAAGTTCAGACTTAAGACCTGCATCCTGCATCATAGCCTCTTCAACGAGGGTTGACCACATAATCGGGTTATATACCTCGTAAAATGAAAGGTACATACCCTTTTCATCAAGAAGCGACTTCATATTCTCAAAAAGCTCGGGCTCGATGTGGTCCTGGATTTTGGAGCCGTCCTGGTACATCATACCGAAAACCATATCAAGCTGAAGCTCCATATCCTGTGCGGCTGTGATAATGTCGCACTCTACAGCGAGAGCATCTGCGCTGTTGTATGCGTTCCAGATTTCGTCAGGGAGTGGGTAGCAGTCATCGCTCAAAGCGTGCATAGAGCCGAGGAAGTAGATAGTTTCTCCGCTCTTTGTGGTTGCAGTCCACATTGCAGGGGTAATATCTGACTCTTCCTCTGTCGGTGCGTCAGGCTCAGAGCTGTCCGGAACAGAAGACTCAGGCTCAGAGCTGTCAGGCACTGACGACTCCAGCTCGGAGCTGTCCGGTACAGATGAATCCGGTTCAGAGCTGTCTGCTGCGGAAGAATCCGGTACAGAGCTGTCAACTACCGAGGAATCAGCCTTTGAAGAGCTGTCCTTCGAAGAGGAGCTGTCCTCGGAGCAGGCAGTGTATGTAAGGCAAAGTGCCAGTGTAACTGCGATTGTAAGTAATCTTTTAAGCATCAGTGGTTTTCTCCTTTACTTAGAAAATAATGACTTCTTCTTTGCGTACTTGCTTTTCTTCTGACCGAAGTTGAATGTGATAGTGAAAAGCTTATCGGACATAAACAGTCTTACAGCGACTGTCATACAGATTACAAGAAGAATTACCTGGTAGATAAGTCCGCCGAAGTAAAGTGGCATATTACCGAAGATGACATTTTCCTGTGCCATAAATGTATGTGTGTATGGGATTGCATACATAATCCACTTTGCTGCGCCCATATCGTTGATGCTTACAAACATTGAGAGCATATATGGAACCATTGCCATACCCATGATAGGGAGCATAAGTGTCTGCGAGGACTTTGCGTCCTTTGCAAGTGCGCCGAGGATAAGTGAAACTGCAAGTGTGATAAGCAGTGAGAGGAACATCTGAATTCCGAGGAGAACGTAAGCGCCTGTTGACATATTAAGTCCGAGCTCGCTGATAACAGCAGAGTCGATTTCGCCGGAAACCATACCTGTCATACCGCCCATCATTCTGTCAAAGCCTATCATAAATGCAACTGCGAAGAGTGCGGAAACGATTGTTGCTGCAACCATCTTTGCCATAAGCACTGAAAGTCTTGAAACAGGTGCTGTGAGGAGTGTTTCGAGTGTCTTGTCAATCTTCTCGGTAGCGATTGCGTTCATAATCATCTGTGATGAATATATGATAAGTACAAAGATTACGATAGGTACTACCATACCTGTCATCATGCTGTAGGAAGAAAGGAGCATTGAGGAAGCCTCAGCCTGCTTATCTCCTACTACTGTTGTTTCAACGAGGTTTACGGGAGCTTCGATAAGCTCGATTTCAGCCATTGACATATTCTTGTTTGCGTACACAACTGACTTTACAGCAGCTTCGATAGCTGAAAGTGCCATCTGTGAGCCTGAGTCAACATTGCTCATTGCGGAAAGAGATGTCATCTTTGAAACGTACTCAACGTCAACCGGATCAATTTTTCCTTCGCTGTTGAGTGTGCCTGCGAGGACGTTCTCAAGGCTCTCGGAGAAGTTATCAGGGATAATTACAACAGAACCGATTTCAAGCTCTTCGAGCTGAGGTGCATAGTCGCCGTCTTTAAGCTCAACGATTTTTACGTCATATTCAGCTACCTTGAGTGACTCGATTACAGCCTTGGAAAACTCGCTGTTGTCACGGTCGCAGATATTGATTTCGCCCTTGGAGTCAATTGCTTCTTCCATGGCTGTGTCCATTACTCCGCCGAGTGCAATAAGAAGCACCATTGAGCCGACGAGTGTCAAAAGTGTTGTGAAGGTAAGAAGCTCACGAAGCTCCTTCTTAAGCAAGGTCAGAAATTTCATTGCTCTTCACCACCCTTTCAAATACTTCTTCAAGATTGCCAACGTTGTGCTTTACCTTAAGCTCGTTTGGCTTTCCGAGCTCAAGAAGATGTCCCTTTGCGATAATTCCCACTCTGTCGCTTACAAACTCAATCTCAAGCATATTGTGGGAGCTGAGCAGAAAGCTCATACCATACTTTGCGGCAAGGTCTTTAATCATTCTTCTGATTTCAAGTGCATTGATTATATCAAGTCCGCTTGTAGGCTCGTCTAAGATTGCAAGCTTCGGTCTTGACATTACAGCTCTTGAAAGAAGGAGCTTTCTTATCATACCTCTTGAATAGCTGCCAATCTTATCGGAAAGTCTGTCGCCGAGTCCGCACATCTCAGTTGCGTTCTTTACATATTCCTTTGCGGCGTTCTTGTCAGGTGCAAAAATACCTGCCATAAATTCAAGGTACTGTGTACCTGTCATTGTCTTGTAGGCACCTGCCTCGTCAGGAAGATATGTAATACACTCTCTTACGCCCTTAGGGTCTGTGAGAATGCTGTGCCCTGCGACTACAGCATCGCCCTCTGTTGCCTTAAGAAGTGTAGATATCATTCTGATTGTTGTTGTCTTGCCTGCACCGTTAGGACCGATGAGTGCAAAGATTTCCCCTTCTTCGATATCAAAGCTTACCTTCTCGGCTGCATACACGCCTTTTTTGTACTGCTTTGAAAGTTCTTTTACTTCAAGAACCTTAGCCATTATATTTCCCCCTCAAAATTTTATTAGGATACTTTAACATTTTAACACACTGCACAGCCGTTTTCAACCTTTTTGACAATTTTGCTCTTCGATTCAGCGATTATGTTAAAATCACGCTTCACCGGGAATCAGTATTATGCAAAACGTCAATACGATTTACTTTAGCGTAGTTTGAGTTGTGCTACTGTGTATATGCTGTATATACAGTATATCACCTATATACACACTTGTCAACCCCTTTTTTAAAAATTTTTTTGGAAAATTACAGTCCACCCCTCAACACCGCTGTTTATGTATGTTTTCGGGGGAAACCTTTCTGAAGAAAGTTTATCCCCCGAGCCCCCTTACAAAGACTTTTATATGATTTCAGCCCCATAGGGTACCTATCACAATCACGAGAATTTTAGAAACTTCTCTTTGATTAGTACCCTATGGGGCTGAAATTAAATTACAAAAGTTTTAGGAAAGGAGTTTGAGGAATAACCGATTTTTCAAAAGGGTTTTCCTCAACAACATGATTACAGGCTTTTCTGCTGTCTTTTGGAGCGGATAACAACTAAGATTGCTGCCATAAGAGTTACTATAAAAAGGAGCTGGACGCCTATGCAGGTTGCGAAGTCCTTTGCGTTATAAATCTGCTCATAGCTTGAAGTTGCGATTTCGAGGGCACGGTTATACCAGAATGCCGGTAAGAATTTTCCGACCATAAGGACGGATTCATCCATCATAAAGGAAGGAACGAACACTCCGCAGAGGAACCCCATACCAAGGCCGATTACA
Organism: Oscillospiraceae bacterium; assembly: GCA_017848055.1. Classification (GTDB taxonomy): domain Bacteria; phylum Bacillota; class Clostridia; order Oscillospirales; family Ruminococcaceae; genus UBA7477. The sequence continues at coordinate 21,100 of JAGALZ010000056.1, read as the reverse complement.
TTGGAGCACATATCGACAGCGGAGCGGTTCTTGACGAGCAGGGCGATAACGACTGAGATTTCAACTGTGATTATCATATAAACAAAGCTGTTGATGATAATGAGTACACCTGTCCTGCTGAATACTGTCTGAGGGTCAAACACCATAGAAACAGCAACGATGAACAGCCAGATTCCAAGGGCTATCACTGAGCAGGCAAGGATAACCTGCATAACGTACTTTGTATCTGAAACTGTACTGCAGTAGGTTCTTGCGAGAACCTCCTTCTTGAACATTGTCATAAGGACAGCGGAGAGTGCGGATATCATTATTACTACAAGGACAAATCCTAAGAATCTGTAATACTCGAAAGCGTCAGGACTTTCCTCGTTGCCGTCGAGACTGTTGATATCAGCAGCGGCTGTTACGCTCTGAGCAGTCTTTGACACTGCCTCATCTACATCAAAGCCGCCTGCCACATAGCAGTTTACGTTTGAAACAAATGAGCTGAGCTGTGAATCGAAGAAGGCTGTTGTGTAGCTTACCGGCGAAGTGGATACTGTAAAGAGTCCGTCGGTTTCGCCGTTTGCGAGCTTTTCGGAAAAGCCCTTGTCGATAGTGATAGCGTAGTCATATTCTTTGTAATAGAGGCTGGCGAGCATTTCGTCCTCGTTGTCAAAATCTGCCTCAGCTACGTCGTGGTTTTCGCCAATCCACTCAACGAGCATCTGAGAAGCGGTTGTGTTGTCAAGGTCTCTGACTGCGATTGTGAGCTTTGTTGTAGTAAATGCATCTGTCGGGTTGAACTTTGTCATAAGAATAACCATTGTAAAGAAGATTCCGAAGTACATACAAACTGCACCGAGATTCTTCTTAAGTATCTTGAATGCCAGATTAAAGGCTTGCATACTTCTTCCTCCTTGTCATAATGATTCCTGCAACTGTGCAGATAACAGTAATTACTGCCATACCGATGATGCTTCTTATATATCTGTCGTAATGCGGGTAAACGGTCAGTGAGAAAAATGCGTCTGTGAGAATCGCTGCAGGGTTTACTCTGTTTATAAACGGTACTTTTGATTCAACAATCTGTCTCATACCGTGTGACATAAGTCCGCTTAAGAAACCGCCCAGAAGTGTGACAGTAAGAAGGATTGCTCCCTTTGCCTTTTCGCCTATTGAACCGACAGAGCCCACTGCATAGCCGAGTGAAACGCTCATAATGCTTCCGAAAAGTGCTGTTAAGATATACATTCCGAGTCTGTCGCCAAGCTCTACGCCGAGCACATACTTTACATAGAGTATTGTAATTACCGAGCAAGCGAACACAATTGTTACTGCTGCTAAGATATCTGCAATGGCTGACATCGACTTTTTCGCAGGTGACACGCACTTTCTTGCGGCGATTGCCGAGAGGTTGCCCTGAGAATTGATTGCGATAGTCATACCGAAGGTTGAACCGAACAGAATACCCATTGCGATGAGGTTGTAGAAATAGTCTGTGTACGGATTCATCGGCGCATCTGTGAGCTTATGCTCCTTTATTACGTTGTCGATGTTTACGTTCATAGCCTCGATTGCCTGAGGGAGCTTTTCGGGATTTGTCTTTGCGATTTCCTCAAAGAGTGCAGACTTTGTGTTGTACTCATTTACAATTGAGCCTACGATGCTGACGCTTATGCTGTCCGAGGTTGAGTTGATTGAAAGAGCGATGCTTTCATCGACAGTTATTATTGCCTCGACATCGCCGTTACCGAGCAGTTCCTCTGCCTTTTCCCTGTCGGTTTTATTCACAACGAGCATTTTATCCTCGCCCTGTGAAAGCTCTGTGAGAAGCTGCATAAAGCCGTCGTCCCCGACGTTTTCAACTACAGCTACGGGAATTGCCTCGAAAATATCATCATTCTCATAGACATTTCCGAATGCAGCATAGAAAAGCGTACCGAGAATTATTGTGAAGCCGAGTGCCCAGAAGGTAAGCTCTTTATTTCTTATCGTCTGGAGAAGGCCGTATTTATACTTATGAAAAAACATATTCATCCTCCGTTATTCGCTGTCTCTGAGTGCTGTTCCTGTTATCTCAAGGAACACGTCGTTGAGTGTAGGAATCTCTGAGTAAACTCTTCCCATATTGTACTGCTTGTCTGAAAGAAGATTCATAAGTCTGATAAGGTTATGCTTTCCGCCGCTGTATCTGACAACAAGCTTTGAGTTCTCATATGCTGTTTCGTAAACGTGCGGGAGCGAAGAGATTTCCTTCATATCATCATCTGACGGTTTTGCAACTTCTATCGAAATTGTTTCGGTGTTACGGATAAGCTTCTTGAGCTCGTCCTTGGTGCCGATTGCTCTTGACTTGCCCTTATCCATAATAGCGATTCTTGTGCAAATCTGCTCTACCTCTTCCATATAGTGCGAGGTGTAGATTACTGTTGCACCTTCACGGTTGAGTCTTTCGATACCCTCTAAAATCTTGTTTCTGCTCTGTGGGTCAACTGCAACTGTCGGTTCGTCGAAGATGATGAGTCTTGGCTTGTGTGCAATTCCGCAGGCGATGTTGAGTCTTCTCAAGAGACCGCCTGAAAGCTTTTTAGGATAGAACTTCTTGAAGTCCTCAAGTCCTACAAACTCGATTGCTTCCTCAACAAGCTTTGCTCTTTTCTCCTTGTCGGTTATATAAAGTCCGCAGAAGTAGTCGATATTTTCATACACTGTAAGCTCGTCAAACACTGCGACATTCTGCATTACAACGCCGATATCCTTTTTCACCTCGTAGTTATCTGGCGACATTTTCTTTCCGAAAATCTCGACCTCACCCTTATCGTATGAAAGAAGTGAAAGCATGCAGTTTATAGTAGTTGTCTTGCCTGAGCCGTTAGGGCCTAAAAGTCCGAAGATTTCGCCTTCTTCTATTTCAAGGCTGAAGTGGTCAAGGGCGATAAGCTCCTTATATCTTTTTACAAGGTTTTCGATTTTAACAACGGGTGTACTCATATTGTTTTCCCTCCAATTTTTCTATGCTCTCATTATAGCACCGCTTAAACGTTTTTGTAAGTGAAAAAAATCACAACTTTAATATGACAAATGTCATAAAAAAGACACCGGCATTTCTGCCGGTGTCCATTACTATTATATTTAGCCCCACTGCTTATCGAGCCACTTCATTCTTTCGAGAACCCAGTCTGCGAGGTCCATTCCGCTGTACGGAGCGTACTCCTGCTTCTTGGAAAGGTCATCAAAGTAGGTTTCGCAAAGAGCCTTGGCATCCTTTGTAATACCGATAAGTCCCTTGCTTGTGTATACCTCGTTCCATCTTGCCTTTACGAGGTCTTGGAACCAATCCTCTGTCATAAGAAGCACAAACCAAGGATTTGTTCTGTCGCCGTACTGGTTTACAAAGCTTGACTGATTGAATGCGGCTGCGTGGTACTTACCCTTTACTCTGTCTTCATAGCCCCAGTTGTAGTCCCAAGGAGCTGTGAAGGTGAGCTTCTGATACTTGCTGTCCTTCGAGAAGTCAACGCACATAAAGAAGCTTCCTTCTCCGCAGTCATTGTCACAGCAGATTTCTTCGAGTATATATGAGTTTACGATAGAGTCGATATCTGCAACTGCCGCAATAGTATCCTTTGCATTAGAGTACGGAGCCTTGACGAGGTTATAGTTTTCGTCAAAGGTGAGGTAATTCTCGTTCTCACAAGCCTCATACATTATTTCAAACACGCCATTTATATACTTTGAAATAAACTGCTTCTGCGCATCAGAATAGATATCGCTCTTGATTGAGTACTGTGCAGCTTCAAACTTTCTTGTAGTTCCCTGGATATCTGTCATTGTTGCGTTTGCATAGTTGACATCGAAGAACGGCTCCTCGGCATAGTTGTCTATTTCAACAAGATAGCCGATATCTGTTCCCTTGTAATTAGACTCAGGCTCTGTCACATCTACACGGTTTTCGTTAACTTGGGTCTGCTCACAGAGCAGGTACACTCCCTTGAAGGCCTTGTTTACATACACATGCACAAAGGTACAATCAGAGCAGAAGTTAGTTTCTCCGACAATCTTATCACCCAGCTTGAAGGCGAGGTAATCAGCGATAACGTTCCAGTTGGATTTTAAAAGAACCCAGCTCTTGCACTTTGCTCCGTCGTTGAGTCCGAGCATATTCTGCTTTTTCTCAAACTTGATACGGTAAGGCACCTGGTTCTTGAGAATCTGTGCAACGTCGCCGTAGAATGCAGAGGAATTTCCTCTTACTCTTACTCCTGCCTTTGTTGCGGACATCTTAAACTCCTCATCACAGCTGAAAACGTCAACGATACAGTCAACATAATTCTCAAGTGACACTATCTGCTTCGAGTCCTTGGTTGAGATATTGATAACAGGAATCTGAGTGTTCTTATCAATTCTTGTCTTGAACTTTTCAATTGCTACACCATCGTGGCCGTACTCCTCATAGATAGGGTCAGCCTTGATTGCGGTGGTGGTAGTTGTTGTGGTGGTAGGCTTCTTGGTTGTAGTTACCTTAGTTGTGGTAGTCGGCTTTTTGGTGGTTGTTGTAGTAGTTTTCTTTGTTTCCTCGGAAGTTTTTGTTGTAGTGGTGGTTTCAGGGGTTGTGGTAGTTGTTGTAACCGATGTCTGCTCCGACTGCGAAGCTTCTGTTGTGGTAGTAGTTTCGGTAGGAGTTTCTTCCGGCTTCGGGGTAGTTGTAGTAGTTGTTGTGGTGGTAGTAGTCGTTATTATGGATTCTGCATTACTGCTGTCGGGAATGCTTACGTCAGAGCTTGAATCTGTATTCGAGCAGGCGCTGAGCGACATTGCCGCAACGGCAACAAGCGACAAAAACAAAAGCTTGATTTTCACGTCGGGTTCCTCCCTTTGGATTTTCATATACTTACATCAACAGTATATCACTATATTTCTTTAGTTGTCAACAGCAAAAATGTCAAATCCTCGTGTTTACTGTAAAAAATCTGCACATATAAATTAAAAAAGGTGCAACGAAAGAACGCTGCACCTTTCAGTTTACAGATTATAATTTTAATAAAACGATTACATACTCTCTTACCAGTTTGTTGTCTGCAGAGCGTTGGAATATACTGTATACTCAGCCTTGGTAGGGTCAACGCCCTTTGCGTGGAAAAGCTCTGTAAGAGTTACAAGCTCATAGCCTTCAGCCTGGAGTGCTGGAATAATCTGCTCGAGAGCCTGGACTGTCTGATAGTTTCCGGCAGCATCGTGGAGAAGAATGATTGCTCCGTCCTTTGCCTGCTTGAGTGTCTTTTCAACTCTCTGCTCAACTGTAACTGCTGAGCTCCAGTCGTTACAGCCGTAGCCGTTGATAAACGGCAGGTCGATATTGTCGTGCATTGTGTTATTTACTGCGATATAAGGCGGACGGAAGAACTTAGGCTCTACACCGATAACGTCCTTGATGAGCTTTGCTGTAGCGTCCATCTCTGCCTTGATTTCATCAGCGGACATTGCATTCATATAAGAATGAGTCAGCGAGTGGCTGTTGATTTCGCAGCCCATAGATACTGTTCTCTTCATAACGTCGTGGCAATCCTCGGAGATATTGTTTCCGATAAGGAAGAAGGAAGCTCTTGCGTCATACTTTTCGAGAACGTCCAGAACTGCGTTTGTTGTAGTTGTATTCGGGCCGTCGTCAAATGTAAGAGCGATAACCTTTCCGTACTCGGAAGGCTCCTTGAGCTGTGCCTCTGTGAATGTAAATGAAGTAGTTGTAGTTACTTCAGGCTCTGAGGACTCGGGAGCTGTTGTTGTAGTTGTGGTTTCGGTATCAGCCTTGCTGTCTGCAACGCTCGAAGAATCTGCACCTGAACAACCTGTTGACATAAGTATTCCTCCTGTAAGTGCAATAAGCACTGCTCTTTTAATTCTTGTCATAATACTACCATCCCATTACTGTCTTGATTTCTGCCACAAGCTTATCGGCAGACTTCTGATGAGTAGCTTCAGTTGGGTGCCAGTCGGCTGCATATCCGTCAACAGCGCCGTTCTGCAGGTCAAACAGTACATAGTAAACCTTGTCGTCGCCTGTTTCTGCTGAATACTCTGCTGCCGCCTCAGCCATACGCTGGCAGAGTGTGTTATCCATTGTTCCGAGTGTACAGAAGATTGTAGCATTCGGATTATTCTTTCTTATCTGCTTGAGAAAATCGATATATGCCTGCTTGTAGTGGTCTCTTCTGTCAGTATAAGCCTTTGTGTAGCTTGCGTCATTTGTGCCGAGGTTGATTACGATAACTTCAGGCTCAAAGGACTTGAAATCCCACTCAAGCGAATGAGGAGTTGTTGTAGACGCAAACGCACCGTAGGAGAAGCCGAGGCTCTCATAATACTGTGGGATAGTCTGTGCGGAAACAGGCTCGTCACCGTTTGTGTAGCCGGAAATGATACCGTAACCGCTTATTGAGAACATGCTGTAATCAGCGTCGAGTGCCTGAGCTGTCTTGTAGGCATAAGCCTTTGTAACGTCCTCGGTCTTTGTGGAGAAGTGGTGTTCCTTAACCTCGTCGTCTACGCCGTATCCGCAGGTAATAGAGTCGCCGATAAATTCGATTGTATGAGTCTTCTTCGGTGCAGGCTTGATTGTTTCGCCCTCTGCAACTGTGATTGCCTTAATACCGCAGGTTGACATTGCACACTCGGAAAGCTTGATAATCTTTACGTTTACTGTCTTTGCCTCAGCGCTTTCGAAGGCTGTGAAGGTTTCCTCTGCGCTGTCAATCATCTCGTCGATTACTCTTTCGCCGTCAACGTAGATTGCAACTCGTGCCTGGTTGTCGGCACTACCCGAGGTAGCAACACTGTCGCCTGCGATTGTGATATCGAGCTTCTTGCCTGTGTATTCAAATTCGACACCTGCTCCTGAAAGTGCGAGCCAGAGTGTATCGTCGGAAAGCCATGTTCTGCCGACAAGCTTTACGTTTTCTGCTGTGAGTGCTACTGTGTTACCCAAATCCTTTTCCTCCTCTGAGCTGTCCTGCACGATGCTGTCTGTAACCGATGAGCCGCCGTCTGCCTTTGAAGATGAAGCGGATGAGTCATCTGAGCCGCAGGAAGTGAGCATTCCTGCTGAGAGAGCGAGTGCACAAATCATTGCTAAAAATCTCTTTGTTTTCATAGAATATACCTCCCTTGATTTACGGGGTTTTTACTTACATAAATATTGTACCACAGCCTGTTGAAATAAGCAAATAGTTATGTTATAATAACTATTATAAGTTCAGACTAATAACTCATAAGGAGAAGACTATGACCTCTCAACAGATGGATTATGTTCTTGCGGTTGTGCAGGAACAGAGCTTTTCGAAGGCGGCTCAGAAGCTTTATGTTACACAGCCGTCGCTCAGCCAGAGCATCATTGCGATTGAAAAGGCTCTCGGCACGGAAATTTTCGACCGAAGCCGAAGTCCTATAAGACTTACTGCGGCAGGAAAAATCATTGTAGATACGATAAGGCAGATAAAGTCGCTTGAGGACAATATGAAAAACCGAATATCCGACCTTGAAAGCTCCGTTTCGGGAACGCTCACTATAGGGGCAAGCTCCTTCCGCACGGGTTGTCTTTTAGCAAAGAGCATTGCGAAATTCCGACTTTCCTACCCTGATGTCGAGGTAAGCGTTATCGAGGACTCGAGTGAAAGACTTTTAAAGCTTATAAAGGAAGGTCAGCTTGATGTGTTTGTAGGAACGGGCAGCTTTGACAAGAAGCATTTCCACGCAGAGGCACTTGCAAAGGAAAGCCTTTTGCTTGCGGTGCCTAGGTCGCACCCTTTCAATGAGAAGTTCTCCGACTGCACACTCTCGGCTCAGGACATAAGAAAGCAAAGCATGAAGTATCTTACAGCCGGGGCAATACTTCCCGCTGAGCTGTCAGACTTGTCATTTGTTGTAACCGAGAGAGGCGAATTCGGCGAGGACAGGCTTGCAGCGGTATGCGAAGAGGGTGGCTTTGTGCCAAGAGTTGCAATGAAGGCAAGAACGCTTGAAACGCTCTTTTCGTTTGTGAACGAGGGCTTCGGTGCGGCGCTTATTCCAGACACCCTCATAAGATTCGGAAACTACGATTCCCACCCCTGCTACTATCTCATCGACAGCGAAAGCGTAAGCGAAAATATTTCGCTTGTTTCGAGAAAAAACAGCTATTTTTCAAACGCCGCTGCACAATACAGCCTTACTCTGAAAAATCTCGTTGACATCGGCACATGGCGTGTATAGGAGGATTTTATGACTATAGAAAATAAGCTGGGCAAAAAGCTTTACGATAAAGTAACCTCTCAGAGCGTTGTCGGAAACACAACCCGTGGCATTATGGGAAAATCATCGCTACGGGCGGCATTTTTAGGCGGTTCTGTCACCTTTGGATACTGCCCCGGCAGGTTGGAGAAAATTACAGCGTTCCCCGAGCTTGTGGGCGAATACCTTTCCGAAAGGTATAACGGCTCTGAGATATTGAATCTCGGCATTTCGGGGACTACAAGTCTTATGGGGCTTGTAGGTGCTGAAATGAAGGTCAGGGATTTTGAAGCTGATATTGTTTTTGTTGAATACGCAATAAATGACGCAATGAGCAGGCAGAGTGCAGAGAGCTTTGAATCGCTGGTGCGAAAGCTTATGGCATTTGAAAAGGCACCTGTCGTTGTTCCCGTGTGCGTTTGCACAAGCCGTGGGCACACCTGCGCACCTATGATAAGAGAAATATGCACCCACTACGGGCTACTGTGCGTTGACATAACAGAGTCGGTATATCCGCTTTTCGGGGATAAGCTTAACTGGTCGGACTACTCTGTTGATGAGGGGCACCCTGACGAGGGCGGCTCGAGGCTGATTGCAGACTGCGTTATAAAGGCAATCGAAAGGCTTTCACAGATACCGCAGGGCGAAGCAATACTCCCCTCACCGCTCTTTTCGGCAAGGCTTGAAAAACTTAAAATCTGCAAGGACTACAAAACCGATTTTACAGAAAAGAAGGAATGGCTTTTCTACTTTGACTCCTGCCTAGAGGCTGCGGAGAAGGGATATTTTGAGGCAGAGCTTGACTGCTCATGGGCGGCGTGCGTATATGTTTCATCAAATGACGAGGGCTTCGGCACGGCTCTTGCATCTCTGGACGGCAATGAAACCTGCGAAATTGACGCTTACTCGCTTTTTGGCTGGCATAATCCCGTTATCGAGGTTATTGCGGACAGCAAGCAATCGCAATCAAGGAAGCTTCGGATAGAGCTTGCGGACAAGGGAAAGAAATTCATTCTGCTGTGCGTTGTTTACTGCTGATTATGGACAAATACGCAAAAATGTGGTACAATAATTATAACTGTTTATTAGATTGGTGAGTATATGTCAGAAAAGATTTCTACAATAAAAATCGGAAATGTTACAATTGAAAAAACTGCGGCACTTGCGCCTATGGCTTCGGTTGCGGACAGGGTTTACAGAACGCTTTGCAAGGAGCACGGAGCGTCGCTTCTTGTGAGCGAAATGGTTTCTTCGAAGGGACTTTGCTACGGCGACAAGAAGACCGACACACTCTGCACTATTACCGACACGGAGCGTCCGATGGCAATTCAGCTTTTCGGTGAGGATGCCGAGTTTATGGGCAAAGCTGCAGGTATGCTTTCAAAATTCTCTCCCGATTTGATTGATATAAATATGGGCTGTCCGGTTCCGAAGGTTGTAAATAACGGTGCAGGCAGTGCACTTATGAAGAATCCCGACGAGGCTTACAAAATCGCAAAGGCTGTTGTTGAAAATGCTTCCTGCCCCGTTACTGCGAAAATCAGAAGTGGCTGGGACGAAAACAGCATAAATGCGGTGGAATTTGCGCAGGGACTTGAAGCGGCAGGCGTTTCGGCGATTGCTGTTCACGGAAGAACCAGAAAGCAGTTTTACAGCGGGAATGCCGACTGGGATATTATAAAGAAGGTCAAGCAGAGCGTAAACTGCATAGTTATAGGAAACGGCGACGTGAGGACTGCGCTTGATTGTGAGAGAATGTACAAGGAAACGGGCTGCGACCTTGTTATGATAGGAAGAGGAAGCTACGGCAGACCGTGGGTGTTCGAGCAAGTAAAGCACTATTTTGAAACGGGAGAAGTGCTCCCCGAGCCACCGCTTGCAAAGCGTATGGAAATGATGCTGAGGCACGCAAAAATGCTCTGCGAGGAGCTTGGCGAAGAGCACGGAATGAGAGAAGCGAGAAAGCACGTTATCTGGTACGTCAAGGGGCTTCCGAATTCCGCCTCGATAAGAAACGGCTGTTCGACCCTTACAGAATACTCTGTGCTTGAAAGAATGGCTGAAGAAATTGTTGCCCTTGGCGAGAGGAAGGATTAAAATATGGCAAAGCTATATGTAGTAGGTACGCCTATCGGAAACTTAGGCGACATTACCTACCGTGCGGTTGAGACGCTCAGAAGCGTTGACTTTGTATGTGCAGAGGACACGAGAGTTACCGCAAAGCTTCTCAACTATCTTGAAATAAAAAAACCGCTTGTAAGTCATCACGAGCATAACAAAAAGCCGAGCTGTGATGTTATAACGGCGAGAATTTTAAACGGCGAAAACTGCGCTATTGTTACAGATGCAGGTATGCCCTGCATTTCAGACCCAGGCGAGGATTTGGTGCGCTACTGTGCCAAGCATGGCGTTGAGGTAGTTGTAGTACCCGGGCCTAGTGCGGCAATTTCTGCACTTGCAATCAGCGGGCTTTCCACCGCAAAGTTTTCATTCCAGGGCTTCTTGTCGGTGTCAAAGCGTTCAAGATACGAGCAGCTCGGTCAGGCGGCTTCAATTCCTGACACGCTTATTTTCTACGAAGCTCCGCACAAGCTCTGCGACACGCTGAGCGATATGCTAAAATACTTCGGTGACAGAAAAATCTCACTCTGCCGTGAGATAACAAAGCTTCACGAGGAAGTCTTAAGAATGACCATCTCGGAGGCCGTGGAGTACTACAAGACCGTTTCGCCGAGGGGTGAGTACGTTCTTATCGTTGAGGGAAACACTCAGCAGGCAGATGAGGCGGTAACGCTTGAAGCGGCGGTTTTGCAGGCAAAGGAGCTTTCCGACAAGGGAATGAGAAAATCCGATGCGGCAAAGCAGGTTGCAAAGCTGACAGGCTTTTCAAAGGGCGACATCTACTCGGCGCTCATAGCCTCGGAGGAATAAAATGGACTACATTATAAGAAAAATGGAGCGCAGCGATGTTGCGGCTGTTGCGAAAATAGAGGCGGATACTTTCACGGAGCCGTGGAGCGAGCAGTCGTTCATTGCAGAGCTTTCAAATCCGCAGGCGACAATTCTCGTCTGCGACATATCGGGCGAAATTGCAGGCTTTGCGGATATGAGGGAAATATGCGGTGAATGCTATATAAATAACGTTGCCGTTATCGAAAAATACCGCAGGCTCGGAATCGGGAAATCCTTGATGGAAGGTCTTCACGGTGCCTGCTCGGAAAATGCTGAGTTCATTACCCTTGAGGTAAGGGAATCAAACAGCGCAGCGATTTCCCTTTACCGCTCGCTCGGCTACACTCAGGTCGGCGTGAGAAAGGATTTTTACCGCCAGCCGACGGAAAATGCCTGTCTTATGACAAGGCTACTCAAATAGAAAAGAAGGTTTTGACTATGAGAATACTTGCAATAGAAAGCTCCTGCGACGAAACAGCTTGCGCCATTGTAGAGGACGGCACAAGGGTGCTTTCAAATATTGTCGCAACACAGATTGACGAACACAAGCTGTACGGCGGAGTTGTTCCCGAAATTGCGTCACGCCGCCACAGCGAAAATATTTCGTGGGTGGTAAAAAAGGCACTTGGTGACGCTGAGTGTACTCTTGACGACATCGACGCTATCGCTGTCACATACGCCCCGGGGCTTATCGGTGCTCTGCTGGTCGGAATAAGCTATGCCAAGGGACTTTCCCTCGCATCGGGCAAGCCGCTTATCCCCGTTCACCACATTGCGGGACACATTGCGGCAAACTACATTTCCCACCCCGACCTTAAGCCGCCGTATCTTTGTCTTGTTGTAAGCGGCGGACACAGCCATATCGTTGAGGTTACCGACTACACCACCTACAAGGTAATAGGCAGAACCCGTGACGATGCGGCAGGAGAATGCTTTGACAAGGTAGCAAGGACTATAGGCTTTGAATACCCGGGCGGAAAATTCATCGACGCTGCCGCAAAAAGGGGCAACCCGGACGCATACAAATTCACAGAGCCGAAGGTTTCGGGAAGTGAATTTGATTTCAGCTTCTCGGGACTTAAAACTGCAGTTATAAATCTTGTACACAACAGTCAGCAGAAGGGCATCGAGATAAACGCTGATGATATTTCGGCTTCCTTCCAGAGAACTGTCTGCGATATTCTTGTAAAGAAAACCATGCTTGCAATTAAGCATACGGGGCATACTACTCTTGCGGTTGCAGGCGGCGTTTCGGCAAACAGCGGTGTAAGAGAGGCTATGCAGAAGGCATGCGACAAGAGAGGAATAAAGCTTTACCTGCCTGAGCTTAAATACTGCGGTGACAATGCTGCTATGATTGGCTGTCAGGGATATTACGACTACCTCTCGGGGAAGCGTGCAGACGAGAGCCTTAACGGTATTGCGACCTTGAGTCTTGAAAATATATAGGTGAGAAAAATGAAATGCAAAGAGCTTATTGAAAAGCTTAATAATGAAAAGGTACTGACAAAAGAGGAATTCACATTCCTTTTATCCTCATACACAAAAGAGGATATGGACTTTGCGGCAAAGATTGCAAGAGAAATCTGCGACAGTATTTACGGCAAGGATATCTATCTTCGTGGGCTTATTGAGGTATCAAGCTATTGCAAGAACGACTGCTACTACTGCGGAATAAGAGCCTCTAACAAAAACGCCCAGCGTTACCGACTCACAAATGACGAGATACTCGAATGCTGTGAGGAGGGCTACGCCTTAGGCTTTAAGACGTTTGTTCTGCAGGGCGGAGAAGATATGCACTTTACCTGCGATGTTGTCTGCGACATTGTGAGGGAGATAAAAAAGCGGTATCCCGAATGTGCTGTAACTCTTTCTCTGGGCGAAAAGCCTTACGAAGAATACAAGGCATACAAGCAGGCAGGTGCTGACAGATATCTTCTGCGTCACGAAACGGCAAGCGAAAAGCACTACTCACTTCTTCATCCCGAAAAAATGCTTCTTTCTGAGAGGAAGCGTTGTCTCCGGGATTTGAAGTCGCTGGGCTTTCAGACGGGCGCAGGTATGATGGTCGGTGCACCATACCAGACGGCTGAGAACTTAGCGGAGGATATGCTGTATCTTCATGATTTAAAGCCTCAGATGGTTGGCATCGGGCCGTTTATTCCGCACAAGGACACTCCTTTTCGTGACATGCAAAGGGGAAGCTTTGAGCTGACAGTGTTCCTTCTGAGCCTTGTCAGAATAATGCTCCCTGATGTTTTGCTCCCTGCCACAACTGCGCTTGGCACGATACATCCAAAGGGCAGAGAAATCGGAGTGCTGGCGGGTGCGAATGTTATTATGCCAAACCTCTCTCCGCTTTCGGTGAGAAAGAAATATATGCTCTACGAGGGCAAAATCTGCACAGGCGACGAGAGTGCGCAGAGCGTAATCTCGGTAAAGGAAAAAATGGAGTCAATAGGCTACCGTGTTTCCTTTGCAAGAGGCGATTACAAGGGAATATAAAACAAAGACGCTTCAGAAGTTTTCCGAAGCGTCTTTTCTTATTGGAGGATTTATCTTAAAAAATCGTTATACAAATCGTTATTGTTGTTCTGCTGATTCTTCATAGCCTCATCTCTTGCAGAAGTGTCCTCGGCAAGAGTAATCTCAATGTCAACAATCTGCTCATCTCTGTAGACGGAAATTGTGATTGTGTCGCCTGCCTTGTAGCCGGATTTCACCTCGTTGAACTCCTCGATGCTTTCGATAAGGGTACCCTCGATACCGATTACTATATCCCCTACCTTAACTCCGCCAAACTCAGCAGGGCCGCCCTTTGTAAGGTCACGGACAATAAAGCCCTTAGGAATATCGTAATACTCGGCGTAGATGTCGCTGATTGTTTCGCCTGTAATACCGACAATCGGTCTTCCCTTGACATAGCCGTGCTCGATAAGGTCTTTGATGATAGGGAGTGCCTCATCTATAGGAATTGCAAAGCCGAGGCCTTCGCCGTAGATTGTAGAAACCTTTGCGGAGGTAATTCCGATAACCTGGCCGTAGCTGTTGATAAGCGGGCCGCCTGAGTTACCGCTGTTTATGGAAGCGTCAGTCTGGATGAGAGTCATATCTCTGTTCTCGATTGTAAGCTTTCTGTTGAGTGCTGAGATAATGCCTGCTGTTACAGTTCCCGAAAGTTCGCTGCCGAGAGGGTTGCCGATTGTAATGGCAAGCTCGCCCACGATAAGCTCTTCAGACTTTCCAAGCTCTACAGCCTCGAGATTATCCTTTTCGATTTTAAGCACTGCGATATCTGTCTGTGCGTCGCCGCCGATAAGTGTTGCCTCAAATTCTTCCTTTTCAACTGCCATTGAAAAGCTTACCGAGATAGCTCTTGCGCCGTCAATAACATGGTAGTTTGTTACGATATAGCCGTCCTCGGAGATTACAAAGCCTGTACCGGAAGCGGTTCCGTTATTCATAATGCAGGAAACTCCTACAACCGACGGTGAAACCTTCTGAACTATCTCAGGAACAGAAAGTGCATTTTCAAGAGCTGCAAGCTGCTCGAGTGTCGGTATCTCACGGCTCGGAAGCTGTGGCTGGCTTTCGTCGGCTGTGCTGTCATCGGTATTTTCGGTGACTGCGGCAGTCTGCTTCGAGGAATCGTCGTCGTTTGAAAAAGCATTTTTTCCTGTAATGAGCGTATAGCCGAAAATGGATGTTGCACCAATCGCTACTACACACACAAGACCTATCGCAACTGCGGCAAGTCTTTTAAGCACCTTACCCTTTTTCTTTGGCGGCTTACTGCCCTCGGGGTAGTAGGTGTATTCATGCTGCGGTTGCTGATTGTTAAACTGATTATTCTGAAAACCATTCTGGAAGTTATCCATGACACTGATTCTCCTTTCCGGGGATACTTTATGAACAGCCTTTCGGCGTTTGTTTCATTATCTGTATTTTAACGTCTTATTGTGATAATTTAATGATAGCACACAGAATTTAATGTGCAAATCCTATGTTATGACAAAGCTTTCCTCTTTGCCTTGACTTTTTATGCTGACTGGGATTATAATAATAAAGTCAAAAACACTTTTTTCGGAGGAAACTACTATGATGACCATAAGCTATGAAATCGGAAACAAGCTTTATATTAACATTACAAATAAATGCCCCTGCTCCTGCACCTTCTGCATAAGACAGAACGGTGACGGTGCTTACGGCTCTGACAGCCTCTGGCTTGAGCATCAGCCGACTGCCGAGGAGGTTATCGAAAACCTTAAGGGCAGAGATTTAGGTAAGTACGAGGAGATTATTTTCTGCGGATACGGCGAGCCTACAAACGAGTTTGATATCCTGCTTTCTGCCTGCGACTATATAAAGAGCGTTTGCAAGACTCCTACAAGGCTTAACACAAACGGTCTTGCCGATAAGCTCAATCCTGAGAAAAACGGCTGTGCAAAGCTCCTTGCAGGAAGAATTGACACAGTATCCATAAGCCTTAACTCACCTACAAAGGAAGGCTATATGGCTGTTACAAGACCTATCTACGATGATGCTTTCGAGGCAATGATTGAGTTTGCAAAGTCCTGCAACGGCAATGTACCTTCTGTCATGATGACTGTTGTTGACGTTATCCCGGCAGAGGATATCGAGGCTTCAAGGGCACTTTGTGAAAAAATCGGTGTTACCTTAAGAGTACGCCCATACGAGGGATAATGACAAATAAAAATATCCTTTCGGGCTTTGTCCGAAAGGATATCTGTGGTTGAAAACTTATGCTTAGTCAGCCATTCTGTCTTCGATATACTTAACGATATCGCCGACTGTCTTGAGCTTCTCTACCTCTTCCTCAGGAAGCTTTACATCAAATTCATCCTCAAAGGCAATAAGGATTTCTACAACATCGAGGGAATCTGCACCGAGGTCTTCCATAATAGAAGACTGCATAGTGATGTCGTCTGCGTCCAGGTCGAGCTGTTCAGCTATGATATTCTTTACGGTATCGATTGTCATTGCATTTCACCTGCCAGTTAAATATTTGTCATTTTAAACTTACATACTTAGTATATAGTCATTTTTCCGCTTCGTCAATACCTTTTTACAATTTTGTCGATTTAAATAATATATTTTGCACAGTGCTTATTCTATCAGTATAATTTATACTGAAAATCAAGTACCCTGCATACTTTCGGAGGAACCAATTATGAATCTTACAAATCCGTCTGCCAATTACCAGCTTCTGGGCAAAAGCCTTCCGCACTCTCTTTCCCCTTATATCCACAAAAGACTTTTCGAGATAAAGGGAAAATGCGGTGACTACGGGCTTTTAGAGTGTGATGAAAACGAGCTTTCCACAGCTTACGATACTCTCAGAAAGCTCAATGGCTACAATATTACTATTCCATACAAGTGCGATATTATTCCTTTTCTTTCATCTCTCGATAAATCGGCTTCTCTTTACGGTGCTGTAAACTGTGTGGATAACACCGAAAACGGCGCTGTAGGCTACAACACCGACTGCGACGGATTCTTGCTCTCGGTAAAATCCAAGGGTATGCCGCTTGACAAGAAGGTTCTCCTTATCGGATGCGGCGGTGTAGGAAGAATGATTGCTATTGAGTGCGCAAAGCACGGCGCTGACCTTACCATTGCATACATTGAGCAGGCTGCCGATGCGGCAACAAAGCTTAAGGAAGACATTCTCTCGCTGTTCCCGAATGCAGCCGTTACACTTACTCTTACAAGCGAGGTTTCAGGTAGCTATGACCTTCTTATTAACGGCTCTCCGGTGGGTATGTATCCTCACGCTGACGCTTGCCCTGTAAGCGACGAGCTTATAAACAACTGCGCATACTGCTTTGATGTAATCTACAACCCGGTTGAAACTGAGCTTGTAAAGAAATTCAAGGCTCAGGGAAAGGTAGCTCTGGGCGGTGCGGCAATGCTTGTTTACCAGGCAGTAAAGGCACACGAAATCTGGGACGGCGACTTTTACACCACCGAAGAGGTTGACGCAATAATCTCCGAGGTTGAGGCTATTGTCACAGAAAGCTACAAGTAACGGAGGAAATATCAGAATGAATATTTTTCTTTGCGGTTTTATGGGATGCGGAAAATCCACTGTCGGCAGGCTTCTTGCCAGGAATATGAATATGGATTTTTACGACCTTGATGAATACATAGTAAAAAATGAGGGCAGGAGCATTCCCGATATCTTTTCGCAGGATGGGGAGGGCTACTTCCGTGACCTTGAAACTAAGGCGATAAAGTCATTTGCTGACAAGGAAAACTGCGTTATCGCACTCGGTGGCGGAGCAGTTTTAAGAAAAGAAAACGCCCTTGCGGCAAAAGCCCAGGGCGAGGTTGTGTATATAAAGGCTGAATTTGATACCTGCTATGAACGCATCTGCGGCGACACAAACCGTCCGCTTGCTTCGGGTGCTGACAGAGGAAGCCTTGAGAAGCGTTACAATGACAGAGAGCCTGTTTATTCAGATGCGGCATCAGTTACAGTTTTCGCTGACGGCACACCTGAGGAGATTGCTCAGCTTATCGAGGTATCGGTGAAGTAGCGATTTATGCTCCTTCGACACAGAGTATTATGTACCCGGCTTCGTAATTCTTTACGAGGTCGGGATTTTTATCTGCTTCAGAGAAAATTCTCTCAGAGAGCTTCTTTGCAACTGCCACTACCTTGTCAATCGGTCTTGTTATAACGACAGGACATACGGGAGAAAGTGCGATAACTCTTTTCCCCTCAAATCTCATAACACGAAGCGGCCAGATGCTACAGTCGAAAGGCTTTTCTGTGCTGAGAAGGCAGCCCTTGCTGTGGTCTAAAACAGAGCAGTAATACAAATCCTCATCCTGCTCTCTTTGCATCTTCATAACAAAGCTGTCGCCCTTCGGAACAAACTCCTGCACAGGGTTTATATCGTCTTTAATCTTTTCGGAAAGCTCCTTTGAAATAACCGGTGCTTCCCAGATATCATAGCTGTCAAAGCAGCAGCATATTCTGCATTTTGCGCATTCTTCTCTTGATAGAATTTCTGTCAGCATAAATTTTACTCCTTATTTTCTCAGCTTGTGAGCCAGTATATTATTCCGTACAGCACAGACGCAAGCGTTCCGTACAAAATTACGGGGCCTGAAATGATAAAGATTTTAGCGCCGAGTCCCAGGATAAATCCCTCAGACTTGAACTCAACGGCAGGTGCAACCACAGAGTTTGCAAAGCCCGTTATCGGTACAAGCGTTCCTGCACCGCCATGCTTTGCCAGCTTGCTGTAAAGTCCGAGGCCTGTAAACAGAGCCGACAGAAAAATCAACGTTACCGAGGTCGCAAGAGAAGCACTTTCATTCTCAAGCCCTGCATTTTCAAAGGTCTTTCTTAAAAACTCACCAAACGTGCATATAAGTCCGCCTATCACAAATGCCTTGGGTATTGTAAGATAGGATTTTGTTCCCTCGCTGGCTTCCTTATACATCTGGGTGTACTGAGATTTACTAAGCTGCATAACACACTCCGCCTTCTTTAGGTTCTTATGAGTTATTATGCAGCTTTTTATTATGATTTATTCAGTTTTTTCAGAGCTGTCGTCAGACTTTTTGTCTTCCGACGGCTTATCTTCCGATGGCTTATCCTCTGAAGGCTTTTCTTCCTCCGGCTTTTTCGGAGCCTCTTCAAGCTCCTTTGCAAGCTCGTCAAAGTCAGGAAGCTTATCAAGACAGATTACGAGGTTATTGGAATACAGTGTAATCATCTCGTCCTTTGTGATATACTCCTCGGAGTATGCGCCAAAGCTGTCGATTACATACGCACCGCTCCAGATTCCGAACCAGCTCCACATTGTCTTTTCATCTGCAAGCTTCTGTATATCAGGTGCTCTTCCGCACTCGCTGAGTACGAGAGGCTTGTTTACGTTAATTCTTCTGAGTGACAGGAAGGCTGAAAGCTGGCTTGCACCTGCTTCGTCGTAGATATCAGCTGAAATCATATCGCAGTATTTATCGCCAACGTACCAGTCGGGGTTCTGTCCGTTCCACACCCAGATGAGGTTGTTGAGCTTATGATATGTCGTCATTCTGTCATAGAGAAGTGTCCAGAGCCACTTATAGGACTTGACATCTTTTCCCCACCAGAACCAGCCGCCGCCTGCCTCGTGGAGAGGCCGCCACAGAATGGTGATACCGCTTTCCTGAAGCTTTTTGAACTGCTCGGAAATAATGTCGATATCTCTTATAAGTGTAAGGCACTCGCCGCTGATTTTTCCTTCGTCGTAGAGCTTCTGGAGCTCGTCGTAGGAAAGCTGTGCTACCTTAAGCTCGGCGGGAGCAACTGCCTTTGCAACGTCAAAGTCTGTATCCTTAGCGTAATACTGCTCATTCATAGGATCAGCCCAGTGCCACATATAGCTGACAAGTCCGCCCTTTTCGCCCCACTGCTGTGCAATCTCGATATCTGCGGCTATTGTATCCTCTGATGTATATGAAATCATATCGCCGAGTCTTATTGCAGGGTAGTGACCTGTTGTCTGATAAATTGCTTCAAGCTCTGCGTTTGTGCCGATTGTTGCGTACTGACCGCTTACTATACTCTTGCCGTAATTCTTGGAGAGATACTCATAAATCGCCCTGGTCTTGAAATCTGCATTCTTGTTTGAAAGTGCAGGCAATGTCTTATATGTAAGGTCAAGGTCAGAAACGGTACTGCTCGATGATACTACCATATAGTCAAAGTCAATTCCGCCGTCCTTGATTTCAAGTGCAATTGTATGCTCGCCCTTTGCAAGCCAGACATTATCAAAACCGAGTGCCTGGAATTTACCGCTTTTATCGGTAGTGATTTCGCCGTACTGTTCGCCGTCGACAACAACAATATTTGTCTTTGGCTTATCCTTTCCCGATGCCATTACAAATAAAATGTTGTAATACTGGTCTGTCGGTAACTCTACCTTTGCAGACCAGCCGTCAGTTTCGGGATTCTTGAAGCCTGTAAGATACTTCTTGTCGCTTGCACCCTCACGCTTTGAGTCTTCCTTCTGCTCACCCGAATAATCTCCGTCCTGCGCTTCTACAATCTTTTCAAACTCGGTATACTCAGGTGTCTGCGGTACTATTTCCTTTTCCTCAGAGGTTGTGATTTCGACTATCGGCTCGTCGGGGCCTTCTGTCACAGATGTAGTTTCATCGGGAAGCTGAGAGGTCTGTGCTGTTGTGGTTGTAGTAGTTGTAGTAGTTGTACTGTCGGAAACATCTGCAAGAGAGCTTCCTGCGGTACTGTCTCCTACCGCCGATGAAGAGTCCTGCCCGCATGAGGCAAGTGAGATACTCATTATTGTCATCGCTGTAAGAATTGCTAATGCTCGTTTCATAAGCTTTTTCCCTTTCGGATTATCTTTTTAATATATATTCTTCCCCTGCCCTGACAGAGAAGGTAATACTATCACCGTTATTTACAAATGTATGCTCGCTGTCGCCGATGAATACCCTTAAGTCATAGGTAACAACTGTGCATTCGCCGTCAAAATCGGGCTTTATAACTGCATTTGTAACCTTGCCGTTTTCCCATCTGCAGGAAACGTCAAAGCCGCCTCTTGCACGAAGATGCTCAAAGCTGCCGTTTCCCCACTTATGCGGAAGCGCCGCAAGCAGATTTATCTCGCCGCCGTGGCTTTGCAAGAGTGCCTCGGCGATACCTGCTGTGCCGCCGAAGTTTCCGTCAATCTGGAACGGCGGGTGGTTATCGAACATATTCTTATTTGTAGATCTTGAGAGAAGTGCTCTGATGTTGTCGTACACCATTTCGCCATCTCCGAGTCTTGCCCACATATTTATTATCCATGCACGGCTCCAGCCCGTATGACCGCCGCCGTACTTAAGCCTTCTTTCGATAGTAGCTCTTGCGGCATCACTG
>JAGALZ010000055.1 GCA_017848055.1 Oscillospiraceae bacterium | reverse complement strand
TTTCGTCGGACAATTTCAAAGCCTCTGCCTTGAATTCTTTGCTGTAATTCATTTTTCCCAAACCTTTCTGATTTTTTTCTTTTCTTTATTCTACCAGAATTTTGGGTCTTTGTCGACTGCATTTAAAGTATAACAGATCATTTTCGTTTATGAAAGTGAGGGTAGCCATAGCGGTGAGGGTAATCATATCCTCTGACAGCACCTTTGGCTTATCGACGAGGAGCTTATCGCTGTAGTCGGTGCAGAGATAGTTTCTGTACTTATCCATCATATCGCTGTCGATATTGCGGTAGTTGCAGGGTGACGCTTTCGATAGCGTTCTCAGCACCTCTGCATACCATTCCTGCGACACCAAGAGCGAATTGAACCTATAAAGCTCCTGCCACTTTTTCTCACGGAGTGTTTCGTAGTCCTCGTTATCGCCGCTGAGCTTTGAGAGCATATTCGGCTGAACAAGCTCGTCCCAAAAGATATCGGTGAGGATATGTGTAAGCACACCCTTTGCGAAGTCCTCGTCGTCACGGCTCATACTATTATACAGCGCAACGGCATTTTTCTTCCACTGCGAAAGGTCAGCGGAGCGGTTGTGTGCCTCGTAGCGTATTTCCTTGGGAGCAAAGCCGTAGAGGTTCACGCTGTCGGGAGCAACCGAGCCTAAGAAAAACTGCTCGTGGCTTTTTACCTTCAGCTCATCTGCGATAATTCTTGCAACGCAGAGATGCACCGGTGCCGACGGCATTACTCAAGCTCCTTGAGAGCCTTGAGCTCGTCCTTGTTGACTCTGATTACAGCGTCCTTGATAACCTCGACATCATTTTTCGAAACGGTAACGACGGCATCCGAATCAAGCTTTACTCTGAGCCTTCCGGTCAGAAGGTTTGCGTCCTCGACAACTCCCTTACCGTCGGCAGTCTTCACGATAGCGCCTACCTTCGGGGTGATTTTGAGAAGCTCTGTGTAAGCGTCCTGCTCGTACTTGAGACAGCACATAAGTCTTCCGCATGCACCCGAAATCTTAACAGGATTGAGCGAGAGTCCCTGCTCCTTTGCCATCTTGATTGAAACCGGCTGGAACTCGCCTAAAAATCTTGAACAGCAGTAAGGCTGTCCGCAGACACCGAGTCCGCCGAGCATCTTGGCTTCATCTCTTACGCCGATTTGTCTGAGCTCAATTCTTGTTCTGAAAACAGACGCTAAGTCCTTTACAAGCTCTCTGAAATCGACTCTGTTTTCTGCTGTGAAGTAGAAAAGGAGCTTGTTATTATCAAAGGTACACTCAACGTCCACGAGCT
Organism: Oscillospiraceae bacterium; assembly: GCA_017848055.1. Lineage (GTDB taxonomy): Bacteria > Bacillota > Clostridia > Oscillospirales > Ruminococcaceae > UBA7477. Next base: position 4,597 of record JAGALZ010000055.1, on the reverse strand, counting down.
TCATCTTAAGCTTATGCTTTGCGATTTTCTCCTCGCAGATTCTGAATGCTTCCTTCACCTTTTCTTTATTGTTCTCGACTGTTTTAAGGTCGTTTGGTGTTGCTATTCTCATAATAGGCTTAAGCGGTGCAACAACACGGCTGTCGTCCACCTGCTTTACGCCGAGCACGACATCTCCGCACTCGACACCTCTTGCGGTTTCGACAATGACCTTGTCGCCGACCTTTACCTTTTTACCCGTCGGAGAAAAGTAATAAACCTTTCCCGCCTTTTTAAATCTAACTCCGATAACCTCGGTCAAATTTCTCACATTCCTTTCAGACAATCGACTTTATGTCTGCAACAATTGCATTAAGACACAAAGCAAGGCTGGAGTTCTGCAGTATTGCACCCGTATACTTTTCGGGCAAAGCGCAAAGCTCCGAGAGTCTTGACACAGAAAGTGCAGATGCCAGCGCAGATGCTGAATCTCTGCTGCATCCTACAAGCCCTTCGTCAAGCCCCATTTTTATCATAACTGCGTCACGCAGAAGCTCGCCCACAAGACTCAGCACCGTTAGTGCAAGCTCCTTGTCGCCCTCTAAGCTCCAGAAAGCACGCAGTATTTCGTACTCATTCTTTGAAGCGATAGAAGCAGCGATATCCTTCGCTGTGACTGTCGCTTTTTTCAGGCTTTTGCTTTCGAAAAACTCGATGCATCTGCCTATATTTCCGCCCATAGCTTCGCAGGCGGCTTTTATTTCGTCGCCCGACCTTTCGGTATTCTCTTTAAGATATCTTTCACACTCATCCCTTGAAACTGGTGCCATACCGAGTGCCGTTACTCTTGACAGCACAGTTTTGAGAAAATACTCCTTCGAGGAAGCGGTCAGTATAACAATAGTATGCTCAGGCGGCTCCTCGATAAGCTTCAGAAGCGCATTCTGAGAGCCGGAAGGAGTTTTGTCCATATCTGCGATGAGGTAGACCTTATATCTGCTTTCGCTTGGCGCAACCACAGAATCGGCGACGACCTTACGCAAATCCTCTTCAAGCTTATAGCCGCCGCTTTTGAGTGACGGTTTTACGACAATGAAATCCGGGTGTCCGCCGTTTGCAATCATCCTGCATACTCTGCATTCACCGCACGGGGCTTCTTTTTCACTGCACAGAAGCTTTGCCGCAATATACGACGCAAGCTTTTTCTTGCCCAGTCCCTTTTCGCCGAAAATGACGATGCTATGCGGTATTCTCCCCGACCCAATCATCGAATTTACTGCACTCAGGGTGTTTTCATTGCCCCTTATATCAAACTGAGAAAGTCCCACCTTTATACTCTTTCAAATCTTTCGAGGTTTGTGATAAAGATAGTTGCACCGCCGACGGAAACCTCAACGGGGCCGTTGTCATAGAGAGGAGTTCCGACAGTCATTTCTGTAGGAACAATCTGCTTTCTCTGACGTGAGTGCTTTCTGATAACCTCGATAATTTCGTCAACCTTGCAATCCTCGCAGGCAATCATAAAAGTAGTGTTTCCCGAAGAGAGAAAGCCTCCCGAGGAAGCGAGCTTTGTAGCTCTGAAACCTGCCTTTGTGATAGCGGCTGAAACTGCGTGATTATCGTCCTTATTTACTACTGCGAACATAAGCTTCATAATAATTTACTCCTTTACAAGTAAGTATGCAAACATTGTACCACACTACGGCAAAAAAATCAACATCAGCCGTAATATCTTATAACTCCGACTACCTTGCCGAGAATTGAAACCTCATCTGCGATGATTGGTGCCATTGTGTCGTTTTCAGGCTGGAGTCTGTAGTGACCTCTTTCCTTATAAAAACGCTTTACGGTTGCGCTGTCGCCGTCAACGAGGGCAACGACAATCTGTCCGTTTTCGGCATACGGAGTCTGCTCTGCGATTACGATATCGCCGTCAAGTATTGCGGCATTTATCATACTGTCGCCTCTTACCTTCAGGGCAAAGAGAGGATACTGGTAGTTCTTCTCTGTTCTGAAGCTTATGTAATTGGTGACCTCTTCAACAGCTGTAATCGGGACACCTGCCGTTACTGTACCGACAAGAGGCACTGTCATGGTTTTTGCCGAGCCTGCAAGCTTTATTGCACGGTTACGGTTTTCGCCCTTTTCGAGGTAGCCGTTATCGGTAAGCGACTTTATACAGCGGAATGCCGTAGAGGTGGACTTGAAGCCCAGCTCTGCACAGATTTCTCTTACTGTGGGGGCATAGCCCTCGTCAATTCTTGTCTTGATATACTCGTAGACCAGTCTGTCCTTTTCACTTATTGCCATAGCTTTAGTCCTCCTTTTCCGAGAGTCGTTTTCCGAGCTTCTTTGCAAGCTTATAGGCATCTCCGCAGCCGAGAGTGATTACAAGGTCGCCCTCACAAAGCTCTGTAAGCAGAAGCTCTATAATCTCGTCGAAGTTTTCTTCCTTACGCTTTGCGGTCTGCATATCGACAAGCTCATCGGGAGCGTCGAAGAATATACAGCCGTCGATTTTTTCTGCAAGCTGTCTTGTATAGATGCCGTTTGTGTTCTTCTCACGGCTTCCCATAATATCTGTAAGCACTACCTTGTCGGCAATCTTTAAAACTCTTGCGAAGTCGTCCATTAAGATTTCTGTTCTTGAGTAGGTGAACGGCTGGAACACTGCCCACACTCTGCTGAAATCAAGCGACTTTGCCGCCTTGAGCACCGCTTCGATTTCAGTCGGGTGGTGTGCATAGTCGTCAACGATTGTAACGCCCTTTTCGTAAGCCATTTTTTCAAAGCGTCTTCCTGCGCCCGAGAACTTCTCGAATGCCTTACGGATTGTATCGATATCTATATCCGAGAGTCTTGCAGCTGCGATTGCGGCGAGTGCGTTGAGGACATTATGCTTGCCGGGTACGAAGAGTGACAGCTCACCGAGGCTTTCGCCCTTACAATACACCTCAAAGTCGGTTTTAAGACCCTTTGAACCTAAGATTTCAGCGTAGTAGTCGTTATTCTTTGAAAAACCAAAAGTAATAATTTCCTTATCGAGTCCCTCAACAGCGTCGAGTGTGTTTTTATCGTCGCCGTTTATGATGAGGCACCTGCTTGCAAGAGATGCAAAATTTCTAAAGGATTTCTTGATATTATCGAGTGTTCCGAAATAGTCGAGGTGGTCGGCATCGACATTGAGTATTACTGCAACATCGGGGTAGAGCTTTAAGTAGTGGTCTTCAAACTCGCATGACTCGCACACGAAGGTATCGCTCTTTCCTGCTCTGCCGCTTCCGCCGCCGATTGCCTTTAGCTTTCCGCCGATTACGCAGGAGATATCCTCTCCCTTTTCCATAAAAATCTGGGTGAGCATAGAGCTGGCGGTAGTTTTGCCGTGTGTACCGCTTATGCAGACGGCGTTTTCATACCACGAGGAAACAAGTCCTAAAAGCTCGCTTCTTTCCATAAGCGGGACACCGCTTTCCCTTGCAGCCACAAGCTCGGGGTTGTCAGCCATAATTGCGGCGGTATATACGATAAGCTCTGCACCCTTTATATTCTCGGCTCTTTGTCCCATATAGACAGTACAGCCCATATTTCTTACCGCCTGCAAAGTTTCAGTTTCGTTGTTGTCAGAGCCTGAAAGCTCATATCCCTGTGACACTAAAATCTGTGCCAGCGGATACATTCCCGAACCGCCTATGCCGATAAAGTGGATATGCTTCTTGCCTTTTAAAATGTCTGCGTTGTCTGCTCTCTTTGTCATTTATATCTACTCCTTTAAGAACATATATTCGTAATTTTATTATATTACATTTCAAAGAAAAAAGAAACCCCTTTTTGAATATTTTTTCTCAAAAAGTCAAGAATATTTTTGTCAATCAAATTTCATCTTAATTTCGGAGGTCAATATGGAAATCACAGACATCAGAATCAGAAAAATCCTTCCCCAGGGCAGGCTCCGTGGGATTATAAGCATCACACTCGACGATTTGTTTGCCGTTCACGATATCAAGGTGGTACAGGGCGACGAGAGGCTGTTTGTGGCGATGCCGTCAAGACGTGACGACAACGGCGTTTACAGGGATATTGTTCACCCGATTACCCCTGCGGCACGAAACGAGATAGAATGCGAAATTCTCTCTGCATATCAGAGGGAGATAGAGCGTCAGCAGGCAGAGCAGTCATAGGGCTTTCCCGAAACAGCGGGGACACTGCCTTCAAGTAGCAATGTCCTTTCTCTCTTGAAAGAGAAAGGACGAAAGAGCTCAAGTCCTCGCCCTTGCTCTTCGCAGACGGCGAGCCAGCCTAACGCTGGGCGTTTGTCACCCCCCTCAGGGTGAGCAAGCACTCAAAAGTTATCATAGCCCCCCTCAAGGGGGCTTTATTGTACCCTTGAAGGTGTGCACAGTTTTTGTGTTCCGACGCAGAAAAAGTTTGACGGAGGCTGTGACGAGGACGAGTGGTGTGAGGCTTAAAAAGGCACGTCAACAAAAACGTGGAGAAAGTTTCTTGGTGGGTTAATTTCGTTTCGGATTTTAAGAACACCGAAGGTGTTAAATCCGAAACAAGTTCTTCTTTGCCAAGTCTTTCTTCTTTCAAGAAGAAAGCGTGGAGTAAAGAGAACACC
>JAGALZ010000054.1 GCA_017848055.1 Oscillospiraceae bacterium | reverse complement strand
CGCTTAGGAGGCGGACCCTCTATCCTGCTGAGGTACAGAGACGTGTATGAAATTTTATCTATATTATCGCTCGCCTTTTGAGCAAAGGCGAGTGATTTAGTATAACCTTAGGAGGGGTTTATTATATCCATTTAACTAAGGGAGCTTACACAACTTAGATATTATACCACACGCTATCCTAAAAATCAAGTAGAAAATCCCCGAAGGCGACGACTCTTCGGGGATTTTTATTTACTGTCTTGTAAACGGTGTATAGCTTCTCATTATCCAATCGATTGCGAGGTCTGCCCACTTTGCGGCTACCGGCTGGAAGTGGCCTTCCCAGCCCCAGGATGCTGTGTTAAAATCACAAAGTCCGAGTCCATGTCCGCCGTTTTCGTAGATATGGCACTCATAGAGAATGCCATGTTCGATAAGCGCATTCATATAAAGAAGGCTGTTCTGCACGGGCACACAGCCGTCATCTGCACAATGCCAGATAAATGCCTTCGGGGTTTTCTCGCTTACCTGGTTTTCAAGGCTCATAAGCGCACGAAGCTCTTCGCTTTGCTCCTCACCGATAAGATTGAGTATTGAACCTTCGTGGCAATGCTTACCCGAAGTAATAACCGGATAGGAAAGAATCTGTCCTGCGGGCTTTATATCATCTGCACTGCATCCGAGTGTTCCCCAGAGAAATTCCTTATCCCAGAAAACAGAAAGCGATGCGGCAAGGTGACCGCCTGCCGAAAAGCCTGCTATATAGACAAGCTCGGGGTCGATATCATACTTTTTTGCATTATCCTTCACATACTTCATTGCAGCTGCAGCTTCAAGTGTTGCGGTCGGAAATCTCTTTTTGACGCAGGAATATCTGAGGACGAAAGCACAAATTCCAGCTCCGACAAGCTTAAGTGCAATAAACTCTGCTTCTCTTTCGGAGCAGTAGTCATATCCGCCGCCAGGACAAATCACAACGGCAGGTCTTTTCTTATCGCCTGTTTCCTCTTTAACGGTATATGCGTAACACTCAAGTGTTGGAGTGAGTCCTTCTGATGGAAGGTCTGCCTTGGAATAGTCAACACTGAGGTTTATTTTTTCATAAATCATTATATTGTCCTCCTACGGGTTATTCTCTGATTTCATTCTATCACACAAATTTGTAATTTGCAATTGTAAAAAATAAAATTATGTAGTATAATTAGAAATAGAAATACACTTAGGAGGCTTTGGCATGGGTCTTGCAGAACTCAGAAAACAGATTGATGAAATTGACATAGAGCTTCAGAAGCTTTTCGAAAAGAGAATGGCGATTTGCGATGAGGTAGCGAGGGAGAAAAAGCGTACCAACGCACCTGTTCTTCAGGGTAACCGTGAGGAGCAGATTCTTGAGGCAGTCAGAAGCAGAAGTGCAGAGGGCTTTTCTGACAGCAGCGAGGAGTTTTTAAAATCGATTATGGCGATTAGCCGTGGAAGGCAGAAAAAGCTTCTGACGCAGAGCTTTACTATTCCGAGCGGTGATATTGTCAACGTAATAATCCCTTGCGGCGGCAGCTCGTCAAGAATGGGCTTTAACAAGCTTATGTATTCTCTGAAGGGACGAGAGGTTGTACTTCGTACAATTGACTGCTTTGATAAAACCGACAACGTAAGCAGAATTATTCTCTCGGCTTCTGACGGCATCAAATCCGAGCTTGAAGCTATGATAAGCAAGGAAAACTACAGCAAGGAAATTATAATCGTTGATGGCGGTTCCTCACGTCAGCAGAGTGTTTCAAATGCGGCAAAGCATATTTCGGCTGACTGTGATTATATTTGCGTACACGATGGTGCAAGACCGTTTATAGGAAATGACATAATAAAAAGAGCAATTGAAGATGCAAAACAGACGGGTGCATCGGTTGTATGTGTTGAGGCAAAGGATACGATAAAGGTATCGGATGGTTCTATCGTTTCTCAGACTCCTCCGAGAAACACTCTTTTCCTTGCTCAGACACCGCAGATTATTGCGAAAGAACTTTACCTTATGGCACTCGAAAGTGCTGAGGCAATGAACAAGGAATACACAGATGATGTTTCACTTTGTGAGGCTATAGGAGTTATGCCGAAAATCACGCTCGGCTCATACAGCAACATAAAGCTGACGACTCCGGAGGACATTTCGGTTGCAGAAGCTATTCTTGACAAGTCGGAGGTTAATGGATAATGAGAATCGGACATGGCTATGATGTACACAGGCTGGCTTATGACAGAAAGCTTATAATTGGCGGTGTGGAAATTCCATACGAAAAGGGCTTGCTGGGTCACTCTGATGCTGACGTGCTTACTCACGCTGTAATGGACAGTCTGCTGGGAGCTTGTGCGCTTGGTGATATCGGAAAGCACTTCCCGGACAGCGATGAGAGATACAAGGGTGCTGACAGCATTGAGCTTTTAAAACACTGCTGCAAGCTTCTTTCGGATAACGGATACAGAATTATAAACGTTGACTCTACTATCTGTGCTCAGGCTCCGAAGCTTGCGCCGTACATTCAGACAATGCGTGAGAGGCTTGCTGATGCTATTGGCATTGATGTTTCCTGCGTTTCCGTTAAGGCAACAACCGAAGAAAAGCTCGGCTTTACGGGTGAAGGACTTGGTATTTCGGCGACAGCGGTATGTCTTATTGACTAAACCTTAAAAACAAAGTATAATTATTAAAGAACTATATCATTCGGAAGGGGGCAAATCCATTGAAGATACTTATTGCGGCAGTAATACTGATTATAGTTTTCCTGCTCTATGAAAACACAAGAATCAGCGTTTCAAGATACAGAGTAACCTGCAGGAGTCTGCCGAAGGAATTCAGAGGCTTTCGCATTGTTCACCTTTCCGACCTGCATACAAAAAGATTCGGCAAAAACTACAGCCGACTAGTTGACAGGGTTGCTCCTCTGCATCCGGACATAATATTCTTTACGGGTGACCTTATTTCGAGAAATGAGAAAAAGTACGCTCACAAAGTCTTACTGATGAAGCGGCTTATGGAGATTGCTCCCGTTTACTACTCACTCGGAAATCACGAGGTTGATAACAGAGAGCTTACAGAAAAGCTTGCTGAGAAGCTGATTGAAGAGGGTGTTCACGTTCTTGTGAACTCGAAAGAGATTCTGACAAGAGAATCTGCTCAGATTGAGATTTACGGACTTGCACTTGAGTCTTACTTTTTCAAGAACCCAACCGGCGATTTCAAGCAGCTTCCTCCGGTTACCAAGGCTGAAATAACCGAGCTTTGCGGCAAAAAAACAGACAATATGTTCTCGGTGCTTTTAGCTCACTCACCTCTTCCGTTCAGTGAATACGAAAAATGGGGTGCTGACATTGTTTTCTCGGGACACATGCACGGCGGGATTATAAGAATTCCATTTACAAAGCGTGGACTTTTATCACCTGAGAGAAAATTCTTCCCTGACTTTACAGAGGGTGTATTCAGAAAGTTCGGGGCAAACATGGTTGTTTCACGAGGACTCGGTAAGCTGAGAATTCTCAATCCGTCAGAGATTGTGCTTGTCAGCTTGAAATAGTTTATCGGCGCAATGCCTTATCTCGGGGCATTGTGCTTTTCTTTAGAATTATCACACGAAAGGAGCGGGACTTTATGCAGGCAGTAAATGAAAGGTTTGCGTATCTTCGGGAAAAAACCTCGAAGCTTACCGACAGACCGGGCTGCTATATTATGAAAAATTCTGACGGGAAAATCATTTACATCGGCAAGGCAAAAAACCTCAGAAACAGAGTATCAAGCTATTTTCGTCTTGGTGCTGACCACCTTCCGAAGGTTGCAAAAATGGTTTCGCACGTTTTCGATTACGACTTTATCATCACTGACAGCGAGTTTGAGGCACTTGTACTGGAATGCTCACTCATAAAGCAGTACAAACCCAAATACAACATTCTTCTCAAGGATGACAAGGGTTACAGCTACATCAAAATAACAAACGAGGAATATCCAAGGCTTCAGTGCGCACTGCAAAAATACGATGACGGGGCGCAATACATCGGGCCATACACGAGCTCGTTTGCGGTAAAGCAGGCTGTTCTTGAAGCAAACAGAGTGTTCTCATTACCGACCTGTCACAGAAAATTTCCGCAGGAATTCGGCAAGCACCGTCCTTGTCTTAACTACCACATAAACAGATGTATGGGACTTTGCATGGGCAAGGTTTCCTCTGCAGAATACAAGAAGATAATTGACGACGCTTTAAGCTATATCAAGGAAGGCTCTGAAAGCTCTGTTGAGGAAATGACAAGGCAGATGATGGAAGCGGCTGAAAATCTTGAATTCGAGCGTGCTGCAAAGCTAAGGGACAGAATCAATGCAATCACCAAAGCATCGGAAAGTCAGAAAATCATAGACGAGGACAGACGTGATTGCGACGTAATTGCGGCGGCTATCCTCGGAGAAAACGCTTGCATAAGCGTTGTTATGTACAGAAACGGCAGACTTTTTGACAAGGCAAGCTTTTTCCTTGGTCAGGAAGATGACACATCTCTTATGCGTGAGGAATTTATAATGCAGTATTACTCCTCACGTGACTACATCCCGAAGGACATTTACATCGACACGGAGTTTGACGAACAGACGCACGAAAATATCGTAAAGTATCTGCGTTCACTTTGTGACCATGCTGTGAATCTCCAGAATCCGAAAAGGAGCACGGCTGCAAAGCTTTTGGAGCTTTCGGCGAGCAATGCTTCGGAGTATCTGTCTATCAAGGTTGGCAGGTCAGGCAGAGAGATTACTGCACTTGACGAGCTTGCGAGGGCTTTGGGACTTTCAAAGCCTCCAAGGATTATTGAATGCTATGATATTTCAAACCTCGGAAACACTAATGTTGTTGCGGGAATGGTAGTTTTTGAAAACGGCAGACCGAACAAACAGCTTTACAGAAAATTTTCTATAAAGACGGTTGTCGGGCAAGATGACTACTCGTGCATGTGTGAAGTAATAGAAAGACGTTTCAGACGCTATCTTGACGGGGACGAGAGCTTCTCAGTTATGCCTGACCTTATTTTCCTTGACGGCGGAAAGGGTCACGTTAATGCGGTGGCTCCCCTGCTCTCAGAGCTTGGAATCAACACCGAACTATTTGGTCTTGTCAAGGATTCAAAGCACCGCACGAGGGCTGTTGCTACAAGCGGCGGAGAAATCGGACTGTCAAAGAGAAGTGCCGGTTTTGCACTCATCACGCAGATTCAGGATGAGGTTCACCGCTATTCTCTTTCGTTCCAGAAGCAAAAGAGAAATGCGGCGGCATATCAGCTTGAAATTACTAAAGTCAAAGGCATTGGCCCTGCTAAGGCAAAGCTGCTTTTGACTAAATTCAAAACCAAAAAAGCACTCAAAGAAGCATCCGTTCAGGAGCTATCTGAAACGGCTAAAATTAGCATTGACAAAGCGAGTGAGCTTTTCGAAGCAATCAAAGAAATCTAGGGGTGATACTTTTGACTGAAAAGGAAGTTTTTGAGTTTCTTGCGCAATACGGAAAATCGGGAAAGCCGCAGAAGGATTTATCAAGAATCGCTTCACTGCTTGATATTCTTGATAACCCTCAGGACGGACTTAGATTTATTCACGTTGCGGGGACAAACGGAAAAGGCTCGGTATGCGAAATGCTTACCGAAACACTCATTGCCGAGGGATACAGAGTCGGCACTTTCACTTCCCCGTTTATCATCGAATACAACGACAGAATAAGAATCAACGGCAAAAACATTCCGATGCACTACCTTGAGAGATATGCTTCGATTGTTAAAGATGCTACCGAAAAGACCTGCTACGGGTTTGAGTTTTCGCAGTTCGAAATTACGATGTGCATAGCACTTTTATATTTCAGGGAACGTGCATGCGATGTTGTTGTATGGGAGACCGGCGTCGGCGGAAGACTTGACTGCACAAACATTGTTAAAAATCCGCTTGTTTCAATTATCTGTTCGGTATCTTATGACCACACTGCGATACTCGGAAGCACAATTGAAGAGATTGCAAATCAGAAATGCGGAATTATAAAAGAAAACTGTCCTGCGGTATTGTCCTTTGACAACGGCAAGACAGTTAAGGATATTTTTGAACGAACTTGTATCACTACTCAGAGTGAAGCTAACATTCCGCTTGAATCAGCTCTTTGCATAGTATCTGACACGCTTACGGGCTGCGAATTTGTCTACAAGGGAAGGCACTACAAAACAGGCATGTGCGGCATTCACCAGGCGGCAAATGCGACTTCCGTTATTGAGGCGGTTTATGCAATAAGGCATTCGCTTTTCATATCACAAAAATCTCTTGAAAAGGGCATTTCAAGAGCAAGAATACCTGCAAGGGCGCAGGTACTTTCAAAAGAGCCCCTTATAATCCTTGACGGCAGTCACAACCCTGACGGCTTCGGTGCACTGTGTCATCTGCTTGAAACAAAGACAGCTTCGCCGAGATACATACTGGTTGGAATGCTTGAAGAAAAGGAGTCAGCGACATCTGTAAGACAGCTGGCACCTCTTGCAGATGTGTTTATCACAACTGACAGCTTCCACCCGAAGGCACTATCGGCTTACGAGCTAGGCAGAATAACCGAGGGCGCAAATGTAAACACCATTGTTCTGCCAAAGCTTGATGATGCACTCAATAAGCTTTGCGAGCTACTGAAAGTAAAGGGTGGAATGGGTGTTATATGCGGTTCGCTTTACCTTGCATCAGAGATTTTACAAAAGAAGCTCCCGTAACGTAAGAAGGAGTTTTTTCTCCCTTCTTGAAACCTGAACCTGAGTCATATTAAGCACAGATGCAGTTTGCATCTGTGTTTTATTTTTTACAAACCGAAGTCTTATCAGCTCACGGTCTTTTGCTTCAAGCTTTGAAAGTGCCTGGCGTAGTGCAAGCGACATAACGATTTTTTCGTCGGGAGAATCTACGGGGATATCAAGCTCATTGTTTGCATTATCGTTATCATCTGATTGCGAGGTAAGACTCAGGGGTGGCATGGCGACATTAAGTGCTTCAACTACCCTTTCCTTTGTTTCACCGCTCAGCTCACAAAGCTCTTCGATATGAGGCTCTCTGCCGTTATCCTTTATATATCCTTCACGGATTTTTGTAATTCTCAGTGACAGCTCTTTCAGGCTTCGGCTTACTTTTACAGTTCCCCCGTCACGGAAAAGGCGCTTTATTTCTCCTAAGATTACAGGCACGGCATAGGTTGAAAACTTATATCCGAGTTTTTCGTCAAATGCGTTCACCGCTTTGACAAGGCCGACACAGCCTGCGGAATAAAGCTCCTCGTATTCAATTGAACGACCACGGAACTTGTTTGCACAGAGATGTACAAGACCGAGATTTTCCTCGACCATGGTATTTTTATCCTGCATTATAATCCTTTTGAACTCTTGACCTGAGTTTCTTTCGCATTGTAACTGTTGTTCCTTTACCAAGTGCACTCCTTACTGAGAGCGTATCCATAAAGCTTTCCATGACTGTAAAGCCGAGTCCTGCTCTATCCTCGTCGGGTGAAGAAGTGAAAAGCGGTTCCATTGCCTTATCGAGGTTTTCAATTCCGCACCCTGTGTCTGTTATTCGTATGTACACTTCGCTTCCGTCATAGATTCTGACAAGCATCCTTACCTTTCCGACAGTATTTCTGTAAGCATGGACGATGCAATTGGTGACAGCCTCTGAAACGGCAGTTTTGACATCTGACAGCTCGTCCACCATAGGATTGAGCTGTGAGATAAAACCGCTCACAAGCAATCTTGCGAGTGCTTCGTTTTCAGAAAGGCTTGGAAACTCTGCTTTCAGCTCATTTAACACTCTGGACTTCTTCATTTTTTACACCTTCCTTATTAGTTCTTTCAAACTGACCTTCAAAATTGCCATCGACAAATTCGGCAAGACGGGACATACCAGAAAGCTGCATTACCTTACGTATTGAGCCTTTACAATTTGTGACAAACAGCTTTGCACCATATTCTCTCAGGATACGGTATCTTCCCATAACAAGTCCGATTCCTGAGCTGTCCATAAACGATACACCCGAAAAATCGAGATAAAGCTCGGCGGGACAATGTGTATCTATTGCCAGATCAACCTTCATTCTTATCTGAGAGGCATTATGATGGTCTATTTCGCCCTCAAGCATAACAAGGCATCTGTTTTTTTCGTCAAACAGTATTCGTGTTGTCATTTTAAAAATTCCTTTCTTTTATTCTTTACATAAATAATAACAGCCCTTGACAATGAAATTTGTCAAAGGCTGTTTTTCTTACAATAAGCTATTCTTCGATTTGTTTCCCTAAAAACATTGCGGTTGCTTTAGCGAGGGTATGCTGGGTTTCGGTTGCTTCCTTTACATTCTCTGATGCGACAAATGCTACTGCTCCGGTTACATCGCCAGATGACACAATCGGAAATACTGCGAGTGCTTGCTTATCTATTCCCTCGATTGGTCTGAGTGCTGAGTCGGTTGTATCGGATGCGACATATCCACGTCTTGTTTCCATAATCTCTTCGAGTGCAGGTGAAACTCTTCGCTCGTTATACTCACGCTTAGCAACTCCTGCTACTGCAACGACGTGGTCACGGTCAAAAATTACGGCAGGTGCACCTCCGAGCTTATACATCACTTCTGCTGCCTGGCTTGCATTTTCCGCAAGCTCATTTATCGGCGAATACTTTCGGAAAATCACCTCGCCGTCATTGCTGGTGTAAATCTCCAACGGCGCACCTTCCTTGATTCGCATAGTTCTTCTTATCTCCTTTGGAATGACAACTCTTCCAAGGTCGTCAATCCTACGGACAATTCCTGTTGCTTTCATATAATACCTCCGAAAAATCGTTAAGTTTCTGAGCAATACTCAATTTGCATTTTATTTCAAATCACAAGGCTATTGTTTGCAGAGAAATTGACAATATTCATATAAAAGCAAAAAGACACCGCAAAATTGCGATGTCTTTCAAAAATTCATTAACCACGCTTTAACATTTCATCGATGCAGACTCTGGCTTTTTTAATCTGCTCGTCGGTCATAAGAATTTCGTTTTCGTCAGTTTCGCCGATTGACTTCAGAACACTGAGCACACCCGTGATTGTGGTAAGCTTCATATCCGAGCAGATAAGCTCCTTTGAAAGCGGATAGAACTTCTTATCCGGGCAGTCGAAGCGCAGATGCTCGACGATGCTGTTTTCGGTTCCGATGATAAATTCCTTCTCATCGCTTTCCTTTGCAAAGTCCATAATTCCTGCTGTTGAGCCGACATAATCTGCAAGCTTTACGACCTCGGGTTTACACTCGGGGTGTACAAGCAAGAGTGCGTTCGGGTGGAGCTTTCTTGCCTCCTCGACATCCTTCGCGGTAACTCTGTTGTGGATAGGACAGCCGCCGTTTATGAGCATAATATCCTTATCCTTGACGTTATCCTTGATATATCCGCCGAGGTTGCAGTCGGGGATAAACAGAATCTTCTTATCATCCATTTCAGAAACAATTTTGAGTGCAGACGACGATGTTACGCACACGTCGCAAAGCTCCTTGAGTGCAGCTGTTGTATTGATATAAGCTACAACCTTTCTGTCAGGCTCTGCCTTCTTTATATCTGCCAGCTCCTGCGGAGTCATCTGCTCCGCCATCGGACAGCCTGCACAGCTATCCGAGATATATACTCTCTTTTCGGGAGAGAGAAGCTTTACGGTTTCTGCCATAAACTTAACGCCGCACATAAGCACATTCTTGTTTGGTGCCTGTGCTGCCTTCTTACTAAGGGCAAACGAATCACCCACAAAGTCGGCAATTTCGCAGATATCGTGAGAAAGGTAGCTGTGTGCTAAAACGCAGACATCCTTTTCCTTCTTGAGTTTTAAAATTTCATCCTGAATATCTCTGAGCATATTTTTCATTCCTTAATTCTTAATTTAAAGCTCGAGGCTCGACATAATGTTTTTATCAAACACCATATCCTGTGCACCCATATCCTCTTCAATCTGCCAAACCTTACTTGCTGAGAACACTGAGCTTACAAAGAACGGCTGGCTGTTGAGGTAGCCGAGAACGACTACTGCAGGTGCTTTTTCAATTTCCTTACACAGCTTTATAACCTTTGCAAGACGGGCAAGATTTGCGGTGCTTACAAACTGTCCCTCGATGATATTCTTTACAGACTCACCCTTGGCAAGCTTTGAGAAAAAGCCCTTTGCCTGCGGTGAAAATGCCATTACCGGGAAGTTATTCTTAGCATACCATGCATGCTCTGTGCTGTCCATGCTGACGAGTGTATCATCGCCGAGCATATCCTTGCTGAGATGTGCAAGGCTATAGTTAATCTGACTTATTCTGATAGGCTCCATACCGTTTTCGAGGGCAAACTTATTTGCCTTTTCGATTCTCGATGTCTTCCAGTTTGACACACCGATAAAATGTGCTTTTCCGCTCTTTACGATATCATTGAGCACCGGCATAATCTCGGCTACATCGATGCTTTCGTCATCACGGTGGAGAAGGAAAATATCAACATAGTCTGTACCCAGAACCTCAAGGCTTCTGTTTATATCATACTCTATTTCTTCCCTTGAAAGTCTGGAAGTATACATATCTCCGTGGTTAGGATGGCCGCCCTTTGTGACGATAATCATATCCTTACGGTTGCCTCTTGCTTTCATCCATCTACCGATAACGCCTTCAGATGTATCGAGTCCGTCCTCGAGCCATGAACAATAGGTTCTTGCTGTATCGAGGCAGGTACCGCCTGCTTTTACGTAGGCATCGAGAAGCTCGAAATATGTTTCGTCCATATCATGACGTTCAAAGGACGCTGTTCCGTATGTAAGGGACGGAAGCTCAAGCGTATACTTATCATTTTTAAGTGTAAAAGTAATCATCATAATCCCCCGTATATTGTTTTATCTTTTCGAACATTGTCGGAATTTATATTATCCTATATATCATAACATATATTTTTATGAATTTCTACTGTTTTTAATAAAAATAATATTTTTGACATAAAACCCTTGACAAAGTATCCGTTTAGGGTTATAATTGTAAAGGTGTTTAGCTTTACAACCTGTCAGAAAGGAGTCTGTGTTATGGCTAAGGATTTGAAGTTTGCTGACCTTATTCTTGTTTACGGCGGTATGCTTACCGAAAAGCAGCGTGATGTCCTTGAGCTTTACTATGACGAAGACCTTTCGCTCGGCGAAATTGCTGAAAATCTTTCGATTTCAAGGCAAGGCGTGCGTGACAGCATAAAGCGTGGAGAAGAAACCCTGGAGCAGCTTGAGGAGCAGCTTGGACTTATGAGAAAGCAGAAGGCTTTCGATGAATTTATTGATACTCTTACTCAGCAGGCTCAGGTGCTTTGCAAGTCACTAAGCTCGAGCAGCATTCCCCATCTTGTAAAGCAGAATGCACAAACACTTCTTAATACGATTGAATCAAACTCGGATATACTTGACTAAACCTGAGAAACGGAGGATAAAATATGGCTTTTGAAGGACTTTCCGATAAGCTTGGCGGAGTTTTCAAGCGTCTGCGTTCCAGAGGTCGTCTTACTGAAAGCGACGTTAAGGAAGCAATGCGTGAGGTTAAGCTTGCCCTTATTGAAGCTGACGTTAGCTACAAGGTTACAAAGGATTTTGTAAAGAAGGTTACTGAACGTGCTGTCGGCGAAGATGTACTTAAGAGTCTTACTCCGGCACAGCAGGTTATAAAAATCGTTAATGAGGAGCTCATCGCTCTTATGGGTAGCGGTGACCCTAAGATAAACTTCCCGAGCAAGCCACCTTGCATCATTATGATGGTAGGTCTTCAGGGTAGCGGTAAGACAACACATGCTGCAAAGCTTGCAAAATATTTTAAGGCACAGGATAAGCGTCCGCTTCTCGTAGGATGTGACGTTTACAGACCTGCTGCTATTGACCAGCTCAAGATTGTCGGAGAAAAGGCCGGCGTTCCTGTTTTCGAGATGGGTCAGATTGACCCGAGAGAAATCTCCAGGAAGGCTTTGGCTTATGCTAAGGACTACGGTCACGACCTTGTTATCATAGACACTGCAGGTCGTCTTCACATTGATGAAGAGCTTATGCAGGAGCTTATTGATGTCAAGGAAATCGTACAGCCGCACGAGATTATGCTCGTAGTTGACGCTATGACAGGTCAGGATGCTGTAAATGTTGCTTCTTCCTTTGACGAGGCACTCGGCATTGACGGTGTACTTATTTCAAAGCTTGACTCTGACACCAGAGGCGGTGCGGCACTTTCAGTTCTTTCAGTAACCGGTAAGCCTATCAAGTTTGTTGGTATGGGCGAAAAGCTTGACGAATTTGAGCTGTTCCACCCTGACAGAATGGCTTCGAGAATCCTAGGAATGGGTGACGTGCTTACTCTTATCGAAAAGGCACAGCAGACCATTGACGAAAAGGATGCAATTAAGCTTGCTGACAAGATGAAGACTGAGGGCTTTGACCTCAACGACCTTCTTGACCAGATGAAGCAGATTAAAAAGCTCGGTTCTATGCGCTCAATTCTCGGTATGATTCCGGGGCTTGGAAACAAGATTGGAGATGCTGAGTCTGAAGCCAGCGAAAAGGCTCTCAAGCAGACTGAAGCAATCATCAATTCTATGACAAAGGCAGAACGCAAAAAGCCGTCTATCATAAATCCTAACAGAAAACGCAGAATTGCCGCAGGTAGCGGTACTGAAGTTTCCGACGTAAACAAGCTTCTCAAGCAGTTCGAGCAGATGCAGAAGATGATGAAGCAGTTCGGTATCGGCGGAAATCTCCACGGCAAGAAGGCTAAGATGAACAGAGCTGCTCTTCTTAAGAACTTTGGCGGTGGCGGCGGCTTCCCGATGTAGTAAATACATCATTCCCCTATTTTCAGCCAGTCGATGCTTAAATCGCATTGATATATACAATAATTTTCGGAGGTGAATTTAAAATGGCAGTTAAAATCAGACTCAGAAGAATGGGTGCTAAGAAGGCTCCTTTCTATCGTGTTGTTGTTGCAGATTCCAGATATCCAAGAGATGGTCGTTTCATCGAAGAACTCGGTTACTATGACCCAACTAAGGAGCCAAACGTTTTCAACGTTGACACTGAAAAGGCTAAGTCCTGGATTGAAAAGGGTGCACAGCCTACAGATACAGTTAAGTCCCTTCTCAAGAAGAACGGCGTTCTTTAATCCGCTTATTTCGTTTTAAGTTTTCATGAGACCGGAGGTGTTCTATAATGGAAAATTTACTTAGAACAATCGTTACAGAGCTCGTCGAAAACAAGGACGCAATCGAAATCACCGTTGATGAACCCAACGAGGAAGGCACTGTGGTTTACCACCTGCACGTTGCTCCTGACGACATGGGCAGAGTTATCGGAAAGCAGGGCAGAATCGCTAAGGCAATCAGAACAGTTATGCGTGCCGGCGCTTCTAGAATCGACCAGAAAATCATGGTTGAAATCAACTAAATCCTGAATTTCAGATTAAATCTTCACTCCTTGCCAATACTGGTATGGGGTGATTTTTTATGCCTGGAAAAAGAAAGCTTATAATAATGGGGCTTCTTGTGGGTGCTGTGAACGGGCTTTTCGGCTCGGGAGGTGGGCTTGTTGCGGTACCTATGATGCAAAAATGCGGCTTTGACGTAAAGAAATCCCATGCTATGGCAATATCGCTGACAGCTGTTTTCAGCTTGATAAGTGCTGCAACCTACCTTTTCAGCGGATACGTAGACCTGCAAAGTGCGATACCTTACATTCCATTGGGAATTATCGGTGCAATTATAGGAGCCCTGCTTTTGAAACGCATCTCCCCTGTTCTTCTGAAACGAACATTCGGGATTCTGATGATTATTTCGGGGGTGAGGATTCTTATATGAGCATTGTTATCGCTTCTGTTATCGGATTTTTGTCGGGACTTACAGCTTCTATGGGGCTGGGCGGCGGAATGGTACTGCTTGTATATCTTACGGGAATTCTGTCGCTTTCCCAGATTGAGGCTCAGGGCATCAATCTTGTTTTCTTTTTACCGATAGCTCTGATATCGCTCATAATCCACTCTAAATCGCATCTTATTGATTGGAGAGTAATTTCACCTGCACTTATATCTGGAGCTGTCAGCGCAGCGTCTGTTTCGTTTCTGGTGCGTTTTATTGACACAGACCTTTTAAGGAAGTGCTTTGCGGTACTGATTATCGTAGTCGGCATTAAAGAGCTTTTATACAAACAAAAAAGACCTGAGTAACAATTACTCAGGCCTTCTATATTCTGATTAGTCCTCTTCGGGTTCTTCAGGCATATCCCAGTTGTGGTACACATTCTGAACGTCGTCGTTTTCTTCGAGCATATCGAGGAGAAGTCTCATCTTCTTGATAGCATCCTCGTCTGTAAGAGCTGTATAGGTTGAAGGAACCTGCTCATCCTCTGCTGAGATAACGTTATAGCCCATACCTCTGAAGCTTTCTGCAACCTGCATAACGTCGTTAGGCTCACAAGTTACCTCGATAATATCGCCTTCGATATTGAAGTCGCTTGCACCTGCTTCGAAAACGTCCTCCATTACCTTGTCCTCGTCCTGATTTGTATACTCGAGGACGATAGAGCCCTGTCTTGAGAACATGAACGACACACAGCCGGTTGTACCGAGGTTTCCGCCGTACTTATCGAAATAGTGACGGATATCGCCTGCTGTTCTGTTCTTATTATCTGTAAGGCACTCTACGATTACAGCAACTCCGCATGGGCCGTAGCCTTCGTATACTTTGCTTTCGTAGTTTGTCTTATCGGCATCGCCTGCTGCCTTCTTGATAATTCTTTCGATATTATCGTTTGGCACGTTATTGGACTTTGCCTTGGAAATAAGCTCACGGAGCTTTGCATTGTTGTTAGGGTCGGGGCCGCCTTCCTTAACGACTACTGCAATTTCTCTGCCGATTTTTGTGAAAACCTTAGCTCTTGCGCCGTCGGTAGCTTCTTTCTTTCTTCTTATGGTTGCCCATTTTGAATGTCCTGACATAAATATCCTCCTTCAGGCTTATGTTTGCTTTATAGTGAACCGAAGACATCCTCTTCGGAACAATTCCACACAAATTCAAAAATTTCACTGAGTCTTTCGTGCTTGCCCTCCAGATGGAGAAAGCCGAAAAGGCACTCAAGACCTGTTGCAAGGCGGTACTGCGTTGCAGTTGAATGCTTCGGCGGCGAAACACCGTTTGCATTCTTGCCTCGTCTTGCTATATACTGCTCGTCCTCGGTAAGGAATCCGCTTTCGACAAGCTTATTCATAGCCATTGCCTGATATTCGGCACAGACCTTTTTCACGGCAATACTATGCAGCTTATTGGCGGGCATATTTGCATAGAGGACGATTTTTGTTCTTACATAAATTTCGTAAACGCTGTCGCCCAGAAACGAAAGTGTAAGCGGGCTGTACTGGTTTACTGTTCTATGGTCAAGCGGAAGGTTCATAGCGTTCACCCTTACTTAACGTAATCAAACTCGAAGTCGAATATCGAAACTGTATCGCCTTCGTTGATACCCATCTGCTCGAGCTTTTCGATAACCCCAGTATCTCTGAGAACCTTCTGGAAATACAGAAGTGAGTCATAGCTATCCATATTGACATTACGCAGGATATCCCAGAGCCATGCTGCTTCGACGAAATAGATTCCGTCCTCGACGGTAACCTCGAAATCTCTGTTTGTGATGAGCTTTTCACGAAGCTCGTCCTCAGTAAGCGGCTGTGCTTCGAATTCCTTGACAGGCGGAAGGGATTTAAGCTCCTCGCCTACTGCCATTGCAAGCTCTCTTGTACCCATTGTAGTAGCGGCAGAAATCTCAAAGAACGGAAGTCCCTTGCTTTCGATATACTTTCTGAACTCGTCTAGCTGCTCAGGTGTTGCCATATCGGATTTATTAGCTGCTACTATCTGTGGAGCCAGAGAAAGCTCCTCGCTGAAGTTATAAAGCTCGTTATTGATAACCTCGAAATCGTTAATCGGGTCTCTTCCTTCGATACCTGACACATCAACGACATGGACGATAAGTCTGCATCTTTCGACGTGTCTTAAAAACTCATGTCCGAGGCCGACTCCTTCACTTGCACCCTCGATAAGTCCAGGGATATCGGCTACTACGTAGGAATAGTCCTCGTCCACCTTGACAACTCCGAGCACAGGAGTAAGTGTTGTGAAGTGGTAGTTTGCAATCTTTGGTTTAGCGGCTGAAATAACCGAGATAAGAGTCGATTTTCCGACATTCGGGAAGCCTACGAGTCCGACATCTGCGATAAGCTTAAGCTCCAAAATAACGTTATACTCGTCGCCTCTGAAGCCCGGCTTTGCAAACTTAGGAATCTGTCTTGTAGAGGTTGCAAAGTGGGCATTACCTCTTCCGCCTTTACCGCCCTTTGCTACAACGACAGGCTCCAGGCCTGACATATCGGCAAGTATTCTTCCGCTGTCTGCGTCCTTGATAACAGTTCCTCTTGGCACCTTGATTACAAGCGGCTCTGCGTTTCTGCCAGAGCAGTTTCTTGAGGAGCCGTCCGCACCCTTTGATGCTACGAACTTTCTCTTAGCACGGAATTCTATTAAGTTTGTCATTGCGGTATCGACAACAAATACGATATCTCCGCCCTTGCCGCCGTCGCCGCCGTCAGGGCCGCCTGCTGCTACATACTTTTCTCTATGGAAAGACACACAGCCGTCTCCGCCGTCACCTGCTTTAATATAAATTCTTGCCTTATCTACGAACATCTTTTTCTCCTTATTATCAGCTCATTAACTATCTTTTGCTATTCAACAATAAAACCCCAAGCATAAAGCTTTGGGGTTTATATGCTTGTGTTCGGCGAAATTATGCCTGTGGATAAACAGAAACCTGCTTTCTGTCCTTACCCATTCTTTCAAACTTTACAACGCCGTCAACTGTTGCAAAAAGAGTATCGTCAGAACCCTTGCCAACGTTTGTGCCTGGGTGGAAGTGTGTACCTCTCTGGCGAACGAGAATGTTGCCTGCGAGTACGAACTGACCGTCAGCTCTCTTTACACCGAGTCTCTTTGCCTGTGAGTCACGACCGTTCTTTGTAGAACCGGAACCCTTCTTATGAGCAAAGAACTGCATAGAAATTCTAATCATTGGTAATCCTCCATTCCTTATCTGAAATGCGTGCGTAAACTAAGACACTGTCTTGTTCACGATTTTAATTGAGCCGGGAAACTCGTCCGACAATATGTCCATCTGCAAAAGCAGACCGAGAATCAGCTTATCGCCGTTGCCGTCCTTGTCTTCCTTAAGCTTTAAGAGTATTTCATCTTCATTTACCTCTACCTTAGCGTCAATTTTATAAACCTCGGTAATGGTATTTGCGGTAAGCATTACCGCTGAGGAAACGCTAGCACACGCTATATCGCTCCCTGCTTCGGCATATCCTGCGTGCCCTGAGATATGAAACCCGAGCATTCGGTTATCCGAATTCTTGTAGAACCTGGCTGTTACCATTGATTATGCGTTGATAGCGTCGATTCTAACCTGTGTGTAAGGCTGTCTGTGGCCCTGCTTCTTCTTCTCGCCCTTCTTTGGCTTGTAAGTAAATACAGTGATTTTCTTAGCCTTGCCGTTCTTGAGAACTGTTGCTGCAACGCTTGCGCCGTCAACGTAAGGAGCTCCTACTGTTGTAGCGTCATCCTTGCCTACTGCGAGGACCTTATCGAAATTCACCTTTGCCTCTGCTTCGACGTCGAGCTTTTCGATAAAGAGGATATCGCCTTCCTTTACCTGATACTGCTTTCCGCCTGTTTCGATTACTGCGTACATTCTTGATGCACCTACCTTTTTTAAAGAACTCGCTGCGCTCCGGCGTGAGTACAAACTCAGCTTTTAAGCCGGGAACATGCGGCTTTACTATTATATAATATTTCACTTTTAAAGTCAAGACGTGTGATGAAAAATCAGAATTGTTTACAGAAAGTTTACATTTGTATTGTGTTTTCTGCTACCCAGCTACATGCTCGAAGCAATTTTGCTACTTTCCTATCACGTCGAGGGCTTGTCTGATTGAAGAAACGCCGATAATTTCGATATCGTACTTTGACCTATCTATTTCAGAGAGTGACTGTTTCGGAACAATACACTTTTCAAAGCCGAGCCGCTGTGCTTCGTTTATTCTTTGTCTGATATGTGAGATTCCTCTTATCTCGCCTGCAAGTCCTATTTCACCGAATGCGGTGAGGTTATCGGGAATTATTTTATCTGTGAGCGAAGAATACAGCGCCATTGCAATCGGCAAATCTGCGGCAGGCTCCTGGAGCTTAATGCCGCCGACGATATTCACAAACACATCAAGTCCGCCATAATAGAGTCCGAGGCGTTTTTCCAGCACGGCTAATATCAGGAACAGTCTGTTGTAATCAAAGCCGTCGCAGGTACGTCTTGGTGCCGAGAAAGCGCTCTTTGTAACGAGTGCCTGGACTTCGGCAAGTATGGGTCTTGTTCCTTCCATTGTGCAGGCTACACAGCATCCGGACACATTCTTAGGTCTTGCAGATAGCAGCATTTGTGATGGGTTGGGAACTTCTCTCAATCCGTCGTCGGACATTTCGAAAACACCGATTTCGTTAGTTGAGCCAAAACGGTTTTTCTCGGCTCTTAATATTCTGTAGGAAAGGTTTCTCTGGCCTTCAAAATACAAAACGGCATCCACGATATGCTCCATAACCTTAGGGCCTGCGATTGCGCCGTCCTTATTGACGTGGCCCACGATGAATATCGGAATTTCTGCATCCTTTGCGGTATGCATAAAGAGATTTGTACACTCTCTTACCTGGGTAATACTGCCTTGCGACGAGCTTATTCCGTTAATACACATGGTCTGGATTGAGTCTATGACAACAACATCAGGCTTTGTCTGGAGTATGGTTTCGCAGATTGCTTCGGCATCATTCTTGGCAAGTACATAGAGGCTTTCGGTTGTGACACCGAGGCGGTTTGCACGAAGTTTTATCTGACGTGCGGATTCTTCTCCCGAAACATAGAGGATAGAATGATTCTCGCCTACATACTGACAGATTTACAGGAGAAGAGTTGACTTTCCTATGCCAGGCTCACCGCCAAGAAGGACAAGACTGCCTTTGACAAGACCGCCGCCGAGGACACGGTCAAGCTCTTTTAGACCTGTATTATATCTGACTTCCCGGGCATCGGAGTTTATATCGGACAGTGATTTTATAGCATCGGAATTATAGCCCGAAACTGTTGAGGAAGCTGCTTTTCCTGCAGATGTTTTTCTGACAGTAGCTTCTCTTTCCTCGAACGTGTTCCACTCGCCGCAATCGGGACATCTGCCGTTCCATTTTGCTGATTCATATCCGCAAGATGAGCAGACATACACGCTTTTTACTTTTGCCATTTATCACACATCCTTTTAATTTATCACAATCAATAATTATCTTTTACAAACGAATGGATACCCATTGCAATTGTAAAGGCTACTTTTTTCTGATACTCTTCGGATTGCAGGAGTTCACTTTCAGTTTCATTGGACAAGAATCCGCACTCAGCCATTATCATTGGGCAATTTGCGTTATAAAGGAGATAAAGGTCATTGCCGATTTCCTTTATTTCCCTTGTATTCTGTGGCTGGAGAAAGTTGACAAACGAGCTTTGGACACACACTGCAAGAGGCTGACTGAGATCGTTTGTATCTGAATAAAACATCTGTGCCCCGCTATAGGCACCATCGGTAAACTGGTTCTGATGAATTGAAACAGCGACAGCGTTTTCATAAGAATTTATAATTTCAAGACGATTTTTCATATCAGATTTCTTCTGATTGCCTGTTCCCTGGACACCTTTATCGTGGATGGAAACGTCAGAATCTCTTGTCATCACGACGTTGTATCCCATAGAAGTCAGAATATCGTGGCATGCCTGGGCAATACTGAGGTTTATTCCCTTTTCCGGCACACCGTTTATTGCGACACAACCGCCGTCGATCCCGCCGTGACCAGGGTCAATAATTATAGTCGGGCAGTTAACATCAGTCGCAATGCTACTTTGAACAGAGTCAGAATTCATTGAAACCTGAGAAAGAATTACTGTAAGTACAAAAACAGCGGTAATTACAAAAGCAAGAGTGAGTCCTCTGAGCTTAGACAAAAGAAGCTTCATACTAATCCCTCCAAAAGAATCTTTACATAATCCTATGAGGGAGCTTGGATATTTATGATATTATATCACACAGACA
The DNA here is from genome assembly GCA_017848055.1 of Oscillospiraceae bacterium. Taxonomy (GTDB): domain Bacteria; phylum Bacillota; class Clostridia; order Oscillospirales; family Ruminococcaceae; genus UBA7477. Next base: position 900 of record JAGALZ010000054.1, on the reverse strand, counting down.
TTTATTTTTCAAGCTTATCGATGCGGTAAAGCTGCTCTTGATAGTATCCTGCAGCTTCGGTTATTATATTAAGCAGAGGAACTTCATTTTCTCCTCTTGACTGCAGAAATCTAAAAGTTCTCGGGTCAATCATTTGATTGTGCAAAACAAATTGTTTAGATTCTAAATTCGCAAAGCAATAAAATAGTATTGAACAATACAGCGACCAACGCATAACTGACCTTTCATTCTCTATTGCATTGATTCTTTCTTTTGATGCACCAACTAGATGGCCGAACTCCTTTTGAGTAAGATTCATATGCTTTCGAATCTTTATAAGATTACGGGCAAAATCACGACATATCTGAATTTTATCTTTTTCTGATAACTGCATAACTCCTCCAAAAATAAAAGCCTCCGACAATCGGAGGCTTCATTCCCAGTAAAACTGGTGGTGGACCATCGGGGACTCGAACCCAGGACCTACCGGTTATGAGCCGGGAGCTCTGACCAACTGAGCTAATGGTCCATATACAAAAATACAAGCCATAAGCTTGCATTTCATGTATTCCGTTCGGTCAAAAAAGTAAGACTACACTCGATTCTCAAGTGCAGTCTTTGTGGTGACCCGTATGAGAATCGAACTCATGATGCCAGCGTGAGAGGCTGGAGTCTTAACCTCTTGACCAACGGGCCAAAATTGGTGCACCATCGGGGACTCGAACCCAGGACCCACTGATTAAGAGTCAGTTGCTCTACCATCTGAGCTAATGGTGCATAGTGTCGGCGATACCAATTTTCCCGTGCAGTCACCCGCAAAGTATCGTAGGCGAGGATGAGCTTAACTTCTGTGTTCGGAATGGGAACAGGTGGACCCTCATCTCAATAATCACCGACTGTATTTTGTTTTCCTGAGACCTT
>JAGALZ010000053.1 GCA_017848055.1 Oscillospiraceae bacterium | reverse complement strand
CTTTTCAATTCTGAAAACAGAGTGTATCAATCGTGTGAAGCTGAACACCTATGAGGAGGCACGCCTCCTCATAGATGAGTACATTCATTTCTACAACAATGAGCGAATTCAGCTTAAAACGAAACTGACTCCGCTTGAAAATCGAAGTCAGTATGTTGCTTAAAATTTAATATTACACCATAGGGGGTGCTTTTTGTACTGTCCGTACAAATTGGGGCAGTTCAGGGGGCTTGGGGGATAAACTTTCTTCAGAAAGGTTTCCCCCAATAGGCACGTATAAAATCATATACGGGCGGGTTATTTATCGTTAAACGATAAATTTTTATCGTATAGATTGCACAGCGAGAGATATAAAATTACACTTTTTATATGTACAGATGTTACAAATTTAACGATAAACGATAAATTTTAGTTGACAAACATAAATGCTTGATGTATACTGAATACATCAGCTGAAACGAAACAAAAACTTTTAAGACGAAAGGGTAATTCATCATGAAAAACGACGCAATAAAGAAAATCAATCTTATAGGAAAAATCAGCCAGATAGTTATTACTGTTGTGCAGGCACTTATGATAGTTATGATGGCTGTTTTCGCAGTACTTGCAGTGGCAGGATTTTTTGTAGAGGACGAAGCAGTATCGTTAAACTTCAACGCAGACGCAACTGTAACAGTTGACACAAGCGACTTTCCATTGAGCATAATTGAAGCCGATGACCTTGAGGACTTTGACATAAACGTTGCAGGACTTGAATTTGACACAGCAAACGCTACCGAAGAAGGCGGCAAGGTTACAGTAAACGCAAAGTCGAGCTTCAATCTGCAGGAGCTTTACGACGAGCTTGACGGAGTAATCGGACTGGGCGGAATAATCTGCATCGCATGCTCGGCGCTTGTTATAATGGGACTTGCTATCTTCATTACTCTCGTGTTTGCAAGAAAGCTTGCGAGGGCATTTGAAAAGTGCGAATCACCGTTTGAGGAGAATGTTACAAAGAGAATGAAGCATTTTGCTTACTCTCTTATCCCGTGGTTTGCAATCACTCTGCTTGGCGAAGGTCTGCTTGGCTCTATAAACCTTATGACAATCATGCTCGCTGCAGTTGTGTTCCTCATAATCTACATTTTCAACTACGGCGCACAGCTCCAGCGTGAATCTGACGAAACACTTTAATCCGAGGTGGCAATATGGCGATTATTTTAAGACTTGACAGAGTAATGGCTGACAGAAAAATAAGCCTCAACGAGCTTTCCGAGAGAGTAGGCGTTTCAAACGTAAACCTCTCGAAGCTCAAAACGGGCAAGGTCAGCGCAATAAGATTTTCGACACTTGAGGCAATATGCAGTGTGCTCGACTGCCAGCCGGGTGATATTCTGGAATTCTACCCGACGGACGATATTGCAGAGGTAGACGAATGAAATTCATAAATAAGCTCACAAAGAAAAAGAAAATAATACTTGGCATAGCGGCTGTAGCTCTCGTGGCAATAGCCGCCGAGCTTATAAGGTCGAATATTTTTATCGACACGCAGACGGTAAGCTATAACGGCGATAATGTGCAAAGCGACAGCATACGCATCGTGCAGGTTTCGGACTTTCACAACGCAGGCGAATGGTTTGAGCAGAGGGTTGTAAACGAAGTGAAGGAGCTTTCGCCCGATATTATCGTGATTACGGGAGATACGGTTGATTCACGGCTGACGGATTTTGAAGATGCCGAGAGGCTGCTTGTCGATTTATCCGAGCTTGCTGACTGCTATCTCATCCTTGGCAACCACGAGCAGAGGCTAGCCGATTCGGATATCGAAAAGCTCTCGGATATGTGCACAGAAAACGGCATCACCCTGCTCGATGACAAGATAAGCATTTACGAAAACGGCGAAAACCGACTTGTCTTTGTCGGCACAAGCTCCTCGGTGGGCGGAGGATTTGATGGCACTGTATCTGAGCTTGAAAAGCTCGGAGAGAAATCTGTAATCTGGCTGCACCACTTCCCTGAGGATATGGAGCTTATCGCAGAGCAGTGCGAGCGAATAGGTGTGTCGCAGTGTCTTATGTTTTCAGGACACGCTCACGGCGGACTTGTAGGGCTTCCGTCAAGAAACGCTCTCTACGCCCCCGGTCAGGGACTTTTCCCTGAATACACAGGCGGAGAGTACAAAAGCGACAACGGCATCGTTACTATGCTGCTCTCACGAGGAGTCGGCAACAGCGGCATTTCAAGAAGAATGTTCAACCAGCCACACATCATCGTCTGCGACATAGAGTAAACAATAGAGCAAAACCTGATATGCTAAGGTGGATAGTAATATAGAAATATATTATATGAATTTATCGGGGTGAAACCTTTCTGAAGAAAGGTTATCCCCCGTACCCCCTTCCAAAGACTTTTATTATGATTTCAGCCCCATAGGGTACCTATCACACACTGAGAATTTAAATGTTCTCTTTGATGTGTACCCTATGGGGCTGAAATTTTATTACAAAAGTTTTAGGAAAGGAGTTTGAGGAATAACCCTTTTTCAAAAGGGTTTGCCTCAACAAGTCCATGTAATACTTCTATATGACTGCTCACTTTAGCATGTCGGGTTTTCTAATTATTCCTTGGGCATACTTTCCTTAAGGTCGATATATCTGCACATAATTTCAACTGCGCCGTCGATGCCGGTCTTTGAGGAGTTGATACAAAGGTCATAGTTCTTTGCCTCGCCCCATTTAAGGTCGGTATAGTAGTTGAAATAGCTTGCTCTGCGCTTATCGGTCTTACGGATAAAGTCATCGACCTTATTCTTTTCGATATCGTAGCGCTCCAGGATTCTCTTTTTCTTCTCAATGATATTACCGGTCACGAAGAAATTTACCACATTCGGGTTTTCTCTCAGGACATAGTCAGCACATCTTCCGACAATTACGCAAGGCTCCTGTGCAAGTGCCTTTATTGCCTCGAACTGTGCCAAGAAAATCTTATGGTTAAGAGGCATCTCACCCGAGGTAAGTCTGCCGTCTGCACTTGGTGTGTATGTTCCCATAACGAGCGAATAAAGAAGGCTTCCCGTATAGGATTCGTCGTGCTTTACGAAGAGGTCTTCGCATATTCCGCTTCTTTTTGCAGCGATACCCAGAAGCTCCTTGTCATAAAAAGGTATACCCAGTCTTTCAGCAAGTGCCTTACCGATAGCGTGTCCTCCGCTTCCGAATTCACGGCTTATAGTAACAACAGTTTTCATATACGTTCCCTCCGTTTTCAAAATGATTTTGTATATGTATTATACCACATCGGCGAAAATAAGTACACAATATTCTTGCATTTTGTCATAACAAATTTACAGACGCTTTTTTGTGCATTTCTCACATAGCAACAATTTTACGCATCATGCATATAATAGTTAGAGCTCGGCGTGTGCGCAGAAAATGCCATTATCGGTAATATCGATATAGGCATAGGACGGTGCCTTGAAATCTCTCGGAGAAGAAGCACTTCCCGGGTTTATGACATAAACGCCCTCATCATACTGCAAATCCCTGCAATGGGTGTGTCCGTAGAGCATTACGTCTATCTTGTTTTCGAGTGCGAGATAGAAAAGTCTGTCGGTGGAATACTTCACTCCGTGGTTGTGGCCGTGGGTGAACATTATTCTCTTACCGCCTATTGACAAGAGGTCTATGTCGGGAGCCATTGAACCGAAATCGCAGTTGCCCTTGACGTTATAGATTTTTCTGTCGGGGTAGAGCTTTCTCATTTCGTCAAGCTCACGCTCGCCGTCGCCTAAGAAGATGTACACGTCGGCTTGTCTTTCAAAAATCTTATACATTGCACTTTTTCTGCCGTGGGTGTCAGAAAAAGCAATTATTCTGATATTTTTCATATTATCACCTTATCATAATATTACCACAATAAACAATATAATTCAAGGAGGAAATACTATGTCCATTCCGAATCTCAGTGACAAAGCGAAAAACCAGATGCTCAAAAACGTCAGCTCCAAGCTTGGTATGACACCGCAGGAGCTTGAGGACGCACTCAAATCAGGCAAGCTCGACGCCGCAATGAAGGGTATGTCGCAGGAGGACACCGCAAAGCTCTTAAACGCACTTTCAAATCCTGCACTTACGCAGAAGATTCTCTCCACCCCTCAGGCACAGGAGATTATAAAAAAGCTCAAATCATAGTGACAGACATTTTCGGAAGGGAGGCGGCTATATGGATGACCTTATGCAGAAGCTACAAGGGATTCTCAACGACAAGGAGAGTATGGAGCAGCTGAGCCAGCTCGCCTCGATGTTTTCTTCTTCCTCTGCTGCAGAAAGTGCGGCAAAACAGCCGCCGCCCGATTTGACTCAAAGCGGCAACGGGGGCTTCGACATAGGAACATTTATGTCGCTTCAGAAGCTTCTGTCGCAAAGCACAAAGCCCGACAGGAGCCGTGACCTGCTTATAGCACTAAAGCCGCTTGTAAAAGACGAAACAAAAGTAAAAATCGACCGTATTCTCTCGGTTTTCAAGATACTCAGTCTTCTTCCGATACTGAAGGAAAGCGGACTTCTGGGAGGTGAACTTTTTGGCACAGAATGATTTTTCGGATAACTTCGATAAAATGCAGCGTGACGCAATAAACCGTGTGAGGGAAATGCAGCGTCGTGCACAGATGCCGCACCAGCCACCGCACAGTTCACCTCCTCCCATTCCGCCTTCTTCCCCGTCTGTGCCGCCCGACAAAGGCGAATCGGACAACAAAAAAGACTCTCTTCTGTCGCTTTTCAATGATATACATATCGACGAGGAAAAAGCGCTCATCGGACTTTTGATATATATTCTCTACAAGAACGGTGCCGACACGAAGCTCCTGCTTGCGCTCGGGTATCTTATACTTTAAAAATATATTTCAAAAGGGCTTTAATTCGGCTTTCAAATGTGTTATAATAACTGTAAGTATACACATAAAAAAGAAAGGTCGAATTAAAATGAATAATGTTGTAAAGGTAAGAATTTTCGGAAAAGACTACGTTCTCAACACCGAGGAAACCGAAACCTACGCTATGCGTCTTGCCGCAATGCTTAATCAGAAGCTTGAAAAGGTGACAAAAGGCGCTTCCTCAATGTCTAAGCTTGACGCTGCGGCACTTGTTGCACTCGACGCTGTTGACGAAGCATTCAAGGCAAGCACAAACATTGAAAATATCCGCACACAGATAAAGAAATATGCTGACGAGGCATCAACCGCTACTGCCGCTATGGAAGAGCTTTCAAGAGAAAACAAGGCTCTCAGAGAGAGAATTTCTCAGCTCGAAAAGGAGCTTGCGGTAAGAAAGAGCCTCTCGGGCACATCGTCAAAGTAATGGCTGAAATACTTTCACCCTGCGGTTCACCCGAGGCACTCACTGCGGCAATCGGCTGCGGATGCGATGCTGTATATATAGGCTCAAAGGCATTTTCGGCAAGACAAAACGCCAAGAACTTCTCGGACGAGGAGCTGAAAGAGGCTGTAAAGGAGTGCCACAGAAACGGCGTTCTGGTATACCAGGCTATAAATACGCTTGTTTTCGATTCTCAGCTTGATGAAGTCGCAAAGGAGCTGAAAGCCGCCTGCGAAATCGGCATCGACGGAATAATCGTTCAGGATTTGGGAGTTATTGAGCTTGCAAAAAAGCTGTGCCCGTCGCTTCCTCTGCACGCTTCCACTCAGATGAGCATTCACACTAAAAACGGCATTTTGCTTTGCCGTGATATGGGACTTAAAAGAGTTGTTGTGTCAAGAGAGCTTTCAATTGATACAATAAGGGAGCTGTGCCGCCAGGATGTCGAGATAGAGGCATTTGTGCACGGTGCGCTTTGTATGTCGGTTTCGGGACAGTGCTATATGTCTGCCCTCATAGGTCAGCGAAGCGCAAACAGGGGGCTTTGTGCCCAGGCTTGCAGACTCCCCTTTTCAGCAATAAAGGGGCAGGACAGATACGATTTGTCGCTCAAGGATATGTCGCACATAAAATCGGCAGGTGAGCTTGTGAAGGCGGGCGTTTCTTCTCTTAAAATCGAGGGAAGAATGAAAAGGTCCGAGTATGTCGCCGCCGCTACAAATTCTCTCTACAGCGAGCTTTGCTCAAAAGAATATGACGACAGCCTGCTGAGAGCCGTTTTCTCAAGAAGCGGATTTACAGACGGCTATCTTTACGGCAGACTCGGCAGGGATATGTTCGGTATCCGTGAAAAAGAGGACGTAACCTCTGCAAAGGATGCGCTTCCGAAGCTCCACGAGCTTTACAGAAGACCACACAAGAGGTTTTCGCTTTCCTTTGAAATAAAGATACATAAGGATGTGCCCGTTACGCTTACGGCAAAATCATCCGACGGCATAACGGCTACTGTTACGGCATCTGAACCTCAAATCGCACAGAGCCGTGATATCACACCTGAAATTATAGAAAAACAGCTTTCAAAGCTTGGCTCTACTCAGTACGAATTTGCAAAGGCTGAGTGCGAAATCGAAAATGGACTTACGCTCCCAGCCTCTGTACTCAATGAGCTGAGAAGACTCGTTTGCGAGGAGCTTGACAAAAAGCGTGTTGAAAGCTACGAAGGCAGATATCAGTGCAGTAATTACATTGCCGAAAAGCCACAAAGGCGCTCAAAACGCAAGACTGCAATAAGACTTAATCTGTCGTTTGCATCACAGCTTTCGGGGCTTGACCTTGAAGGCGTGGAGCTTGTATCGCTTCCGATTTCTGAGGTGAAAAAGCTTTCTGACATTCCGCCTTACATCTGTGCATCGTTGCCACGATTTGATTTTAACGAGCAGGAAACGAAAAGCACACTCTCCGAGCTTTGTGAAAGAGGGCTTGCTCACGTCCTTGTAACAAACCTCTCGCAGATTGAAACCGCAAAGGGTATGGGACTTTCCATGCACGGGGATTTCGGGCTGAATGTTACAAACTCACTTTCTGCAAAGATGCTCTCGGAGCTATCGCTTTGCGACATAACCGCATCCTTTGAGCTTACCGCAAAACAGCTGGGCTCTGTTTCATCGCCGATACCTCTGGGATTTATAGGCTACGGAAAGCTCCCTTCTATGCTGACAGTAAACTGTCCTTTAAAGCAGGCTGTCGGATGCAAAAACTGCAAGGGTGTGCTGTCTGACAAGACGGGCAGAAGTTTTGAGGTAAAATGCAGTAAAAAATACGTCGAAATATTAAACAGCGAGCCTTTGTACTTAGCGGACAAGCTTTCGGATTTTGACAGTATGGATTTTGTGACGCTTATGTTCCACAAGGAAAGCCCGCAGGAAATAAACAAAGTCATCGGAAAATACAAGTCCCGCTCTCCTGCCGAAGGCAAGATAACAAGAGGACTTTACTACAGAGGAATTATATAAACGGATGTGATTTTTATGAAGCTTAAAATAAAAAAGCTCTCAGATAATGCGGTTATCCCGAAAAGAGCTACCGAGAAAAGTGCGGGCTACGACCTTTCCGCCTGCCTTACAGAACCTCTCACCATCGAGCCTCACGCTATTGCAAAGGTGCCGACGGGAATAAGCGCAGAGCTTGTGAGCGAGTGTGATGCGGTGCTTCTTATATATGCAAGAAGCTCGCTTGCTACAAAGTTCGGAGTAACGCTTGCAAACTGTGTCGGCGTTGTTGACAGCGACTACAGAGGCGAAATCATCGTTGCTATGATAAATCACTCGGACAAGCCCTACACCATCAGCCACGGCGACAGAATTGCCCAGCTTGTAATCTCGCCCGTTTTACTGCCTGACGTTGAAGAAGCGCAGGAGCTTTCGGACACCGCAAGAGGTCAGGGCGGATTTGGCTCGACGGGAAAAGCATAACACATTTTAAGGAGACAATAGCTATGTCACAGATAAGAGAAATCGACGTTTCCGTAATAAAAGAAGAGGTCGCAAGACTTTGCATAAGCGCAAATCTCTATCTCCCGAAGGATTTGGAGAATTGCATCTTCTGCGCAAAGGCAAAGGAAGAGTCACCCGTAGGAAAGGGCGTTTTTGACGACCTTATTGACAACATCAAGGCTGCGAAGGATGAGAAAATCGCAATCTGCCAGGACTGCGGAATGGCTGTAATCTTTATGGATATCGGTCAGGACGTGCATTTTGTCGGCGGAAGTTTAAGAGATGCTGTAAACGAGGGTGTCGCAAAGGGCTACACAGAAGGAAAGCTCCGCTGCTCGGTTGTTTCCGACCCACTCGAGAGAGTAAACACAGGCAACAACACTCCAGCCGTCTTGCATACAAGAATAGTTGACGGCGACAAGGTTCATATAACGGTTGCTCCAAAGGGCTTCGGAAGCGAAAATATGTCCTCTCTCAAAATGTTCACACCGTCTGCGACACATGACGATATTATAGATTTCGTTGTCGAGTCTATCGCAAAGGCAGGCTCTAATCCGTGTCCACCGATAGTTGTCGGGGTAGGCATCGGCGGCGACTTTGAAAAGTGCGCTTACCTTGCCAAGAAGGCTCTTTGCAGAAGCATTTCAAAGAGAAACGAAAAGCCTCTTTACGCTGAGCTTGAGGAGAAAATGCTCGATAAGATAAACCTGCTGGGCATAGGCCCTCAGGGCTTCGGCGGTACTGTCACCGCACTTGCCGTAAACATTGAGCAGGCACCTACACACATCGCAGGTCTGCCCGTTTCGGTAAATGTCGGCTGTCATGTTACCCGTCATGCCGACGCTGTGATTTAAGATAGCTGATTGTTTCTTCCTTCACTGCAGGTGCAAGAAGAATAAGTGCGGCAAGGTTTATCATAAGCATTAAGCCACTGAAAATATCGCTTATCACAAATGCCGTTGTTATATCGGTAACCGAGGCAAAATACAGAACAATACAGAGTATAAGACCGTATATCTCGTCTGAGTGGGAAAACCCCGTAAGATATGAGATTGCGGTCTTTCCTATTGCGGTAAAGGCAAAGATTGACGCAAAGGCAAAAAGTATCGTTGCAAGTGCGCAGACAACCGAGCCTGCAAAGCCAAGCTGTGACTCAAAGGCTGAAAGTACAGCCACCGCACCGTCGCTTGTTATGCGGTCGGCACCGGTCGAAAGCGTCACGAGTGCTGTGAGTGTTCCTATCACGAAGGTATCGACAAACACCTCGAAAATCCCCCACATACCCATCTCACAAGGCTCGTCACAGTCGCTTTTACTGTGGATTGGGACAGTTGTCCCAAGACCTGCTTCGGTAGAGAATACTCCCCTGCGGCAGCCCATTATCAGGCTTCCCAGCACGCCGCCTGCACATTGTCTTATACCGAGTGCCTCACAGAAAATTCTTTCAAACGAGGGCAGGATGCTTTCCCTTGTCATAAAAAGCACCGCCGCACAGCCTACAAAATACAGTGCTGTCATTATCGGCATAAGTCTGCTCAGAAGCCGTCCCAGGGTCTTTGTTCCCGTAAGCGAAACGGCAAGCCCCGCAATTGCAATAACCACCGCTAAGACGATATCGCTGATACCAGTAACATATTCTGCTGACTTTGCCGCCGCACTCGCCTGCACCATCGCTCCCATACAAAGGCATGCGCCCAGAAGGAAAAACGAATACAGCTTTGCAGGTGCTTTTCCAAGCGACTTTTTTATGTAGCTCATTGCAGAGCCGCTGTGTTCCTTGCCGTTATGGGTGCGGTATTTTATCGAAAGAACGCCCTCTGCGTAGGCTGTCATCATCGAAAGCATTCCCGACACCCACATCCAGAACACCGCACCTGCACCGCCGACACAGATTGCCGCCGCAACTCCTGCTATACTTCCTGTTCCTATCGTTGCGCAAAGTGCACTCAGAGCCGAGCTCACAGGAGAAAGTGCGGATTTGTCCTTTCTTTCTTTTTTGGAAAACAAGCTTCCTGCAGTTTTTGAAAAAATAAGTCCTGCTCTTTTTATCTGAAAAAATCCACTCGATACAGTGAACAAGATACCCACAAAAAGCAGTATCGCCACCGCAGGCTTGCCAAAAACCGCATCGCTTATAATTTCTAAAATTCTCACTGCCCTATCTTCCTTTCAAATGTATACGAATTTTTATTCTGCAAATGCTATATGATGTATTATCACTGAAAAAGGAGTTGAGCAGTTTGAAGACCTACAAGCCTGACAGAATGGGAATGTATTTTTGTGCGGTATGTGTATGCATTATCTCGGCTTCGTTGTCCCTGCTCTCTATGCGGCTCCTTGTCCGATACCAAATTCTTATGTACACAGTGGCTGGATTATTCGTGTTTTCGGGGCTTTTTGTCGTTATGCTGACGCTTCCCCTTTGCTTTTCAAAGGCAAGCTACCGTCTGTCCAAAGACAGCGTAACAAAGCTCTCCGGTTTTGTTTTTGAGAAGACCCAGCAGATTGCATTCAGAAATGTGCAGTATGTAACACTTGTTATGACACCGTTTTGTTCTTTCACCTCGGCTTGCTTTGTAATAGTTCATACACCGGGCGGCAAAATGCTTCTGTGGTTTCTATCACCCGATGACGCAAGCGAAATATCCTGCCGCATTAACAGAGCAATCCGCCGTCAGGAAGGCGCTATATAATGCGTATGTCAAAAATTATAAGCACCCGTCAGCACCCCGTAAAAATCCTCAGCTACACCACAAAAAGCTTCTGGCTGATACTCATTCCGCTTGCCCGTGACCTTTTCGCTTCAAGGTTTACTTTGTCGCAATGGCTATACGGCTCCTGGCTGAGCATACTGACTGTTGTTGCGATATTTGCGTTTGCACTGGCACGCTGGCTTACTGTCACATACAGCATCGAGGACAACTGCATTATTTCAAGAAGCGGATTTTTCGGAATTCTCGAAAGTAAGATTAGCTACCGAAGGCTTTCCTGCGTAAGTGCAAGGCAAGGGCCCGTTCTGAGGATTTTCAGGGCAAGCACAGTATATCTCGCAACTGCCGGAAACGACAAGGCGGTTAAGCTTACTATGTCAAAAAGGAGCACCGAGCGGCTTTTCTCGCATATCCTTTCTGAAACCCCGCCCTCAACACGCTATAGGTTTGTGCCCGGTAACATCAGGCTTGCAATATTTTCACTTCTTTTCTCGTCGTCGCTGTCGGGGATAATTATTCTTGTCACAGCACTGACCCAGGCAAAAAGGGTTTTGGGAAATCAGCCCGAAAAGCTGCTTACAAGCTCTATTTACAAGCTGAGCGAACAAGCCCGGAGAATTCTCGGTGGCATACCTCCCGTGCTTACTGCGGTTGTGTCAGCAGTAATCCTTCTAAAATCTATATCCTTTATAACAAACCTTTTTCGTCACCTGAACTTTTCCATTACAAGGCTCGGAGAAAAGCTGTACGTCGAGAGTGGCTTTGTATCAAGACGCATGCACATACTTTCAAGGGAAAACATTGTTTTCTGTGATATCCACCAGGGTCTTATAATGAAGCTGTCGGGACTTTGCTCGATAAGGATTTTCTGCAGCGGCTACGGAAGAAAAAACAAGGAGTTGGGCGTTCTTGTGCCTATCACGAGCAAGGAGCGAATCAAAAGCTCGGTGAAGCTGCTGCTTCCGCATATGAAAAGCGTCAAAAGGCAGTTGTCCCCGCCGAAAGGCTCGGCTATGTCGTTTGTCCTTCTGCCACTTTTGCTGTGTGTGGGTGTTGCTTTGGCTGCGGTTGCTTTGAGATACCTGCAGCCTGCATTCTTCGAAGTTGCGCTGTGGCTGTTTGTAGTGCCGGGGTATGCGACGATAAGATTTCTGATTGTGAGAATAGTATCGCTGTTTACAAGCGGAATTGGTCAGGACTCACCTCTTTTCAGACTCGACTATTGCAAGGGCTTTTCCTTCCACACGGTAATAGTGCCGTCAGAAAAAATCTCGGGAATATCGCTCAGGCAATCGCCTTTGCAGAAAATCAGCGGAAAATGCACCTTGTATGTTACAATGTGCTCTCCGACAAACAGAAAACACAAGCTCAGAGGAATGTATCTTGATGATGTGCTGACAATATTAAGGCGTGGATTTGTCAACTCCGATAGGATTTGAGGGTGAAATAGGGAAATTTTCTGTGCTATTTTGCAAAATCTTTCGGAAAGAAAAGTTTTTTTAAAAAAACTATTGACAAACCCTGCGATTTTGTTTATAATATATTAGTCGCTATGAAGTCGATAAATACGGCGGCATAGCTCAGTTGGCTAGAGTACTCGGTTCATACCCGATTGGTCGTGTGTTCGAATCACACTGCCGCTACCATACTCAAAGCGACAGCGTTCAGCTGATGAACGCTCAATACGGCCCGTTGGTCAAGTGGTCAAGACGGCGCCCTTTCACGGCGCAATCATGGGTTCGACTCCCGTACGGGTCACCAACTATGTATCTCGCAAATGCCTATTTTACGGCGTTTGCGAGTTCTTTTTTTGCTCAATTTCTGCACTTGCCACTTATTTGCCACTTGTTTTTGAAAATTGCCACTTACACTGCCACTTGCGCTTCTGCAAGAGGCTCTTTTTTATTTCCAAAAGAAAGTGCATTGGTAATCGCTTCACAGTTTCTCGCCTTTGCCTCTTGGAACATATGGCAGTAGATATTGCTCGTTGTTCCTACGCAGGAATGTCCCATATCACTTGATACGGATACCATATCAACACCAGCATTTATGAGCAAGCTTGCGTGTAAATGGCGCAGAGAATGAATATCACAGAAGCGGAAATTATGCTTCTTACAAAATTCTCCGAACCAGAAGTACGGAGTGTTATTATTCATTGGTCTACCGTCCCACTTGACAAATATTCTGTCTGTGTCCTGCCACTTATCGCCTAAACGCTCACGCTCGGCGTCCTGCTCTGTCTTGTATGCTTTGAGCAATTCCATAATCATCGGCGGAAACTTTGACGAACGCTGTGATTTTTTAGTTTTGGTTGTGTCAGTATAAATTCCTTTTGCCGCCGTATAGTTCGATGTGCGGCGTACGCTGATTACGTTATCTTCCCAGTTGATGTCCTTCCATTCAAGTCCAAGCATTTCGCCACGGCGGAAACCGCTATACACTGCAAGAATAATAAACAGCTTATATTTCAACGGCTCAGTTTCAAGCGCATTGAAGATTTCTTCAACCTCTGCAAGTGTATAGATTTCTTTTTCCTTCGCTTCGCCTTTCGGCACGGTTACTCGTCTACACGGATTGTCTGTAAGCATATCCATTTTCACAGCGTAAGTAAACACATTGGATATAAAACTGAGATGATGAACAACGGTTTTTCTTGAAAGCGGCTTACCCGTTCTTTCGCTTTTTCCGTTTTCAAGCAAGTCGTTTACAAACTGCTGAATGTGTCTGCCGTTAATTTTATCAAGCTTCAGATGTCCGATTGCAGGATAAACACGGTTGCGGAGCTGTAACATTCTTTCATAAGAAGTATTACGGAGATTGAATTTTGCGTACTCCTCAAACCATTGCTCGGCGAATGCTTCAAATTTTACGGAAGCGGTAATCTGTCCTTTTTTGCAAGCCTCCTCAAAAAGAACAGCCTGACGGTTAAGCTCTTTTTCAATCTGCTTCGGTGTCATACCTTCGGAAGGTTTCCACGTTTTGTACTGTGAACGCTGTTTACCGTCAACACCATAACCACAAGATACCTTTATTTCATAAGAGTCGTTACCTCTTTTACGAATAGTTGCCATATTGATTTACTCCTTTCCATTAAAAAGAAGCGGAGATTGTAAACCGATATGACACATTTCCTACATTTGTATTATACACTTTAAAGCATAAAACTGTCAAGTGGGAATGTGTCATTATTCGAGTTCGCAGCTTCTTTTTCTCTGAATTTCATTCTGCTTTTCCTCATAATTCGTAAGTCGCTGAACATTGTAAATCAGCGTTTCCATAACAGCCACATCATCGCCAAGCTTTTCCACCTTCGCACGGTCAATCTCAGCAGATTTTTTCAGCTCGTCCAATTCTCTCTGCCACGCTTTCGGAGTAAGCTTCGCACCATTCAAATTGCTGTCAAAAAAAGATTTCGCCGTCTTAAACAGCGTAATTTCTCCGTAGTGCTTGTCATAATATTTTTCCTTTTTCTTCGGATTAATGATAGACTGCCACTCCAGATAAACCGCCTTGTTCTTCTTGTAGCGTGGATAATTGTCAAGCAGCTCTGTCAGCTCTTTCATTCGCTTCTGTGTGCTGATGAGCTTGGATTTATAATTTTTCAGTTTTGTTTTTGTTTCAGAATTCTTCTCCGCAAGCTCAGAAAGAGTTTCAATTTTATGCCCCTGCACGAAAGCTATCAGATGTGATAAATCCTTGAACTTTGAAATCTTTTTCAGATTGGAAACGCTGACACCACGCACCTCTGAAAATTTAATTCCGTTATCGTGAAATCGCATAAGCATTTCAATGAGACTGTCCTCTTTCGGGATTTCTTTCATCTTGGCAAGCTCATTATCAAGCACATCAATACGTTTGAGCAGAGCAGAAATTTTTGCATTTATGGACTTGATTTCACGGTTGGTATCGCCTTTAACGGTGCGTATCCCTTTACGCTCCATTTGTGTTGCGGCGACTCCCATATGGACTGTTGGTTTTTCAATTTTGCCCTGTCTTTCAAAAGAACGGTGGTCTACTTTTTCGGTAATATTACGTTGCTCCAAAGCGTTATTCAGAAATTCTGACCACGCTTCACGCCACTCCTCAGCCTTTTCACGACTGTTCCAATCGGTAGTCTGAACGGTGCGGCACTTATAAGTCCGTTTCCGTTTATCATAAATTTTGTTACCGTTCTTATCAAGCAGATATTCTTTCTTCTGCTTGTCACCCCACGTCCCGTTCTCATTGAATGGACGCATTGTCAGCATGATGTGAGCGTGGATATTTTTCTGCTCACGGTTGGGATTGTGAATACAGACATCAGCACACATACCCTTGTCAACGAAAGTTTTTTGTACAAACTCCCGCGCAAGTTCAATACACTCCGCTTCTGAAAGTTCATTTGGCAGCGCAATTTCAATCTCCCGTGAAAGCTGTGCGTTCTTGGATTT
>JAGALZ010000052.1 GCA_017848055.1 Oscillospiraceae bacterium | reverse complement strand
TCGTGTCACAAGCTTCAACCCCGGCGGCCTGCCGCCTGTAGCTTACAAGGAGCAGTACTTATCGCAGAAATCCGCAGCATAACGCAAGCTATTGAAATTTTGGGTATTTCCCGACTGCACATTTATTGACAAATCCAAAATATACAATAATAAAGATAATACCTATATAGCACATTATGGGTATTATTGAGGAAAACCCTTTTGAAAAAGGGTTGTTCCTCAAACTCCTTTCCTAAAACTTTTGTAATAAAATTTCAGCCCCATAGGGTACTCATCAGAGATAAATTTCAAAATTCTCGTGACTGTGATAGGTACCCTATGGGGCTGAAATCATATTAAAAGTCTTTGTAAGGGGGTTCGGGGGATAAACTTTCTTCAGAAAGGTTTCCCCCGATAAACAGCTATAAAGTACTATATGGATAGTGTCTTTACTTAGAATTATATTGTTTATAGACTTCGAGGAGCACTTCTTTTCCTATGAGCTTATCGCCGTCGAAGTCGAGTCTGATTATGTATGGCATCATATCAACAATAGCCATAAAGTCGTTGTATCCGAAGCTTCTATCGTAGTAGTTGAGGATTGTTGAGAGAGCTGTACCATGGGTTCCGAAAAGAATGCTTTCACCTTCGTGTTCTGTGAGGAGCTTTTTGAGAGAACGCATATTTCTTTCCTGAACCTGACGGATGTTTTCACCGCCTTCTTCGCAGAAATCGAAGTCTGCCCATCTTGCTTCGGTCAGCGAAAAATGCTTGTCTGTCGGTATTCTGCCGCAAGTTCGCTCTCTGAAATCCTCGTTTGTTTCGATTTCAAGTCCGTGCATTTCTGCACATTTCTTTATTGTGTCAACGCTTCTGATAAACGGGCTTGAAACTGCATAGTCGAGCTTTATGTCTTTAAGACAGTCGCACACCTTGCTGCAGTCGGCTCTGCCCTCATCGGAAAGAGGGCGTGTGCGGTTGATTTCGTAGTTAGGTATCGGCTGTGCGTGCCTTACAAAATAGATATGTGTCATTTTGTTACCTCCGTAATTATTCTTTTCAATGAGTCTGTAAACATCTCATCCTGCTCGGGTGAGCGTTTTTTAGGGCCTTTGAGGTGTTTTCCTGCACGGCGAGCCTTTTTCGCAGCCGCCCTCATTTCGAGAAGCCCTGAGATATTCTCGTTTGTGTACTGCTTGCCGTCCTGGTTGAGAACGATAGCCTTTTTTGAAAGGCACATCGCCGCAAGTCCGTAGTCCTGGGTTATGGCGATATCGCCGCCGCTTACGAGGTTCACCAGGTAGAAATCTGCACTGTCCGCACCCTTGTCAACAGTAATTGTTTCCGCACCCTGCCTCTCGAAGCTGTGGGAGGTGTCGCAGATAAGAACGCAGGGGAGTGAAAATTCCCTTGCAACCGAAATTGCCTCGTCAACAACAGGACACCCGTCAGCGTCGATATAAATTTTCATCCCTGCCACCCCGCTTGTATATACAATTATAAATATAGCACAAGTGGCGAGGGTTTGCAACACCGAGAACGAAATCCTAATCTACACAAGCGAAATAATCTCCTCCACCGAAAGGGACGGATGCACAGCGAGGTTAATTCCCATAGCAATGAGAGCCGACATTCTTCTCGCAAGGCTGTCTATGCTCCGTGGAGTTACGAACATACCATTATATATAGTATCACCATTGCAAAGCACATCCGCATCAATAACTGTCGGCACACCTATTGCAACAACTTTCCTGCCCATTGATTCTGGCGAAAACTCCGCCCTTGCGTTTCCGACACCGCTCCCCGGGGAAATTCCGCTGTCGCAAAGCTGAATTGTCTTTGCAAGATTCTGGGCTTCACAGCAGGCGAGTGCGTCAACTACTATTATAACATCGGGGCGAATGCTGTCTGCTATCGATTTTACAGCCTCGGCAGCCTCAATTCCCGTCTGCCCCATAACACCCGGTGCTACCGCCGACAGAACACCCAAGCCGTCGGTCGTGATTTCCTTCGCAAGTCTGTGAATGTGCCTTGTCGCCAGAAGCTTGTCGCAGACAAGCGGGCCGATGCTGTCGGGTGTTACAAATCTGTTTCCAAGCCCCACAGCAAGTACCGAGGAAAATTCACCGCAGAGATTGCGGATTTCAGCTGCAAGTGTATGTGCCCTCTCCTCAAACTCCGCAGGCGATGACTCCAGCGAGAAGTCGAGCGAGGAGATGGTAACATAACTGCCGATTGGTTTTGCGATTTTCTCAGATGCGGTGCGGGTGCTGATTTTTGTGCGTGAGATTTCGAGATTGCCCATGTTTTCGGTGCAGTGGTCTATTCCGTCGGGCAGGTTGTCCTGATAAGAAAGTCGGACGCTTTCGGTCGCAAGGTCTGTTCTAAGCGGCAAATTGCTCACCTTCCTGTGATTTTTAGTAGAAGTTATACAATAGAGCGTCGAAATTTTTTATGATATTTTCGCAAAAAACTCTTGCCAAACGGCTTTAAATGTGGTATTATATTTCTTGATGCTTGTTTAATACGCACTATTGCATTTCCCTCTCAGTATGCAATTAGCTTATCCGAATAAGCGCATAATATTGATTGGAAAATTTCAGGAGGTGTTTTGAATGCCAAACATTAAGTCCGCAAAGAAGAGAACTCTCGTTATCGAGAAGAAGACTCTCCAGAACAAAATGGTAAAGTCTGACCTTAAGACAGCTATCAAGAAGGCTGACCTCGCAATCGCTGAGAACGCTGAGAACAAGGAGCAGGCTGTTAAGGTTGCTATCAAGAAGATTGACATGGCTTGCACAAAGGGTATCCTTCACAAGAATACTGCTGCAAGAAAGAAGTCTAATCTCGCTACAAGACTCAACAAGTCTAACGGCTAATTTTTATTGAATTGCAAAATCCCTGATGCCTAACCCACATCAGGGATTATTTTTCTGCCGAGTCGGCAGTGGCAGCGTCATTCGCCCTCAGACCTGGCGGATACTATATATAGTATAGTGAAAAACACACCCATACAACGCTGTGCAAAGTGTACAAAAAGCGGTTTTAAAGTTTGGAAAAGTTCTACACGGGATTATTGTATAAAACCCTTGAAAATGGGCGTAAATAGTGTTAAAATATATCTTGCGTGACTGCAACTGCCGCGATATTGCGGCAAAGATATGCGATGAAGCGGGAGGTGGCCGACCTTTGAGTCGGGGAATTTCCGTGGAGTATGTCCGATTTTAAACCGGGCGACCGAAATACTTTTCACAATCAGGGTGCCGGAAAAGGCATTCTTGCGAAGGGCAGAAATCTGCTTTTGTGCCGCAGGTACCTGAAACGTGTGTATTATGTCGAATCCGAAAACTATAGCTGTTTTTGGGTTTCTTTTATGTCTAAGACATGAAACACACGGGAGCGTGTGAAAGATTTCAACGGCTTTTAAGCCATGAATTACAGGTCTTGCCCCCAAAGAATTTATGCTTTAAGGAGGCGATTTAAGTGGCAGTCAATGAAAAAATCAGAATCAGAATCAAGGGTTATGAGCACGCTGTAGTAGATGCAGCAGCAGCTAAAATCGTTGATGGCGTAAAGCGTTCTGGTGCAAAGGTAAGTGGTCCGATTCCACTGCCAACTGACAAGGAGATAGTTACAATCCTCAGAGCTGTACACAAGTACAAGGACAGCCGTGAGCAGTTTGAGCTGAGAACACACAAGAGACTTATCGACGTGCTCAGACCAACTGAAGAAACAATGAGCTCTCTCCAGAGTCTTGAACTTCCTGCAGGTGTTGAAATCGTAATGGAAATCAAGTAATTTCCTAAAGAGATTTCAAGGAAAATCTCTCAACGGTTTTACGGCAGGTCACGTTGGAAACCCCAACCAATAACCTAATTAGGAGGAAAAAGAAAATGCAAAAGGCAATCATCGGAAAGAAAATCGGTATGACACAGATTTTCGATGAAGCAGGAAAAATTGTTCCTGTAACAGTAGTTGAAGCAGGTCCATGCGTTGTCGTACAGAAGAAGACAGCGGAAAATGACGGATACGAGGCAGTTCAGCTCGGTTTTGGCGATATCAAGTCCAAGAACGTAACAAAGCCTCTTCAGGGCCACTTCAAGAAGGCAGACGTAGCAATGAAGAGAACTCTCAAGGAGTTCAGACTCGAAGATACAGCTGCTCTTAACGTAGGCGACATTGTAAAGGCTGACGCATTTGCTGAAGGCGACATCGTAGATGTATGCGGAACAAGCAAGGGTAAGGGCTTTGCAGGCACAATCAAGCGTCACAACAACCACAGCTTAAAGGATACTCACGGTACAGGCCCTGTACACAGACACGCAGGTTCAATGGGTGCATGTTCATCACCATCCAGAATCTACAAGGGTAAGGGAATGCCTGGTCACCTCGGAGCTGAGAGAGTAACAGTACAGAACCTCAAGGTAGTAAAGGTTGACGCAGAGAATAATCTTATCGCAATCAGAGGCGCAAT
Source organism: Oscillospiraceae bacterium (assembly GCA_017848055.1). GTDB lineage: Bacteria > Bacillota > Clostridia > Oscillospirales > Ruminococcaceae > UBA7477. The sequence continues at coordinate 44,324 of JAGALZ010000052.1, read as the reverse complement.
TCCAGGTCCTAAGGGCTCGGTTGTAACAATCGTAGATTGCGTTAAGAAGGCTTAGTGGAAGGAGGAAATAATTATGCCAAATATTTCAGTATTTGATATGAACGGCAATAAGGTTGCTGACACTGAGCTTAGCGATGCAATTTTTGGTATCGAACCAAACAAGACAGCTATGCACGCAATGGTAGTAAACTACCTCGCAAACCAGAGACAGGGCACACAGTCCACACTCACAAGAACTGAGGTTTCCGGAGGCGGAAGAAAGCCTTGGAGACAGAAGGGTACAGGCCACGCAAGACAGGGCTCAACAAGATCTCCTCAGTGGGTACACGGTGGTATCGCACTTGGTCCTAAGCCAAGAAGCTACAGATACGCACTCAACAAGAAGCTCAGAAGACTTGCAATGAAGTCTGCACTTTCAACAAAGGTACTTGATAACAACATGGTTGTTCTTGACAGCATCAAGCTTGAAGAGTACAAGACAAAGACAGTAGTTGCAATGCTCAAGGCTCTTAACGTAGACGGCAAGGCACTCATCGTAATGCCTGAGGTTGACGCTAAGGTAATCAAGAGCGCAAACAACATTCCTGGTGTGAAGACAGCACTTGTAAACACACTGAATGTATATGACATTCTTAACTACGATAAGTTCATCGTTGTAAAGGATGCAGTTGCAAAGATTGAGGAGGTATACGCATAATGGCAAAGCTTGCACAGAAGATTGTAATCAAGCCTATCATTACAGAGGCTTCCATCGAAGCACTGCAGCTTCGCAAGTATACTTTCGCAGTTGCAAAGGACGCAAACAAGGTTGAGATTGCAAAGGCAATCGAAGAGCTTTTCGACGTAAAGGTTGAGAAGGTAAACACCATGAACTGCAACGGCAAGAACAAGAGAATGGGTAGATTCGAGGGCAAGACTCCTGACTGGAAGAAGGCAATCGTAACACTCAAGGAAGGCGAGAAGACAATCGAGTTCTTCGATAACCTTATCTAGTTTTAAGCCACAAGGCGAAAGATATTAAGGAAAGCCCCGCAAAAGGTATGGGGCGTAAGTATGGGAGCGACTTCCCTTTATAAGAAAAGGAAGCAACACTCTCGCAAAACTTCAAAAGGAGTGAAAATCACATGGCAATAAAGAGCTACAAGCCAACGACAGCCGGCAGAAGAGGTATGACAGTTACCGATTACAGCTGCCTGTCCAAGGTTGCTCCGGAAAAGAGTCTGCTTGAACCTCTCAAGAAGAAGTCAGGTAGAAACAGCTACGGTAGAATCACTGTTCGTCACAGAGGCGGCGGAAACAGAAACAAGTACCGTGTAATTGATTTTAAGAGAAACAAGATCGGAATGAACGCAACTGTTATGACAATTGAGTACGATCCTAACAGATCCGCATTCATCGCACTCGTACAGTACGAGGATGGTGAAAAGAGATACATCATTGCTCCTAACGGACTTGCAGTAGGCGACGTAGTAAGAAGCGGCGCAGACGCTGACATCAAGCCGGGTAACGCACTTGCACTCGCAAACATTCCAGTGGGTACATTCATCCACAACATCGAGCTTTATCCTGGTAAGGGCGCTCAGCTCGTAAGAAGTGCAGGAAACATGGCACAGCTCATGGGTAAGGAAGACAACTACGCACTCGTAAGACTTCCTTCCGGCGAAATGAGAAAGATTGCTATCAACTGCATGGCATCAATCGGCCAGGTTGGCAACATCGACCACGAAAACGTAAACATCGGTAAGGCAGGTAAGACAAGACACCTCGGTATCAGACCTACAGTAAGAGGTTCTGTAATGAACCCATGCGACCACCCACACGGTGGTGGTGAAGGTAAGTCACCAATCGGTCGTCCAAGTCCTGTTACACCTTGGGGCAAGCCTACAATGGGATACAAGACCCGTGCTAAGCACAATCGCTCCGACAAGTTTATCGTAAAGCGCAGAAACGGTAAATAATCTGAAAGGAGGCAGATGTAATGGGTAGAAGTATTAAGAAGGGACCTTACGTACAGGAGGTTCTTCTGAAAAGAGTAAAGGCTATGAACGAAGCAGGAGAGAAGAAGGTTTTAAAAACTTGGAGCCGTGCTTCAACTATCTTCCCTGATTTCGTAGGTCATACATTCGCTGTTCACAACGGTCAAAAGCACATTCCGGTTTATGTAACTGAGGATATGGTAGGTCATAAGCTTGGTGAGTTTGCACCGACAAGAACTTTCAAGGGCCACGCAGGTTCTAAGACTTCAAACAACGGTAAATAGCAGAAAGGAGGAGTTCAAATGGAAGCAAAGGCAATTCTTAAAACTGCCAGAATTGCTCCACGTAAGGTACAGATTGTACTGGACCTTATCAGAGGCAAGGATTTAAACGTTGCACTCGCAATTGTTAAGCACACACCTAAGGCTGCCAGCGAATACTTGGAAAAGCTTCTGAAGTCCGCCGCTGCAAATGCAGAGAACAATCATAACATGGACAAGAACAATCTCTATGTTGCACAGTGTTATGTTTGTCCGGGACCGATAATGAAGAGAATTATGCCAAGAGCTCAGGGCAGAGCATTCAGAATTCTTAAGAGAACATCGCACATCACCGTTGTTCTCAAGGAAAGAGATTAAGCTAAGAGGAGGTAAACTATGGGACAGAAAGTTAATCCACACGGTCTTCGTGTAGGCGTAATCAAGGATTGGGATTCCCGCTGGTTTGCAAATAAGAATACTTTTGGCGATACACTCGTTGAGGACTACAAGATAAGAAAGTTCATCATAAAGGCGCTCAACACCAGAACCAAGAACCCTGAAAGCAAGTCGCTTTACGCAGGCGTACCAACCATTGAGATTGAACGTTTTGCAGGCGAGCAGGGAAGCAACGGAAAGGTGAAGATTCACATTCACTGTGCAAAGCCTGGTATCGTCATCGGCAGAGGCGGAGCTGAAATCGAAAAGCTTCGTCAGACAATCGAAAAGATGACCGGAAAGTCCGTAATCATCAACATCGTAGAGGTTAAGACACCTGACATCAACGCACAGCTCGTTGCTGAAAAGATTGCTCACGACCTCGAAGACAGAGTATCATACAGAAGAGCAATGAAGCAGGCAATCGGCAGAGCAATGAAGCTTGGTGCAAAGGGTATCAAGTGCAAGTGCTCAGGCAGACTCGGCGGAGCTGAAATTGCAAGAAGCGAAAACTACCACGAAGGTACAATTCCACTTCAGACAATCAGAGCTGACATCGACTACGGTACAGCAGAAGCACTCACAACCTACGGCAAGATTGGCGTAAAGGTTTGGATTTACAGAGGCGAAGTACTCAAGGGAGAGGTAGCACCATCCCAGAGCAAGGCTTCAGCTGATAAGCCTGAAAGAAAGCGTCGCAGCCAGAACGGCGACAGAAAGCCAAGAGCTGCAAGACCATACACAAAGCGTGAAGGAGGTAACAAGTAATGCTGCTTCCAAAGAGAGTAAAGTATAGAAGAGTCCACAGAGGTCGTATGACCGGTATGGCAATGAGAGGAAACAAGGTAACCGACGGACAGTTCGGTCTCCAGGCTCTCGAACCAGCATGGATTACTTCAAACCAGATTGAGGCTGCCCGTATCGCTATGACAAGATACATCAAGCGTGGCGGACAGGTATGGATTAAGGTATTTCCTGACAAGCCGGTAACAAAGAAGCCACTCGGAACTCGAATGGGTTCAGGTAAGGGTGCTCCTGAGTACTGGGTAGCAGTAGTAAAGCCGGGCCGTGTAATGTTTGAAATTGCAGGCGTAAGCGAAGAAGCTGCAAGAGAAGCAATTCGTCTTGCAATGCATAAGCTTCCTATCAAGTGTAAGTTTGTTAAGAAGGATTCCGAAGAAAAGGGTGGTGAGCAATAATGAAGGCAAACGAAATCAGAGATATGTCAGTAGCAGAACTCAATGAGAAGCTTGCAGAGCTCAACAAGGAGCTTTTCAATCTCCGTTTTCAGCACGCTGTAAACCAGCTTGATAACCCTCAGAGAATGAAGGCTGTTAAGAAGGATATTGCTCGCGTAAATACAATCATCCGCGAGAAAGAATCCGCAGACCAGAAGTAATGAAGGGAGGATTTAACTGTGAGCGAGAGAAATCTTAGAAAGACAAGAGTAGGTAAGGTTGTTTCCAACAAGATGGACAAGACAATCGTAGTTGCAATCGCAGATAACGTTGCACACCCTCTTTACAAGAAAATCATCAAAAGAACAGTTAAGCTCAAGGCACATGACGAAAACAATGTCTGCAACATCGGAGACAAGGTTGAGGTTATGGAGACACGTCCTCTGTCAAAGGATAAGAGATGGCGTCTGGTCAGAGTTATTGAGCAGGCTAAGTAATAAAAACCAAGCTTTAAAAACACTTTAAGAAAGTTTGAAAGGAGGAACGTACTGTGATACAGATGCAGACTTATCTCAAGGTTGCTGATAACACAGGAGCAAAGGAGCTTATGTGTATCAGAGTTTTGGGCGGTACACGCAGAAGATATGCAAACATCGGCGACATCGTAGTAGCTTCAGTAAAGAAGGCAGCACCTGGCGGACAGGTAAAGAAGGGCGATGTTGTAAAAGCAGTAATAGTTCGTTCAGCTAAGGGTCTTCGTCGTGACGACGGAACATATATCCGTTTCGACGAGAACGCAGCTGTTATAGTAAAGGAAGATAAGAACCCAAGAGGAACACGTATTTTTGGACCTGTGGCAAGAGAGCTTCGTGACAAGGATTTCATGAAGATTCTTTCCCTCGCTCCGGAAGTACTTTAATGGAGGTGTCGTAATGATGAACAAGATTCATGTAAAGACAGGCGACACAGTCGTAATCCTTTCCGGTAAGGATAAGGGTCAGACAGGTAAGGTCCTTCAGGTTTCCCCAAAGGAAAAGAAGGTAATCATCGAAGGCAGAAACATTGCTACAAAGCATGTTAAGCCAAGAAGACAGGGCGAAGCAGGCGGCATCGTAAAGGCTGAGAAGGCAATTTACGCATGCAAGGTTCAGGCAGTATGCCCTAAGTGCGGAAAGCCAACCCGTATCGGCCACGTAATCAACAAGGACGGTACAAAGTCAAGAGTCTGCAAGAACGCAGGCTGTGGCGAAGAATTCTAAGAAGGAGGAGAAATACGATGGCTAGACTTAAGGAATTTTATGACAGCAGCGTAGCTCCTGCTCTTGTAAAGAAATTCGGCTACACAAATGCAATGCAGGTTCCAAAGCTCGATAAGGTAGTTATCAACGTAGGCTGCGGAGCTGACAAGGATAACACAAAGGTTATCGAAGCAATTATGACTGACCTTTCTGCAATCACAGGTCAGAAGCCGGTAGTATGCCGTTCTAAGAAGTCTGTAGCTAACTTCAAGCTCAGAGAAGGACAGGTAATCGGCGTAAAGGTAACCCTCAGAGGCGAAAAGATGTACGAGTTCGTTGACAGACTCTTCAACGTAGCGTTCCCACGTGTACGTGACTTCAGAGGCATCAACGGCAACTCTTTCGACGGAAGAGGAAACTACTCAACCGGTATCAAGGAACAGCTTATATTCCCTGAAATCGAGTACGATAAGATTGACAAGGTTCGTGGTATGGATATTAACTTTATCACAACAGCTAATACCGACGAAGAGGCAAAGGAACTGCTCTCACTTATGGGCGCTCCATTTGCTAAGTAAGAAAGAGGAGGAAATAAGTCATGGCAAAGAAGTCTATGATAAACAAGCAGCAGGCTACACCAAAGTTTTCTACTCGAGCTTACAACAGATGTAAAATCTGCGGAAGACCTCACGCATATCTGAGAAAGTTCGGCATCTGCCGTATCTGCTTCAGAGAGCTTGCACACGAGGGTAAGATTCCGGGAGTTAAGAAGGCTAGCTGGTAAAGATTCATTAAAAGGAGGTTAACAGCATGCAGATTACTGATACAATAGCTGATTTATTGACCAGAATTCGTAATGCAAGTACTGCAAAGCACGCAACAGTTGACGTCCCTGCTTCTAACGTAAAGAAGGCAATCACACAGATCCTTGTAGACGAGGGATATGTAAAGGGCTTCCAGGTAATTGATGACGGAAAGCAGGGAATTATTAGAATAACTCTCAAGTACGATGATAACAGAACTCCTGTAATTTCAGGACTCAGAAGAGTATCAAAGCCGGGCTTGAGAATGTACACAAGCTGTGAGAATATGCCAAAGGTAATGAAGGGATTGGGAATTGCAATCGTATCAACATCTAAGGGCATCGTTACCGACAAGAAGGCAAGAGAGCTCAATGTCGGCGGAGAAGTTCTCGCATTTATCTGGTAAGGAGGATACGGATTATGTCAAGAATAGGACTTAAGCCAATCACTGTTCCTGCCGGAGTTGATGTAACAATCGCAGAAGGTAACGTAGTTACCGTAAAGGGACCAAAGGGAACACTCGAGAAGGCTTTTAATGCAGATATGTGCATTAAGAATGAGGCCGGAGTAATCACAGTATCTCGTCCATCTGATAACAGAGTTCACAGAGCACTTCACGGTCTTACAAGAACTCTCATCAACAACATGGTAGAGGGCGTAACAAACGGCTTTAGCAAGACACTTATTATCGAAGGTGTAGGTTACAGAGCAGCAAAGCAGGGCAAGGACCTTGTAATGAACCTCGGTTACTCACATCAGGTAATCATGTCTGAGAACGAAGATATCAAAATTGACGTTCCAAACGCAAATACAATTGTAATTTCAGGTACTGACAAGCAGAAGGTTGGACAGTTTGCTTGTGAAGTTCGTGAAAAGCGTCCACCGGAGCCTTATAAGGGCAAGGGAATTCGTTACGATGGTGAGCACATCATCCGTAAGGAAGGCAAGGCCGGTAAGGGCTCAAAGAAGTAAGTAAGGGAGTGTAATTACAATGGTGAAAAAGATTGACAGAGCATCTGCCAGAGCTAAGAGACACGTAAGAGTACGTGCTAAGATTTCAGGAACACCTGAATGCCCACGCCTTAATGTATTCCGCTCCGCTAAGAATATTTACGCTCAGCTTATCGACGACGTAAACGGCGTAACACTTGCATCCGCTTCAAGCCTTTCAATGGAAAACGGCGGCAACAAGGAAGCTGCAAGAGAAGTTGGCAAGCTTATCGCAAAGAACGCTGCAGCAGCAGGTATCACCGACTGTGTATTTGACAGAGGCGGCTACCTCTACCACGGCAGAGTTCAGGAATTAGCAGAGGGAGCCCGTGAAGGCGGACTCAATTTCTAAGAAGGAGGGTATACTTTTGGCTTTAATAGATGCTTCAAACATGGAACTTAGCGAAAAGGTTGTAGCAATCAACCGTGTATCTAAGACCGTAAAGGGCGGACGTATCATGAAGTTTTCTGCACTCGTAGTAGTAGGTGACGGAAATGGTACAGTAGGCTTCGGCACAGGAAAATCAAGCGAAGTTCCTGACGCTATCCGCAAGGGTATCGAAGACGCTAAGAAAAACCTCGTAAAGATTTCACTCAAGGGAACAACAATTCCTCACGAGGTTGTCGGCGCATACGGCGCAGGCAGAGTTCTTATGAAGCCGGCTGCACCCGGTACCGGAGTTATCGCAGGCGGTCCTGTACGTTCAGTAGTTGAAATGGCAGGCATTAAGGACATCAGAACAAAGTCGCTTCGCTCAAACAACCCATATAACGTTGTAAGAGCAACAATCGCAGGACTCGCTTCTGTAAAGGATGCAGCACAGGTTGCAGCAAAGAGAGGCAAGACTGTAAAGGAAATCTTGGGCTAAGGAGGAAAAAGCAATGGCAAACCTTAAAATCACACTTGTGAAAAGTCTTAACGACAGAGTAAAGGTACAGGTTGCTACAGCTAATTCTCTCGGTCTTAGAAAGATTGGCGACGTAACAACACAGCCTGACAACGCACAGACACAGGGAAAGATTAAGAAGATTTCCCACCTTATTAAAGTAACCGAAGCATAATTGCAAGGAGGTGCGAATAATGAAATTGCACGAATTATCACCGGCTGAAGGCTCTACCAAGAAGGTAAAGAGAATCGGCAGAGGTCACGGCTCCGGATGGGGTAAGACTGCAGGTAAGGGTCACAAGGGTCAGAACGCACGTTCCGGCGGTGGCGTAAGACCTGGCTTCGAAGGTGGCCAGACAACACTGGCAAGAAGAACACCAAAGCGTGGCTTCAATAACATTTTTGCAACAGAGTACACAGTAATTAACGTTTCAGACCTTGAAATGTTCAAGGACGGTACTGTTGTAGATACAGAGCTTCTCAAGGCAGCAGGCCTTATCAAGAAGGAGCTTGACGGAGTAAAGGTACTCGGTAACGGTGAGCTCACAAAGAACCTCACTGTAAAGGCTGCAGCATTTTCCGCTACAGCAAAGGAAAAGATTGAGAAAGCAGGCGGGAAGGCTGAGGTGATGTAAAATGCTAAAGACTCTTCGTAATGCATGGAGTATTCCGGATTTAAGAAGAAAAATTCTTTACACATTGCTCATCATCATCATCTACCGTATCGGAGGCGCAATCCCTGTTCCGTTTATCGACAGAGATGCACTGGCAGCTTGGGCTAATACTGCTACCGCTTCAGGTAACATATTCAGCTACTTCAATGTTCTCTCCGGCGGTACCTTCTCACAGGCTACTATCCTCGCACTCTCTGTTGGACCTTATATCAATGCACAGATTATCGTCCAGCTCCTCACCTACGCAATTCCTCCTCTGGAGCGACTTGCGAAGGAAGGTATGGAGGGAAGAAAGAAGCTTAATAAGATTAACAGATACGTAGGACTCGGAATCGCTATCTTCCAGGCGTGGGCATATTACCTCACACTCAAGAAGGCAGGCGCTCTTATGTACTATGCAGGTACAGGCTACGAAACATTCTCAAAGTCAAAGATGTTCTCTGAGATTGTTATTATCGCATGCTTTACAGCAGGTGCGTCCTTCATCGTATGGCTCGGCGACAAGATTACCGAAAAGGGACTTGGAAACGGTATGTCAATGCTTATCTTTGCAGGTATCGTTGCAAGAGGCCCTCAGGCAGTAGTCGGACTCATCCAGATGATGGGTACAGGCGAAGCTAAGTACATGATTTTAGTTCCTATAATCATTATCTTCTTCATTGCGATGGTTGCGTTTGTTGTATTTATGAACAACGCAGAGAGAAGAATCCATATTCAGTATTCAAAGCGTGTCGTAGGAAACAAGGTATACGGCGGACAGTCCTCATACATTCCAATCAAGATTTGTATGTCAGGCGTTCTCCCAATCATCTTTGCGATGTCATTTATGTCGCTTCCTGCAACCCTCGAAATGTTCATTGCAGACCCGGGTCCAAATTCGTCAGGTATCAAGTGGTTCTACCACCACCTGCTCAACTGGTTCAGCACTGACCACTGGGTATACGCAATACTGTACTTCCTGCTCATCATAGGATTTAACTACTTCTATGTATCGATGCAGTACAACCCTGTCGAGATTGCAAACAATCTCCGTCAGAGCAATGGCGCAATTCAGGGTATAAGACCGGGCAAACCGACATCTGATTACTTCAAGAGAGTTATCTCTAAGATTACAATTGTCGGCGCATTCTTCCTGGGCGTAATGGCAGTAGTGCCAATCTTCTTCGCAAGATTTACCCAGACCGGCCTTGCAATCGGCGGAACATCAATGCTTATCGTTGTAAGCGTTGCACTTGAAACAGTCCGCACACTCGAATCTCACATGATGATGCGTCATCATAAGGGATTCCTTGAATAAAAATAACGGGAGGAAAATCAAATGAATCTGATACTTTTAGGCGCACCTGGCGCAGGTAAGGGTACACAGGCAGAAGTAATCTGCGATGCTCTTAAAATTCCAACCATCTCTACCGGCAACATGCTCAGAGCAGCAGTAAAGGACGGTACAGAGTACGGCCTTAAGGCTAAGGCTGCAATGGATGCAGGCGACCTCGTATCCGACGATATCGTAATCGGTATCTTAAAGGACAGAATCGCTCAGGACGACTGCAAGAACGGCTTCATTCTTGACGGCTTCCCAAGAACCGTTCCGCAGGCTGAGGCTCTCGATGCAATGGGAGTTCAGATTGACAAGGTCGTTGAGATTTATGTTGCGGACGAAACAATCCAGAAGAGATTGTCCGGCAGACGTGTTTGCGAAGGCTGCGGCAACTCTTACCACATCGACTTCAAGCCTACTAAGGTAGAGGGCATCTGCGACGCTTGCGGCGCTAAGACCGTTATCCGTAAGGACGACGAGCCTGCAACAGTAATCGACAGATTAAAGACCTACCACGAAAAGACAGCTCCCCTCAAGGATTATTATTCCAAGCAGGGCAAGCTCGTTACAGTAGAAGGTCAGGAAGAAGTTTCTGAAACTTCCAAGCTCACTTTAAAGGCTATCGAGGGCTAAGATGATTATAATTAAAACCAGCTCAGAAATTGCAAAGCTCAGAAAAGCCAATAAGCTTACCCATGACGCTCTTGAGCTTGTCGGCGAGTCGATAAGACCCGGCATGACAACCAAGGAGCTGGACAGAATTATAGAAAAGTACTTTCAGTCACATGGCGCAAAGTCGGGATTTCTCGGCTACGGTGGATTTCCGGGTTCGGCCTGCATTTCAGTAAATGAAGAGGTCATTCACGGTATCCCCGGCGGCAGGGTGATTAACGAAGGCGATATAGTTTCTGTCGATACGGGTGCTATTGTAGACGGCTACTACGGCGACTCCGCAAGAACCTACGCTGTCGGAAATGTCTCCGATACCGCAAAGGCTCTTATGAAGTCAACCGAGGAAAGTCTCTACAAGGCAATAGAGCTCGTAAAACCGGGTGTAAGACTCGGTGATATAGGCTACGCAATTTCAAAGCATAACGAGGACAGAGGATTTTCAGTCGTGCGTGAGTTTGTCGGTCACGGAATCGGCAAGGATATGCACGAGGAGCCTGAGGTTCCAAATTACGGAACACAGGGCAGAGGACAGCGTCTTATGGCAGGTATGGTAATCGCCATAGAGCCTATGATAACCGCAGGAAGTGCCGCAATAAAGGTTCTCTCCGACGGCTGGACAGTTGTCACAAGAGATAATTCTCTCGCAGCTCACTTTGAGCATACAATCGCCGTAACCTCTGATGGATGTGTAATCCTCTCGGCAGAGTAAAGAGGCTATGAGCGTTGTGAATATTACCCCCGGCATGATAGTAATGGCGTGCGCAGGTCGTGACAAGGATTCCTTCTTCGTTGCACTGGAATCTCACGACGGTCTGGTGTTTATCGCAAACGGCAAGGAGCGAAAGCTCGAAAGCCCCAAAAAGAAAAACATCAGGCACATTTCACCTACCGACACTGTCATTAAGCTTGACGGGCTGACAAACAAAAAACTGAGAAGGCTTTTAGCAGAGTATGAACCCGATACGAAGCAAAATGCCGACTGTACGCCTTAGAAAAGGGGATTGAAAATTTATGTCAAAAGAAGATGTAATCGAACTCGAAGGCACTGTGCTCGAGGCACTGCCAAACGCAATGTTCCAGGTGGAGCTTGCTAACGGCCACAAGATACTCGCTCACGTTTCCGGAAAGCTCAGAATGAACTACATTCGTATCGTTCCCGGAGATAAGGTAACGGTTGAGATGTCACCTTATGACTTGTCAAAGGGAAGAATTACTTGGAGATCAAAGTAAAAGATCTCTGTAAAGAAACACAATTAACCACGGCAGAAAATCTGCCAACTATTAAGGAGGTATTCACATGAAAGTAAGACCTTCAGTTAAGCCTATGTGTGAAAAGTGCAAGGTTATTAAGCGTAAGGGCAAAGTTATGGTAATTTGCCAGAATCCTAAGCACAAGCAGCGTCAGGGCTAAACAAACATTAATGGAGGTGCAGCTAAAACATGGCTCGTATTGCTAGTATTGACCTTCCGAAGAATAAGAGAATCGAAATCGGTCTCACATACATCTACGGAATCGGTCGTCCAACAGCTACAAAGATCCTCGAGGAGACAGGTATCAATCCTGATACAAGAGTAAAGGACCTCACAGATGAGGATGTAGCAAAACTTCGTGAGTATATTGACAAGAACGTTGTTGTTGAAGGTGACCTCAGAAGAGAAGTTGCTCTCAACATCAAGAGACTTATCGAAATCGGTTGCTACCGTGGAACACGTCACCGCAAGGGACTCCCGGTAAGAGGCCAGAGAACAAAGACAAATGCAAGAACTCGTAAGGGTCCTGTAAAGACAATCGCAAACAAGAAGAAGTAAGGAGGGATAGAACATGGCTCAGGTTAAGAAGACTACTATTCGCCGTAGACGCGAAAGAAAGAACATCGAAAATGGACAGGTTCATATCCAGTCTACTTTCAACAACACAATCGTTACAATCACTGACCTTCAGGGCAATGCAATTTCTTGGGCATCCGCAGGCGGACTTGGCTTCAGAGGCTCCAAGAAGTCCACTCCATTCGCTGCTCAGACTGCTGCAGAAACAGCTGCAAGAGCTGCTAAGGAGCACGGCCTTAAGACAGTTGAAGTATACGTAAAGGGCCCGGGCGCAGGAAGAGAAGCTGCTATCAGAGCTCTCCAGTCCGAGGATTTAGAGGTTAGACTTATCAAGGACGTAACCCCAATCCCACACAACGGATGCCGCCCACCAAAGAGAAGAAGAGTGTAGTCTGTATATTGCACACTTTGCTCTTTGCGGAAAATTTCCGCAATCATTCACATTAACTTAAAACCGAGTTACCCAAAGTTTGCTCGGCGTCGGACAAGAGCATATAAAGAATATGCAAAGCAAGGGGCTTCCCCTTGTGTATCAAGGTCCGATATTATTTCAAAACGGAGGAAAATATTATGGCAGTTAACAGAGAACCAATTCTTAAAAGATGTAAGGCTTTAGGCATCAGCCCAATGGTTATGGGTGTGGCTAAGGAAACAAAGCGTGACCCTAACGCTAACAAGAGAAAGAAAGTTTCTGAATACGGTATGCAGCTTAAGGAAAAGCAGAAGCTTAAATTCATCTACGGCGTTCTGGAAAAGCAGTTCTATCACTACTTTGAAATCGCACAGAAGATGGAAGGTCAGGCAGGTTCAAACCTTCTGACATGTCTTGAATCAAGACTTGATAACATCGTCTTCAGAATGGGTCTTTCCATGACAAGAAGAGAAGCAAGACAGCTCGTAGTTCACGGTCACTTTGACGTAAACGGACAGAGAGTTGACATTCCTTCTTACAGAGTAAAGGCTGGCGACGTTATTTCCCTGAGAGAGAAGAGCAAGAAGAGCACTAAGTTCAAGGAAATCGTTGAAGCTACAAACGGCAGACTCGTTCCAACATGGCTCGATATGGACAAGGAGAAGCTCGCTGCTAAGGTAGTTCGTATGCCTGCAAAGGAAGATCTCGATTACGAGATTGAAGAGCACCTCATCGTTGAGTTGTACTCCAAATAATAACACCCCGCTTGAGTCGGGTGTTTGCCCGATTCTTGATGGATTGGTAAAGCAATGGTCAAAAATCATTGCTGCATTCGTTAAAAACATTCGAGTTTTGGAAACGGGAGGGTTATAAATGCTTGAAAAAATTGAAAAGCCAGATATTGATATAGTTGAACTTAAAAGCAACGGAACCTACGGTAAGTTCGTTCTGGAGCCGCTTGAGAGAGGCTATGGTACAACTCTTGGAAACAGCTTGAGAAGAGTTCTGCTCTCTTCTCTGCCCGGTGTAGCAGTTACATCTGTAAAGATTGACGGCGTTCACCATGAGCTTTCCACTATCCCGGGCGTTAAGGAAGATGTAACAGAAATCGTCCTTAACCTTAAAGGTCTCACAGCTAAGCTTTACGGCGAGGGACCAAAGACTATCTACATTGAAGCAGAAGGCGAGTGCGAGGTAACAGCAGGCGATATCAAGACCGACTCTGAGGTTGATATCCTTGTTCCTGATATGCACATCGCAACACTCGGTGCAGGTGCAAAACTTTATATGGAAATAGTTATCGACAGAGGCAGAGGCTACGTAACTTCTGAAAAGAACAAGCAGCTCATGCCTGCAAACACACCAATCGGCGTAATTGCAATGGACAGTATCTATACTCCTGTTCTGAAGGTAAACTATACCGTTGAAAATACTCGTGTCGGCCAGATTACCGACTACGACAAGCTCATTTTAGAGGTTTGGACTGACGGTACAATTTCCGCAAAGGAAGCTGTATCCTTAGCAGCTAAGCTGCTCACTGAGCACCTTAACCTGTTCATCGACCTTTCCGAGGAAGCAAACGTTGTTGAAATGCTCGTTGAAAAGGACGACAAGGGTAAGGAAAAGATTCTCGAAATGACTATCGAAGAGCTTGATTTGTCTGTTCGTTCCTTCAACTGCTTGAAGAGAGCAGGCATCAACACAGTTAATGACCTTATTGAAAAGTCCGAAGAGGAAATGATGAAGGTCAGAAACCTCGGTAAGAAGTCATTTGACGAGGTCAAGGAGAAGCTGAGGTCTTTAGGTTATGACCTTAGCTCAGAAGAAGATAATTAAGATAGGAGTGAATATCTATGCCAGGAACAAGAAAGCTTGGAAGAGCAAGTGACCACAGAAAGGCTATGCTTAGAGCTATGGTTACTTTCCTTCTTGAAAAGGGTAAGATTGAAACAACTGTAACAAGAGCTAAAGAAGTAAGCGCTATGGCTGAGAAGATGATTACTCTCGGTAAGGCCGGCGATTTACATTCAAAGCGTCAGGTTTTGGCATACGTTACTAAGGAAAGCGTTGCTAAGAAGCTTTTCGACGAAATTGCACCTACCTATGCTGAGCGCAAGGGTGGTTACACCAAGATCGTAAAGATTGGCCCACGTCGTGGCGACGCTGCTGAAATGGCTATTATTCAGCTTGTTTAATCTCAGATTAAATTAAATATTAAGACCTTCGATGATAAGTCGGAGGTCTTTTTATATGCCCGTTCTGCTTGACTATCAGTGGTAAAATAGTGTATAATAAAAAGGATAATGTAATAAGAATGGAGAAGTAAAATTATGATAAGTGTAAACAATGTCAGCCTGCAGTTCGGAGGAACATACCTCTTTAAGGATGTCGACCTTAAATTTGCTGACGGAAACTGCTATGGTGTCATCGGCGCAAATGGTGCAGGGAAGTCTACCTTCCTCAAAATTCTCTGCGGAGAGCTTGAGCCGTCGGGCGGCGATGTAGTTATCTCAAAGGAACAGAGAATGTCTGTCCTCAAGCAGGACCACTTCGCATACGATGATTATAACGTCCTCGATACCGTAATTATGGGTAACGAGCGACTCTATCAGATAATGAAGCAGAAGGATGAACTTTACGCTAAGGAAGATTTCACCGAGGAAGACGGCGATCTTGCTGCACAGCTCGAGGGCGAGTTTGCTGAGCTCAACGGCTGGGAAGCTGAGTCGGATGCCTCAAAGCTCATCCAGGGCTTAGGACTCTCTGAGGATATCCTCTATACCCAGATGGCTCTCCTCTCGGGTAACGAAAAGGTAAAGGTGCTTCTTGCACAGGCACTCTTCGGAAATCCTGATATCATTCTCCTCGACGAGCCTACAAACCACCTCGATATCGACGCTATCAGATGGCTCGAGGACTTTTTAGCCGAGTATTTCGGTACAGTTATCGTTGTATCCCACGACAGACACTTCCTCAACAACGTCTGCACACATATCGTGGATATCGACTACACCAAGATTAAGATGTATGTCGGAAACTACGAGTTCTGGTACGAGTCGTCACAGCTTATCCAGAGAATGATTAAGCAGCAGAACAAGAAGGCTGAGGAGAAAATCAAGGAGCTCCAGGAATTTATCGCAAGGTTCTCTGCTAACAAATCAAAGTCCAAGCAGGCAACCTCAAGAAGAAAGCTTCTTGATAAGATTACAGTCGAGGAAATGCCTGCATCATCAAGAAAGTATCCGTTTATTGCCTTCAATATGGACAGAGAGCCGGGCAAGGAAATTCTCCAGGTCAACGGTATCTCAAAGACTGTTGACGGCGTGAAGCTCCTCAATAACGTTTCCTTTACCTTAGGCAGAACAGATAAGGTTTCGTTCATAGGTGAGTCGGAGCAAGCAATCACAATGCTCTTTAAAATCCTTATGGGCGAGGAGGAAGCTGACGAGGGCAGCTTCAAGTGGGGAAGCACAATCACTACATCCTACTTCCCTAAGGATAACTCCGAGTACTTCAATGACTGCGACCTTAGCATCGTTGAGTGGATCAGACAGTACTCCACAACCGAGGAAACCGAAACCTTCCTGCGTGGCTTCTTAGGAAAGATGCTCTTTACCGGCGACGATATCTATAAGCCTGTAAAGGTTCTCTCGGGAGGCGAAAAGGTAAGATGTATGTTCTCGAGAATGATGCTCTTCGGCTCTAACTGCGTAATGCTCGACAGACCTACAAACCACCTCGACCTCGAAAGCATCACAGCAGTAAATAACGCACTCTCCGACTTCAAGGGAGTCGTAATCTTAGCATCACACGACCACGAAATCATGCAGACTGTTTCAAACAGAATTATAGAAATTACCGAGGACGGCGTTCTCGACAGACAGGGCACCTACGAGGAGTTCTTGGAGTTTAGAAGAGAACGTGGAATGAAGTCCTTTATCCAGTAATTTGAGGAGGAAAAAGCAATGTTCAAGGTAGCAGCAGTATTTTCAAGCAATATGGTATTGCAGAGAGAAAAGAATGTGAGCATTTTCGGCACAGCAGATAACGGCGAGAAAATCACAGTTTCAATCCCAGAGCTTTCTGTGTCTGTTAAGGCAGTTGTAAATGACGGCAGATGGCAGGCAATACTTCCGCCAATGCAGGCAATGGATGCAATTACAGTTAAGGTAAGCTCTGAAAACGGCGAGAAGATTTTCGAAAACGTCGCAGTAGGAGAGGTATGGCTCTGTGGCGGCCAGTCAAATATGGAGCTTGAGGTTCACTCGGCAAAGGACGGCGAGGAGCTTTTAAAGTCGCTTACACCTGAGTGCGGAGTAAGATTTTATTATACCCAGAAGCAGGGCGTTATCAACGATAACTTCTATAAGGTTGAGGAAAACACCTGCTGGTATGAGGCTTCACCTGAAAATTCAAGAGCCTGGTCAGCGGTTGGTCTGCATTTTGCAATGAAGCTTGCAAAGGAGCTTGGCGTTACAATCGGTCTTATCGGCTGTAACTGGGGCGGCACATCTGCTTCTGCGTGGATGAATGAGGAAACACTTCTCGAGGATAAGGACACAGCAACCTATATCAGCGACTATAAGGAAAAGCTCGGCGACAAGACCGAGGAGCAGCTCACAAAGGAGTACGAGGAGTATTTAGAATACGACAAGCAGTGGTTTGAAAAGAGCCAGGCTTACTATAAGGAGCATCCGAATGCAAGCTGGGACGAGGTGCAGGAAGCGTGCGGAAAGAATATGTGGCCGGGCCCTATGTGCTCTCAGAATCCATTCAGACCTTGCGGACTCTTTGAAACAATGCTCATGAGAGTATGTCCGTATACTCTCCGTGGCTTTACATACTACCAGGGCGAAAGCGACGACCATAAGCCGACTATCTACCATAAGATGCTTACAAAGCTCATTTCCCTCTGGAGAGAGAAGTGGGGCGATGACGAGCTTGCATTCTTAATCGTTCAGCTTCCTATGTTCAAGTACGCAAATGACCCCGACTACAAGCACTGGGTGAAGGTAAGAGAAGCCCAGATGAGAGTTTTCAAGACAGTAAAGAACACAGGTATCGCTGTAATCTCTGACTGCGGCGAGTTTGACAATATCCACCCTACAGACAAAAAGCCGGTAGGCTTAAGACTTGCACTCCAGGCTCTCAAGCTCTGCTATGGCAAGGATGTAGATGCCTTCGGCCCTATGTATGCTTCGCATATCTATAAGGACGGCGGAATCGAGCTTTGCTTTGATTATGCAAAGGACGGCTTCGACGTGAAGGGCGAGCTTTGCGGCTTTGAAATCGCAGGCGAGGATAAGCAGTTTACTGCGGCAAACGCTAAAATCTGCGGCGACAGAATCTTTATTTCAAGCGACAAGGTGAAAGAGCCTTTGTATGCAAGATATGACTGCTTCAACTGGTGCGACGTGAGCGTTTACGGTAAGAACGGTATTCCGCTTGCTCCGTTCAGAACCTCAAGAAACGACGAGTAATTCGCCTTAACAGATTATTTACTGATTTTATATGAGATGTGTCTTGACATATTGCATAGTCTAATGTAAACTTATAATACATTCTATGGTAATATTAACATAGGGAGAGTGACAATAATGGCGGTCGATAAGGACCTTATGACTAAAGCGGAGTATAAGGAGTACAGAAAGAAATCTCTTAAACTCAAAGCGAAAATTTTAGGAATTTCTGCAGCAGTTATTGCTGCAATTGTCGGTGTGTCCACACTTGTTTCCAACCTCAAGGATGGACAGGAAGAGGAAAGAATCAAGAATCTCGTTTCAAGTATCAGCACTGATACTCTGACACTCGAATCTGATTATCGTATTTCCAATGACGACGACAACGATGGTATAAATAACGGTACCGAAGAAGAGCTTGCTACCAACTATCAGGAGCAGGATACCGACAAGGACGGCGTAAGCGACGGTGACGAGGTAAACATAGGCTCTGACCCTACCAAGAACGACACCGACGGCGACGGAATTCTCGACGGTTATGAGCTTATTTTGGGCCTTGACCCTAAGAAGGAATCCTCTGACGGCACAACCCAGGACGGACAGAGAGTTTTCGATATCGAGAGAACATATAAGAATGCAACTCTCAAGGTTTCGGGTAACGCAAATATCAGCGATACTGTTTTTGATAATCTTGACCTTGTAGGCTTCAAGTCGAATATGGCTATTCTCTCTGACGCAATCAGCTTCTATACCGACTATACATTCGTTTCCGCAAAGCTCACATTCGCAGTTGATTTCAAGGAGCTTGAGGCAAACGGCGCAAAGTCGCAGGACATTTCTATCTACCGCTTTGACCCTCGCACAAGTGAGTTTGTGAAGGTTGATTCTGTGGTTGATACAGCAGCAGGAACAATTTCTGCTGATATCGACAGATGTGCAACATATATGCTCGGCAAGGTAAGTGCGATAGGTGAAGCTCCGGTTATGAGAGTCCAGCTTCTTATCGACAACTCAGGCTCAATGTATCCTGAGGAGATGTGCAGAGGCTCAGAGGAAAATGACGTAAACTTCAAGCGTCTTGACCTCTCGAAGAATATCATCGATATGCTCGCTGACGGAAGCCTTGTCGGAATAAGCAAGTTTACCGCTACCTACACCGAAATGGTAGAGTTCACAACTGATAAGAAGTCACTTTCCAAGGCTCTTGACAGAATCAAGAACGAAAAGGAAGTGTTCAACGGTACCGACTTTGAGAACGCCGTAATGAACGCAATCGGTGAGTTCGATACAACCGAGGGCAACTACAGCAATATGATTATCATGCTCTGTGACGGTCACTCAGACAGCGACAAGACTGTTGAACCTCAGGCAATTATAGAAGCTGCCAATGATAAGAATATTATCATTCTTACAATCGGTCTTGGTCAGAGTGTAAACAAGAAGAGAATGCAGCAGATTGCAGAAGGCACAGGCGGCAGATACTACACAGCTGCTGACGCTGAAGCTCTCGACGAGGTATTCACTCAGATTGAAACAACCTTTAACTACGACATCATCAGCTACGGCACAGAAGGAAAGTCGGGCTATTCTATCGCAAACACCGGCTTTGTTCCGTCAGTTAACGGCTTCTCGTTCGGAAACTTCCGTACAACCTCATCAAACGGTACCTGCTTCGGTATGGCAATGTTTGCAAGAGATTGGTACACAGGACAGCTGAAGCTTACACTTCCTGAGTATAAGCCTGAATCTGACAGCAAGTTTGTATTCAAGGCAAACGGCTATGATTTCTCATCCACAACTATCGCAGAAAAGTACAAGGGACACACCCCGCTTAATGAAATTACAGTCCAGGCAATCAAAACAAACGAGTACTCAAAACTCACAGACTACCTCGATTTTGAGAAGAAGGAACAGACTATTCTCCCTGTAAAGGCGGATATCTTAAACAAGGCAAAGTCACAGGGCTTCGGTACAGTAAATTATGATATCAAGGACCTCGGACTTGGAAGCTGGCTGTATGCGCAGCTTCTCGCAATCGACGTTGCGAACAATTCTTCCGCTATCGAATCAGCTTACAGCAAGGACGAGGCTGAGCTTTATAAGGCACTTTTAAGACACCACGTGCTTATCTGGGAAAACGTTGAAAAGAACGTAATCAAGCTCGCAGACGGCAAAGAGTGCTTTGACCGTATCCAGCAAAGACTCCTCGAAGGAACTCCTGCAGTTCTTCTCATCAACGGCAACCACGCTGTAAATGCAATTTCTCTTATCCAGGACGCAGACTGTCCGAGAAGATTCATTCTCCAGGTCTATGACACAAACTACCCGGGCGAAATCAGAGAAATTACAGTCGAGAGAATTGTTACCGGTACATTTGACGAGGCAGGCAACAGCACAGGCGTAGTATACAGATATGCGGCAGTTTACGACAGCCTTGATATCTCACTTTCTGTCTGTGATACACCAACCGTATAATAGAACACCATATAAAAATGCTCCCTCTATAAAGTGGGAGCATTTTTGCGTTGTGGTTACAATATAATTACAAAATGAGGGCAATTCATAGTTGAGTGCGGAAAGTGAAAATGTATACAACAATGAATATGCAAAATATCGGTTCAAAAAACATTTTCGCTTCTGAAAACGTTTTTCGCTTCCGAAAAATATTAAGTCGCACACAAATTGCAGGTCAGTTTTCGCAAAGCGAGGGAATTGTTAATTAGCAACCATAAGCGGATGCGGTTAATAATATCTTTGCTTAATGTTCACAAATAAGACACAAAAACTAAATGATTTGTTAAAACACTCTGCAACCGTTTTCATGACTTCGACGGCTTTTGTAAGTAAATGTGAGTTTATACCAAAATATGTAAAAAGCGGTCTTTTGCCAACAAAAGTGTTGAAAACTATGTTCAAAAGTAGCGCAAGTGCCGTAAAAAATGTGGAAAACGTTGTTGGTAACTTGGAAAAATGCCCTATTTTAAAGCCTTTTTCAACATTGTTGAAAAAATCGCTTTCAACAAAAATCGCCTTTCGAAAATGTTAATGTATAAAATTCGGGCGTTTTCGGGTATAATTTCGTATGAATAAATTGTGAACAAAAGTTACAATTTGGTGCAGGCTGAAAATAACGCTTATTCTAGGCGGTTTGCGTCATAATTATTTTGTTTTGACATATTTTTGACGAAACCTGAGCGCTGGGGATAGAAATTAACACCTGGCATTTTGAAAATCCCGAAGGTAGGGAAGATGCGTTTTGCTTGTACAAAATTTCAGACTTTTATGCAAAGTGTATACATTTTACCTTGTTGTCAGAAACTTTATCGCTCTTTCGATACTGTCTTTCGAATTACCCCAGTCAGCATCCTTTCCGGTGTTGCGGTAGTCGTACATATCGCAGTAGTGACCGACATCCGAGCACAGTGAGGCTATGTAGTTCTTCACAAGGTCTGCGCAGAGTGCCTTGAACTGCTTCGATGTCGGCTTGTCCAGCTTTTCGTCGGAGAGCGAGAGCAGGAGCTCGTAGTGCGGAAGGCAGATATATTCCTGGGATTTGAAAAGCTCACGGAAGGACTTGTCCTTCTGGAACATCTCGAAGAATGTCACCATAAAGCGCTCCATGCCCCAGTCAATTTTAGAGCAGACAAAGCAGGAATTGTTGACCTGCGAGATTTTACGCTGTTTTGCATTCTTGCCCTCAAAGAGAGATTTCTTTTCGAAGGTGTCAACGTTAATCTTCTTCAGGTGTGTGTGAAGCATCAGAGCCAGCGAAAGTCGGTTCTTGCAGTTTCTCATCTGAGTGAAATGTGTGTAGCAAAAGCCCTGCTCGTTTGTTTCGATTCTCACGTCAGGCTCCATCATCGCCGCACCCATGATATATTCTACGCAGCGGCTCTCCAGCATATTCCTCATTCTGCAAATCGGGCATTCCTCTTTCGGCTCGAATATCTCATTTATAGGAATGGTGAGTATACTTTCTCTCATAAAATCCTCCTTGAAAATTTCTTATAAAATAAGTATAATGTAATAGTAAATATTTTGTCAAGCACTAATACAACGAGGTGGATTATGAAATATACTGTTTCAGAAAAAGGGATTATAGCGACAATTCCCGATTTTGACCTTGACGAAACTCTCGACTGCGGGCAGGCTTTCCGCTGGGAGAAGATAGATGAGAATACATACAAGGGCGCATACCTTGACAAGCCCCTTCTGATTTCAAAAATATCTGACGGTCAGTTTTTGTTTGCAGACACCTCTGAGCAGGACTTTCTGAGCGTATGGTGCCCATATCTTGACCTTGATACCGACTACAGCGAGATTAAATCACGCATAAGCGCTGATGACACGATGAAAAAAGCCTGCGAATATGCAAGCGGAATCCGTCTTCTGCGTCAGGACAGCTGGGAAGCACTTTGCTCGTTTATAATTTCTCAGAACAATAATATCCCCAGAATCAAGGGAATAATATCAAGGCTGACAGAGCATTTTTCCCATTTCCCGACACCTTTGGAGCTTAGTAGATGCACACCCGACGATTTGTCATTCCTAAGAGCAGGCTTCAGAGCGAAATACCTTGTCGATGCCGCACAGAAAATCATAAGCGGCGAGGTTTCGCTTGAAAGGGTGCGTACAGCACCGATTGACGAAGCGAGAAAAGAGCTTATGACCATAAAGGGAGTAGGTCCGAAGGTCGCAGAATGCGCACTTTTGTACGGCATGTACCGCACCGAGGCATTCCCTGTCGATGTTTGGATAAAAAGGGTTATGGAGAAATGGTACCCCGACGGACTTCCCGAATGCTGCGTGGGAATCGAAGGCATTGCCCAGCAGTACCTTTTCCACTATATGCGTACCTTTGCCTCGAAGGAAGTATAGCGGTAAATAACTGCAAAATTCGACTTTTGCACTTGTAATGTGACGCAAAATGTGATATAATGACTATAATTATTTGCAATGAAAAGGGCAGGAATTATGGATAACGGAAAATTTGAAAGAAAAAATCGTCCTACCCAAAGAGGCGGACGAAATGATAAAAGCCGTGGACAGAGCTTTTCCCGTGAAAATAAGAGAGCAGGCTTTTCCGAAAACAGAAAGCCAAGACCGTATAAGGCTCCCGAAAGAGAAAGCTTTGCAGATGCCGAAGAAGAGCGCTTGGAGCAGCTTATCGTCGGCAGAAATCCGGTTACTGAGGCAATCAAGTCGGGCGTGCTGCTCGATAAGGTGTTTGTGAATGCCGAAGCCGGCGGTTCAATCGGAAATATCATAAGACTTGCTAAGGAGAAGGGTATCCTTGTCAAGGAGGTAAACGAGCAGAAGCTTGCTGCAATGTGCGGCGGTGCTTCCCACCAGGGAATTATCGCAGTGGGTGCGTGTGCAGAGTATGTGTCGGTTGCCGATATCCTTAAAATTGCAAGGGATAAGGGCGAAGACCCGTTTATTATAATCTGTGACGAAGTCGAAGACCCGCATAATCTCGGCGCAATCATCCGTACAGCCGAAACTGTCGGAGCGCACGGCGTTATTATCCCGAAAAGAAGAAGCGCATCGCTCAATCATACCGTGTATAAGACATCAGCAGGTGCCGCAAGCTGGCTTCCTGTCGCAAGAGTCGCAAATATTGCCTCGGCACTTTCCGAGCTTAAGGAAAACGGTGTCTGGATTTACGGCACAGACGGCTCGGGCGAGGACTACAGAGGTGTTGACCTTACAGGCCCTATGGGACTTGTCATCGGCTCTGAGGGCTTCGGTATGGGAAAGCTCATTATGAGAGAGTGCGACTTCCTTTTAAGACTCCCTATGAGAGGCAAAATAACTTCTCTTAATGCATCTGTCGCAGGCGGAATTTTTATGTATGAGATTCTGCGTCAGAGAGAAGCTAAGATAAAGTAACATACAGCAATATACAGCAAAACATCACGATAGGAGGATTAAAGTGTCAGATAAATTATCGGTTGACGATATCTTAGAGCAGTATTCGTCAAAAGCCAGAAATTCAAAAACAGACGACTTTGACCTTGACAGCTTTCTGACAAAAAAGCCGCAAGCACCAAAGCCTGAACCCGTGAAGCCTGCACCAATAAAGCCTGCCGCAGTAATTCTTGATGAGGCTATGCCGTCAGAACCAAAGAAGGACGGCAAAAGAGCGCAGGAAAATACAGTTCAGGTAAGAATAGCAAGCGAGGCGCAGAGCGAGCCTGTAAAGCCGGATTATGAGGAAACAAGAGAAATCAAGGCAGTTATCCCTGAAGAAAAGCCTGAGCCTGCCGCAGCAGAAAAGGAAGCTGTGCAGGAGAATGCTTCCGAAAGCGAAAGCCTCGACGAAATCAGATTCGAAACCTCGAAGCCTTCGGAGAAAAAGTCTTCAAAGAAAATCAATACATCTGTCATCGAAAAGCTCGTGCAGAAGAAAAGGGAGCATTCCGACCCTGCCGTTACGGGTACAATCCCACCTGTAAGCCGTGCAAACGTGAAGGATATCGATATGGGACTTGAGGGAAAGATAATCCCTAGGACCGAACAGCTCGAAATTGCCCCCGACGCTACCGACGAGGAAAAGATGGCAATTCTTGAAAAGAGAAGAGAAAAGAAGGTCAAGAACTTTGTTCTTGATAATGCCGAAATTGACGGCGACGAAAACAAGGAAGAAGTAAAGGAGAGAGAAAAAGCTCCGCTTCCGATTGATGAGTTTGAGTCGTTTGAGCAGGCATCGCACGTTCTCTCGGATATCGGTCAGCTCAAGAGCAATATCGTTATAAGACTCTGTGTTCTCTTGTTCACATCGCTGTTTGCAGTGTATCTGACACTTGCAAATGACTTCAAGCTCCCGATTATCACAGTTTTCAGCCGTGACTACAGCCCTGAGGCATTTTTGTTTGCGCTTACTATTTTAGGAATCATCTCAGCGTTTGTTTCCTATACGGTTATCTTCTCAGGACTCAAAAAGCTGTTTAAACTGTCAGCCGATTGCGACAGCCTTGCCGCAATAGGAATAACAGTCACAACTGTGTCGGGAATTATAAACCTTTTCAGCACAGATTCTATCCAGACCGGAAACTACCACGTTTTCACCGCAGTAGCAATTCTAGGGCTGCTGTTCAATACCCTTGGCAAGCTTACTATAGTTAACCGCACAGAGCGAAATTTCCGATTTGCTGCAGGTGAATTTGAAAAGCATGCCTTCACCAAAATCGAGGACGAGGATATCGCATACAAGTTCACAAAGGGAACACTCGATGACTTCCCTGAGCTTGCAACAACAAAGAAAACAGAGTTTGTAGAGGATTTCCTCGCAAATTCCTATTCTGCCGATATCTCCGACGACTACAGCAGAAAGGCTGCTCCGATTATCACAATTGCCGCAGTCATTGCCGCAGTTTTAGCGTTTGCACTCGATAAGACTGCAACCTCGGGCGCTGAAAGACTTATGGTTTCACTCGGTGCTATGTGTGCAGTTGCATCAATGGCAGCATCCGTTGCAATTATGTTTATCGTAAATCTCCCGCTCGCAAGAGCCTCAAAGAAGTATCTCCAGTCATCTGCAGTGTTGCTTGGCTACTCAGCGGTTGACGAGTATGCGGATACAAACTCTGTTCTTATCGACGCAGAACAGCTTTTCCCTGAGGGTATGGTTGACCTTGTGAACTTAAAGGCAATGTCCTCAACCCTCATCGAGGACTGTATCCTCTACGCCGCAAGCCTCGTTTGCCAGGCAGGCGGAGTTATGAAGCCAACCTTCTATAAGATGCTCAGAGGCAAGACGGAAATGCTTTTCCCTGTCGAGAGCTATATATATGAGGACGGCCTCGGACTTTCAGGCTGGATTGAGAACAAGAGAGTGCTCTTCGGCTCCCGTGAGCTTATGGAAAACCACTCAATCGAGGGACTCCCTACAAAGGCTAAGGAAGCAGAGTATTCTAAGGGCAACATTCCTATGTATCTGTCAATTTCAGGTGTTGTTTCCGCAATCTTCTTTATAAGAGCATCCGCAAACGTAACAGTAAGCAGATGGTTCCAGGAGCTTACAGACAGAAAGATAACAGTCGTAGTAAGAACCGCCGACGCATTCATTACAGTCAAGTATCTTTCTGAAATGTTCGACGTAAACCCCGACAAGATAAAGCTTCTGCCGTTCAGATTCTACCAGGATTACGAGAAGGAAAGAGCATATACTCCGAGAGTATCGTCACCTATGATGTGCTCAGGACACTTCCCGTCAATGGCAATGCTCATCTGCGGAACCAAGAACATCCAGATGCTTTCTATCCTCGGTATGACAATCCAGATGACCTTCTCGATATTAGGTGCGGTTATCGTTCTGGCAATGCTGTTTATGGGCTCGCTCAGCCAGCTTACAGCCTCGATAGCAATCTGCTATAACCTCGTTTGTCTGGCAGTAACATTGCTCGTCCAGCAGTTCAAGAAGGTATAAATTTATATCGTGATAAAATATTAATGCAAAAAGCCGACAAAATGTCGGCTTTTTTGTTGAAATTATGTGTGAAGTGTGTTATAATATTCAAGTGTGAGTTTACGGATGTATTCCGAACAGACGACAGGCATTTTCGTTTGTCGTGTCAATAACCTCTTGCGCAGATATGTTGCGAAGAGAGGCTACCTTCTCGGCAATTCTGTAAATCATACGGCTGTCACAACGTTTCCCACGGTATCCGTCGGGCGCCATGTACGGGCAGTCGGTTTCAAGCAAAAGTCTGTCCGAAGGGACAGCTTCAAGCGCAGACACCGCCTTCTTTGCATTCTTGAAGGTCAGAACACCCGTAAAGCCGATGTACATGCCTAAGGAGATTACTTCCCTTGCGGTCTCAAATGACCCGCCGAAGCAGTGAACAACACCCGAAGGGCGGTATTTTCTGAGTATCTCCATTGTGTCAGCGGTCGCCTCACGGGAGTGAACAATTATTGGAAGGCTGTGCTTTATCGCAAGCTCTATCTGACGGGAAAACACCTCAATCTGCTTTTCTCTGTCGTAGCCCTCGTAATGATAGTCAAGACCGATTTCACCGATTGCAACAACTTTTTTGTTTGCCGAAATTAGCTCCTCGAGCTTTTCGATGTAGTCGCAGGGGAGAGAGTCAAGGTTTTCGGGGTGCCAGCCTACAGAAGTGTAAGCGTGAGGATACTTTTCCGAAAGCGAGATGCCGAAAAGAGCAGACTCGTGGTCGGTCGAGGCGTGAACTATGTAAGAAACATTCTGCCCCAGCATCGAGCCGAGAAGCTCGTGGCGGTCTTCGTCAAAAGCGTGGTCGTCGTAGTGGCAGTGAGAATCGAAAATATTTTTCAGCGTACAATTTACTTCTATCATAATATAAGTTACCTTTCTTTTGATATATATAATTTTAACACAGACATCTGACTCTGTCAATTTGACTTTGCCGGTTGAAGGCGGAAGGAGGTAGTATAGTTTGCCGAAGATACAAGGCGTTTTCAAACGCTATGAGAAAAAATACCTTCTCAATCCCGAGCAGGTGAAAATTGTCACCGACGGAATTTTAGAGCATATGAAGCTCGACGAATACGGACTCAGCACAATATGCTCGCTGTATTTTGATACCGAGCACCACGACCTTATCAGGCGTTCTATCGAGAAGCCCGTCTATAAGGAAAAGCTCAGGCTCCGTTGCTACGGTAAGAAAGCTTCGGGCGACGATATCTGCTTCGTGGAGCTTAAAAAGAAGTTCAAGGGTGTCGTTTATAAAAGACGTATAGTAATGCCGTATGATGAGGCAATGGGCTATCTCACAAGAGGTGAGAAGGCGAAGAATGAAAGCCAGATAAGCCGTGAGATAGACTATTTTCTGAAATTCTATAATCCAAAGCCCGCCACAATGGTCTGCTACGACAGACTTGCGTATTTCGGACTCGAGGACCCCGAGTTCAGAGTCACCTTTGACCTTAACGTGAGATGCCGTAACGACGAGCTGGATTTGGCACTTGGCGACAGAGGCGAGAGAATAATCCCGCCCGACTATGCTATTATGGAGATAAAGACAAAGGGCGCTATGCCGCTGTGGCTTTGTGACCTTCTCAGCAGTAATAAGATTTATCCCACATCATTCTCAAAGTACGGTACATATTACAAGATGACCTCGCAGAACCCGAAGGAGTTCTTTGATGAGCATCATGCCGTTGCAAGATAATTATTTTTGGAGGAGTTTTTCATGTTTGACAGCATTTTTGACCAGATAGTAACAGCAGCAGGCGTGTCTGCTGATATCTCAAATACCGACCTTATCATCTGTACAGCCGTTTCTCTGCTTGCAGGCTGTATCATTGCGATTGTGAGCAGAATTACAAACAAGCACTCGACAAAGTCGATGCTCACAACCCTGGTGCTGTTACCTGTAATCGTGCAGATTGTTATTATGCTCGTAAACGGAAACCTCGGCGTCGGCGTTTCTGTAATGGGTGCATTCAGCCTTGTACGATTCAGAAGTATCCCGGGTACAGGCAAGGAAATCGCATACATCTTCTTTGCAATGTCAATCGGCCTTGCAACAGGTACAGGCTTTGTCGGTGTAGCAATCGGTATCACACTCGTTATCGGCCTCGTGATGATTGTCCTCAACGCAGTTTTAGGCAGCTCCGAGGAATACAGAAAGGCAAGAAGACTCAGAATTATCATTCCTGAGGATTTGGACTTCACAGGCGTGTTCGACGACCTCTTTGAGAAGTATACAACAAGATGCGAGCTTGAGAGAGTAAAGACTACAAATATGGGCTCACTCTTTGAGCTTACATACGGCATCGTGCTTAAGGATATCTCCAAGGAAAAGGAATTCATCGACGAGATAAGATGCAGAAACGGCAACCTCACCATAATCTGCGGAATCAGAGAAAACGCTATGGCTGAGCTGTAAGCCGCAAGTCAGATATAAGCAAAAAACGCTACCGTTATCGGTAGCGTTTTTTGGTGTTATTTTATGTTTGCTTTTTCCTTTTCAAGTTCCGCCAGCTTCACTTCTAGCTCGCTTACCTGTCGTTTCAGAATAACCGATTTTCCGATTTTGAAAAGCATACCTACTGCGTAGATGGAATAATACACTCCGAGTGTCCAAAAGCCGAGAGAAAGGATATCACCTAAAAGGTCTTCGCTGCACGCCTTGGTAAAGACTGTACCGACAATAAAATGAGGTGCGTAAATCAAAATAAAACAAATGATGTATGTCAGTATTTGGTGTGACTCTGTTAATATAGAAACGAATAAACAGGTTCCAAGGATAAACAGTAAAATTACCAAAACGGCAAAAATGCCTGCAATAATCGGATGGGCGACCACTGCACTCTTTTCTCTTTTTTCGCTTGTGAATTGCTCTAGTTCGTTGATTTTTGCTGTTGCTTCATGTAGCTTATTTCCCTTGATACTGCAATGTTCGGAAAGAGCACGGGAGTCCTTGTAGTAGTCTATGTCAAGAAAACTTTCAGAAACCGCAAGCAGTTCCGAAGCAAGAGAAGCATTTCTCATGCGGTCAACATAGTTGTTGTAATTATATTCAAGATTATCATTGCTAAGGGCTTCAAGTTCTCTTTTTAAGTCTGCGTCTGCGAACTGCAATGCCCGTTTAAATACATTATGATTATTGATAATAGTTTCGCAGGTTGTAAGTCCCTTCTTATCGGTAATGTTGAGAATTGCCATCAGCATGCACAGATAAGCCTGAGCGTTTGTGGGCTCCATATCAAGAACCTTTTCGCAGTATTCTTCTGCAATCTCAAAATCCCCGTCCTCAAGGCATAGCTGTGCTCTTTTAAGGAGAGCCTGCGGAGTAGCCCCGCTGTAGGTATTTATAACATCAGCGTTGTAATTGTTGGTTACATTGTAGTGGGTGTGATAGTGGTTGATTGCTTTTTCTACTATAAATGGATTTCCACAGTAATTGCATATACCTGCGTCCTTTGCATTATCTACGGTTATGTCACCGTTGCAAGTCGGACATCTTGCACTTACTATCGACATAAGTTTTCCCATCCCTTCAAGTGTTTTCTCTATATAATTATCATACTACTACAGCATTGTTTTGTCAATAAATAACCCCCGACTGCTAAAAGTCGGGGGTTATTGTCTTTTGGATTTACTCCCATATATCGTCGCCGAGTGAGGAAATAAATGCAGTCAGCTCTTCTGCCATTTCGTACTGCTCAGAGATTCTCGGGTGTCCCGGAGTTGCCACACCGTTACGCTTGAACATAAAGTGGTGAACCTTTTCGATACCCTTCGCTTTGAGCATATCCTTTGCTTCCTCGATTGCCTTGTCCCAGGCAGGGGAGTGCATAAGAACTGTTGTTATAAGAATGATTGTAGGGTTGTTGTAGTGTGAGTTAATATCAGAGAGAATCTCTGTGTACTTTGAAAGCCATCTTTCACGGAAAGCAGGCTCCTCAATGTCGTTGTCGGGGTGTCCCTCGAAATGCGGGTCGTTCTGACCTACCGCCATTATAACAACCTGTGGAATGTACTTTGAGAAATCCCAGTCGGAGTAGCCGCCTTCAGGGAAGTAGCAAAGCTTGTTGTAAGCGGTTTCCATACCAATGTAGTCGGGAGCGTGGTAGTAGCCGGTGCCGTCAAAAATCGAAATACCGCCCTGAGCTATGTTGTGAAGTGAAGCACCTAAGTTTCTTGCAGTAATCATCGAGTAGGAGTACCAGGAATTGTCATATGCGCCCTCGTGTCCCTCAGGGTCGCACTTTGCAACATAATCTATTGCCTCGCATACCTGACCCGCAGAAACAGAGTCACCATAGCATTCCATTCTCCTCTTAGGAAGCGGCTTTGCTTCGAGTGCCTCGCCGTCAGTGTAAAAGCCCAAAAACTCAAACCAGTGCGACGCATCCTGACGCTTGTAAAGAATAGCTTCGTGCTCCTTGTTTTCGAGGTTTTCGCAGAGAGTGAGAAGTATCTCGTCCTCGCTGTGTCCGTATGTTACCTTTGTCTGAACACCGTCAACTATGATTCCAAGCTCCTGTGCGTTGTAGAACTTGTGATTTCTGATTGCAGCGTGCAGACAGCTGCCCTTGAAACGCAGTGTAATGCAGCTTCCCGCAAAGTAGATTTTCGGTGCCTTGGGGTTTTCAAAATCAATTCTGCCCATGTAGGACACAGCTTTACTGTCAGCAGGTATAAAGTTTAAAGACTTGATTTCCATAGGTTAATATCCTTTCATATATTTGGTTAAGTCTAATTTTACTCCCGTTTTGAAACACTGTCAAGACGGGTAAACGTTTACTTCGTGAACAAATTATTAACTTGCGAAAAAACGCTTGAAATCGGCATTTTATCGTGTATAATTAAAGTACAAATTCAGTTTCGGACTATTTAGAAAGGAAATGAGAAACCATGAAAAAAAGAATACTCGCTTGCCTCATGGCATTTTGTATGAGTGCAACATTTTTGGCTTCCTGCGGCGATGACTCAAGTTCATCCAAGGCAACCGACAGCTCTTCAACTGCTGATTCCTCAGTAACTGATTCTTCCGCTCCGGATTCCAACCCTGCAGATTCTTCATCAAAGGAGGACTCATCAGTGCCTGAAGTTGAGCTCACACTTTCAGAACAGCTTCTCCAGAAGTATCCTGTATCTGACAAGCCGATTGACGTAACAGCCGGCTGTACAGAAAATATGATAGGCAGAGCGCTTATCTATAACGGCGACCTTACAAGACTTGCTGCGGTTATCGAAAGAGCAAAGGCTGACCCTATGAACAAGACCAGCATTATGATGTTCGGCGACTCTATCTCAGCAGGCTCCGGCGCAAAGTCAAGCCTTACAGCTTATTCAAACCTTATCGAAAACTGGTGGCAGGAAAATGTTGCTGAGTATGCTGAAATCCAGCAGAAGAGTATCGGTGCAACTGACTCATACCTCGCTGTACACAGATTTGACAACGATGTTACAAACTATGACTGCGATACATCGGTTGACGGCATCCAGCCACCTGAAATCATCATCATCGAGTATATCAACGACGAAGCTACAGAAACCTACAGAGAAACAATGGACAGCCTTGTAAGAAAGGCACTTGCTCTCCCTAACAACCCTGCAGTTATCATCGTTATGCCTTCTACAGACGGCGCTTACGCTCCTCAGGATATCCACCTCGAGGTAGCTCAGCACTATGAAGTACCGTTCATTTCGTTCCATGACGCTGTTCAGCCGGAAATCAAGGCAGGCAACTTCGCTTGGTCTGATATCTCTCCTGACACAGTTCACCCTAATGACCCCGGCCACGCTATGATGGCTCAGATGGTCGAGGCTCTTATCCAGTATACAATGGATAATATGGACACAATCGGTACAGAGGTTACTCCTTTTGACCCTGCAATGGAAAGCCTTACAGGCGACAAGTACGCAAATGCAGGACTCTATGACAGAAAGTATACTTCTGACAAGGTTAAGGTAATCGACGAGGGCGCATTCACAATCCAGTCCTCTAAGCAGTGGCCGTATATCAATGACTACGCTACATACACAGGCGGCAGCTGTACATTCGAAATCACAGCTAAGAATATCGGCTTTGCTTACTACAGAACAACAAGCGGCAGATGTGCTACTGCAACCGTTGAAATCGACGGCAAGGTAGTAGCAGAAATCGATGCAAACTTCAAGGGCGGTTGGGGTAACTATACCGAAATCGCAAACCTCTATTCTTCCGACGAGGAAGCAACTCATACTGTAAAGATTACAGTTCCTGAGGTTCCTGAAGGAGAGCATTCTGAGTTCTATATCCAGGCATGGCTTATCAGCTAAATATTTCTTGAGGAATTTATATATCTTGGCCGCACGGGAATACTTGCCCCCGTGCGGCACCTTTTTGCCAAAACAGCTTGGTAAATTTTTTGTGAATAAGTTTTGGTAAATCGTTTTAGTCGGCAAAAGAAAACGATATCAAAAACATTTTTTGGAAAAATAAAAGTTGGGTTGTGCAAAATGGCTAAATTCTTATCGAACTTATATTGCAAACTGCTGATTGACACAAATCTCTAAGTTTGATAAGATAGAAATGTAAAGAAATCATGGGCTTCGAGGAGTATCGGAGCCTTGGTTTGACTTGTTATGAAATTAAGTAAAATCAGGAGGAAACTAATAATGAGAAACGCAAAGAAACTTCTTGCTCTCGTTGCAGCTATGGCTTCAGTATTCTCTCTCGCAGCTTGCGGAAAGAATGACAGCAGCACAGAATCAACATCCAGCATCGCAGGTGTTGACCTTGACTCCAGCACAGTTGGAAACATCGTAGACGCAGCATCCAGCCAGCTCGGCGAAAGCGTAGAAAAGCTTGCAAACCCAAAGGTACAGTGGCTTGCACACTATGACATCAACCCTGCAGACGGTAAGGTTGAAGACCCTTCAATCGCCCTCTTCAGAGAGGTATACGGCGGAGAAGTAGAATGGGTACAGACAGACTGGAACAGCCGTTACACAAAGCTTGCTTCCCTCGTATCCGCAAATACAGCACCTGACATGTTCCCTGCAGACGACATGGACGCATTCCCAATGGGCGCTCTCAAGAACATGTTCCAGCCAATCGATGACGTTATCGACCTCGGTGATGAGCTCTGGTCTGCTAACAAGGCTTCACTTGACCAGTTTGCTATCGGCGACAAGCACTATGTAGCTGTTATCGAAACACAGCCAAACCTCGTTTGTATCTACAACACAAATACAATCGATGAGTGTGGTTATGACCAGCCTGCAGACCTCTATAAGAGCGGCGAGTGGACATGGGACATCTTCCAGGAGTACTGTGTAGAATTCAACGATGATTCACAGGAAAAGTACGCTCTCGACGGCTTCTGGTACTGGGATGGTATCACACATACAACAGGTAAGCCATTTATCGGCTTCGAAGACGGTAAGATTGTAAGCAACATCGATTCACCTGAAATTGAAAAGGCTCAGAACTTCATCTATGACCTCATCAAGGCAGGCTCCGGCTTCCCAAGACACCTTAACAACTGGGCAACAAGAGGTTCTACAGACTCAGGTTCCGAAGGTCTCGGCGCAGGTCTTACACTCTTTATCCCATGCGGACTTTACGAAGTCGAAGAAACTCTTGCTAACACAGCAGACCTCGGCAGCGTAGCAGACGGCGAAGTAATGTTCGTTCCAATGCCTAAGGTAGATGAGAACTCTGATTACTACATGCCATCAAGAATCAACGGTTACTGCCTCGTTTCCGGTGCTCCTAACCCAGAAGGATTTGAAGCATTCATGAGATGTAAGCGTATCTGCAACGAGGACGAAGCTATCAAGCAGATTGGTATCGATACACTTGTTAACGACTACGGCTGGACACAGGATATGCTCGATATGCGTGAAGAGTGCTACAGACTTGCTAACGAAAAGCCTGTATTCGAGTTCTACAATGCTGTTACCAAGGACATCAAAGACGTTATGGGTCAGCTCGTTGTTGCTACATCTTCAACAGGCGGACAGAAGACATGGGCAGAAGCAAGAGCAGAGAACCTCGAAGTTATTGAGTACCTCATTGATGAGGCTAACGCTCAGCTCGGCTAATTCTCAATATAGTTTTACATATGCGGAAGGGCAGAAATTGCCTTTCCGCATTTTTGCTAAAATTGTCGGAACTATTTTGTTGAAATAGTCAAATTGCAAAAAAGGATAAGTTTGATATAGACAAACGGCGTTTTTTGGAGTATAATTATGACATAATAATTTAAGGAGGCTGGCTTTATGAATTCAGCTATGAAGAAGTACATTTGCGAAGCTATCGGTACAATGGTACTCGTGCTTTTCGGCTGCGGTACAGCAGTTTTCACTAGTGCTAATGTATTAACAACCGCTTTTGCATTTGGTCTTTCAATCGTTACAATGGCATACACAATCGGTAAGGTTTCCGGTTGCCACGTTAACCCTGCAGTATCTCTCGCTATGTACCTCGACGGACAGATGAGCTTCGGCGATATGTGGAAGTACATGGTTGCCCAGGTTATCGGCGCACTTGCAGGTTCCGGTATCCTCGCTATCATTGTTAAGTGCATGGACCGTGACATTGACGACACTGCAATGGGTGCAAACGGCTTAGGAAATCTTAACATCTTCGGCGCACTTCTCGTTGAAGTAATCCTCACATTCGTATTCGTTCTCGTTATCTTTGCTGTTACAGACAGAAAGATGAAGAGCGCAGGCGTGTTTATCGGTGCTGCTCTCCTGTTTGTACATATCCTCGGTATTCCTCTCACAGGAACATCCGTAAACCCTGCAAGAAGCCTTTCAGCTGCTGTCTTTGGCGGCCCTGCTACTGACTGGGATTCCCTTAAGGAAGTTGCAATCTTCGTTATAGGCCCTGCAATCGGTGCAGTTTTAGCTACACTTGCTAACCGTGCTCTCGTAAGAGGCGAAGGCGAAGACTAATCTTTGACCTGTATAAAGACCTTTCCGAAAGGAGAGGTCTTTTTTATGGCCCGAAATTGCGTTTTGCTCTTGACTTTAAGGGGATTTTTAGGTACAATATAGGTTGATACTTTGTGCGGATAAAACTGCACAAAAACAGCAACCGCAGGGGGAGCCTTGCGTGAACGGAGGAATTTTAATGCTTAATACTGAAAAGACAATGGACAAAATTGTGGCACTTTGCAAGGGCAGAGGCTTTGTTTATCCGGGAAGTGAAATCTACGGAGGTCTTGCAAATACATGGGATTACGGCCCTCTCGGTGTTGAACTCAAGAACAACATCAAGGATGCATGGAGACAGAAGTTTGTAAGAGAAAGCAAGCTCAATGTAGGCCTTGATTCCGCAATCCTTATGAACCCTCAGACTTGGGTGGCATCAGGTCACCTCGGCGGATTCTCCGACCCTCTTATGGACTGCAAGGAGTGTAAGACAAGACACAGAGCCGACAACCTTATCGAGGATTTCGACGGCACAAACGTTGCAGGCTGGTCAAACGACCAGATGATGAACTACATTAAGGAAAAGGGTATCGCTTGCCCTAACTGCGGAAAGCACAACTTTACAGATATCAGACAGTTTAACCTCATGTTCAAGACCTTCCAGGGCGTAACCGAGGACTCAAAGGCTGAGCTTTACCTCAGACCTGAAACTGCACAGGGTATCTTCGTAAACTTTGCAAACATCCAGAGAACCTCAAGAAAGAAGGTTCCTTTCGGTGTTGCCCAGGTTGGTAAGAGCTTCAGAAACGAAATCACACCTGGTAACTTCATCTTCAGAGTAAGAGAGTTCGAGCAGATGGAGCTTGAGTTCTTCTGCAAGCCGGGCACTGACCTTGAGTGGTTCGATTACTGGAGAAGCTTCTGCAAGAACTGGCTCATCTCACTTGGCATCAAGGAAGAAAACTTAAGACTCCGTGACCACTCACCTGAGGAGCTTTGCTTCTACTCAAAGGCTACAACTGACTTTGAGTACCTCTTCCCGTTCGGCTGGGGCGAGCTCTGGGGTATCGCAGACAGAACTGACTACGACCTCAATCAGCATATCAAGACAAGCGGAAAGAGCCTAGATTACTTCGACCCTGAAACAAACGAGAGATATGTTCCTTACGTTATCGAGCCGTCACTCGGTGTCGAAAGACTCTTCCTCACAGTGCTCACAGAGGCATACGACGAGGAAAATATCGGCACAGAGGAAAAGCCTGACGTAAGAACTGTTATGCACTTCCACCCTGCACTCGCTCCTTTCAAGGCTTGCGTGCTTCCGCTTTCAAAGAAGCTTTCCGGCAAGGCTGAGGAGATTTACGAAGCACTCTGCAAGAAGTTCTCCGTAGACTACGACGACGCAGGTTCTATCGGTAAGAGATACAGAAGACAGGACGAAATCGGTACACCTCTTTGTATCACAGTTGACTTCAACACAGTAGGCGATGCAGAAAAGGGTATCGAGGCTGACAACTGCGTAACTGTACGTGACAGAGATACTATGGAGCAGGTAAGAATCAGCATCGACGAGCTTGAAGCTTATATCGCTAAGAAGTGCGAATTCTAGTCAGCGTGCCGCTGAACCCTTTTGCAGCTCCGATAAGTGACAGATAAACTAAGATTTTATTGTCGCTGCGGTCTGCAAAACAGCAAGCGAGACGCATTGAGCCGCCGCTGGCTATTGTGCCTCCGATTACTTAGTCGGCAAGGCAAGTGCACAAGTCGGCACGGTCGGACAATATAAAAGCATAAATTAAAGCCCTCAGAAATGGGGGCTTTTTGTTTTGCGGTGTGTCGGAGTGTTATCGCAAGGTCGGGGATTTCTTTGCCTCTGTAAAGCAGTGAAAAAAGTTGTCAAGATTTTAACGAAAACTGTCCCTTTACTATTGACTTTTAAGGGGAAATGGTATATAATTATCTCGTATTTTAAATTAAGAATCGGAGGATTTTAATTATGGCTAGAGTGTATAATTTCAGCGCAGGCCCAGCAGTTCTCCCTGAGGAAGTTCTCAGAGAGGCAGCAGAAGAAATGATGGATTATAAGGGTACAGGAATGTCCGTTATGGAAATGTCCCATCGTTCAAAGGCTTACGACAAGATTATCAAGGACGCAGAGCAGGATATCCGTGACCTTATGAATATCCCTGACAACTACAAGGTGCTCTTCCTTCAGGGCGGTGCTTCACAGCAGTTTGCTGCAGTACCAATGAACCTTATGAAGAACAAGAAGGCAGCTTACATAATCACAGGTCAGTGGGCTAAGAAGGCTTACCAGGAAGCTCAGATGTACGGCGAGGCTGTTGCAGTAGCTTCTTCCGCAGACAAGACCTTCTCCTACATCCCTGACTGCTCAAACCTCGACATCCCTGAGGATGCTGACTATGTTTACATCTGCGAAAACAATACAATCTACGGCACAAAGTTCTGGGAGCTCCCTGATACAAAGGGTAAGGACCTCGTAGCAGACGTTTCTTCATGCTTCCTTTCTGAGCCTGTTGACGTTTCTAAGTACGCTGTAATCTACGGCGGTGTTCAGAAGAACGTAGGCCCTGCAGGTGTTGTTATCGCTATCGTTAGAGAAGACCTCATCACTGATGATGTTCTCCCGGGCACACCAACAATGCTCAAGTGGAAGACACAGGCTGACAACGATTCTCTCTACAACACACCTCCATGCTACGGTATCTACATCTGCGGCAAGGTGTTCAAGTGGATTAAGAAGATGGGCGGTCTTGAAGCAATGAAGGCTCACAACGAGAAGAAGGCTAAGATTCTCTATGACTTCCTCGACGAGTCCAAGCTCTTCAAGGGCACTGTTGAAGCTAAGGACAGATCCCTCATGAACGTTCCTTTCGTAACAGGCAATGCTGACCTCGACGCTAAGTTCGTAGCTGAGGCTAAGGCAGCAGGTTTTGAAAACCTCAAGGGTCACCGTAGCGTAGGCGGTATGAGAGCTTCTATCTACAACGCTATGCCAATCGAGGGTGTTGAAGCACTCGTTGCATTCATGAAGAAGTTCGAGGCTGAAAACGCATAATCAAAAATACTGAAGATTTCGGGGGCGGACGGGCGTTCGCCCTCTGAATATATTTTTTGAAAGGATTGATTTTCGATGTATAATATTCTTACACTCAATAAGATTGCTGCTATCGGAACAGACAGATTCGATACTGCAAAGTACAACATCACAGACGATTGCGCAACACCTGAGGCAATTATGGTTCGCAGCGCTAAGATGCACGATATGGCATTCGCAGATAACCTCCTTGCTATCGCAAGAGCAGGTGCAGGCGTAAACAATATTCCTGTTGAAGATTGCGCTACAAAGGGTATCGTAGTTTTCAATACTCCCGGTGCAAACGCTAACGCTGTTAAGGAGCTCGCTATCTGCGGCCTTCTCCTCGCTTCCAGAAAGGTTCCTGAGGCTATCAACTGGGCTCAGACACTCAAGGGCAACGGCGACGAAGTCGGAAAGATGGTTGAAAAGGGTAAGAGCAACTTCGGCGGCTGCGAAATCATGGGCAAGACACTCGGTCTTATCGGCCTCGGCGCTATCGGCGGTAAGCTCGCTAACATCGCTATTTCTATGGGTATGAACGTTATCGGCTATGACCCATTCCTCTCTGTTGGCGCTGCTCTCTCACTCAAGCCACAGGTTAAGGTTACAGCTAACATCAACGATATCTATGCAAATTCTGACTTTATCTCACTCCACCTTCCATACAATGCTGATACAAAGAACACTATCAACAAGGATACTCTCGCTCTCTGCAAGGACGGCGTAAGAATTCTCAATTTCGCTAGAGGCGAGCTTGTAAACGGTGCTGATATCGTTGAAGCAGTAAACAGCGGTAAGGTTGCAAGATACGTTGTTGACTTCCCAAGCGACGACGTTCTCGGAGTTGACAATATCGTAGCTATCCCTCACCTCGGTGCTTCCACAGAGGAATCTGAGGACAACTGCGCTGTAATGGCTGCTGACGAGCTTATGGACTACATCGAGAGAGGTACAATCAGAAATTCTGTAAACTTCCCTAACGCTGAGCTTGCAAAGACAGGCGACGCACTCGTTTGCGTTCTCCACAAGAACGTTCCTGCACTCATTTCCCAGATTACAACAGCAGTTTCTGACAAGGGTGCTAACATCGAAAATATGGTAAACAAGTCCAAGAAGGACTGGGCTTACACAATGCTCGACGTAAGCGGTGAAGCTGACGCTGACGCTATCCGTGCAATCGACGGCGTTGTAGGCGTAAGAGTTCTCTAATACTGTGGAACAAATAAAGCCCGCACTTTTGTACTTTTTCCTGCCTTTTGTGCTGGTTTCGGTTCTCTGCTATTTGGCGGACAGAAGCGGAAAACGTACAGCAAAGCTGTTTAAAAAGCCGAAGAAGATGTCGCAGAAGCTCTACGATACGCTCATAAAGCAAAGGCTGAGCATCCAGTTTCTGCTGACGCTCGCTGTGGTGCTGGTAATGACAGTGCTCGCAGTGAAATTGAGATTCCGTGTGTGGATGTTCTATCTCGTGTGCGGTGTGCTCATCGGACTTATAAACGGTGTCGGACTCTCGATTGGAAGAGGTAACGGCAAATAAAGGCATATATTGACTGCATAATCACCCTCTGTGACTTTTCACGGAGGGTGTTTTTTGTCTGTAATGATGAAAATTTTTCCGATTGCTTGCAATAGAGGTTTTTGAATGTTATAATGAATTTGCAATTGTATTGTATCCCGATTTAATGGCGGGAATAATAACAAGGAGGAATTTAATATGGCAAAGGTTTCATTCGAAACAAAAAAGATGGTCGGAATCGCTCTCATCACGGCAATCGTAGTGGTGCTGCAGATGGTAAGTATGTTGCTCCGATTCTCAATGTTCTCAATCACTCTCGTTCTTGTACCGGTAGTAGTCGGTGCCGCACTCTATGGAGTAGGTGCAGGTGCGTGGCTCGGACTCGTGTTCGGCGTAGCAGTGCTCCTGACAGGAGATGCCGCAGCGTTTCTTGCAGTCAGCGTGCCGGGTACAATTATAACAGTACTTCTCAAGGGTATACTTGCTGGTACTCTTACAGGTGTAGTGTACAAGCTTTTCTCAAAGAAGAACGATACACTCGCAGTCGCTATCTCAGCGGTTATCTGCCCTATGGTCAATACGGGCGTGTTCCTGCTGGGCTGCCTTGTGTTCTTCTTCGATACTATCAAGGAGTGGGCAGGCTCTGAAAACGTAGCTTCCTATATGATTTTCTCGCTCGTAGGAATTAACTTCCTTATAGAGCTTGGTACAAATATTCTTCTTGCACCTGCCGCAGTGAGAATTATCAAGATAGGCAAGAAGATGTAGCTTTGAACGGAGGCTTTGAATATGATACTTGCAATAGATGTTGGAAATACAAATATCGTTATCGGTTGCTGTGAGGAAGACAGGGTACTTTTTACTGAAAGACTCTCAATCGACAGAACAGCAACAGTCTTGGAGTATGTTATCTCATTCAAGACAGTTCTCGATATTTATAATATAAAGCCGCAGGACGTTGAAGGCGGAATTATCTCATCGGTAGTGCCGTCTGTTACCCAGGCAATCAAGAGTGCCGTAATGAAGCTTGTCGGCAAGAGCATCAAGGTCGTAGGCCCCGGAATCAAAACAGGTCTGGGAATCAAAATTGACGACCCGAGAGAGCTCGGCGCTGACCTCGTGGTAGGTGCGGTTGCCGCAATAAATGAGTATCCCGTGCCTGCAATTATCCTCGATATGGGTACAGCTACAACAGCGTCCGTTATCGACGATAATAAGAATTATATAGGCGGTATGATTATCCCGGGCGTTATGGTTTCACTCAACTCTCTTGCAACAAATACTTCTCAGCTCCCGAAAATAAGCCTCGAAGCCCCAAAGAAGGTTATCGGTGCAAATACCGTTGACTGTATGACAAGCGGTATTATCTATAGCACAGCAGCGTCAATCGACGGTATCTGTGACAGAATCGAAGAGGAGTACGGCAAGAAGCTGACAGTTATTGCAACGGGCGGACTCGCTTCTGTGATTATTCCGTTCTGTAAGCGTGAGATAATCTATGACGACGACCTTCTTCTCAAGGGACTTATCATTCTCTATAATAAGAATAAATAGAATACAAATTAACAAACAATTGCATCCCCGTCTGAGAGCTTTTTCAGACGGGGTTTTAATGTCCATTTACTTGACTTTGCTTATGAATGGTATTATAATAAAACGTGGTAAATTATAATTCAAAGGAGACATTACAGATGGCAGATAATGTTTTGATACTTGCAGGCGGACAAGGAAAGAGAATGAAAACCACAAAGCCGAAGGTGCTTCTCGAGGTTCTCGGAACACCAATGCTCCAGTGGGTAATTTCTGCTTGCGAGGAAGCTTCTCTCTCGGAAATCTGTATCGTAAAGGGCTATGAAGCTCAGCAGATTGATAATTATGTAAACGGAAAATATGAAACAGTGCTCCAGGCAGAAAGACTCGGTACAGGCCACGCTGTTATGCAGGCAACAGAGTTTCTCAAGAAGAATATCGACGGCAATACGCTCATACTCTGCGGTGACGCTCCGTTTATAGATAAGGATACAATCGAGGGTGCATTAAAGCTCCATAAGCAGGACAATTGTGCAGTTACAGTAGTTACCTCTGTTATCGAAAATCCGTATGGATACGGCAGAATCGTAAGAGGCGAAAACGGCGTGCAGGCAATCGTCGAGCATAAGGACTGTACACCTGACCAGCTTAAAATAAATGAAATCAATTCGGGTTGCTATTGGTTCAATACCAAGGCGCTCCTTTCGGTACTCTCAGAGCTTACACCGAATAATGCCCAGGGCGAGTATTATCTCACCGACTGCCTCTCACTCCTTCTCGGTAAGGGCGAAAAGGCGCAGGCATTTATCTCTCAGAATCCTGACGTTTCACTCGGTGCAAACGACAGAGCAGGACTTCTGAAGCTCAACGATATCGCAAGAATGAAGATTATAAATGCACACCTCGATAACGGTGTTGAATTTACCTGCCTTGACGGCGTAATTATCGGCAAGGATGTTACAATCGGCGGCGGTGCCCATATAAAGAGTGGAAGCCAGCTGTTCGGTAAAACCTCAGTAGGCGAGGGAAGCGTAATCGGCCCGAATACTATCCTTACAGATACAAAGGTCGGCTGTAACGTTACACTCAATAATGTCGTTGCAACAAAGGCAGTTGTCGAGGATAAGGCAACTATCGGCCCTTGGGTTCAGCTCAGACCAGACTCGGTTGTCAAGAAGAGTGCCCATATCGGCGACTTTGTTGAAATCAAGAACGCTACAATCGGCGAGAGAACAGCAGTTGCTCACCTTACATATGTCGGCGACAGCGACGTTGGCGCAAATGTTAACTTCGGCTGTGGATGTGTAACCGTAAACTACGACGGCGAAAATAAGTTCAGAACAGTAATCGGCGATAACGCATTCATCGGCTGTAACACAAACCTCGTTGCACCTGTAAAGGTCGGCAAGGGTGCATATACCGCCGCAGGCTCTACAATTACAGGCGATGTTCCCGACGGTTCGCTTGCAATAGAAAGAGGAACAACAGTTATCAAGGAGGGCTATGCCGACAGAAAGCTCAAGGCGAGAAACG
Organism: Oscillospiraceae bacterium; assembly: GCA_017848055.1. Taxonomy (GTDB): domain Bacteria; phylum Bacillota; class Clostridia; order Oscillospirales; family Ruminococcaceae; genus UBA7477. Next base: position 1,148 of record JAGALZ010000052.1, on the reverse strand, counting down.
AGAAATTCGAGCGTCTTGCAAACGAGGATAAGTAAAATAAGTGCCGTATCTGCGAAATAAAAGCGGATACGGCTTTTGTTTGGTTAAAAGAAGCTAACTATTGTGCAGGTTGCACATAAAAAGAGTGCTTTAACTGTCTAAAAATTTTCGCCGACGTTTCTAAATAACTATGGAAATTTGCATTTTTATCTGTTATAATAGAAGTGTGTCCGAATGCGCTTTTGCGCAGGTTTACAAGACCACGGAAAATCAAATTTTTTGGAGGTAGTTTACCAATGGGTAAGAAGTATGTTTACCAGTTTAACGAAGGTAACGCAAGCATGAGAGAGCTTCTCGGCGGTAAGGGTGCAAACCTTGCTGAAATGACAAGCCTCGGCCTCCCTGTACCACAGGGCTTTACAGTTTCTACTGAAGCTTGCACACAGTACTATGAGGACGGCCGTCAGATTAATGCTGACATCCAGGCTGAAATCATGGAAAACATCACAAAGATGGAAGAAAGAGTTGGCAAGAAGTTCGGCGATAAGGATAATCCACTCCTCGTTTCCGTTCGTTCAGGTGCTAGAGCATCAATGCCTGGTATGATGGATACAATCCTCAACCTCGGTCTTAACGAAGAAGTAGTTGAGTACATGTCTGAGAAGTCCGGTAACCCACGTTGGGCTTGGGACTGCTACAGAAGATTCATTCAGATGTACTCTGACGTAGTTATGGAAGTTGGTAAGAAGTACTTTGAAGAGCTTATCGACGAAATGAAGGAAAAGAAGGGCGTTACACAGGACGTTGACCTCACAGCTGAAGACCTCAAGGAACTTGCTGGTCAGTTCAAGGCTGAGTACAAGTCCAAGATTGGCGCAGACTTCCCAACAGACCCAGTTGAACAGCTCATGGGCGCTGTAAAGGCAGTATTCCGTTCATGGGATAACCCAAGAGCTAACGTTTACAGAAGAGACAACGATATCCCTTATTCTTGGGGTACAGCTGTTAACGTACAGATGATGGCATTCGGTAACATGGGTGACGATTGCGGTACAGGTGTTGCATTTACAAGAGACCCTGCTACAGGCGAAAAGAAGCTCATGGGTGAATTCCTTACAAACGCACAGGGTGAAGACGTTGTTGCCGGTGTAAGAACTCCTATGCCAATC
>JAGALZ010000051.1 GCA_017848055.1 Oscillospiraceae bacterium | reverse complement strand
GTGCATTATTAAAGAACGTAGAAACAGCTCAGGTATTTGAAAAGAGCGAAGTAAAGGTTTGGGAATGCAGAAACTGCGGCCACATCGTAGTTGGTACAAAGGCTCCCGAAATGTGCCCCACCTGCGCACACCCCAAGAGCTTTTTCGAAATCTGCGAGGAAAATTATTGATAGAACCTTCAGCATATAAAAACAACCGCCTACGGTAAAACGTAGGCGGTTTTCCTTATGTGTTTGTGCATTTATTAAGAGTTTCGGTATGAACGATTATAACCTGATCCCATACGGTAATCAGTAATCTAAAATGCTCAGCCTGGGCTTTGGATTCTTCAACCAGTGCATTGGTAACTTCGTCTTTTACTATATCTTTTATTGTTTCAGAGGGACTCTTAATAAATTTGATAGCATTCCATATATTGTTTGCTGTGCTATTCTGCTCACACAGTATATCCAGACTGCCGCCGACAGGATCAGTTATCAGACCTATGATGTCGGTGACGGGATCGGTTAGTGCTGCAATGGCAAGGAACGTATTGCGCTGATAAGCCAGAATCATTCGTTCCATTTTCGCCTTCATCAGATTCTGTCTGGCGATGTACTCTTCAAAGCCATCCACCTTTTCTTCGCTGTGTCCTGCCGCAAGAGCTCTTGCACGGTCAATATACATATAAGGAATTTCTGCTGAATAACTCGGGGATTCTGCTGAAGTCGCAGTCATAATTCCGGTTTCCCATAAATCATAAAGAGATTCAAGATCCGAGTCGCTTTCAGGGATTCCGTTAGTTACACCAAACACCGAGTAAAGCTGATCGTTATTGAAATCCTTGATATAATATTTATCGCCCTGAACAAGACTGAAGAATTTATCCAGCTCCTCATTTCCGACAGAATCAGAGTAGCTGTCCAGACTTTCTTTTGTTATGTATTCAGCCAGCATATAGCAATAGCCGTCATAGACAGACATACCGTCCATAGCAATCAGAAGCTTGGCGCAAATATACGATGTGTTTCCGTCTGTTTTATGATCAAAATATTCAAGCTCCATTGTGGTGCCCTTCAGATACGAAAGTGCCTGAAGCTGATTGCCATTCGGAACTGTAACAGCGGCAATGGTTGTCTTTACCGTATCGACTCCATCTCCGATACCGACACATGAGCCGGCGCAGGAATCTCCCAAGGCGCCCAGAGTGCCTACTGCAAGCGCTTCTCCGATGCTGACAAGCTTTCCTTCGTTCATTGCCACCGATGCAAAGGAAACTATATTGGAACGATTGTAGGAATCCTCAACCGTTTTCAGAAGATTGCTGATTTCCTTTGGTATATCAGGCGTGGCAATTCCCTGAACGGATACTCTGTAGTTGAAGCCACCCTGCCTGAACTCGTTTTCAAGAGAAGAATCGGTTATACGCATGGTAAAGGACGTACCATCCTCACGGTAGAGGCTGATTTCTTCGTTGCTCTCGACGTACGCTGACAGTACAGCATCTCCTTTGTTGTTATATACTTCCAGCAGTACAGGCTTGTCAGTACGTACTGCAACTGATAAAGAATGCTTTTCTTCTATATCAAAGGTGTAAACGTCTTCGTCATTTTCGTAATTTATTTTATGCTTGAAGGTGGATTTACGCTCAGTTACTGTAAGGCGTGTGATGTTTTCATCCTTGGTTTCTTTAAATCCGTTGCTTGTAAAAGCACGGGAAACCTTATCTGCACAGGCGTCCGCTTCCTTTTCGCCACTGCCCGAGACGATTTGTGCATATCTGACCTCATGTGTAATGATACTGCTGAATTTCTGTATGCTGATGTCGTCGACGCCATTTATGCTTTCACCTACCGATTGCAGTAGCAGTGAAAACTCCGCAGGAGAAAGTCCGGAGGTGTTATAGGCGTTTTCCATCGCTCTGACGAGATTCTGAAGTTCCTTGTTATTACCGCTTGTCAGCGCTGAATTGCCGATTGATACCGGCTTTCCTTTTTCCGCTTCCTTCAGCGAATCAATCATAAGCTGGGTTATAAGAGAGATTTTTATTCTGTTCTCCGAGGCGACGACACCTGTGGCGGGAGTCAGAGAAATCACGTTACCGTTGTCCGCACGAACAACCGCACCAAAGTCTGCGGTTGCAGAACCGTTTTCGCTGACCATAACGTGATATACATCTACAAGCCCATCGCCGCTGTCATAATAACAAGCGGTCTGGCTTAAAGTACGGATGTTTTCACCGAACAAATCCTTCAGGGTTATGGCGTTTTTAGAGTAAGGGACTGATACTTCGCTGGTATATGAAACTGACGTGTCATCGCCTATGATATAGTCGGCAACGCCCTTCTCGTCAACTACAAGTACATAGTTGCTACCTAAAACGTTTTTTCCGTTTACTGTCTGGCATATAAAGTATGCCTTTTTGTGGTTTGGTAGCTGTTTTTCCTCAACTACAGCAAGTCTGGCAGAATCGAAATATCCGCTTTCGGTAACAAGAGTGAGAGCCTCGTTTCGGTCAGAAATTTTAGTTTCGGTTCCTATGTACAGCAGATCAGAGCCGTTCATACTGCCGATTTCTTCCTGTGTGCCTTCTTCCTTGAAGAAGCCTGAAACAGCATCTTCAACCGAGAATCTGATAGTATCAAGGAAGGAGATGTTGAAGGGGTTGAAATATACAAGCAGACAAAAAGCCGAGGCTACAGATAACAGTACAGGTATGACAACTACTCTTTTTACCGGTTCCTGACAATCGAAGGTGCGTAAAATACGTGGCTTTCCCTGATTTTTGCGGAATATTTTATTTTTCAGATTTGCAAATAAGCTTCTTGCCTTCTCCTCATTATGTGTAAGCTTCAGTATAAGTAACGCAAGCCAGTTAAGACCGATTATAAAGAAAATGATAAGTGATATAATCTGGGCTGGTGAAAGAGCCTCTATGCCCAGCATACTGCCGCGGTCGTCTCCGCGGAAAAATTCCAGGACGAAGCGTACTACCGAGTAGGAAAACAGATATATAGGTAGTCTCTTGAAAAAGGTTAAGCGTGTTGTTGCTATGAGTACGATAAACGTAACAAGCACGAAACCACACTCGATTTCTCTTACCGGGAACATTATTTCCGTACCGTTGATGGTAACCATACTTCCGTAGCAACAGCCTTTCAGCATACAGCCCATACGTGCGAAAAGATGTATCATCATCAGCGACGGCACAAAGATGCTGACAACACTTTTTACCATATACCTGCGGAGCCTTGCATTTATGACTACGGATAAAGAGAAGCTCAGCAGACCGAAATAAAGAGAAAAACCGCTGTCAGCTACCATATTATAAAACGACGAGCGGTCTATATCATCAAGCAGAAGCCAACTTGCCGCATTTGAGCATATAACACCGGCTACGGCAGAAACTAAATAGCTGTCCATCATCTGCTTGCGGGTGAAACGTGAAAAATTACGATGTTTCATTGTGACGTTGAGGACGATAAGACCTGCAAAAAACGCCGCAACCAGCATTATAAAGTAGATAGGAATCCACCCGAAATTTATATCAAATACAGGATGTAACATATAATTAAGTTCCTTTTTTATATATAATATTGCTTAATTATATCATAGCTGACTTTTGTTGTCAAGAAACGCCCTTTGTCTGCCCCTGGCAGTCAAAGGGACAGAAAGTTGCTTATTAAAGGCTATAGTGCATATAAAAGCCCTCTCATTCGATACTAAATTTGTGTGCTATTTTAATTGCTTTTTTATTTAATTTGTGTTATACTGTTCTTTGTGTGATTAACGGAAAATATATACAGAGAAAGGATATGATAAAATGATTACAGTTTCAGATGTAAGTC
>JAGALZ010000050.1 GCA_017848055.1 Oscillospiraceae bacterium | reverse complement strand
TATACTGAGCAAAACGGCAAGTACATTATCAATATGACTCTTGACGTAAACCACCGATTCATTGACGGTTATTTTGTCGGTCAGTTTGTTCAGAAACTTGAAGAAAAAATTGCAGAACTCAATTGAGTCTGACAGTTTTCCGATTTGTTAAGTTCAACATTTTCCAAACTGCTCTCCCCGTGAGGGCAGTTTTTATATGTCATTCAAAAAATGTGACGCAGTATTCATTTACCTGAATCTTGAAATTTATGTACTGTTGTAGTATACTTGTAATAATCATTTCAGGAGGTGAAGCTATGACCGGTGTAAGATATAAAATACCTATGCTGTCCGCAAAAGCAATTCTTGCTTACGCAAAGCCCATTGGCGAGGATAAATACTCTTTCAATCTCAACAAAGCGGAAACTGCAAGCGTTTTATTAAATCACGGCGATACCTATCAGGACGATAATGCCGTTTTTTATCAGCTGATGTCTATGCTTCACAGAGACGGTTATTTGCCAAAAGGTGATGAGCTGATAATTGACGACTTGTACGATGCAATTATCTATCTTGATTTTGCAGGTATCTTTGACAGAAGTGCAGAGTATCCTAAAAATGCTTTAAGGCAGAAGAAGGCTGAATCTATGTTCCGTCCTGAAGGAATAACCCTTGACCTTGGTGGCGGTCAGCATAAATATCTTGCCTTTGAGCGTTCTGCTTCTATGAGCAGAAATGCAAAGCTCTCCTTTGTCCGTGCTGACCTCTATGATGAAATTACACGCAGAATAACCCTTAACTTAAAAATTGATGTTTGCGAGCTTTCAAAGCTTTATGCATATAACGGTCTTTTGTTTTCGTCAGGTATCAGAGTTGAGCCTGATGATAAGTTCTTTCTTGAAAATGTTGCTATTGTACCTAACCCGAAGCATATTACAAATGATGTTTCTTATGTAACTGTTGAGGATGTTACTGGCGAAGGCAGTATAAGAAAATACGAAAGAACAGAATGTACGGGTGATATTGAAACCACGCGCTTTGACGGCATGGGACTGATTTCACCTGAGTTTGCCCGTGAGCTTGACAGCAAAATCGGCAGTAAAAAAGAACATTCCTCTTTTCAGATTCGTATGCCATATATAAAGGGTATGGTGCATAAGACCGATTTCAAAGCCTTGTTCAAAGAAGCAGGCATTGATGCAATAACCGATATATGGGGAAGGGAACACAATATAGACAGCCTTTGTATGATACTTACAGAAAGTCAGTTCAAGGGCTACAAGTGGCTTAAGCAAAACAATGTTTCCTGGCAGACATATATGCATCTATGCCGTTTTTATGAGTATAGCATATATATTACAAATGTCAGCAAGACAGAAGCTGAGGATACAACCGAGCTTAACTATCAGTTTCTTAATACTGTCAAAATGCTTTCGTCTGAATTCAGACCAGATGATTTGCCTTTGGGTTGGGAGCATTCTCCCTCTGAGGATGAAAGAATGTGGCTGACAAAACCGACGGAGCTGAGGTATTATGAGCTTCGCCGTGACAAAGAAGCCCGTATAAGGTATTTTACCGATAAGGCTGATGAATGGACATTTGGCAGAAAAAGCAGAAGCTATCATCTTGCAGAGCTGTTGAGAAAAAATCCCAAGTTTATTAATGAGCCGTATTTTGTCCGTCAGCTTAACGATGCAGCAGAGAGCTTACTTAAAGATTACTCCATAGGTCGCTTACTTGTTGACGGTGATAACCGTTTCTTTGCGGCTGATATTATGGAATTATTCTATGAGCTTATCAGAGATAACGGTGGAAGTCCTGATATTTATTTCCGCATCAAAAATGAATTCCTTGATACAAATGAGTTTTATGCTCCCGGTGCTGTGTATTCTCAGCAGGATATCTATGCTCTTCTCCGAAATCCTCATATTGCAAGAAACGAAGAAGCACTTGTAAAGCCATTAAAGAAGATAGGCGCTTACAGAGAAAAGTATCTTTCAGGTCTTACGGATGTAATTATGGTAAACTCTGTTTCCCTTCTTGCAGAAAGACTTGGCGGCGCTGACTTTGACGGTGATATGATTAAAACAGTAGCTGAGCCGAAGCTTACCTCTTGTATTGCAAGCAACTACAGCGAGGGTGATTTAACACTCGGCGGTAATCTTCCTCTTTTAAGCATACCATCCGCAGAGCCAATAATTGCTGATGCAAATGATTGGTACAAACGCTTTGAAACAATACGAAACACATTCTCATCCCGTGTCGGTCAGATTTCAAATGCGGCACTTGACCGTAGCATTATCGCTTATGATGAAAACACCGATGACGAAAAGAAGGAGCAGTACCGTAAGGAAACAGAGGAGCTTGAGATACTGACAGGTCTTGAGATAGACTCAGCCAAAAGCGGTATAAAGCCTGATTTGTCAGAATATCTTGAAACCAACAAAGCTGAAAGAACATCATTCCTTAAATACAAAACCCTTATTGAAAAGGCAGAGGGCAAGCGCCGTTGGTACGAGCCTACCTTTGATGAACGCTTCAAGAAATTCTTTGACGGTCAGAATTGGGATGAGGTCAGCTCTAACCTTGAAAAGCTTCCGTATTTTGCAAGAGAGCTGAAAAAGAATACACCGAGGGCAGAAATTCGTCAGGCAGATGCAAGCGAGCTTTTCACCTTTGCAAAGCCCGGTTGGGAAAAGAAGCTTGACCCGAAAATTCTTGATTATGTAGGCAGAGTAATAGCAGATTATGAAGAGTGCCTTAAAAGAATACGGTCAAGGCGACACGCCGCAAGCAAGCTCAAAGCAAAGCACAACGATATTAACCGTATTCTGTATATGCAGAACAAGGAAAACGATTATGAAGCTGATGAGCTTGCTGCTACGTTCATTAATCTGCCCGAAGAAAGAGTAAATGAGATATATTCTGCAGTCAGAAATGAGAATTGGCACTTTATGAAAGAGGATGAAAGATACGCCTTTCTCATAAAGCATCTGCCCGAAACGGAGTACAGAGAGTATTATGACATCTTTGCTGATTTCCGTTTCGGCGGGTATAAATTGTTGCCTGATATTATTACAGAAACACGAAACTACAATATCTCTGCAAATGCTTCGGCTATGCAATATCCCAACGATTCCGAGGAGCTTACCTTAATGGTAAAAGCCTATCTCAGAAATCCTGTAGGCAACTACCGCGAAACTGTTTCAAGGGAAGCAGCAAGGATAATAGAAACCCACGTTATCTCTTTTAACGCTTCGGTAAAGTATATTGTAGCTCTTAATAAGCGTGATTTCCTTTACGATGCTTATTACAGGCACATCACAAGATTTGCAAGGAAGGGAGATAAAATATATGACTAACGAATGGCTTGAATTCAAGGCATATACAGACGCTCCCGTTTTTCTTGCAGAAAACAAGCAATCAACTGCTTTCATAGGTAGATTTACAGTAAGAATGATTAAGCAGAACAAAGGCTTCAACCGTATATTTACCGTTCTTGCAAGAGGTTATCTTTTTCATAATACTGACGGTACTCTTCGCACCGATGACCCTTATGAGAGAATTGAAAAGGCACGAGAGTTCTTATGTGCCTGGTGCAGTCTGCCTTATGAAACAGTATCAAACAAATCCTTGGCATTTCACACATCATTCCCTGAGCTTCACAGCGAGTTTCCGAACCTCGTTGATGAAAACGGTGCAGGCTGGTATTACAGATATTTACACTCTCTTTCAGCTTACATCAAAAAGAACAAAGAGAATGTTACAAAGAAGCTTCACTGCTTTGCCGAAAAGAAGACCTTAAAAACGATTGAATGCACTTGGGCTAACAAGCTGATACAGTATCAGTATTCGATATACAACAACCGTTCTTCTGCTGATTTTCCATTACTTTTTGACACAGCTATTGCAGATGCTCTTGTTCTCGGTCCACTTCGTACTGAAGCGGTTGTACTGCCTGAGGAAACACTACGAAAAATCAAGGCTTACAACGTAAATGCGAAAACTGAAAGGCTTATGATTACTCTGGCCAAGTACTATATCGCAAACAAAGAGTCCGACTCCGACTGGGTTATTATACCGAGAACTAACATCTCTGCTTATCTCGGTTCAGCAACATATATGGAAAGCTATGAAAATAAGATACCTGATGAGTTTATGGAGAAAAAGCCTGAATTAGGCGGTGTGTCAGCGGTGAGGATTGTTATATAACGAAAAAAGCTCCCTGAATCGGTTTAGTGCCGAAATGGGGAGCTTTGATATTTTCATTTATATGTATAAACTGAAATTCCCGTCCTTTTATGTTTACTTGCCTTATGCATACGCTCTATGATTATCTTCTTATCCTCAGGAATATCGCCGCCGGAAAGATAACTGTCAAGCTCGGCATACGTTACGCCCATTTCCGTTTCATCGGTCTGTCCGTCAAAGAGTGCTGCGGATGGAGCTTTTTCTATAACGCACTTCGGAGCATCGAGATAGCACAAAAATTCATATATCTCTGTAACGGTGAGATCTGCAATGGGATTAAAATCGTGAGCACCGTCGCCCCACTTGGTAAAGTAACCTACATAAGCTTCACTTCTATTGCCTGTACCGGCAACCAGTCGGTTTTCCGCTGCAGCAATGGCATACAAAGTCAGCATACGAAGTCTCGGCGCAATATTGGCGAGTGCTGCGGCATTCATAACAGCAACACCGTCAAGGGCTTTTAGTTCTGCTTCCTTTAC
>JAGALZ010000049.1 GCA_017848055.1 Oscillospiraceae bacterium | reverse complement strand
TATTGAGAAAGGATGTGTGGAAAATGACAGAACAGGAAAACCTTCTGGAGTTCCAAAAGAAAATAGGATATACCTTCAATAACGACAGATTACTCTATGAGGCTCTCTCCCATTCCTCTTACGCAAATGAGAAGAAGGGCAGAAAAAGCAACGAAAGACTTGAGTTTTTAGGTGACTCTGTGCTTTCGATAGTCGTTTCAAACTATATATTCCACCATCAGCAGCAGATGCCCGAAGGTCAGCTTTCTAAGCTGAGAGCTTCGCTTGTCTGTGAAAAAGCACTGTTCGAATTTTCAAAGCAAATAGATTTGGGCGAGCATATTATGCTCGGTAAGGGCGAGGAGAATACCGGCGGAAGACAGCGTCCGTCGATTGTTTCTGATGCATTCGAGGCAGTAATCGCCGCAATATATCTTGACGGCGGAATGGAGCCTGCTTCAAAGCATATCCTCAGGTTTATGCCAAAGCAGTTTGATAAGTCGGTTACACCGAGCTTTACAGACTATAAGACAATTCTTCAGGAAATAGTCCAGAAGAATCCCGAGGAAAGAGTCATATATAAGCTCGTTGAGGAAACAGGCCCCGCCCATGATAAGCGTTTTACAGTAAATGTAATGCTCAATTCAAACGTAATCGGTACAGGCACGGGTGCGTCAAAGAAGAATGCCGAACAGCAGGCAGCAAGAGAAGCACTCGCACTTATGGGTTATAAGGATGACAAAGCACGCTAACATTTCAATCTTTGTGGCGCATGTAGGCTGTCCCAATATGTGCTCGTTCTGTAATCAGCATACAATAAGCGGCTGTAAGGATATCCCGACAGCTGACAAGGTGTCGCAGATATGCAAAGAAGCGTTGTCAGCGGTCGCAAGTCCTGAAAATACGCAGATAGCATTCTTTGGCGGGAGCTTTACCGCAATTGAGCGTGAGTATATGATTTCGCTCCTCAAGGCGGCAAGAGAATATGTGGGAGAAGGCAAATTCAGCGGTATAAGAATTTCTACAAGACCGGACGCTATCGACGACGAGGTTTTGCGTATTCTCAAAAGCTATGGTGTCACTGCAATCGAGCTGGGTGCGCAGAGTATGTCCGATGAGGTGCTTTCTGCAAACGACAGAGGCCATACCGCAGAGGATGTCATAAAAGCCTCAGAGCTTATAAAAAGCTATGGCTTCGAGCTGGGACTTCAGATGATGACAGGACTATATAAAAGCTCCGAAAGCCTCGATATCAGAACAGCTCAGGAGATAATTAAGCTCAGACCCGATACCGTGAGGATTTACCCGACAGTAATCCTGGAAGGGACAAGACTCAGCGAGCTTTATAAGTCGGGCGAGTATAAAACTATGGAATTTGATGAGATGGTAAAGCTGTGTGCCAAACTTCTTCTTATGTTCCATAAAGAAAATATAAGCGTGATAAGATGCGGACTTCATGCCTCTGATAACGTCGAGGGTGAAAGAGTCGGCGGATTTTATCACCCTGCATTCAAGGAGCTTTGCGAGAGTGCAGTATACAGAGATATTATAGAACAAAGCATCCCTTCAGACTATAAGGGGAAGCTTACAGCTGTGGTTTCGCCTGCGGCAGTAAGTAAGGCAATGGGACACAAAAAATCAAATCATCAGTATTTTAAAGCAAAGGGTATTGATATGTCCGTAAAGCAGGACAAGCAGATGGGTATGTATCAGTGCCGTGTTATCAGGGGGTAGGGTATGCACCTTATATCATTGGAGCTTCAGGGCTTCAAATCGTTTCCCGATAAAGTAAAGCTTGACTTCGGAAAGGGTATTACAGGCGTTGTAGGCCCTAACGGTTCGGGTAAAAGTAATATCGGCGACGCTATGAGATGGGTTCTCGGAGAGCAGTCCACCAAAACGCTAAGAGGCGGTAAAATGGAGGACGTTATCTTCACAGGTACCGAAAACAGAAAGGCAGTGGGTTTTGCACTCGCTACCTTGAATATAGATAATACAGACAGAAGTCTTAATTACGACAGCGATATTGTGTCGGTTACAAGAAAGCTTTACCGTAACGGCGACAGCGAGTATATGATAAACGCAAACAGCGTAAGACTCAAGGATATCGTCGAGCTGTTTATGGATACAGGTCTTGGTAAGGACGGCTACTCGATTATCGGTCAGGGTAAGATTGCCGATATCGTTTCGAGCAAGTCATCCGAAAGACGTGAGATTTTCGAGGAAGCCGCAGGAATATCGAAATTCCGCTATAAAAAGCTCCAGGCAGAAAGAAAGCTTCTCGCCGCTCAGGATAATATTTTAAGGCTTACCGATATACTTTCAGAGCTTGAAAGCAGAGTTGAGCCGCTCAGAATCCAGTCCGAAAAGGCAAAGAAATTCCTTGCCCTCGACGCTGAGAAGAAGAGCCTTGAAATCTCAGTCTGGGTTAACAGAATGGATGAGATTTCAAAGACAATCGAAGGGCTTACGCAGAAGCTTTCCGACCTCAACACTCAGTATGATGCGAACAGCAAAGAGTGTGACGAGCTTGAAAGAAGTGCAGAGGACAGCCTCGCAGAGTCAGCTTCATGTGCGCAGAAAATAGAAGAAGAAAGAGAACGAATCCATGAGATAGAGCTTATGAGTTCTCAGGCGGATTCTAAAATCGCCGTTCTTGAAAATGACATTCACCATATAAATGAAGCAATCGAGGAGATAAAGCAGCAGATTGAGCAGTCTTATTCATCTGCCGATAAGCTGTTGTCCGATAAGGAAGAGCAATTGGCTGTCGCAAATCAGACTCAGGAAAAGCTTACACAGCTCGATAGCAGGATTTCAGATACAGAGAAGGAGCTTTCCGAGCTTTCCGATAAGGATGATATCGAGCAGAAAGCACTCTCGGAACAGACAGAGCAGATAAGCGCACTCTATATCCGTTCATCTGAGCTTACCTTTATGCTGGAAAACTCAAAGAATGTGGGCTCCGAGCTTGCTGAACAGACAGAGCTTGCAGTGAACTCCAAGCAGGAGGCACAGCAGGCATACGATGAAGCTGTAAAGGAGCGTCGTGAGCTTAATGAAGCACTCGATAATTTAGACAGACAGCTCTCAGAAAACCGCAATATGCTCAGCGGCTATACCATGCTTCTCGAAAGAAAAAGCGAGGAGCTTAAGAATGCAAAACAGAAGTTTTCTGATTGCGATAATGAGCTTAGGGAGAAAACCCAGAAGCTCAGACTCCTTTCTGACCTTGAAAACTCTATGGAAGGCTTCTCAAGAAGCGTAAAGCAGGTTATCAAGGCAGCAAAGCAGGGACAGATGAGAGGAGTATTAGGCTCGGTTGCACAGCTTGTAACCACAAAGCCTGAGTATTCTCTTGCAATAGAAACAGCACTCGGTGCAGCGCTGCAGAATGTAGTTGTTGAAAATGAAGATACCGCAAAGCGCTGTATCAGATACTTAAAGGAACAGAATGCCGGAAGAGCTACCTTCCTGCCGATTACATCAGTAAAGGGCAAGGAGCTTTCAGAGCAGGGACTTAGTGACTGTGACGGATATGTTGCACTTGCAAATGAGCTTGTTTCATATGACGGAAAGCTCTCCTCAATCGTGTCATCGCTTCTCGGAAGAACAGTCGTTGCAGAGGATATCGACCTTGCAACAGTAATTGCAAAGAAGTATTCCTACAGATTCAAGATAGTTACTCTCGACGGCCAGGTTATCAACGCAGGTGGTTCGTTCACAGGAGGAAGTGCGTCACGTTCAACCGGTATCCTTACAAGAAGAAACGAAATCGAGGAAATCGAAAAATCACTTGATTCCATAAAACAAACCCACGCCGAGCTTGATAAGGTTCAGAGCAGACTCCGACAGGAAATCGATAAGCTCTCTGCCGACAGCGAAGCAAAGAAGGAAATCATCTCCGAGATGAATACCGATAAGGTGCGTTTTGAAACGGAAATCAAGAGAGTTTCCGATATCATTTCACAGCTTGATAACAGAATTGATACCCTCGATATCCAGCTCGAACAGCTCTCTTCTAAGATAAATTCTGCAGATACAGAGTTTGATAAGTCACAAGCAGAGCTTGCAAGTGTCAAGGCTCAGATTGAAAAGCAGGAAGCACTCATCGCTCAGTCGCATGAGGCACAGACACAGAGCAAGGAAAAGCGTGAGCAGATTTCCGAGCGTCTTTCCTCACTCAGACTCCATAGAGTCGAGCTTATAAAGGACAGAGATGCCTGCTATCTTGCCGCAAAGCAGATAGATGAAACAATCGCTTCTTTAAGCGGCGGAAGAGATGAGCTCCAGAGCAGAATTGATGAAAATAAGCTTGCAATCGAAGAGAAGAATTCACAGATAAGCGAAATCAGACTCTCAATTTCACAGTCAGCTGACAAAATCAGCGTAATTGAATCTGAGATAGCAAAGCTCCAGGCAGAGCATGCAAGACTCGACGAGCAGTCCTCAAAGCAAAGAGCGATGCTCAAAATAAAGAACGAGCAAAGAGAAGTGCTTTCCCAGGATATAGCAAGAGTCAGCGAAAAGCAGCTCTCAACCCAGGAGGAGTACGACAAGATTGTGTCCTCACTGTGGGAACAGTATGAGCTCTCAAAGACACAGGCGGCAGAAATGGCACAGCCGATTGAAAATGTCGCTGAGGCAAATAAGCACCTTACCGAGCTTCGCAATAAGATAAAGCACCTCGGTCACGTCAATGTCGGCGCAGTCGAGGAGTACGTAGAGGTTTCTGAAAGATATGAGTTCTTGTCTAAGGAGCTTTCAGATGTTACAACCTCAAAGAGCGAGCTTGAAAAGCTTATTACAGAGCTTACCGCAAGCATGAAGGAGATTTTCTCCGAAAGCTTCAGTAAGATAAACGAAAACTTCAAGAGAATTTTTGTCGAGCTTTTCGGCGGCGGAAGAGCCGAACTCAGACTTGAAAATCCCGACGATATTCTCGAGTGCGGAATTGATATAAATGTCGCACCACCGGGCAAGGTGATTAAGAATCTTTCACTTCTGTCAGGCGGAGAGCAGGCGTTTGTCGCAATCGCAATCTACTTTGCAATACTTACAGTAAAGCCGTCACCGTTTTGTCTGCTCGACGAAATCGAAGCAGCACTCGACGACGTTAACGTTACAAAGTATGCCCAGTACCTCAGAAAATTTACAGACACAACACAGTTTATTGCCATCACCCACCGTAGAGGTACTATGGAGGAGGCAGATGTCCTTTACGGCGTAACAATGCAGGAAAAGGGCGTGTCAAAGCTCCTCAGAATGAATGTATCCCAGGCTGAGCAGACAATAGGCTAGTAGGAAAGGAATGATATAAATGGGATTTTTTGAAAAGCTCAAGGCAGGTCTTAGAAAGACCAAAAACTCATTTATCGGCGGTATCGCAAAGGTTCTTAATAAGTTCACCAAAATAGACGAAGAGCTGTTTGAGGAGCTTGAAGAAACACTTATCATGTGCGATATCGGCGCGACAACATCAGTTAAAATCTGCGAGATTTTAAGAAAAAGAGTAAAGGAAAACGGCATCAAGGAACCTGAAAAGATTATGGATATGCTCAAGGAAGTCATCGAGGAAATGCTCGGTGAGCCTCAGAGCCTCGATATGTCCACAACTCCGTCCGTTATCCTCGTAATCGGCGTAAACGGCGTTGGTAAAACAACCACAATCGGCAAGCTTTCCTACCAGCTCAAAAACGAGGGCAAGAAGGTTCTCGTAGCAGCTGCCGATACCTTCCGTGCAGCAGCAATCGACCAGCTCCAGGTCTGGACAGACAGAGCAGGCGTAGATATTATCAAGCATAAGGAAGGCTCCGACCCTGCCGCTGTCGTTTTTGACGCACTTACTGCCGCAAAAGCAAGAAAGGCAGACGTAGTTATCTGCGACACAGCAGGAAGACTCCATAACAAGAAAAACCTTATGGATGAGCTTAAGAAGATTTCAAGAATCGTGCATACTCAGGCAGAGGGCTGCAGCCTCGAGGTGCTCCTTGCACTCGACGCTACAACAGGCCAGAATGCAGTAAACCAGGCAAAGCAGTTCAATGAGGTTGCAGATATCACCGGTATCATCCTCACAAAGCTCGACGGCACTGCAAAGGGCGGTATCGTAATCTCAATTACAGATGACTTGAAGGTGCCTGTAAAGCTCGTTACAGTCGGCGAAAAGATTGAAGATATCCAGCCGTTTGATACCCACGACTTTGTAAATGCACTGTTTGAATAGGTGATAGAATGAAGCTTATTATCGCAAGCAACAATAAGGGCAAAATCCGTGAATTCAAGAAGATTTTAGAGCCTATGGGCTATGAGGTGCTGTCACAGCGTGAATCGGGAATAGATGTGCAGCCCGAGGAAAACGGCACAACCTTCGAGGAAAATGCCGCAATAAAGGCAAGAGCCATATATGCCGTTTCAAAGTCCGCAACACTCGCAGACGACAGCGGTATTGTCATAGATGCACTCGGCGGCCAGCCGGGTGTATACTCCGCAAGATACGGCACTCCCGACCTTGACGACGAGGGAAGAACAGCACTCGTTTTAAAGAATATGCAGGGCGTTCCTGACGAGGAAAGAACTGCCCGCTATGTCGCAGTTATCCACTTTATCGACGAAAACGGAAACGAGATTTCTGTAAGAGGTACCTGCGAGGGAAGAATAGGTCACGAGCCTGTGGGCGAAAACGGATTTGGTTATGACCCGATATTTATTTACGGCGACAAGACCTTTGCCCAGCATACAGAGGAATTCAAAAACTCGGTAAGCCACAGAGCAAACGCACTTAAAGCACTTGCCGAAAGATTATCCGAGATTTCAGAAGGGAAATAATTTATGATTACTACAAAGCAAAGAGCCTTTCTCAAAAGCTTAGCATCAAAGCTTGACCCCGTTTTCCAGATAGGAAAGGGCGGCATAAGCGAGGAGCAGATTAAGGCTATAGACGACTACCTCAGAAAGCACGAGATAGTCAAAATCAAGGTGCTCGATAACTCCCTCTATACCGCAAGAGAAGCAGCCGAAGAAATCGCCGTTGCAATAAAGGCAGAGGTAGTTCAGGTCATTGGTTCAAGAGCTGTGTTCTTCAAGAGAAACGCCCAGAAGCCTGTTATCGAGCTTCCGAGCAATAAGAATAAGAAAAAGGCATGAGAAAAATAGGACTATTCGGCGGAACCTTCAATCCCATACATAACGGCCATGTCAGACTCTTAAACAGCGTTATGGAGAAGATTGAGTTTGATGAGGTCATCGTAATGCCGTCAAAAATTCCGCCCCATAAGGTAGCACAGAACCTTGTTTCCGGCAAGGACAGGTCAGAGATGTGCCGCCTCGCTTTCGAGGATAATAAAAAGGTCACGGTAAGCGACTACGAGCTTAAAAGACGTGGGAAAAGCTATTCTGTCTATACCTTGCGTCACCTGAATAAGCTTTATCCCGAGGATAGAATCTATTTCATAATGGGAAGCGATATGCTTCTGTGCTTCGATAAGTGGTACAGATACGAGGAGCTTTTGGAACGTACATCGCTTGTCTGTATCTCCCGTGATGACGAGGATACAAAGGAAAAGCTTACAGCTTGTGCCGAGGCACTCAGAGAAAAAGGCGGCGAGGTTATACTCCTCGATACCGAGCCTTACGAGCTTTCTTCAACAGAGGTAAGAGAAAGACTTCAGAAATCTCTTGATTGCTCTTGCTATTTGCCGCAAAAAATAGTACAATACATTTGTGGGAAAAATCTATATAAGTAGGTGACACACTTGCTTTCAGAAAAACAGATAGAGGCACTTTCTGACTTTATAAAGCCAAGAATGTCAAAGAAACGTTATATACATTCCGTAAACGTCGCATATGAGGCAGTAAAGCTTGCCAGGAAATATGGTGTCGATGAGGACAGCGCATTTATCGCAGGCTATCTCCACGACTGTGCAAAGGAATTAGAGCCCGAAAAACAAAAGGAGCTAATGAAAAGGAGCAGGTTTCAGGTCGATAAGGTCGAGCTTTCTTCAAATCCGCTTTTCCACGCAGTCGCAGGTGCGGTTGTAGCAAACGAGGAGTTCGGAATAGAAGACGCAGGGGTTTTAGCAGCTATCAGATACCATACAGTCGCAGCACCTAATATGTCGGCACTCTCCGAGGTAATCTACCTCGCCGACCTTATTTCAGCCGACAGGGACTATAAGGATGTAAAGCGAATGAGAAAAATTGCATACGAAGGGCTGTGCGGAGCAATGCTCGAAGCACTCTCGTTTTCCGTTACCGATTCTGTAAGGAAGGGTAACAGCATCCCCGTTTCAACCCTGCTTGCATATAACGACTATGTCGAAAGAATAAAGAATATAAAAGGAAAAGAGGGAAAATGATTGACTCAGAAGGAAATAATTGAAATCGCAGTTAAAGCACTCGACCTTAAAAGAGCCGAGGATATCCAGGTTATCGGAATAAAAGACCTTACAGTTATCGCCGATTACTTTATTATCGCAAACGGTAACTCCACAACACAGACAAAGGCACTCGCAGATGAGGTTGAGTACCAGCTGAAGGAAAAGGGAGTAACACCGCTTCGTACCGAAGGCTACCAGGGAGCACAGTGGGTAGTCCTCGACTACGGCGATATTGTTATCCACGTCTTCTATAAGGAAGCAAGACAGTATTATAACCTCGAAAGACTCTGGAGCGACGGTGAGAACGTCGATATCTCAGAGTATGTGACAGAGGACTGATAAACATTATTTTATAAAGGACTTGATGAAAATGAGTAAGTATATTCACTCTGAAGTTGAAAAGAAGTGGCAGGCTTATTGGGAGGAGAATGAAACCTTCAAGACAGATGTCTGGGATTTCTCAAAGCCTAAGTTCTATGCACTCGATATGTTCCCGTATCCGTCAGGAGTAGGTCTGCACGCAGGTCACCCCGAAGGCTATACAGCAACAGATATCGTTTCAAGAATGAAGAGAATGCAGGGCTATAACGTTCTTCACCCAATGGGATATGACTCATTCGGTCTGCCTGCTGAGCAGTATGCTGTAACAACAGGTAATCACCCTAACGGCTTTACACAGGAAAATATCCAGACATTCTCAAAGCAGCTCAAGGAGCTTGGCTTTGACTACGACTGGAGCAAGATGCTTGCAACAAGCGACCCTGAGTTCTATAAGTGGACACAGTGGATTTTCAAGCAGCTCTACCTCGACGGCTATGCCCAGTATATAGATATGCCTGTAAACTGGTGTGAGGAGCTTGGAACGGTTCTCTCAAATGACGAGGTTATCGACGGAAAATCCGAGCGTGGCGGATATCCGGTTGTAAGAAAGAATATGAAGCAGTGGGTTATCAATCAGCCTGCTTTTGCAGAGGAACTTCTGGAAGGACTCGATGAAATCGACTGGCCAGAATCCACAAAGCTTATGCAGAAAAACTGGATAGGCAAGTCAACAGGCGTAGAGGTTAAGTTTGATATCGTAGGCGGCGGAGAGTTCTCTATCTTCACAACTTGTATCGAAACTATCTACGGTATCACATTTATGGTTCTTGCCCCAGACGGCGAAATCGTAAAGAGCCTTATGCCGAGAATCGAGAATAAGGCAGAGGTTGAGGCTTATATCGCTGAAACCTTAAAGAAGAACGATATGGACAGAACAGAGCTCAACAAGACAAAGTCAGGCTGTGAGCTCAAGGGCGTTACCTGTATCAACCCCGTTAACGGCAAGGAAGTAAGAATGTTCATCGGCGACTTCGTTCTTGCAAGCTACGGCACAGGTGCAGTAATGGCTGTTCCTTCTCACGATCAGCGTGACTTTGAGTACGCAATCGCACATAATATCGATATGATTCAGGTAATCGACGGCGACGAAAAGCTCGGCAAGGTCGATGTTTCCGAAAAGGCATTCGAAAAGGGCGAGTACCTCGGCAAGGGCTATAAGCTCATAAACTCCGAGGAGTTCACAGGCCTTACAGTAGAAGAAGCAAAGGAAGCAATCACCGTAAAGCTCGAGAAAATTGGCGTTGCCAAGAGAACTGTAAATTACCACTTCAGAGAGTGGATTTTCGCAAGACAGCGTTACTGGGGCGAGCCTGTACCTGTAGTACACGGCGAGGACGGCAATATCCACGTTCTCGATGACGAGGAGCTGCCACTTATTCTCCCTGAACTTCAGAACTATAAGGGCGAAAACGGCAAGGCTCCGCTTGAAAATGCAACCGAGTGGAAAAAGTACGATAACGGTACAGTAAAGGGTACAAGAGAAACCTCTACAATGCCTGGTTCTGCAGGTTCAAGCTGGTACTTCTTAAGATACATCGACCCTCATAACGATAAGCAGCTTGCAGACCCTGAGCTTTTGAAGCACTGGATGCCTGTTGACCTCTATATCGGCGGCCCTGAGCACGCAGTAGGTCACCTTATGTATTCGAGAATCTGGAACAGATACCTCTACAATAAGGGTCTCGTTCCTACAAAGGAGCCTTTCAAGAAGCTCGTTCACCAGGGTATGATTTTAGGCTCCAACGGTATCAAGATGGGTAAGCGTTTCCCTGAGTTCGTTATCAATCCTAGCGATATCGTCCGTGACTACGGTGCAGACACTCTCAGACTCTATGAAATGTTTATGGGCCCTCTCGAGGTTTCAAAGCCGTGGAACAACCAGGGCGTAGAGGGCGCAAGAAGATTCTTGAACCGTGTATGGGCATTCTTCACAGAGCCTGCAAACCTCACAGATGAGGCAGTTCCTGCTCTTGAAAAGCTCTATCATAAGACAGTAAAGAAGGTAACCGAGGACTTCGAAACACTCGGCTTCAATACAGCTATCGCACAGATGATGATTTTCGTAAACGCTCTCTATAAGGAAGAAAAGTGCCCAAGAGAGTATGCCGAGGGCTATATCAAGATGCTCTCCTGCATCTGTCCGCATATCGGTGAGGAAATCTGGTCTCAGATGGGACACGGAGATACAATTGCCTACGAGAAGTGGCCGACCTTTGACGAAAAGCTCTGCGTTGACGATACAATCGAAATCGTTGCACAGATTAACGGTAAGGTTAAGTGTAAGCTTAATATCCCTGCAGATATGGAGCAGGCTGACGTTATCGCACTCGCAAAGCAGGACGAAAATGTAGCCGCAGCCTGCGAGGGTAAGACTATCGTTAAGGAAATTTACGTCAAGGGAAGACTTGTAAATATCGTAGTCAAATAATATTTTGGCAGATTGCAATATATTTTCAAAAAATATATTGACAAATTGTCAAAGCTGATGTATAATAAAATTTGTAATTTAATTTGATGCGTGTGGCATGGGCAAAATAATACAGAGGGAGAGGCTTACTCCTCTAGGATTACTAACGCCTTCACTATCACCGTTTGTCTGTACCGGCATCATTTAATACCTCTGTAAACAAGGTGGCAAAGGGAGGGAATTTGACATGGCAGAGATTAAAGTTGGAAAGAACGAGAGCCTTGACGCAGCACTCAAGCGTTTCAAGAGATCTTGCTCAAGAGACGGCGTCATTGCTGAGGTTCGTAAGAGAGAGCATTATGAAAAGCCTTCAGTAAAGCGTAAGAAGAAGTCTGAAGCTGCTCGTAAGCGCAAGTATTAATAACAAAATCAAAAGCGGGCATATTGTGTCCGCTTTTATTTTTTGATATGGAGGAAAGAAAATGCCAGCAAAATTCGGGCCTGCCGGTAATTCCGACAGCTTTTCTGTAAAATATAAATCAACGCTCGATGCCCCGAAATATGTAAAGGAAATGGGTCTTGACCACTACGAGTACCAGTGCGGAAGAGGCGTAAGAGTAGCCGATGCGCATGCTCAAGCTTTTATGAAAAATGCAGCCGAGTGCGGAATAACAACATCACTCCACGCTCCGTATTTTATATCGCTTTCAAGCCTCGAGGAGGAAAAGCGTGACAACAGCATAAACTATATTCTCCAGTCCTGCGATGCCGCAAAAAGACTCGGCGCACAGAGAATAATAATTCATAGCGGCTCCTGCTCGAAGATTTCAAGAGAAGATGCACTCGAGCTTGCAAAGGATACGCTTATAAGAGCAAGACAGCAGGCTGTAGAACAGGGCTTTGAGAGCATTGTTTTCTGCCCCGAAACAATGGGTAAGGTAAACCAGCTCGGTAATCTGTTCGAGGTACTTGAGCTTTGCAGACTCGACGATACGTTCATTCCTTGTATAGATTTCGGACATCTGAACGCAAGAGAATTCGGCTATATAAAGGGTAAAGCCGAGTATGAAAAAATGCTCTGTGAGGTCGAGGATAAAATCGGCTCTGACAGACTTAAAGTGTTCCACAGCCACTTCTCCAAGATTATGTTCACCGTCCCGGGCGGTGAGAAAAAACACCTTACCTTTGAGAATAACGAGGGCTATGGCCCCGACTTCGAGCCTCTTATGGAAATCGTCGCAAAGAAGGGACTCTCCCCGACGTTTGTCTGCGAAAGTGCAGGTACCCAGGCAGAGGACGCACTGACTATGAAAAACTATTATCTTTCAGTCAAGGAGTAATTTATTATGAGAAATGTACTTGTAATCCACGGCCCGAATCTTAACCTTCTCGGTGAAAGAGAGCCGGGAGTTTACGGAAGCGATACCTTCGAGAGTATCAATGCCGAAATAAAGGCACATTGTGAAGGAAAGGGCTTTTCCTGCGAAATCTTCCAGTCCAACCACGAGGGCGCAATTATAGATAAGCTCCACGAAGCAAGAAAAACTAAGGACGGAATCGTTATTAACGCAGGTGCATATACTCACTACAGCTATGCTATCCGTGACGCAATCTCTGCTATCAAGATTCCCGTCGTAGAGGTGCATATGAGCGATATCCATAAGCGTGAGGAGTTCCGCCACCTCTCCGTTATCGAGCCTGTCTGCGTGAAGCAGATTTGCGGCTTCGGCAAGAACAGCTACCTTATGGGCGTAGATACCTTAGAGGAGATTTTCAATGAGAAATAATATTGAGCTTTTGCAAAAAGAGCTTACTTCTGCAGCCGACTGTGCAATTATCACAAGCGATATAAACAGACGCTACCTCACAGGTATGAAATCTTCAGCAGGTACAGTGCTCGTGTTTGCGGATGCGGCATACCTTATTATAGATTTCCGCTATATCGAAAAGGCAAAAGCTACAGCTACGGATTGTGAGGTCATCTTGGAGAATAGCCTCTACAATCAAATTAACGAGCTTGTAGCAAAGCATAACGCAAAAACTGCCTGCATAGAAACACAGTCAGTTACCTATTCGCAGTTTGTGAATATGAAGGAAAAGCTTTCAGCAGAGCTTTCAGATACAAGCTGGCTGAGCGAAAAGCTCGCACAGCTTCGAAGCATCAAAACTATAGACGAGCTTGAAAAAATAAAGTCTGCCCAGAAAATAGCCGAGCAAAGCTTTGATGAGGTGCTCGGATTTATCAAAGAGGGAAGAACAGAGCGTGAAATTGCACTTTTCTTAGACTTTGAAATGCAAAAGCGTGGTTCGCAGGGCGTGTCGTTTGAAACTATCACACTTAGCGGTAAGAACACCTCAATGCCACACGGAGTACCCGGGAATAGAGAAGTCAGAAGCGGCGATTTTGTGCTTATGGATTTCGGCGCCGTGTACGATGGATACCATAGTGATATGACAAGAACTGTCGCCGTCGGAAACGTAAGCGATGAGATGAGAAAGGTGTATGATACCGTCCTTTCCGCTCAGCTCAGGGCAATCTCAGCCGCAAAGGCTGGTATTGTAGGCAAAGACCTCGATAAGGTCGCAAGAGATGTTATCACAAACGCAGGCTACGGCGATGCCTTTGGTCATAGCCTCGGCCACAGCGTAGGCCTTGAAATACACGAAGTCCCGAATGCTTCACCAAGATATGAAAAGGAGCTTTCCGAAGGCGTGGTTGTAACGGTAGAGCCTGGAATATATCTTCCCGAAAAATTCGGCGTGAGAATTGAGGATATGATTTTTATTACAAAAGATGGCTGCGAAAACCTTACATCTACAGACAAAAATCTGATTATTTTGTAAAAGTATCAGAAATTATCGAAAACCCCTTGCAAAAAATCAAAAAATAAGGTAAAATATATACTAAGTAATACTGAGTTATTTTAAGCTTTGTATTTATGAAAAAATTTTGGAGGTATAATTTATATGATTACTGCCGGCGATTTCAGAAATGGAATGACATTTGAAGAAGAAGGAAACGTAATGCAGATTATCGAATTCCAGCACGTTAAGCCTGGAAAGGGTGCTGCTTTCGTTAGAACTAAGGTAAGAAACGTTATCACAGGTTCTGTAGTTGAAAAGACCTATAACCCTACCGCTAAGTTCCCAACAGCTTACGTTGAAAGAAAGGATATGGAGTACTGCTACAGCGATGGCGACCTCTATTACTTCATGGACCCTGAGACCTATGAGCAGGTTCCTGTAAACAAGACAGAGCTTTCTGACAGCTTCAAGTTTGTTAAGGAAAATATGATTTGTAAGGTTCTTTCCTACAAGGGCCAGGTATTCGGAGTTGAGCCACCTAACTTTGTAGAGCTCGTTGTAGAAAAGACTGACCCTGGCTTTGCAGGAAACACAGCTACAAACGCTACAAAGCCTGCAACACTCGAAACAGGTGCTGAAATCAAGGTTCCTCTCTTTATCGAAGAGGGCGAGGTTATCAGAATTGATACAAGAACCTGCGAGTACATGGAAAGAGTATAGTTTTACTTTTTTAAATTCAAAGGGAGGTATTTGACCATGGAGCTTATGGAAAAGGTTGCTTACCTTAAGGGCCTTATGGACGGCCTTGAGCTTGACACAACAACCAAGGAGGGCAAGATTCTTGCAGCAATGGCTGATGTGCTTCAGGAAATGTCCGATACAATTTATGATATCTCAGATGAAGTAACAGAAACAGTTGACCTCGTTGACGCTATCAATGAAGACCTCGGAGATTTAGAGGACGATTACTACGGCGACGATGACTGCGACTGCTGTTGCTGTGACGACGATTGTGATTGCGACTGTGACTGTGATTGCGATTGCTGCTGCGACGAAGACGACGATGACGGCTTCGAGGACGAGGATGAGGATATGTACGAGTGTACATGCCCAACCTGCGGCGATACAATCTGCCTTTGCGAGAGCATCGTTGAAGAAGGCTGTGTAGATTGCCCTAACTGCGGCGAAAAGCTCGAGTTCGATTTTGAGGACGACGAGGACGAAGCAGAGGATAAGGAGTAATCCTTAAGCAGAATAATAACTGTGTTTCAGGGGTGGTGAAATTCCACATCGGAGGTAAAGTCCTCGACCGCACGAGAGTGCGCTGATTCGGTGAAATTCCGAAACCGACGGTTAAAGTCCGGATGAAAGAAACGTAAGACAAAATCATTACGCCCTGAGTATGTTTGCTCAGGGCGTTTCTTTTTGCCATGCGTAAATTAGTTTTAAGGAGAATTTCGTATGAACAGCAAAAGATTTTTTACTACAAGAAAGCTTGTCGTGATGGCACTTCTGAGTGCTATGGCAATTGCAGTGTTCTGCTATGTTGAGTTTCCGATACCGATGCTCCTGCCAAGCTTTTTAAAGTTTGACCCGTCAAACGTCATTACATTACTCGCAGGCTTTGCACTCGGCCCGATTGAGGGTGTCATGGTCTGCCTAATCAAGAATATCGTCCATGTACTTATAAAGGGTATGGGTACAACTATGGGAATTGGCGATATCTTCGACTTTATTTCAGGCGCAAGCTTCGTACTTACCGCTTCACTTATCTACAGAAGAAAAAAGACTAAGAAGAATGCAATTATCGGTTGCTTTGTAGGTGCACTTGTAATGGCAGTCATCAGTCTGCCGCTCAATTACTTCATCGTGTATCCGATTTATTTCAAGGCATACGGCGGAGAGGCAGCAATCCTTTCTGCTTACCAGAGCATCCTTCCTGAAACCAAAAATATCTTCCAGGCACTTTGTATCTTTAATTTCCCATTTACACTCATCAAGGGAATAGTCTGTGCAATGGTAACAGTGTTTATTTATAAGCCGCTTTCTCCGATTCTGAAAGCAGAGAGAAAATAAGAAAAGCAGCCGTCCGAAAAGGGCGGCTGTTCTTGACGGTGCGGGTAAAAGATGCTATAATTTCTGAAAGATATTCAGGAAGGGGAATAGTATGTTTACAAAAGATGACCTTAAAAAACAGCTATCTGAAATCGGAATAAAGAGCAGCGACACAGTTATGATTCATACTTCTATGCGAGCAGTAGGTGAGGTGGAAAACGGTGCCGACGGGCTGATAGATGCCTTCAGCGAGTATCTTTCGGACGGACTTTTCCTCGTACCGACACATACATGGGATAGCGTCTATAAGGATAAACCGATTTTTGACTCACGTACTGCCGTTCCGTGTATAGGTGCTGTCCCGAAAACAGCCGCCCAAAGAAGCGACGGAATCCGTTCACTCCACCCCACCCACTCAATCTGGGCTAAGGGCAAAAATGCAGAGGAATATGTAAAAGGCGAGGAGAAAGCTCAGTCACCTGCACCTGTCGGATTTGCGTGGGACAGACTTGCCGACGTGAACGCCAAAATACTGCTCATCGGTGTCGGCAACGACAAGAATACATTTATCCATTCAATTGACGAAAGAGCAGATATCCCCGATAGATTGGGTGAGCCGTATGATACGGTTTTGATAGATGCTGATGGCAACGAAATCAAAGGAGTTATGCGTGGACATAAATGCTCAAGGACAAACGACGTTTCTAAGTTTTATGTAAACTTCGAACCCGCACTTGTTTCTTCGGGTGCACAAACCTTCGGCAAGCTCGGAAATGCCGAGGTGAGGGTAGTCGATGCGAAAAAGTGCCGTGAGGTAATAATGAAAATCCTCTCACGAGCAAAAGAGGATTTGTGCGTTTCATATACCGAAATACCGAAAGAATACTATATGTAAGTGAAAAATGCCTGTTTTGAACGGGCATTTTCTTTTTTTACTTGACACATGCCGCTTTTCAATGTATAATTGTATACAATCATACAATTATACATCTATACAGAAAGGGAAGAAAGAAAATGACAGAAATAAGACCTTCTTCAAAATCAAATCTTTTGGAGTTTGACCCGTACGAGTATGACCTCCACGATGTGAAAAGCCCTGAGCTTTTCAGAGAAATGTACCCGTATACCGATATTCCGAAAATTGCGTATAACCACAGGCACGTTCCTATGAATATGCCTGAGAATATCTATATTACGGATACAAGCTTCCGTGACGGACAGCAGTCAAGAACGCCATATACCGCAGAACAGATTGTTGAGATTTATAAAATGCTCCATAGACTCGGCGGTGAGAAGGGAATTATCCGCCAGACTGAGTTTTTCGTCTATTCAAAGAGCGATAGAGAAGCACTCGAGAGATGTATGGGTTTGGGATATAAGTTCCCTGAAATCACAACCTGGATCAGAGCCGCAAAAAGTGACTTTGAGCTTGTGAAGAATATAGGAATCAAGGAAACAGGCGTGCTTGTTTCCTGCTCCGATTATCATATCTTCAACAAGATGGGACTCACCCGCAGGCAGGCTCTCGACAAGTACTTAGGCATCGTAAAGGACTGTATCGATGCAGGTCTGCGTCCGAGATGTCATTTCGAGGATATTACAAGAGCTGATTTTTACGGATTTGTTGTTCCGTTTGCAATCGCTCTGCGTAAGCTTTCCGAGGAAAGCGGCGTGCCGATAAAAATCCGTGCCTGCGATACAATGGGCTACGGCATCCCGTATGCAGGTGTAGCGCTTCCGAGAAGCGTATCCGGCATTATCTACGGACTTCAGCACTATGCAGGCTTTTCAAGCGATATGCTCGAGTGGCACGGACACAACGACTTCTACAAGGGTGTCGTAAATGCAACAACAGCCTGGCTGTACGGTGCAGGTGCCGTAAACTGTTCACTCCTCGGAATCGGCGAAAGAACGGGTAACGTTCCTCTCGAAGCTATGGTCTTTGAGTATGCTTCGCTCAAAGGTACGCTCGACGGTATGGATACAACGGTTATTACTGAGCTTGCCGACTATATCGTAAACGAAACGGGCTACGAACTGCCGCCGATGACTCCGTTCGTCGGAAGAAACTTCAACCTCACAAGAGCAGGTATCCACGCTGACGGACTTTTAAAGGACGAGGAAATCTATAATATCTTCGATACAAAGAAGTTTTTGAACCGTGCACCCGTCGTTGCAGTAAGCTCTGTTTCAGGTCTTGCAGGAGTAGCCCACTGGATAAACAGCTTCTACAGACTCGATGGTGACAGAGCCGTTGACAAAAAGCATCCATGCGTTCAGAAAATGAAGGAGTGGGTAGATGCTGAGTATGAGGGCGGACGAGTTACCGTTATCAGCGACGACGAGCTTTGTGCGCTTATGAAGCTCTACGGCAAGGAAATTCTCGAGAAGGCAGGCAGATAGATATGATACTTGAAAGCGATAACAGCTCACTGAGAATCAGAGTTTTCAATGCTATAGAAAACGCAATCCTAAACGGCGAGTATAAGGACGGCGAAAGCCTTTCCGAGCTTAAGATATCAAACGAGCTGGGTGTCAGCCGTACCCCGGTAAGAGAGGCGCTTATGCAGCTCGAGCTTGAGGGACTTGTCAGAAATATCCCTAACAAGGGAGCTGTAGTTGTCGGGGTCTCGGAAAAGGATATCGAGGATATCTACGCTATCAGAATAAGCATCGAGGGACTTGCTGCAAAGCTCTGTACCCAGAAGATTACCGACGAGGAGCTTAAGGCTCTCGAAAAGATAACCGACCTGCAGGAGTTCTATCTTATGAAGAACGATACCGAACAGCTCCTGAAGCTCGATGGCGATTTTCATAAGATTATCTACGATTCCTCAAGAAGCCGTCCACTCCGTTTTATGCTCACGAATTTCCATAATTATATCAGACACGCCAGAGATATCTCTGTGCAGACTCAGGGAAGAGCCGAGAAAACTGTTGCCGAGCACAGAGCTATCTTAGAGGCTATCAGAAGCCGTGACGCTTCGCTTGCCGAAAAGCTTACCGCCGAGCATATCATAAATGCCAGAGAAAATCTCCAGTCACAGTCTGTAAGCGAATAAAAACCCACCCATACCATAAGATGAGTGGTCATATAGAAGTATATTATATGAAATTATCGGGGCGAAACCTTTCTGAAGAAAGGTTATCCCCCGAGCCCCCTTCCAAAGACTTCTGATATGATTTCAGCCCCATAGGGTACTTACCAAAGAGAACTGTTTTAAATTCTCATTTTGTGATAGGTACCCTATGGGGCTGAAATTTTATTACAAAAGTTTTAGGAAAGGAGTTTGAGGAATAACCCTTTTTCAAAAGGGTTTTCCTCATTAAGTCCATGTAATACTTTTATATTACTATCCACCTTATGATATGGGTGGCTTTTTTATATCCTTGAGAGCAGTATCAGTTTTACGTCGTCGAAGCTTTCGCAGTAATGAACCTCGAACAATCTCGAAAGCAAAGCTGACTGGTTATCCAGCTCATTGTCGAGCTTGCTGACCTTGTTCTTTATAAAGAAGATGTGTCTGCAGCCTGAATTGAAAGCTGCCTGAGCAAATGTTTCGTTCACCCACTGAGTATCCTCGTCGCAGCATTCAAAGCCGTCACGGGTGTCAGCGATATAGTGGCAGCTTTCGTGCTGTGCCATAATGTCGATAGCATGACGCAGCGGAGTGCGGTAGTCTTCAAGAGAGCAGTACTTCTTCCACTTTACAAAAACGCAGTTCAGCTCGCTTACATATAAAACGTCGCAGTGTTCTGTCAGAAGCATGAGATATGCCTCCTTATTTTACAGCCTCAAGAAGTGCATCTACCTTGTCACATTTTTCCCATGCAACAGAAAGCTCTTCTCTTCCCATGTGACCGTAAGCCGCAAGTGCCTTGTATTGTGGACGGCGAAGGTCAAGCTCCTTGATGATAGCAGCAGGACGAAGGTCGAACACCTTGCCGATAGCCATTGAAAGCTTTTCGTCGGATACAGTACCTGTTCCGAATGTGTCAACCATTACCGAAACAGGATGTGCAACGCCGATAGCGTAAGCAACCTGAATTTCACACTTTGAAGCAAGCTTTGCAGCAACAATGTTCTTTGCAACATATCTTGCAGCGTAAGCAGCACTTCTGTCAACCTTTGTAGGGTCTTTTCCCGAGAAAGCTCCGCCGCCGTGACGGGCATATCCGCCGTAGGTATCAACGATAATCTTTCTGCCGGTAAGTCCGCTGTCGCCCTGAGGGCCGCCTACAACAAAGCGTCCGGTAGGGTTTACAAAGTATCTTGTGTCATCGATAAGCTCCTTAGGGATAACCTCTAAGATAACGTGCTTTATGATGTCCTCTCTGATTTTCTCTAAGGAAACATCAGCGCTGTGCTGAGAGGATACTACAACAGTATCAACTCTGCAAGGCTTTCCGTTTTCATACTCAACAGTAACCTGAGCCTTTCCGTCAGGACGAAGATAAGGCAGTGTGCCGTTCTTTCTTACCTCGGTAAGACGCTTAGTGAGCTTGTGAGAAAGTGAAATCGCAAGCGGCATAAGTTCAGGTGTCTCGTCGCAAGCGTATCCGAACATCATACCCTGGTCGCCTGCACCGGTGTCAAATTCGTTGGTATCTCTGCCCTCGAGTGCGTTGTCTACACCCATAGCAATGTCAGGTGACTGCTTGTCAAGTGTTGTAAGTACAGAGCATGTGTTGCAGTCAAAGCCGTACTCAGCATTGTCGTAGCCGATTTCTCTTACAGTTTCTCTTACAATTGCAGGAATGTCTACATTTGCCTTTGAGGTGATTTCACCCATAACCATTACCATACCGGTTGTTGTAACGGTTTCACAAGCAACTCTCGACATAGGGTCCTGCTCGAGCATAGCGTCAAGAACAGCATCCGAAATCTTGTCACAGATTTTGTCAGGATGACCCTCTGTTACAGACTCTGAAGTGAATACAAATCTTTCCTCCATTTTTATACCTCCTTTGCGGCTTTTAAAACCGCAATATCAAAATTTACAAATAAAAAAACGCTTCCTTGAGAAACGTCTGAGTATATATGACTCTCATCTCTCGGATATATCCGCAGGAATTAGCACCTTTACTGTAAAAAGTCAGGTTGCCGGGCTTCACAGGACCTGTTCCTCCACCACTCTTGATAAGATTATTAAGTTTTCGCATTTATTTATCTGTAAGCTAAATTATACACCTTCTTTTATCGTTTGTCAACAGGTAAATACAGTAGTGTTTACTTGACTTTTTCTTAAGGCTATGGTATAATGTAAGCTGTATTGTTATATTTAATTACTATTTTATGACAAAATTTACCTAACGATAAAGGTGGTTATAAATCAATGGGACTTTTCGAAAAAATATTCGGAAATTACAGCGCTAAAGAGCTCAAGCGTATAGAACCTATCAAGAATAAGGTTTTAGAGCTTGAGGAAAAGTATGCTGCAATGAGTGACTCTGAGCTTCGTGCGCAGACTCAGCTTTTCAAGGATAAGGTGTCAGACGGACTTTCATCTCTCGATGATGTACTTCCTGATGCACTTGCCGTGTGCCGTGAAGGTGCATGGAGAGTTCTTGGAAAGAAGCCGTTCCCGGTACAGATTATCGGTGCAATCGTGCTTCACCAGGGAAGAATTGCCGAAATGAGAACAGGTGAAGGTAAAACACTCGTAGCCTGCCTCGTAGCTTACGTAAACTCTCTCGACGGAAAGGGCGTTCACGTTGTAACAGTCAACGACTACCTCGCTAAATTCCAGTCTGAGGAAATGGGTAAGGTATTCCGTTTCTTAGGTCTTTCTATCGGCTGTGTAATCAACGGTATGAACAACGACGAAAGAAGAAAGGCTTATGCTGCAGATATCACATACGGTACAAACAACGAGTTCGGATTTGACTACCTTCGTGATAATATGGTTATCTATAAGAAGGACAGAGTACAGAGAGGCCATAGCTTTGCAGTAGTAGACGAGGTTGACTCAATCCTCATCGACGAAGCAAGAACTCCGCTTATCATTTCCGGCCAGGGTGATAAGTCTTCAGAGCTTTATGTCCACGCAGACAGATTTGCAAAGTCATTAAAGCAGATTAAGCTTGTTGAAACAGACAATAAGGAAGATAATGACCAGCTCGACGGCGACTATATCGTAGACGAGAAGGCAAGAACCGCAACTCTTACAAAGTCCGGTGTTGCAAAGGCTGAAAAGGCATTCGGTGTCAAGAACCTTATGGATGCCGAGAACCTTACACTTTTGCACCATATCAATCAGGCTATCAAGGCTAATGGTATTATGACCAACGATATCGACTACGTTGTAAAGGACGGAGAAGTTCTTATCGTAGACGAATTTACAGGAAGAATTATGCAGGGCAGACGTTTCAACGACGGTCTGCACCAGGCAATCGAAGCTAAGGAAGGCGTAAAGGTTGCAAGAGAGTCAAAGACTATCGCAACAATTACCTACCAGAACTATTTCAGACTCTATGACAAGCTCTCGGGTATGACAGGTACAGCCCTTACCGAAGAGGACGAGTTCAGAGAGATTTATAAGCTCGACGTTATCGAGGTTCCTACAAACAAGCCTGTTATCAGAAAGGACCACCCCGACGTTGTATTCAAGACAGAGAAGGGTAAGTATAACGCAGTAATCGAGCAGATTATCGAGTGTAACAAGAAGGGACAGCCTGTCCTCGTAGGTACAGTTTCTATCGAAAAGTCCGAGTACCTCTCAAGACTTCTCAAGAACAAGGGCGTAAAGCATAACGTCCTCAATGCCAAGTACCACGATAAGGAAGCCGAAATCGTAGCTCAGGCTGGTAAGTTCGGTGCAGTTACCATCGCTACCAACATGGCAGGACGTGGTACTGACATTCTCCTCGGCGGTAACGCAGAGTTTTTGGCAAAGCACGAAATGCGCAGACGTGATATTCCTGAAGAGATTATCAGCGAGGCTGTCGGCTATGCTGAAACAGACGACGAGGAAATCCTGAAGGCAAGAGAAGTATACAAGGAGCTTTATGCAAAGTTCAATGAAGAGGTTGCTCAGAAGGCAGTCGAGGTAAGAGAAGCAGGCGGTCTGTTCATTATCGGTACAGAGCGTCACGAATCAAGACGTATCGACAACCAGCTCAGAGGACGTGCAGGCCGTCAGGGCGACCCTGGCGAAAGCCGTTTCTACCTCTCACTTGAAGATGACCTTATGAGAATCTTCGGCGGTGACAGAATTACCGGCGTTATGGACAGACTCAAGGTTGACGAGAATATGCCTATCGAAAGCGGTATGCTTACAAAGATTATCGCTTCATCACAGAAGAAGGTAGAAGGCAGAAACTTCAACATCAGAAAGAACGTCCTTAACTACGACGACGTTATGAACTCACAGCGTGAGATTATCTACGGTCAGCGTTCACAGGTTCTTGACGGTAACGATATCCACGACTACATCCTTAAGATGATTAAGGACTTCGTTACAAACAACGTAAACCTCTACCTCGTTGACGAGGATATCCACGATGACTGGAACCTCGACGGACTCAGAGAAGTCTTTGCAGGACTCCTTACAGAGGACAGCGACTTCAGATACACCCAGCAGGAGCTTGAGGATGTTTCCAAGAAGGAAATCCTCGATATGCTCGTAAACAGAGCGCTCGACAAGTACGCTCAGAGAGAAGAGGAGCTTTCTCCTGCACTTCTTCGTGAGCTTGAAAGAGTTATTCTCCTCAAGGTCGTTGATACTAAGTGGATGGCTCATATCGACGATATGGATGAGCTCAAGAAGGGTATTTCACTGCGTTCATTCGGTCAGCATAACCCTGTAGTAGAGTATAGAATCGAAGGCTTTGATATGTTCGACGCTATGATTGATTCTATCTGCGAGGATACAGTAAGAACCCTCTTTACAATCCAGGTAAGAAGAAACGAAAATGCTCCTAAGCGTGAGCAGGTTCTTAAGGAAAGCGCACCAAAGGCAGTTACCAGAAAGGTAAACGACAAGGTCGGCCCTAACGACCCATGCCCATGCGGAAGCGGCAAGAAGTATAAGAAGTGCTGCGGCGCTAATAATTCGTAAAGTAAAACTAGAACAGGACGGGAAATTTTCCGTCCTGTTTTGGGATATAAAAGCGGTAAACGATATCATAAATTCGGGGGTGCAGAGAATGAAAAAACAGCTGATTACAGCAGGAATATCGACTCTGCTGGCAGTGGTTTGCTTTACATATCTTGTCTTGTCTGATGATTGGGATTTCTATTTGGCTGCCCTCATTGTGGGGCTGGTCAGTGCGATAACAGCGGTTGCATTGTTCGTGACGGTGCTTGTAAAGTATCTGCGGGCAAAGCATAAAGGCGAGGGAAAAAAGACCAATGGATACCTCGTGTTCGCAATTGTAAATATTGCAATCATCCTGGGCCTCGTAGTGGTTTCTGTTATCGACCTTCTGACAGCAACCGGATTAATGGCAGGACTTTTCGGAACATTAGGACTTGTTTACGGTGTGCCGATATTCTGTATCCCGCTTGCAATTGATATTTTACTCTATTTTGTCTACGGCAGAAAGAAAAACTAATTCTATATAAAGGAGTCTTTATTATGACAGCATTCAAGCCGACAAACATCCTTCTTCCGAAGGAAACAACCGATATGTCCAAGTGGGCAGTCGTAGCGTGTGACCAGTACACAAGTGAGCCTGACTACTGGGCAAAAACTGAGCAGATAGTAGGCGACGCTCCGTCAACCCTCAAAATCACACTCCCTGAGATTTATCTCGAGCAGGAAGGTGTCGAGGACAGAATAAAGAATATCCACGCTTCAATGGCTGATTACCTCGCAAAGGATGTCTTTGCAGAGTATGAAAATGCACTCGTGTATATCGAAAGAACTCAGGACGACGGCAAGGTAAGAGCAGGTATTGTCGGTGCAATCGACCTTGAAATGTACGACTACCGTAAAGGCTCCAAATCTCAGGTAAGAGCTACCGAGGCTACTGTAGTTGAACGTATCCCACCGAGAATAAAGGTAAGACAGGGCGCTCCGATTGAGCTTCCGCATATTATGATTTTAATCGACGACGATATGAAGACAGTCGTTGAGCCGATAGCTGACGCAAAAAACAGCCTCACAAAGCTCTATGATTTTTCTCTTATGCAGAAGGGCGGAGAAATTAAGGGCTGGCTCCTTTCTGAGGAGCTTAAAGAGAATGTCCTGAGTGCCCTCGATAAGCTCTCAGACCTTGACAGCTTCAATAAGAAGTATGACCTCAATGAGGACAGCGTGCTTCTTTATGCAATGGGTGACGGCAACCACTCACTTGCAACAGCAAAGGAATTCTACGAACAGCTCAAAGCTCAGAATCCGGGTGCTGACCTTTCAAATCACCCCGCAAGATATGCACTCGTTGAAATCGTAAATCTCCATTCACCTGCACTCGAGTTCGAAGCAATCCACAGAATTGTTACCGAAACCGATACAGAAAAGCTTATGAATACTCTCAAGGAAAAGCTCTCTCTTACAGCAGAGGGCACAGAGGATATGCAGAGCTTTATGAGTGTTGATAACGGCGTTTCAACAAAGTGGTATGTCGGCAATGAGCTTTCAAAGCTTACAGTCGGCTCACTCCAGCTTGTGCTCGATGAGTATATAAAGGAAAATGGCGGCAAAATCGACTATATCCACGGTACCGAGGTTATCGACAGCCTCTCAAAGAACGAAAACAGCATAGGCTTCGTTCTTCCGGATATGCAAAAATCCGAGCTTTTCCCGACAGTAATCTGTGACGGCGCACTCCCAAGAAAGACCTTCTCCATGGGTCACGCATGGGATAAGAGATATTACGTTGAAGCAAGAAAGATAACACTTTAATTAAAGAGGAGTAACTGCTATGTTATTATCAAGATGCGAAAAAATACTTAAAGAGAATATCATCCCTTTCTGGTCAAAGCTTGAGGACAAGGAAAACGGCGGTTTCTATGGCTTTATGGACTTTGATTTGAACCTCGATAAGCAGGCAGACAAGGGAGTTATTCTGCATAACAGAATCCTCTGGTTCTATTCCTCATGCTATAAGCTCATCGGCGGCGAGGAAAATAAGCGCCTTGCAAAGCACGCCTATGAGTTTGTAAAGAACAACTGCATCGACTATGATATGGGTGGCGTGTACTGGATGCTCGACTATAAGGGCAACCCAACCGATACAATGAAGCATACATATAACTGTGCATTCGCAATCTATGCACTATCAGCTTATTATAACAGTATCGGCGATAAGCAGGCGCTCGAGCTTGCAATGAAGATTTTTGAGGATATCGAAACCAGAACTCTCGACGAGTACGGCTACATGGAGTCCTTCTCAAGAGATTGGCAGATTATCCCGAATGACGCACTCTCCGAAAACGGACTTATGGCAGATAAGACAATGAATACAATCCTGCACCTCATCGAGGCATATACCGAGCTTTATAAGGCAAACGGCAACGAGAAGGTTGCTGCAAAACTTAAGTTCCTTCTCTCCCAGATGAGCGATATCGTGTATAATAAGGAAAATGATGCACTCAGAGTATTCTTCGATACAAAGCTTCAGGAAATCGGCGATATCCATTCCTACGGCCACGATATCGAAGCAAGCTGGCTGTGTGACCTTGCCTGCGACGCTCTCGGTGAAAAGGAGCTTACAGATAAGTTTGCTAAGATTGACCTTGCAATCGCTCGCAATATCGAAAAGCTCGCATTCCACGGCGGCGCACTCTATAACGAGCGTGAGAACGAAAAGATTGACAAGAAGAGAGTATGGTGGGTTCAGGCAGAAGCAGTTGTCGGATACTATAATGCTTACGAGCATAGCGGCGACGAGCATTTCCTCACAATCTGCGATACAATTATGGACTATATTGAAAATACTACAACCGATAAGCGTTGCGGCGAGTGGTATTCCGAGGTAAGCTTCGAGGGCGTTCCTGACAAGAATAAGGAAATGGTCGGCCCGTGGAAGTGTCCGTACCATAACGGCAGAATGTGCCTCGAAATTATCCGCAGAACAGCAAAGTAAAAAGGAGCGACTCTGATGAAACTCAAGAAATTATTATCACTGCTTCTTAGTGTAAGTATCTGTATGTCAATGCTCGTGTCCTGCTCAAATGACGACAGCAGTTCAAAGGCAGATTCATCGTCATCTTCCGTTACTGATTCTTCCGCAACAGACGAAAGCTCTGAAACCGACGACAGCAGCCGTGCACCGTCAGTCGGCGATACACTTCAGGATATGAGGGATATCTCCTCTGCTGAGCTTGTAAAGGAAATGAAAACCGGCTGGAATCTCGGCAATACATTGGATGCTACCGGAAACCCAACTGTAGGTGCAGAAACGCATTGGCAGAAGGTTCCTACAACAAAGGAGCTTATCACTTTCCTTAAGGAAGGCGGCTTCAACGTGCTCAGAATCCCTGTAAGCTGGGGTGAGCACATGGATGAAAACTATGTTGTTGACGAAGCCTGGATGCAGAGAGTCAGAGAAATTGTAGACTACGGTATCGAAAATGATATGTACGTAATCCTCAATACTCACCACGAGGAATGGTATTTCCCGAACGAGGAGAATAAAGCGCAGGATATCGAACAGCTCACAGCCCTCTGGAGCCAGATTGCCGAGGAATTCAAGAACTACGACGAGCATCTCATATTTGAAGGCCTCAACGAGCCAAGACTCAGAGGCACCCAGTATGAATGGAACGGCGGAAACGCAGAAGGACAGAAGGTCGTAGCAGAGTATGCCCAGGCATTCTATAACACAGTAAGAAACAGCGGCGGAAACAATCCTAAGCGCCACCTTATGCTCACAGGCTATGCCGCTTCTTCAAACAGAATGGCACTCTCTAAGCTCTGGCTTCCCGAGAATGACGATAAGGTAATTGTTTCAGTCCACGCATACCTGCCTTATTCATTTGCCCTCGATACAAAGGGAACGGATGAATTCGGCGATGGCAACAAGGGCGAAATTGATTCCTTCTTTGATACACTCTATGACAAGTTTACAAGCAAGGGTATCCCGGTAATTGTCGGTGAATACGGAAGCGTAAACAAGATGAATACTGAGGAAAGAATAGAGTGCGTAACCTATTACCTCACTAAGGCAAAGGAGCAGGGAATTCCTTGCATCTGGTGGGACAATAACGCAATCGTCGGCAACGGAGAAAACTTCGGTATTGTTGACAGAACATTCCCTCAGTCATGGCGATTTGAAGGACTCGTAGACGCTATAATGGCAGTATATGATGAATAACAGTAAGGGCACGCAGATTATGCGTGCCTTTATAGCAGAAAAAGGGAAGTGTAATTATGAGATTTGAGTGTTGCCCGAAGTGTGGTAGTAAGCTCGTGGGCAGGGAAATCGGCGACGAGGGACTCGTTCCGTTTTGCGAAAATTGCAAAAGGCCATGGTTTGATATGTTTTCAACCTGCGTTATATGCCTTCTGTATGCAGATAGAAATAAGTTTGCACTCTTGAAGCAGGATTACTTAAGCCGTGGGCACCATGTCTGCGTATCGGGATATATGACTCCCGGGGAATCCGCCGAGCAGACTTGTGTCCGTGAAGTAAAGGAAGAAATCGGGCTTGACGCTTTGCAGGTAGATTATCTCGGAAGCTGGTTTTATGATAAGCGTGACCAGCTGATGCTCGGCTTTGCAGTAAAAATACCTGAGGAGAAATTCGTGCTTTCCTGTGAGGTGGACGAAGCGCAGTGGTTTGACCTTGAGGGTGCTAAAAAAGCAACCGAGGGTGCCGCAATCTGTCAAAAACTCATTGATGAATTTCTGAAGAAGGATTTATAGAAATAAAGACGGTATAGCAGGATTATGTCCGGCTGTACCGTCTGTTTTTTAGTTAAGTATAGCGCCCGAAGCTCCGCCCGAAACAAGTGAAGCATATCGTTTAAGATATCCCGAAAGCTCCTTTTTCTTAGGAACAAACTCTGAAAGACGTTTGCTTAGCTCTTCGTCGGAAATCTTCAGCTCAATTTTATTTGCAGGAATATCAATGCTTATGATATCTCCGTCCTTGACAACACCGATAACTCCACCCGATGCCGCCTCAGGTGTAACGTGACCTATACAAGCACCTCTGGTTGCACCGCTGAATCGTCCGTCGGTAATGAGTGCCACGCTGTTGCCAAGCCCCATTCCCATAATAGCAGAGGTGGGATTGAGCATTTCACGCATACCGGGGCCGCCCTTAGGGCCTTCGTATCTGATAACGACCACATCTCCAGCAACTATCTTTCCTGAATTGATTGCCGACTGTGCTTCTTCTTCGGAATCAAATACCTTTGCAGGGCCTTCGTGTACAAGCATCTCAGGGAGTACCGCAGACCTTTTTACAACGCTTCCGTCAGGGGCAAGATTTCCCTTGAGCACAGCAATTCCTCCGGTTTCACTGTAAGGAGCGTCAATCGGTCTGATGATATTTGTGTCAAGATTTACGCAGCCCTCTATATTCTTACCGATTGTATTACCCGTTACAGTCATACAATCAGTATTCAGCAGATTCTTCTTGCAAAGCTCGTTCATTACGGCATATACTCCGCCTGCCTCGTCAAGCTCCTCCATGTATGTTCTTCCTGCAGGAGCCAGGTGACAAAGATTCGGGGTTACTGCACTGATTTTGTTTGCAATGTCAAGATTTAGCTCGATACCGCATTCGTGAGCAATAGCAGGAAGATGAAGCATGCTGTTTGTTGAACATCCCAGTGCCATATCAACAGTAAGAGCATTCATCAGAGCCTCTTTGGTCATAATATCACGAGGCCTGATATTATTCCTTACAAGCTCCATAACCGCCATACCTGCATGCTTTGCAAGCTCGATTCTTGCAGAATATACCGCAGGGATTGTACCGTTTCCACGAAGTGCCATACCAAGTGCCTCTGTAAGACAGTTCATAGAATTTGCAGTGTACATACCACTGCAGGAGCCGCAGGTCGGACAGGTCTTTTGTTCGTACTCAAGAAGCTTTGAGCCGTCTATCTTTCCTGCATTGTAAGCTCCCACTGCCTCGAACATGCTGGAAAGGCTGGTCTTTCTGCCGTCTACCTTTCCTGCGAGCATAGGGCCGCCGCTGACAAATACAGTCGGAATATTGACTCTTGCGGCAGCCATAAGAAGACCTGGAACATTTTTGTCACAGTTAGGAACCATAACAAGTCCGTCAAAACCGTGTGCCAGAGCCATAGCTTCGGTGGAGTCGGCTATGAGGTCACGGGTTACAAGCGAGTATTTCATTCCCTTGTGTCCCATAGCAATTCCGTCGCAAACGGCAATAGCAGGGAACATTATAGGTGTTCCTCCCGCCATTGCTACGCCGAGCTTAACTGCCTCAACAATCTTGTCAAGATTCATGTGCCCGGGCACAATCTCGTTGTGCGAGCTTACAATTCCGATAAGCGGTCTTTTCTGTTCTTCCTCGGTAAGTCCGAGAGCGTGGAATAAACTGCGGTGTGGAGCGTTCTGAACGCCTTCCACTACATTTTCCTTGCACATAGAGCTGCCTCCTTAGTTGTTTATAAGCTTATCCTCGTCGCTCCAGCTGTAAAGCTTTCTGATGTCAGCACCGACAATTTCAGATGGATGCTCACTTGCAAGCTTTCTCATAGCATTGAAATGAACCTGAGAGCCGGCAGGGGACATATCAAGCAGAAAATCCTTCGCAAAGCTTCCGTCCTGGATATCCTTGAGAATCTGCTTCATAGCCTTCTTGGTGTCTTCTGTGATGATTTTCGGGCCTGTTACATAGTCGCCGTATTCTGCTGTGTTTGAAACAGAATATCTCATGCCGGAGAAACCGCTCTGATAGATAAGGTCAACGATAAGCTTCATTTCGTGAATACACTCAAAGTATGCGTTTCTTGGGTCATAGCCTGCCTCAACGAGTGTTTCGTAGCCTGCCTGCATAAGTGCACAAACACCGCCGCAAAGAACAGCCTGCTCACCGA
Organism: Oscillospiraceae bacterium; assembly: GCA_017848055.1. Classification (GTDB taxonomy): domain Bacteria; phylum Bacillota; class Clostridia; order Oscillospirales; family Ruminococcaceae; genus UBA7477. The sequence continues at coordinate 9,765 of JAGALZ010000049.1, read as the reverse complement.
AAAGGTCTGTCTCGGTTTCTGTACGGAAGTTTGTTTCAAGCACTCCTGCTCTTGCGCCGCCGATACCTAAAGCGTAAGCAAGACCTAAATCCCATGCATCGCCTGTAGCGTCCTGCTCTACGGCAATCAGACAAGGAACACCCTTACCTGCAAGAAATTCGCTTCTTACTGTGTGTCCCGGGCCCTTCGGAGCAATCATGATTACATTGACATTCTTCGGTGGCTTGATGCATCCGAAATGAATGTTGAAGCCGTGAGCGAATGCGAGTGTTTTGCCCTCGGTGAGGTTTGGTTCGATAGACTCCTTGTAAAGCGCTGCCTGCTTTTCATCGTTTATAAGAATCATTATGATGTCAGCAACCTTTGCAGCCTCTGCCGAGGTCATAACCTTGAGTCCCTGAGCCTCTGCCTTTGCCCAGCTTTTTGAGCCCTCGTAAAGACCAACAACAACGTCAACGCCGCTTTCTTTGAGATTAAGTGCGTGTGCGTGTCCCTGGGAGCCGTATCCTATGATAGCTACGGTCTTTCCGCTCAGCTTCTGAAGGTCACAATCCTTCTGATAAAATATTCTGTTTGCCATTTGAATTACCTCTTTCTTATTAAAAATTTATTACTTGACGAATTGTTGTGCTGCTCTTTTCGAGCGATACATTGCCGGTACGGCATATTTCAAGAATTTTGTAGTCTTTCATAATGTTTATGAAATCATCAATTCTTCTTGTTGTGTCCGCAACACGGAATACAATATAATCTTTTGAATAATCAACCGTGACAGCACCGAAAGCATCTGCCGCATCCTTTATGTCATCACGGGTTTTGCTGTCATTTAGCATCTTTATGAGAAGCAGTTCACAGCTTACTGAATTATCCTCGCTGAATTCCTTGATGGAACATACATCAGGCAGTTTATATAGCTGATTTACAAGCTGTTGCTTTGCATTTTCCTCGCCTTCGAAAACAACAGTGATTCTCGAAAGCTCGCTGTTTTCAGTTTCGCTTACCGTCAAAGCCCTGATATTGAACTGACGGCGACGGAATAAGCTCGTTACACGGTTCAGCACTCCGAATTTGTTATTCACAAGTACCGCTACTGTGTGTATTATCATTTTAATCCCTCCAGACTTGTGATAATATCGTCCATACTTCCTCCCGGCGGAAGCATCGGAAGCACGAATTCATCCTTGTCGATTCTGCAATCCACAACGTATGGGCCATTTGAATCAAATGCACGTCCCAGCGCATCGTCCAGTTCCTGAACCGTGGAAACTGCTTCTCCGTCAGCACCAAAAGCCTTTGCGAGTGCAGTAAAATCAGTTTTTCTCTGCAGGACTGTGTTCGAATAATGCTTGTTATAGAAAAGAGTCTGCCATTGACGCACCATGCCGAGAACACCGTTATTCATAATAAGCACGACAATCGGCACATTATACCTTACGGCAGTTGCAAGCTCGTTGAGGTTCATGCCAAAGCTTCCGTCACCGGTTACAAGAACACTTCGTTCTCCCGTTCCGTAAGCAGCGCCGATAGCTGCACCAAGACCAAAGCCCATAGTTCCCAGACCTCCGCTGGATACGAAACGACGAGGTGTCTTGAAGCAAAGTGTCTGTGCTGACCACATCTGGTGTTGACCGACATCGGTACATACCGCCGTGTTGTCACCAAGATGCTTGTTGAGTGTCAGTATAGCCTGCCTCGGTGTAAGACCGACACGATTATCAAGATAGCCTTCCTCCTGCTTGCGGAAAAGAGCAACATTGTCTGCCCAATCAGGTTTTTTGCATTCTTTGACAAGTGGGATGAGCTTTTGCAGAGTCATCTTCACATCACCTCTGAGTCCGCATACCGCAGATACCGTCTTTGAAAGCTCAGAGCCATCTACATCAATGTGGATTATCTTAGCACCGACAGCAAATTTACTTCTGTTTCCTGTTACTCTGTCGTTAAAACGTACACCCAGTGAAATTATAAGGTCAGCTTTATGCATTGCCATAGATGAAGCATAGTGTCCATGCATGCCCTGCATACCGAGAAATCTCGGGTGAGCAGTCGGTATAGCTGAAAGTCCCATAAGTGAGCAACCAATCGGTGCATCTATTTTATCTGCAAGCTCGAGCATTTCCTCTTGTGCCGCTGCGGAAATAAGTCCGCCGCCGAAATATATAAACGGGCGTTTGCAAGCGTTTATGTGCTCTGCAGCCTCTTCGATACGGCTGTCCTTTGCAGCGTAACAAGGTTCTTTTCCGACAGGCTCCGATGGCTCGTATTCGCATTCTGCTATCTGAACATCTTTCGGAACATCGATAAGCACCGGCCCGGGTCTGCCTGATTTTGCAAGTCTGAACGCATCACGGATTGTGTCTGCCAAATCCTCAACTCTGCTGACAAAGTAGTTGTGCTTTGTAATAGGCAGGGTAACACCGGTTATGTCGATTTCCTGGAAGCTGTCTGAGCCAATCTGGGTTGTCGGAACATTACCGCAGATAGCCACAAGCGGAATCGAGTCAAGGTAAGCTGTTGCAATACCCGTAACAAGATTTGTTGCACCGGGGCCCGATGTTGATATCACAACTCCGACCTTTCCTGTGGTTCTTGCATAGCCGTCAGCTGCGTGCGCCGCTCCTTGCTCGTGTGCCGCAAGGACGTGATTTATCTTGTCCTGATGAGTGTAAAGACTGTCGTAAACATTAAGAATCTGACCGCCCGGATATCCGAAAACCGTGTCGCATCCTTCGTCTATGAGTGTCTTGACAAGTATATCTGAACCTGGTAAAAGCATCTGCTCACCTCGTTTCTGCAACTACTTCCACCTCGACAAGCGCACCTTTCGGAAGCTGTTTTACAGCCACACAGGAGCGTGCAGGTTTTTCGGTGAAATATTGCGCATAAACTTCATTGAATTCCGAGAAATCTGAGATGTTTGCAAGATAGCAAACGGTTTTAACCGCAGTTTCAAGTGATGCTCCCGAAGCTTCAAGCACTGCCTTGAGGTTTTGGCATACTCTGTGTGTTTGTTCGCTGATGTTTTCGCCTTCGAGCATTCCCGTCTCAGGATTAAGTGGAATCTGTCCCGATGTAAAGACCATGTTCCGGCAAACAACTGCCTGTGAGTATGGCCCGATTGCCTGCGGTGCTTTATCTGTGTGTATTTTCTTGTTCATAATATTTACTCCTTTCAGAATCAAACTATCTTGAAGCCTTCGTTACGAAGTGACTGTGTGATAAGATTTACATGCTCAAAATCCCTGGTTTCCATTTCAATTCGCAGATAGCAGCCGTTTACACTTTCGGTGTTTCCCTTTTCGTAGTGAACGCCCGTTACGTTTCCGCCACAGTCAGCGATGATTCTTGATATGTGCTTAAGCTGTCCCGGCTTGTCAATAAGCTCAATGAGAAGACTTGAGGAGCGTCCTGATTTAAGAAGACCTCTGTCTATAACCCTTGAAAGACTTGTAACATCAATGTTACCGCCTGAAACAACTGCCACAACACGTTTGCCCTCGAGGTCGAATTTGTTGAACATTACTGCAGCAACTGCAGCGGCACCCGCACCCTCAGCAATCATCTTCTGTTTTTCGATAAGTGCAAGGATTGCACTTGCGACCTCATCATCGCTTACGACTGCGATATCATCAACGTACTCTTTTACAAGGTTGTATGTGTTTTCGCCCGGCTTTTTTACTGCTATGCCGTCAGCGATGGTAGAAACTGATTCCAGACTGTCTATTTTTCCGTTATGTATTGAGTTGTACATGCTCGGTGCACCTGTCGCCTGAACTCCGTACACCTTGACGCTCGGACGTATCTGCTTTACAGTGTATGCGATTCCTGAAATAAGACCGCCACCACCGATAGGAACAACGATTGCATCAATATTGTCGAGGTCGTTGAGAATTTCCAGAGCGATAGTGCCTTGACCTGCAATTACATTTTCGTCATCAAATGGATGAACAAAGGTGTAGCCTTCACTTTCTTTGAGCTCAAGAGCTTTCTGATAAGCATCATCATAACAGCCCTCAACCAGGCAAACCTGTGCACCGAAGCCTTTGGTAGCCTCGACCTTCGAGATAGGGGCAGAGTCGGGGAGACAGATAAGTGAGCGTATGCCGTTCTTTGTCGCAGCAAGAGCAACACCCTGTGCATGGTTACCGGCAGAGCAGGCGATAACACCTCTTTGCTTTTCTTCTTCACTCAGCATTGCGATTTTGTAGGCTGAGCCTCGTACTTTGAATGAACCTGTAATCTGCAGATTTTCAGGCTTCAGAAAAAGCTCGCAGTTCTGTGCAATTCCGTATGACCTTACAACATTAGTTTCACGAATGATGTTTTTAAGAACTGTCTGTGCATTGAATACTTTGTCGAGAGATAACATTTTAAATCCGCCTTTCATAATATTTATTTTCTTCCGACAAATGCTTTAAGATAAAATAAAAACCCGTCTCAAAGCATTTAATACTTTGAGACGGGTGTAAGTTCTTATACACTCGCGGTACCACTCAAATTGCGGATGAATATAATCCGCCACCTCTTCGAAGTCCAGCAACCTCTATGCACTTACGTAGCATACACGGGAAACGCCTACTGGGTGTTTGTTCCTTTGGGGCTTCCGGCTCAGAAGGGATAAGAAAGCTACAGTCCTTTATCGGGCTCGCACCATTCCCGACTCTCTGTGAAATTCGTTGCAGTTTCCGTCTTCATCGACGCCTTTAATGTTTTATTATGGCATCATTATATTCCTTTAAAGCGTTGATGTCAATAGCTTTTTTGCAAATTTGCATAGATTTGTTGAAATATCACAATTTGCATATTTACATAAATTACAGTTTTCATTACAATTAACATAAAATGCATATAGACGTGGTTTTTCATAGCATTTTGCTTGACACTTCAACAACATTCTTATATTTCAGTGCTGATAATCAAATGCCTCTTTCTTTATGTTCAAAGCTTAAAAAAGCCCGTGCGGAGGATACAATCAAACGTAATAAAATATATTGTATGGTTATGATAACAAAAATATTTTCGAAAAAGCTTGACAACCGAGAATCAATGTGGTATAATTATAAAGCTTTATGAATGAGCAAGGTTTTGGAGAAGTCGCCTAGCCCGGTTTATGGCGCACGACTGGAACTCGTGTATGGGTTAATAGCTCATCGAGGGTTCGAATCCCTCCTTCTCCGCCAAAAATAAGCACCACCAATCCGGTGGTGTTTTTTTATGACTGATAGAAGTAAGCAGGGAATTCGTTTTGCATAATTCTTTGCTGACTTTGACAGATATCCCGTATGTTATTTAATACATTCTATCGTATGAAGGTGATTGTTTGACTGCTTTGAGATTTTTGAAGAAAAATGCAGTGCTTGTTATTGCCGCAATCGCAGCCGCAGTAACTTCGTTTATAGTCCCACCCGACAAGGAGTACCTTTCGTACCTCGACTATAAAACGCTCGTCTGCCTCTTTATAACACTCGCTGTAGTATGCGCACTCAGAAACATAAAGTTCTTTACTATCGTAGCAAGAAAGCTTGTCACAATGTCGGGCAACCTCAGAGGTCTGTTTCTGATGCTTATAACCATAACGTTTTTAGGTTCAATGCTTATCGCAAACGATATGGCCCTCATAACCTTCCTGCCGCTGGGCTATTTCGCCTTGTCTGTAGCAAAGCAGGAAAAATATATGGCGTACCTCTTCATACTCCAGAATATATCCGCAAATTTAGGCGGTATGCTTACTCCGTTCGGCAATCCGCAGAACCTCTACCTCTATTCCTACTTCAACATCCCGACAGGACAGTTCTGCAAAATAATGCTTCCGCCTTTTCTGCTCGCAATTGCTATGCTGGCAGGTGCATGCTATCTCATAAAGCCTCATAAAATAGATGTCAGCGAAAAGTTTGAAGAAAAGCTTAATGTAAAAAGAACAGTTCTCTATCTTGTCCTTTTTGCAATCTCAATACTCGTCGTGTTCAGAGTGATTTCATTCTGGCTGGGACTTATAGTTGTGCCGCTTGTAATTCTTATAGTCGACAGGGAAGCGCTCCTTATGGTAGACTATTCGCTTCTTTTCACATTCGTTTTCTTCTTTATCTTCGCAGGAAATATGGCGAGAATCGAGTCGGTAAATTATCTTATGTCCCTGCTTCTGGAAAAAGACCCGCTGATATTCTCGATTCTGTCCTGCCAGGTGATGAGTAACGTCCCGACAGCCATATTGTTGTCACACTTTACAAGTGACTTTGTGCCGCTGCTCCTGGGTGTAAATATAGGCGGAACGGGTACTCTTATAGCTTCTCTTGCAAGCCTCATAACCTTCAGCGAGTATAGTATCCTTTACCCGAAAAAGAAACTACATTATCTCGGCTTGTTTACCCTCATCAATGTCATATTCCTTGTTGTTATGACGTTTGCAGGAAGGTTTATATTTATGTAAATTGACAACATAAACCACGTAGTGTATAATTATGACAGTTGTATTTTTATTAAGGAGTGTACATAAATGAACGAAAATAAAAGCACGGCAAAGTCCGGCTTCAGCTCAAAAATCGGCTTTATACTTGCCGCCGCAGGCTCGGCAGTAGGGCTTGGTAACATCTGGCGTTTCCCTTATCTTGCCGCAAATTACGGTGGCGGAGTTTTCCTGCTTACATATCTTATCTTTGCAGTAACCTTCGGCTTTGCCCTTATGATTACTGAAATTGCAATCGGCAGAAAAACAGGTAAGAGCGTTATCGGCGCTTACAAAGCAATCGATAAGCGTTTCTCACCGCTCGGTCTGCTCGCCGCTCTGGTTCCTGCAATTATCCTCCCGTATTACTGCGTAATCGGTGGCTGGGTGCTTAAGTACCTCACCGTGTTCGTAAGCGGAAACGGAACACAGGCAGCAGGCGACGGCTCATTCTTCACAAGCTTCATTGGCACAACAGCACAGCCTACGTTATTCTTCGCAGTTTTTGTTGCAATAACGGCCGCAGTTGTTATGCTAGGTGTTAAAAAGGGAATCGAGCAGGTCAGCAAGTTTATGATGCCTCTGCTTGTTATCCTCACAATCGTTATCGCAGTATTTACTGTTACAAGAGAAGGAGCTCTTGAGGGCGTGAAGTACTACCTCATTCCGAATTTTGATGGCTTTACTGTTTCTAAGCTTCTTAAGACAATCGCCGCCGCAATGGGACAGCTTTTCTATTCAATGTCACTTGCGATGGGTATTATGATTACATACGGCTCTTATATGAGAAAGGAAGACTCTCTCGAAGGCTCTGTGAGACATATCGAGATTTTCGATACAGCAATCGCATTCCTCGCAGGACTTATCATCGTTCCTTCTGTATTCGTGTTCTCGGGCGGAAATACCGATACACTCAAGGCAGGCCCGAGCCTTATGTTCATCACTCTTCCGAATGTGTTTGAATCAATGAAGGGCGGACAGATTATCGGTGCAGTGTTCTTTGTGCTTGTAGCACTTGCCGCACTTACATCCTCGATTTCTCTTATGGAAACCGTCGTTTCTATCATCTGCGAAAAGTTCAAGATAAAGAGAATTCCTTGCTGCCTTATCGTCATCGTTCTTTGTGTAGCAATCGGTATGCTCTCAGTTCTCGGCTACAGCATCTGGGATACAGTTACAATCTTCGGTTATCAGTTCCTTGATTTCTTCGACTTCATAAGCAACAATATTATGATGCCGATAGTTGCGTTCCTTACATGTATGCTTATCTCATACGTTGTCGGAACAAAATATATCGAGGACGAGGTAACACTCGGTCAGCAGCGCTTCAAGGCAAGAGCGCTTTTCAGAGTAATGGTAAAGTATATCTGCCCTGTGTGTATGATTATAATCCTCATTACTCCGTTTGTTACAACAATCTAGTAAAATTAAAAAGTCCGATGCTATAAGGTGTGCAGTAATCAAGAAGTATTCAAATATGTAGCAAAAGGTTGCGTAGGAAATCCCTATGCAGCCTTTCTGTTTTAGTCGCAGTCCTTACTGTCAGCGACAGCGATAGACGTTGTGACGTGAAATATGAAGTGGATTTTAATTTTCTGTTTTCTTCCGCCGCTTGATTTGTCAGGTCGTGAACGATGACTTCTCAACCAGCTAGTGAATTATCTCAGGCGTTAGCTTCGTGATTTTTTCGTGCTTCCGTACAACCTGCATGAACTGCACTGCTTCGGTAGTTTTAGTGATAAAGTGCAATATCACAATGAATAAGTCTTGACAAGAGGCGGCAAGCACGGGTGCCCGGTTCGTTCCGCACCTAATGGCTGTGATTGAATTATTGAGTAGAATGTGGTATAATGAGACTGAATTAAATCTGATTTTAACGGAGGAAATATCAATGGAAATTATTACTTTCAAGCCTGATATGCAACAATCGGTAGACGATTATTTCAGCAAATGCTTTTCTGCTGTTGGCATACCATATTCTCCGATGGACAGACACGCTGATGTTGCTAATGTTGAAAAGCATTATATGCAAGATGGTTGCTTTTGGTGTCTTTTCGACAATCAGACTCTTGTAGGAACTGTTGCGTTACGCACCATTGACCTTGATAATAAAGTTGTTGAGCTTAAGCGTATGTTTGTATTACCTGAATATCAAGGCAAAGGCTATGGCAGATTACTTTTGAATTACGCTATAGCTTACGCAAGAGAGCAACAGTATAATAAAATATGCTTGGATACCAGAAAACAATTTTCTGCTGCACAACATCTGTATCGTAGCAGCGGCTTTCAAGAAACTGAGAAATATAATGATAACGACCGTGCAGAACTTTATTTTGAGTTGATTTTATAATACCGACTCGTTTCGTTACGCACCCAAATATATTCAAATAATCTCTGAACCTTGCCGCCTCCAGCTACGTCTATATTAGTGAAAGCGCTTTTAGTAAACACAAGGAGGTGATGATATGACCGAATTTGAAATACTACTGAATGAATGTAAAAATGCTATTGAGCGTTTCGTGTGGTTTAAGCTGGCATCGAAGGCTGATGCAGATGATATTTTGCAAGAATCCTATCTGACTGCTTTTCAGAAATTTGATACGCTTGCAGATAAATCCCATTTCAAGGCGTGGATAATCAGCATTGCCCGAAATAAATGTAATGACTATTATCGCAGAAAGGCAAAAAGTGTTGATGTTTCCATTGATGAACTGACCGAACAGCCACTTACTGCAAGTCGATACGGATATGTTGAACAGCACGATGTTTACGATGCGCTTGAATCATTATCCGAGAATGACAAACAGATAATCGACCTATTTTACATCCAAGGCTATAATCAAAGCGAGATTTCTCAAAGGCTTAATATTCCCGTTGGAACTGTAAAAAGCCGCCTTTATACAGCAAGAAACAATTTCAAAAGGTTATATCTGCCTGACACGATTTACAGAAAGGTTGATGAAAATATGAAAAAGCTGCCAGAGATTATGCCCGAATATACAATTACAGAGCTTGATAAAGAGCCTTTTTCAGTTAAGTGGGAGGAGCTTATGGGCTGGTTTATTGTCCCGAAGTTCGGCGAAAAGCTCAACTGGGCAATGTACGATTTTCCCAAAAGAAACCGCACAGAATATGATGAAATGAAGGTTATAGGTAAAGCAGAAATACATGGCATTGAGGGTGTAGAAATAACTGCAAAGCAATACGCTCCTATGGATTGCAACAAAACAGATAATGATAAAATTGCGGAGAGAACCTTTATTGCACAGCTTACTGATACGCATTGTCGGTTTCTTGCTGAAAGTCACATAAGCAGCTGAGTA
>JAGALZ010000048.1 GCA_017848055.1 Oscillospiraceae bacterium | reverse complement strand
TGCGACTCCCCTGTTTCCCTTGAATGCAAAGTATGCGAAATTATAAAGCTCGGCTCGCACGATATGTTCATTGCAGACATCACGGGAGTTTCGGTAAATCCCGAATATCTTGACGAGAACGGAAGGCTTATGCTCGAAAATGCGGGGCTTGTTGCATTTGCTCATGGCGATTACTTTGAGCTTGGTAAAAAGCTCGGAAGCTTTGGTTACTCGGTCAGAAAGAAAAAGAAATCACACAAGAAATAAGATACAGTCCCATAGGCATGAGAATATTCACATCTATGGGACTTTTTTACTAATGTAATGCAGGATTTCACGAACGCTTTCGGTGAATAGGTAGAAATTTTACGAAAACGTTTGAATTTGTTACAGACTATGGTATACTTACCTTGACAACTAATATCTGTAAGGAGATTTTTATGAAGCTTAATAGATTCTATACGCTTATGATTGCTACCGCTTTGTTACTCGCAGGATGCAGTGGAGCGGACAGCTCCTCCGTTCCTGAGCATTCATCGTCTGTTGATGACGGCGTTTCATCAATCGCTGACAGCTCGTCTGTCGCTGATAATTCGTCATCTTCTGACAGTTCCGAACCTGACATTCCGTTTAACCCTGATAAGGCGGATTTCAGCTCGTTTGCGACACTCGTAGATGAGGATATGTGGATGCTTGAAGGCAAGGATTTTAATTACACAGAAGATATTTCCGCTTTCGTTGATAACAAGGTTGCTATTGTCACAAACGATTATAAGGGTACCGAAGAATCGGGACACATTTATCTCATTGACCTTGAAAGCGGTAAAATGAAAAGCTGTAATTTCAAGCCCTGCTCTGATGATAGTTCGTATTCTGTATATTACACAGGCAATTTAATCATTCTTTCAGATAACTGCCTCGGCACTTTTGATATCTACGATGCAGAAACGCTTTTAAAAATTTCGGACATAAAGCTTCCCGATGATTTATGCTTCACACAGAATGAGCTTTTCGGTAACACGCTGTTTGCCTTCTCCGAAGAAAACGGCACTGTTTACTGCTACAAGTTCTCAGATGACGGTAGTTATACTACAAACGAATACGCCGTCGCATTTGAAGGTATGGTTACTTTAGTGGGAGCTGTTTCGGACAGCGAGCTTGTCTTCAGTACTGAAAGCTACGACGCAGATTACGAAGCATCACATACTAATTCGGTTGTCTTTGACTTATCGACAGGCGAATTCAGACCTTTCAGTGAATGCCCTATAATTTTTACAACTGCCAACCACGTTGTTGAAACTGATGCGATAGCAAATAGTTTTAAAGTCTACGGAGAAAACGCCGATATTATTTCCGAGGGATGCTTCCCTGTAACCTCAAGTGTTATTACAGCTAATGACGCAAACGATGTCTACTTTAACAATCTTGTTGATGCCGACACGGTTAACATTCTAAGATACGACACTGACACAGGAAAGCTTGTTTCCTGCATAGCATTTGAAGGTACTGCAGAAACACAATTCATTAACAGTATTGCAGATACCGACGACTTTGCAATTATTGTAGTGAGTGATTTTTCTGATAACGGCGGCATTGCGGTATACCTCTGTCGCACAAGGACTCCCTCGTCAGTTGACGAAAATGAATTCATATATGCCGAAAACGCTTCAGAAAAGACTCAGAAGGCAATTATCGAAATAAAGCAGGAGTTTGGTATAGACGTATTTGTAAAATCACCGCTTAATGACGAGATTTATTCGGATTATCTTTGCACACCTGACGAAAACGACCTGAACAATTTATACAGTGTACTGAACCTTCAAGGATTTCTGAGGCTGTTCCCTGAGGGCTTCTTTAAGGAGCTAGTTGAAATCGGCGGTATTGAAGGGATAGACATTTATTTCTTTGAATCTATTACGTCAGATACGCTATCCGACGGCACAATTCCCTCAGCGGGAGGTCTTTGCTTTTATTTTTACGACCCTCTTGTAATTGCTCTTTGCACGAACACCAGCATGACATATGATAACAATCCTGCATATGCACACGAGTTTATGCACGCTATTGATGCACTGACAGACAATGCAATGTTTGAAGACGAAAACGGAAACTACCTCACGCCGTTTGATAATCTTGATGCCCTTAATCCTTCCGGGTTTGTTTACTCCGACTCCTACGTCGGATACGACTTTACAGAAAACAGTGAAGCCACAGAATTCTTCCCTGATTATGCAGAGTCTTATGAAAGCGTTGCTTTCTTTGACTTGTACTCAGCTAATTTCGAACTGGAAGACCTGGCAATGACATTCGGAAACATATTCAACGTCAGTGAGGGTGAGATGCCTGACTATTACTACGAATCGGAGTACTTACAGAGGAAGGCGGCTTACGTTTGTCACTGCTTAAGGTACACCTTTGAATGCATCGACGAGGGAGATGTTTTGCCTTGGGAGCATAATGTTGACCTTGAAAAGTACAGCTTTGAAGCTATACTTGATTACGCACAGAAAAATGATGATTCGCTTTCATTGGCGGGATAGCAAAAGAACTTAAATCAAAAAGCCACAGACCGGCAAAGTCTGTGGCTTTAGTTTATTCCCAATGTGTTCTGAAGAATCTTTCACGATAGTTTTTAGGGGTATAGCCCGTATGCTTTCTGAAGACCTGGATAAAGTAGCTTTCTGAGCTGAAGCAGAGATAATCGGATATTTCGAGGCATGTATACTCCGAATACTTCAGCATATTCTCGGCGGCTTCTACTCTTTTTGCAGTTACATACTCAGAAACCGTCTTTCCGACTTCCTTATGAAAAAGCTTCGAAACATAGGCAGGTGTCAGCCCTGTAATTTCCGCTAACTTTTCAAGAGAAATCTTGGTATGCAGATTCTCGTAAATATACTCAAGACAGAGAATTACAGCTTTCGGATAACGATTCTGCTTACGGATTATGTGCATTCTCTGGGTATAGTCGTCAACTGCTTCTTTGAGAAGGATTGCTACCTCCTCTTCCTTCTGACACTTATCCATACTGCGGATATAGATATCGCTCAGATTATATGCAGCTTCGCCCTCCATACCGCCTTCAATACAGTATCTTGTAATAAGAGCGACGGATATAATAAAATGATATTTCAGATTTCTCAACTCATCGTCGCTGAGAATTCCCATATCGACCTTGTTTATAGGTCTGAAGCGTCTTCTTGCTTCTTCAAGATTTCCCTCTTTGATGCTACGATAAAATGCCATTTCATTTTCATACGGCATATGTGTTATATTATATTCCCTGTTGAGGAATTCAACGTGGGACAATTTCTTTTCAATATTCACGAAAATCACCTCAAGTATATTTTACCACACTTTTTTACAGATTGCAACAAAAACTTGATAAAGAATGCAAAAAAATTATGTTTTTAGTTGGAGTAAGTGATATAATAAATACAGAAATTTTAGTTGATTTCGAAAACGGCTTTCGGGCCGACATTAAATTTGCGTTTTTCCCTCTCATATAAAACTGTATGTGGCTCGTAGTGTTACCGTTCACTGCGGGCTTCATATTTTATCAGAAAAAGTGACAAAATACCGTTGAAATTATTTGTCCGAAATGATATAATCTAATTAACACATTTCTGAGAGAGTGACATAATGACAAAAGAAAAAATTAAAAGATTCTCTGTTACGTTTCTCAAGCTTATACCTATAATGGCACTGCTTGGGTTTATAATTTTTATACTGACAAGACGTGACAAAATTACTGTAGATTATATTCTCAGCTACATGCCGGATAATCTTTTTCTGGCAATAGGCTCAATATTCTGTTTATATGCAATTAAAAGTGTAAGCGTATTTTTCCCGCTGATTGTAATAAAGATAGCTGTTGGTGCTATGTATCCACCGCTTATCGCAATACTTATAAACTCTATTGGTATCTGCATAAGCTTTCTTATCCCGTATTTTATCGGCAGAAGGTCGAAGGGTGAGCACACGCAAAAGCTTGCAGAAAAGCATCCGAAGGTTGCGAAAATATTATACCCTAATGAAGACAAGCAGTTTTTCATCTGTTTTCTGCTGCGTTCAATTTATTTTCTACCAAGTGATATCGTCAGTATGTTTTTAGGTGCGAGAAAGATTCCGATGCATAAATACTTAGCAGGCGGGCTTTTCGGTATGATGCCGAGCATTATCACTACGACGCTTATGGGTTCGTCTATAAAGGATATTTCATCTCCGATGTTCTGGGTATGCGGTATATTGACTATACTTTTTTCGGCAATTTCATACGTTATATATTTTATATACAGCAAGAAAAAGTCGACAAAAAGAGGCAGTGAAAAAGAATAAATATGCTTGACAAACGGTACGGATTATGATATAATAATTAAGCTTTGTTAATAGCATAACGCAGGTGTGGCGGAATAGGCAGACGCGCTAGCTTCAGGTGCTAGTGGCCGCAAGGTCGTGTGGGTTCAAGTCCCTTCACCTGCACCAAAAAATCAGCTTGACTCGAGTGAAACGGGAGTCAGGCTTATTTTTTTGCGGTGCAGTAAGCAGACTTGAACAGGTTTTCTTAAAACGGTACACCGACGGGATATAAAGCAAAACCGCTCACCGAATTAAAAAGCTCGGTGGGCGGTTATTCTATTTCTTCTTGATTTTATCCCAGTAAGCTTTTGCTGCCTGCTCGGTCTTGTTGTCACCGTAATTGTAATAGACTGTTCCCTTGAGATTATCGGGTAAATACTGCTGGTCAACCCAATGATTCGGGAAGTCGTGGGGATACTTATAGAACTGACCTTTGACCTTTGCATCATCACCGTCAAAGTGCTTGTTCTGCAGGTGTCTTGGGAAATCCCCTGCCTTGCCGGCTTTTATATCGGAAATTGCGGCATCCATTGCAAGATATGAAGAATTTGATTTCGGTGCTGTTGCAAGCAGTACAACAGCCTGGGCAAGCGGAACTCTCGCTTCGGGAAGTCCCAGCTGCATTGCACTGTCGACACACGACTTTACAATTACAGCTGCTTGAGGATACGCAAGTCCTATATCCTCGCTTGCTATTACAAGGAGTCTTCTGGAAAGTGAGATTATGTCCCCTGCTTCAATAAGTCTTGCGGCATAGTGAATTGCGGCGTTTTCGTCAGAGCCCCTTATAGATTTCTGAAGTGCTGACAAGATATCATAATGCTGGTCGCCGTCACGGTCATATTTCATATTGCTTCGCTGGGTAAGCTTCTTTACTGTATCAAGCGATACAGTAAGTGTTTCGCCGTCGTTATCGGCAGAAAGCAAGCACAGCTCTACAGTGTTGAGCGATTTTCTGACATCGCCGCCGCAACCAAGAGAAATATGGTCGATAACTCCTGATGCAAGTCTTAATTTAAGTCCCATTTCATTTGCAAGAATCTGAAATGCTCTTTCGACTGCCGGTCTTACCTCCTGCGGAGAAACTGGCTTGAATTCAAACACCGTTGAACGGCTGATTATCGCATTATAGACATAGAAATACGGATTCTCGGTAGTAGATGCGATAAGTGTTATTCTGCCGTTTTCTATATACTCTAGAAGCGACTGCTGCTGCTTTTTATTAAGATACTGTATCTCGTCGAGGTACAGCAGTATTCCGTTATAGCCTTCAAAGGTATCGGTCTGAGCGATGATATCCTTAATATCCGAAATGGAAGCAGTTGTGCCGTTGAGCTTGCAGAGCTTCATATTCGAATTCTCGGCAATTATTCGGGCTACGGTAGTTTTACCGATTCCGGACGAGCCGTAGAAAATCATATTCGGTATTTTTCCGCTTTCGACAATCCTGCGAAGCGGCATATTCTTACCCAAGAGGTGCTGTTGTCCTACGACCTCATCGAGAGTCTTGGGACGTATTCTGTCAGCCAGCGGCTGCGCCATTATAAATCACCTGCCAATTTATCTTTACCAGTCACAAATCATATTGACGTTTTCAAAACGCTTTGCATAAGCTACGCTGTTTATCTTCTTGAGAAGATACTCTCTATCTGTTACTACTGCGTTCTGATACTTTATCGTGGACAGCGGAACGATGATTTCTTTATAAATGATAAAAGTATTACTTGCTGTTTTAAGTATGATAAATGAATTGCCCTCGTATGTACCTCTAGTCACAGAACGTGAGGTTATGAAATTCCACAGCTCCTGATACTGGCTCTGTGTTACTTCGGCTTCGAGAAATTCCTGCAGTACTTCATTCATATAGCTGTCCCCCTTTTTAATTATAAAATAATTGTAGCACATATTTTCAGATATTGCAACAAAAAAGACCGCATCTTTACAGACACGGTCTTAAAATTACATTATTCGTAGAGTGGGTACTTCTTGCAGATTTCTGTTACGCCTGCACGGATTTCGTCAGCCTTGTTTTCAAAGTCTGTAGCTGTGAGGTAGATAAACTCAGCAATCTTAACCATATCCTCTTCAACGAGGCCTCTGCTTGTAACAGCAGGTGTACCGATTCTGACACCGCTTGTAACAAACGGGCTCTGTGGGTCGTTAGGGATAGCGTTCTTATTGACTGTGATGTAAACCTCGTCGAGCTTCTTTTCGAGCTCCTTGCCTGTGATGGAGAATGGCTGGAGGTCAACGAGCATAAGGTGGTTATCTGTACCGCCTGAAACAAGGTTGAAGCCTCTTGCTACGAGTTCCTTAGCGAGAACCTGAGCGTTCTTTACAATCTGCTCCTGGTATGCCTTGAACTCAGGCTTGAGAGCTTCACCGAAGCAAACAGCCTTAGCAGCGATAACGTGCATAAGTGGGCCGCCCTGTGTTCCAGGGAAAATAGCCTTGTTAATCTTAACTGCGAGCTCCTCATTATTTGTAAGGATAAGACCGCCTCTTGGGCCTCTGAGAGTCTTATGTGTTGTTGTTGTAACAACGTCAGCATAAGGAACCGGAGATGGGTGAAGGCCTGCAGCTACAAGACCTGCGATATGAGCCATATCAACCATAAAGTAAGCGTCTACGCTCTTTGCAATCTTAGAAATTCTTTCAAAGTCAATTACTCTTGGGTAAGCGGAAGCACCTGCAACGATAAGCTTTGGCTTAACCTCGAGTGCCTGCTTCTCGAATGCGTCATAATCAATAAATCCGTTGTCATCAATTCCGTAAGGAACGAAGTTGAAGTACTTACCGGACATATTTACAGGTGAACCGTGAGTAAGGTGTCCGCCGTGAGCGAGGCTCATACCCATAACGGTATCGCCAGGCTGGAGAAGTGCAAAATATACAGCTGTATTAGCCTGAGCACCTGAGTGTGGCTGAACGTTTGCGAAGTTTGCGCCGAAAAGCTTACAAGCTCTGTCGATTGCGAGCTTCTCTACAACGTCAACCTCTTCACATCCGCCGTAGTATCTTTTTGCAGGGTAGCCCTCTGCGTATTTGTTTGTGAGTACTGAACCCATTGCAGCCATTACAGCAGGAGAAACGATATTCTCACTAGCAATAAGCTCTAAGTTTCTTCTCTGTCTTGCAAGTTCCTTGCCCATAGCCTGTCCGACTTCAGGGTCAAATCCCTCTACAAATCCGATTGTATCAAGCATTTTCATAAGTATACTCCTTTACATACATTATCCTATACATTATACAACAATCTTTTCAAAAAAGCAACAGGATTTTGAAATTTACTGTGCTAAAACTCAAAATCAGGAAAAATTCAAAAAAAGGCTTGACATTTATCTTTCTTTGTGATAAAATAATTAAGTCGCAAAAATGAATATAGGGGTATAGCTCAGTCGGTAGAGCAGCGGTCTCCAAAACCGCGTGCCGAGGGTTCGAATCCTTCTGCCCCTGCCAAAACATTAGTCCTCGCAATAGCGGGGGCTTTTTTTGTTGCATTCAGCTTCGGTGTGTGGTATATTAAAAAGGGTCGGACAACCAGTAAATTTGTATTCTCTCTTGAGATTTTTTAAGGACTTTAATAACTCTTATATTTTGTTATATTACGTTCTCCTTAGTTATGACTGCCGATAAGTGAAAAAGCAATGATAATTTCCTGGTAGAATGTTGTTTCTACCAGATATGTGTCTGAAATGACCACCTATTGATAAATTGTTGATAATAATTTTAATTATGATATACTACAAAGTAAGAAAGGAGGAAAACCATGAAACTGAATATTAATATCGATACAGGTGCTAAGGAACCTGAAATTACGATTACAACTGCTCGTGTAACAGAAGACGTCAGCAGAGTTGTTGATTTTGTAAGCAGATTAGACGATGCCCCAACAATTATTTCAGGTATTAGAGAGGACAAGGTAGAGCTATTGGCTCCGGAAGTAATTGTGAGAATCTATGCAGAAGACAGTAAAGTTTTTGTCAAGACTGAGAAAGGCACATATCAAATTAGGTTAAGGCTTTATGAAGTGGAGGAAAGACTGGATAATAGTAAGTTCGTTAGGATATCCAATTCAGAAATCGTGAATCTCAAGAAGGTTAAAAGCCTTGATTTAAGCTTTGTAGGAACGGTTTGTATGGAGCTAACTAATGGAGAGGTAAGTTATGTTTCCAGAAGATATGTTTCCAAAATCAAAAGAGTATTAGGATTATGAGGTGATTATTAATGAAAAAAAGATTGCTATATAGAGTATTTGTTGGCGTTTTAGGTGGTGTTGTGCTTAGTTATTTTATAACGATTGTCATTTCACTTACAGTAGGAGATGGAAATTATTATCCATGTGTTCCTAGCTTGACAGAACGCTTCGGTAATGAGGTCACAGCAGTCATTGTACAGACTGTATTAAGTGCGATTCTTGGCGCGGGATTTGCAGGAAGTTCTCTTATTTGGGAAAAGGATGAATGGAGTTTATTAAAACAAACAAGTATTTATTTTGCAATCGTATCTGTACTTATGATGACAGTTGCATATATTTGCGAGTGGATGGAGCACTCTGTTAAAGGTGTATTAAGCTATTTTCTCATTTTCTTTGCAATATTTATCGTAGTTTGGATAGTACAATATTTGATTTGGAAGATACGCATTTCTAAGATAAAAGAAGGCATTCAAAAGAATACGTAGTCGAAATACCTAGAGTACAAATAGAAGATTTGTACTCTAGGTATCTCTGTAACGAACGATATTGTCAAGTATGGTAAAACAGATATAAAATGTCCTCGCAATAGCGGGGGCTTTTTTTGTTGCATTTTCGTGTTGCGGTATTGGATGGGAATTTTGTGATAAAAATGTGAGGTTTGTGTTTATTTTGGAAAATCTTCTTTCTGTTTCTTGAGATTTCAAAATTGCTGTGATATACTTGAATCAGACTACAAAAGAGATGGTGAACTATGAAAAGAATTTGCACAGTTATATTTAGCCTGATTATGGTTTGCTCTGCCCTTTCGGGTTGCAGTGAATCTTCTTCCGTGATTTCTCAGACAAGTAACAGCAGCAAGGCTGAAGTTTCTGACTCATCAGACATAGTATCGACTCCTGATGATGTTGACATCATTACAACCGATGCTGAAATGTTTACTGAACGTGATAAAAATTCTGATTACGACGAGAAAGAATGCGTACGCATTGAACTTAGCGGCAACACTGCAAAATCCGATTCTGACTGTGTATCGATATCCGAAAGCACAGTTACGATAACTAAGGAAGGCAGTTACATCATTTCAGGTTCACTTGAAGATGGAATGATAATTGTTGATGCTGAGGACAGCGCTAAAATTCAGCTTATACTCAGCGGTGCCGACATACAGAGTAATACATCTGCGGCACTGTACATTCGCAATGCTGACAAGGTGTTTGTAACGCTGGCAGACGGCACTTCGAATTCTCTTTCAAACGGCGGTGTTTTTAATCCGATTGACGAAAACTCAATTGACAGCGCTGTTTTCTCAAAGGAAGACCTGACCTTTAACGGCTCGGGAAATCTCACAGTAACATCGCCGACAGCTCACGCAATCGTATGCAAGGATGACCTTGTTATAACGGGTGGAAAATACACGCTGGAGTGCGCTTCCCACGGTGTTGACGCAAACGACAGCGTGAGGATATCAGACACGGTTGAGCTTGACATCACTTCAGGAAAAGACGGAATACACTGTGAAAACTCCGATGAAGCATCACTTGGTTTTGTATATATATCAAACGGCATGATAAACATTGATGCACAGGGTGATGGTATCTCTGCGGGTGCTTATATGTTAATTGAAAACGGAAGTTTTGACATACTTAGCGGTGGCGGAAGCGTAAACGGAAGCAAGGAGTCTTCTGACAATTACGGCGGATTCGGTGGCGGCCCGGGCGGAAAACGGCCTGGTGATGAACAGGTCTCTCAAACTGAGCAGGACAGCACAAGTATGAAGGCTATTAAGGCAACTGACAGCATTATCATAAACGGTGGCACTTTCAGCATTGATTCCGCAGACGACTCTATACATTCAGACAAGTCTGTTACAATAGCTTCGGGTACATTTGAAATCGCAAGCGGCGATGATGCAATCCACGCTGAGGAAACGCTTGATGTATCGGGTGGCAAAATCGAAATAACGAAAAGCTACGAGGGACTTGAGGCTTTGAACATCAATATCACAAATGGTGATATCAGCTTAATTGCAAGGGATGACGGTCTTAATGCTGCAGGCGGAACAGATTCAAGCGGTATAAATGGCGGCAGAGATGGAATGTTCGGTGGCCCCGGCGGCGGTCACGGCGGCATGGGCGGCCCGATGAGCTCAGGAAACGGAAGCATCATAATTTCAGGCGGAACACTTTACATTCAAGCTTCAGGTGACGGAATTGATGCTAACGGCACACTTGAAATAACCGGCGGATACACGGTCGTTTGCGGCCCTTCTCAAGGTGACACGGCTACGCTTGATTATGATGTCAGCGGAGTAATTACGGGTGGAACCTTCATAGGAACGGGTGGTGCAGGAATGGCTCAGACATTCAGTTCTTCTTCACAAGGAGTCGTTGCGATAAGAACCTCAAATCAGACTGCTGACTCTGAGGTTACGCTCAAGGATAAAAACGGCGACACTATCCTTTCCTGCACACCGAAGCTGCCGTTCGCAGTTGTAATCCTCAGCAGTCCTGACATAATTTCGGGCGAAACATATACAGTTTCAGTTGGCACAGACAGCGGTGAGGTTGTGGCAAGCTGATATAGAGCACCTAATTACTACAACAACAAAAGCGATGCAAAAAGCATCGCTTTTGTTGTTTATCAGTAGCTTACGACCTGCAACTGAGAGATAACGTCATCGGCTGTGAGGTTTTCCTTTGGAAGAGTGACTACTACCTTTTCCAAGCCGTGGATATCAAACCAGTTATCAGAGAATCTGCAATCTGCTTTTTCGAGAGAAAGGCAAACGGATTTTGCATAGACATCGGAAGAAAGTACAATTTCAAATACTGTTTCCTTCTCGGACACATCGCACTCAATATTTGCAGGGATAAATTCGAATTCCTTTGGTCTTACAAAGAGGGTTGTACCGCTTGAAACTATCTCCCCTTCGCTTAATATGCTATACTCGATGTACCTGCTTCGCTTATCTTCAAGAGTTGAGATATACTCTGAAATATCGGCTTCCAGAACCATTACTGCACTAAGCGCCGGAGAGGTACAACTCTCAGAAAACTCTGCGATAATCCTTGATGTATTATCTCTCAATCGGCAGATGACTTCAAAGCTTCTGTCCTGCATAGTATCGTTTGTAACATAGAGCTTAGGATTTGCAGGGTCTGTATCATCACAGCTTAAAAGCACAGGAGAATAGAATTTACGAGCATAGTAATGAAGTGCCTTCCATCTTCCGAAATAGTCGATACTCGACCAGGAAATGACGGGATTTGAATCATTTACCTGCCAGTATACTGAGCCCATACAGCGTCCTCTTGCACGGCGCATATGCTCTACGGATGAACGTATGCAATCTGCCTGCACGAGCTGTGAACAGTAGATGAGTCTTTCGAAATCATACGGATAGTTTACCATCTGTGCGAGGTAATACATAAGCTTTTCGTTGCCCTGGGTACATTTCTGGTGGCACTGCATTACGTTTCCGCAAAGGTCAAGGTCTTCTTTTTCCGCAAAGCTCATCACTGTTTTTATGTCGGGCAGGCTTTCAAATCCATACTCTGAGCAGAAACGGTAATGATATTTTCTGAAGTCCTCAATCGGCTTGAAGTTATGCCAGATATCCCAGTAGTGCGTATCTCCTGCGTGGTTTGAAGACGAGTTTTTAAACCCGCCGCCCGATGAAGGCGATGAAGGCCAATAGAAGGTTTCAGGGTCATACTCATTAAGGATAGTCGGAATGATATCCTCAAAAAGTGTAAGGTAATCCGCCTTGGCTTCAGGGTCATCATTCCAGCCCCAGCCCTCCCAAGCGGACTCTATCTCATTATTTCCGCACCACAGTCCGAGCGAAGCGTGGTTACGGAGTCTTATGACGTTATCCTTTATTTCTTCACGTACAGTTGCTTCAAATTCGGGTGTCAGAAGATACGCTGCGCAGGCAAACATAAAGTCCTGCCACACGATTATTCCGTTTTCATCACACCAATCAAAGAAATAGTCGTCGGGGTAATATCCGCCGCCCCATACACGGATGAAGTTATAGTTTGCCGCCTTGCATTCCTCAAGGAGCTTTGTTGTTCTCTCCTTTGTACAGCTTGAAACAATCTGGTCCTCGGGGATATAATTTGCACCCATTGCAAAAATCTTCACCCCGTTATTTATAAAGCAGAACTCCTCTCCCCACTCGTCTTTTTCCTGGGAAACTGTGAGTGTTCGCAGGCCGATTCTCTTTGTCGTTCTGTCGATTTTCCTGCCGTCCTTTATAAGAATCACAGAGCAGGAATAAAGCGGCTGTTCGCCGAGTCCCGTAACCCACCAGAGCTTAGGATTGTCAATCAGAACGCTTGCTTTATCATCGGTAAGCTGTGTCTTATATGCTTCTCCTGACGGCGATGTTACCTCAAGGAAAGCGGTTACGTTATCTGAAAGCTTCTGAATCTGTGCTTTGCAGGAAAGCTCAACCTTACCGTTTTCGTGCTTCTGGGTAAAGTAGACGTTATCTATCTTTGCATCCGAAAATGCACTGACACAGACGCTTCGCCAGATACCCATATCGGGGAGCTTCGGACCCCAGTCCCAGCCGAACATACAATGCGCTTTTCTGATATACTGGTATCCGTTCATACTATGCTCGACGCCGTACAAAGTACGCTCATTTGCTTTCTCGGTTACAAATTTATTTGGAGAATGGATATCGACTTTAAGCTCGTTTTCTGCCTTAGCGATACCCGTGATATCGAGCTTATATGTTCTGTGCATATTATCAGTTGACGCAATATGGACACCGTTCAGACAGATATCAGAAAGAGTGTCTATTCCCTCGAAGATAAGTTCAAGCTTTTCCTGAGAAAGCATATCTTCACTAAGCGTAAAGCTTGTAGTAAAGGACACATCATTATCGCATACGGATGTTGACACACGCTCATTTTCTTTCCAGTAGGGGTTGTCGAGTTTCCCTACGCTGATAAGGGTTTTATACACCGAGCAAGGTACCGTACACGGGTATGTTTTATTCAGGAAGTTCATCTCAAAGTCGCTGATATACTGTTTCATAGAAGTCCTCCTTGCATTCATTTGTCTGTCATTCAGGCAGTCAAACTGTTCGGGTTATCTGAGGATAAATTATATCACATTGCAACTTATTTTTCAAGATGATTCACTCTATATATTGACATCAAAAAAGCCATGTGATAAAATCTATCTATACTATTCACTTCGAGGTGATTCAATTTGAGTTATATTTATCTTTACGGAATGATTCTTGCATCTCACAGCTTTATGTTTGATGAATTTCTGACTCCTGACCATTACTCTGAATACTCCGCACACAATGTTTTTGTCGGTGGTGAAACCGGTGTATGTGCGACTATACTTTCGGGGCTTGGCGAGAATGTGCTGCTTGACGGAAATCACATTGGCAGAAACGTTGCACCGCTTTTAAAGGATTTCTTCAGCGACAGAACAGTTGACCTCTCGCCTCTTACTTTTGATTACGGCTACGATGGTCTTGAAGATTACATTCTTGTTTCGGGTGACATAAGAACTCCTTTCGGTATGTTCGGAAGATACTTTGAAGAAGGTGTAAACGGTGGAATAAGGCACTGGAACGAACCTAAAGAAGAACATATAGCGAATTGTGATGTTGCGGCTATTGACCCTTTTTTCAGAAAGCAATCTGAGGAAGCAGCTAAAATGTGCATATCACACGGCAAGAAATACGTTACCATAGACTGTGAATACGACAGCTTTATGCACCGCAACAGCGCAGTAAATGTAATTTCAGGTGAATTCATAAGGACTCATTACAACAGTTCAAATTCCTCAGAGCTTATTGAGCACTATATTCAGAACAGTGATGGGCTTACAATTATAACAAGCGGTTCGGGAGACATACTTTACGGCAGAAAAGGCAAACCGATTAAAAGCTTTGCTCCGTTCAGGGTTGATGTAATAAGCACACTTGGTGCAGGAGATTCCTTCAAGGCAGGATGCACTTATGCTCTTTCTAAGGGATTTGATGATGACAAGCTTGTTGAGTTTGCATCCGCAGTTTCGGGCTGTGCAATTTCGAGATACACGATGCAGGTAAACCCTCCGACTCTTGAAGACGTAAAAAGGCTTATTGAAAGCAGAAAATAAGACAAAAGAAAAAGGCAGTTATTAAAACTGCCTTTTATTATTTTGCTAAGATTTAGAGGAATATGTACTTTAAGATAAACAATACTGCAAGCACATACATAATCGGCTTTACATCCTTACCCTTCTTGCAGATGAGGTTGATAAGAACATAGGAAATGATACCGATTGAAATACCCTCGGAGATACTATAGAACAGCGGCATTGCGATAATGCAAAGGTATGCAGGGATTGCTGTTGTATAATTGTCACCGTCGAGCTTGAGATTTGCAATGTTTGTGAACATCAGGAATCCTACTACGATAAGAGCAGGAGCTGTTGCGAAGGATGGGATTGCTGTGAATATCGGTGCAAAGAACATTGAAATGAGGAACAGGATAGCTGTTGTCATTGATGTAAGACCGGTTCTTCCGCCTGTTGCAACACCTGCAGAAGATTCTACGAATGTAGTAGTTGTTGATGTACCGAGAACGGCACCTGCACTTGTTGCGATAGCGTCAGCGAGGAGCGCGGGCTTTATCTTCGGGAGTCTTCCCTCTTCGTCAAGCATATTTGCCTTCGAGCTTACGCCGATGAGTGTTCCGAGTGTATCGAAAAGGTCAACAAACAGGAACGAGAATATGATTACAATAAAATTGAATACACCAACGCCGTCAAAATCCGCCTTGAAGCACTCTCCGAAGGTCTTTCCGAGCTTTGTGAAATCAGTCATTTCAAAGCTTGGGAGAAGTGAATAGAAGCCTGCTTCTGCATTTGGTTCATATATTCCTACGAGCTGACAGCCGATACCGAGGAGCCATGTTGCGATAATACCGATAAGGATTGAGCCCTTGACATTCTTTATGTACATTATTGCGGTAAGCACTGTACCCACGAGAGCAAGAAGTGCGCAGATGCCTGCGGTCTTGAACTCATCTGTAAAGCTTACGATAGAAACAAGGGTTGAAGAATTGCCTACTACAAGTCCTGCGTTCTGCAGACCGATAAATGCGATAAACAGACCGATACCTACAGACACGGCAGTTTTCAGCGACAGCGGAATTGCGTTGAATATTGCTTCTCTTACGTTGGTCAGAGAAAGAATAATGAAAATTATACCTTCGATAAATACTGCGAGCAGTGCTATACGCCAGTCATAACCGAAGCCGAATACTACGGTATATGTCAAAAATGCGTTAAGTCCCATACCCGCTGACAGTGCAAACGGATAGTTTGCCATAAGAGCCATGCAGGCAGTACCGATAAATGATGCGATACAGGTTGCAAGCAGAACACCTGTAGGGTCCATACCTGCTTCGCCTAAGATGCTTGGGTTTACTGCAAGTATATACGCCATTGTCATAAAGGTCGTAATACCTGCCATGATTTCGGTTCTGACGTTAGTGCCGTGTTCCTTTAGCTTGAAAATCTTTTCCAGCATTTTTTACTCCTCCTCTGAATATTCCGCAATGTACGGAAGATTTCTATAAAGCTCTGCACAATCAAGACCATAGCCGATTACAAAATAATCATCTATGGTAAAGAGTGCAGTATCAGCTTCAAATTCCACAAGTCGTCTTGCAGGCTTGTCAAGCAGTGTTATTACACTGAGAGACAGCGGATTCCTTGACTTTAAGATTCCGACTACTTCTTTCAGTGTTCTGCCGGTGTCTATGATATCCTCTACGATAATTACATTATAATTTGCGATGTCCTTTGGAATGTCCATTGTTATAGTTACATTTCCGCTTGACTCGGTAGTGTCGTAGTAGCTCTTTGCCTTCATAAATGCGATTTCACACGGTATTTCGATTGCTCTGCAGAAATCTGCCATAAACACGAAGGCTCCGTTTAAGATACTTACAAGCATAAGCGGCTTTGACTTATACTCCTCGTTCACCTGTGCAGCTACTTCCTTTATTCTGTCCTTTATCTGCTGCTCTGTTATCAGAACTCTTTTTATCTTTCTGTCATAGCTTTCCTTGCAAAGTGCTGTATTCAAAACGCTCTCCCCTTAAAAAATACTTATAAATAAAGTATACAATTTCTTCGACAACTTTTCAAGAGTTTTTTTAGTTTTCTACAAAAAACTTTACGTTGCACTCATTTTCAGTGTGTGGTATAATATAAAAAAATGCACGGGAGGTGCAGACCTATGTTTTGGGGATTATTATTTATAATATTGTTCTCCCTTATGTGCACGGGACTTGTTTATCTGGGAAAGAAAATAAAAGGTGTAAGCCTGATAAAAAAGCTTACCGATAAATCAAAGGCGGCGGGAATTATTCTGCCTGCAGTAATAGTGATACTCATTACGTCGTTGTGCGTGATTGCGTTCAAAATGTTTGCGGCTATAGTGGTACTGCTTCATCTGATACTTATATGGCTTTTATGCGACCTTATATCCTTCATTATAAAGAAGCTTTGGAAGAAGACCGTCAAGGCGGATATCACGGCAATAGCTGCGGTTTTACTTACAGCCATATACCTTGGAATCGGCTGGTACTATGCACATCATGTATTCGAGACTGCTTACACGATTCAAACAGACAAGCTAGATGAGCCTTTGAGAATTGTTGCTATTGCGGATTCTCATCTTAGCGTTACGCTTGACGGAGAAGCATTTGCGAGCGAGCTTGAAAGAATTGAGGCGCTTTCGCCTGACGTTCTCTTTATTGTCGGCGACCTTGTTGATGATGATTCAGACAAGGAAGATATGATTTTCGCCTGCGAGGCACTCGGCGAATTTGAAGCAACGCACGGTGTTTACTACGTTTACGGAAACCACGACAAAGGTTATTCGGACAGCATTGAGTTTTCCGACGAGGAGCTGAGGAAGGCACTGACTGATAACGGTGTAACGATACTTGAAGATGATGTAATAGATATCGGTGACAAGCTACGCATTATCGGCAGAAAAGACCGCTCGGATGATGAGAGAAATACAATGGATATGTTTGCGGAAAATCCTGACGACAGATACACAATCGTACTCGACCATCAGCCTAACAACTACGACGCACAGGAGAAGTCAGGTGTTGACCTTGTAATTTCGGGACACACCCACGGCGGGCACATATTCCCTGCGGGATTTGTAGGCCTGCTTATCGGTGCAAACGACAAGGTATACGGTCACGAAAAGCGTGGCAACACAGACTTTATTGTTACCTCGGGAATTTCCGGCTGGGCTATCCCCTTCAAGACGGGCTGCATAAGCGAATATATAGTAATTGACATAGAATAAAATATTTTCAGAAAAATATAGCACAGGTACTTGACAATGCAAAGTAGCTGTGCTATATTTATATCATACTACTTTGGATTGCAAAGTAGCTATCCGGATAAATATACGATAAAGGGGTGATTGAATGGATAATGCACAGCTTATGAAGGGTATTTTAGAGGGCTGTGTTCTTGGAATAATCGCCAAGGGTGAGACCTATGGCTATGAAATCCTTGACGCGCTTGAAAAAACGGGCTTTGAGGATATCGGCGAAGGCACGCTTTATCCTATAATCACAAGACTTGACAAGGGCGGTTATATTTCCTGCAGAAAGGCGAAATCCCCTCTTGGACCTATACGCAAGTACTACTCTATCACCGATGAAGGTATAGTAGCACTTAACGACTTCAAGCAAAGATACAGCGAGATTACGAGGCTTGCACAGAAGATTTTATATGACTGATACGAGGGATTGAAATGGATATTTTAACTTTTGACAATGAATTGACCGGCGAATACGGTAACACTATGACTATTGTTATGTCCTACGCTCAGGCAAAGGGATATTCAGACGAGGCGGTAAACGAGAGGCTTTATGACCTTTACGAGATGCTTCTTACTGCACAGGAGGATGGCAAGCCTGCTTCAAAGATTGTGGGCAAGGATTTATCGGCGTTCTGCAAGCAGTATTTTTCTGATTTGACGTTCAAATCAAGACTTTTACAGATACCGCAGATACTTTTCAGAGGTTGTTTGGTCGCGTTTTTCTTTGAGCTTATATGCATATTTATGGCGAGCGAAAGTGTATCGGATGCATTCAGGATAGAATTGAACATCGGTGCATACCTCGTTGGGTTTGGACTCGGAATCGGTTTTATGACTGTATCGGCTGTATTCATTGCACCGATTTTCCCAAAGAATCACGACCGTGCAGAGATTGCCAATGCAGGACTTATCGTATTGTGGCTTATTGCAATATTTGCGACGGCTTCTCTGGGCATTTCTATTATGGCAAAAAGCTGGATAGTAGCACTTGTTGCGGCTGTTTACTGTGTTATTTACTCTGTTGTAAAGCTTGTAATAAACTACAAGACCTACGGCACCATAAAAAATCTTTCAAAGCAGATTAAGAAGGACAGCTACTATCGAAAGCAGGAGAACAAGACCTATGAAAAGGCTATTTTACAGGGCTGGCAGGGACGCTACAAGAGGCTTCTCAGGAATGGCAAGACCACCGAAGAGGACTTCATAACCGTTATTGAAAAGGACAACAGGGCGAACAAGGTTTTCGAGGTTATTATGGATATAATATTCGTTGTTCTGATAATTTCTGCGGGTATTTCAAACGGATTAAGCGGTGATAAGATTTGGGAGGTACTCCTCTTCATCGGCATACTCGGAGTATTTGAGTTCTTTGTTTACAAGCTCTTCATCGGCACTTCAAAGAAGATGAACGGCATTTGCGAGAAGCTTTTAAGAGAATGCAAGCGCTCTGGACTTACACTTCCGCAATACATTGACAAGAAGCTTTGCGAATACTAAAACATAAAGGGTACTGAGCTTAATGCTCGGTACCCTTGTTTTATTTCTTTATTCTGACGTAGATTTTGCTGTCGTCCTCGTGGTGGATATATCCGCCGTTTTTGAGCATAACGGAAAGTGAAGCCATGTTATCCTTATTGACTCTGAGATAATACTCATCCTCGGGGACAATGCTCTTTGCTTCCTGCAAAAGAAGTGCAAGACCTTTTGTTGCGTATCCCCTGCCCCTGAACTCCTTGCCGACATAGTAACCGATATGACCTGCACCGTTTACGAGGCTTTCACAGAGGTAGTGTCTTAATCTGAACTGTGCGACTATTGTATCATCGTCCCACAGGAAATAATATGTTTCTGGAACATAGCCTTCGGGCAGACACTCGCCCTTCTCGTGTGCGATAAGAGTAGGGATTGCCTTCGACGCAAATTCTTCCTTGCTTATTCCTGAGTATTCATTTATAAAGCCGTTTTCGTCGTACGGGATATCCTTGACAAAAAGGTACTGCTTTTCTTTATCTTCGTAGTTTATTCTCTTTAGAGTAAGCATTCTTTTCTCCTTATGATTATAATTTAGAAGGTATTATAGCACGGTAATCTTTAAATGTCAAACAAGAGAGAAGATTTCACTTGACAGAAATAAAAAATGGTGTTATAATAACGGAGTATTTTAATTGCCTTACAAATGCCTTGACGGAGAGAAGTAACAAGGAGGCTCACTCAAAGTGAGTACGGGACAGTGAAAACCGTGCAGCAGAGACCTTGCGAATAACACTCCCGAGCAGCAAGCTGAACGTTGCGTTTGCAATCAGTAGGTGCGTCGTTGCCGTGCGTTAAACGGAAAGCACTATGTATGAGTGTGAGAGTGACCGCAATGCGGTAATTTAGGTGGCACCACGGGTAGATTATGCTCCGTCCTAATGTTTTTTAGGAACGGAGTTTTTTATTTTGCAAAAAAGAAAGGAAATGGTATTATGAAGCACATTGACATCAGAGATATTTTCGAAAATGCTCAGTACATCGGCAACAGCGTTACTGTATGCGGCTGGGTAAGAACATCAAGAGATTCAAAGAACGTAGCTTTTATTGAGCTTAACGACGGCACAACCTTCAAGCACATTCAGGTTGTTGTTGACAAGACACAGAAGACAGATTACAAGGCACCAAGAGTAGGTACTTCTCTCAAGGTTGTAGGCACTGTTGTTGAAGGAAGAAACAACACAGTTGAAATTGCTGTAAATCCTGATGACATCGTAATTCTCGGCGACTGCCCTACCGACTACCCGCTTCAGAAGAAGGGTCACACACTTGAGTTCTTACGTACTATGCCACACCTCAGAGGCAGAACAAACACCTTCAACGCTGTTCAGAGAATACGTTCTGTAATGGCTGCGGCTATTCACCGCTACTTCCAGGACAGAAAGTACGTTTACATCAACACTCCTCTTATCACAGGCAGTGACTGCGAGGGTGCGGGTGAAATGTTCCAGGTAACTACTATCGGTTACTCTGAAAACTACAAGAACGAAACAGAATACTACGCAGACGACTTCTTCGGCAAGAAGGCCGGGCTTTCCGTTTCCGGTCAGCTCGAGGGCGAAGTTGCTGCAATGGCTATGGGTAAGATTTACACCTTCGGCCCAAGCTTCAGAGCTGAAAACAGCAACACTCCAAAGCACCTTGCTGAGTTCTGGCATGTTGAGCCGGAAGTTGCATTTGCTGAGCTTCCTGATATTATCGAAATTGCTGAGGATATGATTAAGACTGTTATCAGAACTGTTCTTGATTCCTGCCCTAACGAAATGGCTTTCTTTGACGCACATTTTGAAAAGGGACTTATTGCTAGACTTGAAGACCTCATTTCACACGATTTTGCTACCGTTACCTACACAGAGGCAATCAGACTTCTCAAGGAGTCGGGCGAGGACTTCCAGTACCCTGTTGACTGGGGCTGTGACCTTCAGACAGAGCACGAGAGATACATCTCCGAAAAGGTGTTCAAGAAGGCTGTATTCGTTACTGACTACCCTAAGGAAATCAAGTCCTTCTACATGAAGCAGAATGCAGACGGCAAGACTGTTGCTGCTGTTGACCTGCTTGTTCCGGGCGTTGGCGAAATCATCGGCGGAAGCGAGAGAGAGGCTGACTACGACAAGCTTGTTGCTGCTATGCAGGAGAGAGGTATGAACCTTGACCTTTACGGTGACTACCTCGACCTGAGAAAGTACGGCTCCGTTCCGCACGGCGGCTTCGGTCTCGGATTCGAAAGACTCATTATGTACGTAACAGGCGTTTCAAACATCAGAGACGTTATTCTCTACCCAAGAACCGTAGGAAGCATCAGATAAGCTTCCGATTTACCACATATCAAGAAAGGAATGATATATATGTCCAGAGCTTTGCAGATTCCTGATGGCTACAAGTCAGCACTTACACTCAGAGAAACACAGCACGCTATCAAATACATCAAGGACATTTTCCAGCAGGCTTTATCCTTCGCTTTGACGCTTGACAGAGTTACTGCTCCCCTGCTTGTTGCAAAGGGCAGCGGTATCAACGACGACCTCAATGGTGTTGAGAGAAAGGTTGAGTTCTCAATCAAGGAAATCGACAGCGAGGCTGAGATTGTTCAGTCACTTGCAAAGTGGAAAAGACTTGCTCTTTACAGATACGGCTACAACGTAAACGAAGGCATTTACACAGATATGAATGCTATAAGACGTGACGATGACGCTGACAATATTCATTCCATTTTTGTTGACCAGTGGGACTGGGAGAAGGTTATCAGCCGTGAAGAGAGAACGATTGATTTTCTCAAGGAAACTGTTACGGCTATTGTGAAGGCTATCGCTTTTGCAAAGAGAAAGGTAAACCTTCGTTATCCTCAGCTTACAGGCACTATATGCGATACTCCGTTCTTTATTACCTCTCAGGAGCTTGAAGACATGTATCCTGACAAAACGCCGAAGGAAAGAGAGCGTCTTATCGTAAAGGAGCACAAGACCGTATTCATTATGCAGATAGGCTGCAAGCTCAGAAGCGGAGAAAAGCACGACGGCAGAGCGCCCGACTATGATGACTGGTCACTCAACGGCGACCTTATGCTCTGGAACGATGTTCTAGATAACGCACTTGAGGTTTCTTCCATGGGTATCAGAGTTGATGCACAGTCACTTGAAAGTCAGCTCCGTGAATGTGATGCTATGGACAGACTAAAGTACGAGTATCACAGCAAAATTCTTGACGGTACTCTTCCGCTCACTATCGGCGGCGGTATCGGTCAGTCAAGACTTTGCATGCTTCTCCTTGAAAAGGCACACATCGGCGAAGTGCAGGTATCAATCTGGCCTTCCGATATGATGGCTGAGTGTGCTAAAAACGGAATTACTTTATTATAATAATCATCCCCGACTATTCTGGTCGGGGTTTTTGTGTCATTCGACAGATTTCTTCATATTATGAAATGGGCGTATATACGCCTAGTATTTTATGAAGGAGCATATTCTATGTACGAAAAAGAAAACAGCTTTTGCAGAAGCTGTTGTAACGGTGCAGTGAGCAGCAAAACAAGCTACTACGGCTGTATTCCTGATTACAACTACTGTCTGAACTGTCCTCCGGGACCTCCCGGCCCTGCAGGTGCTACGGGAGCTACGGGTGCTCAGGGTCCTATTGGTCCGCAGGGTCCGATTGGTGAAACAGGTCCGCAGGGTCCTGTCGGTGAGACCGGTCCGCAGGGTCCAACGGGTGCTACAGGTCCGCAGGGTCCAGCCGGTGAACCAGGTGGAATAGCAAGCTTCGCTCAGTTTTACGCTGTAATGCCACCCGACAACGCTGCAACAATCGCAGTCGGTGCTGATGTTGAATTTCCGCAGGATGGCCCATCGTCGGGAACAGACATTGTGAGAGGAACAGACACCTCTGTTATCCTTTCAACACCCGGAATTTATCAGGTTATGTTTGAGGCAAGTGTTGACGAAGCAGGACAGCTTGCACTTACGCTTAACGGCACAGAGCTTGACTACACTGTTGTCGGCAGAGCTACCGGAACATCCCAGATAGTCGGAATGGCACTTGTAGAGACAACTGCTGATGAATCCGTTCTTACAGTAAGAAACCCTACTGGAAACGCTACTGCTCTTACGCTTACACCTTCTGCAGGCGGTACAAATCCTGTTTCTGCACAGCTTATCATCACAAAGCTTCAGTAAAGAACAAACCGCACAGATGTCGGAAAGTCTGAAAAAGCCCGTGAAGAATTCTTCACGGGCTATCTGTTCTATCAGCCAATATTCTATCTTTCGTCAGAGATAAAATGCTTTACCGTATCTGCAGGATTCTTGAGTTCATCTTTAAAAAACTGCGGATACATTACGATATTCTCGTCAAGCGAAACCCACCGCAAGTGCTCTTTGCTGTTATCCTCTGTAAAGCTTTCGCTGATTGGCTCAAAATCATGAGGTACTTTCATATAGAAGAAAAACGAAATCTCATAAATAAGCTTACCGAGATTTGAGGGTGAATCGCCGTAAAAATAGTTTTCGTGCACGAAACCGAGACGGTCAATTTCCAACTTAACTCCCGTTTCTTCATACACTTCACGCACAACGGCATCTTCAGCTGTTTCACCAAATTTAATTCTTCCGCCGACGGAATAGAGATAGTCTGCTCTTTCGTTACCTACCATAAGAAGCTTTCCGTCTTTGATAATAATAGCACCTACACGGATATTAAGAATTCCGTCATCGCAGGTCACACACATATCCTTGTTCATTTTTCTACCTCACATTAATACATCACGTTATCCGGATTTACTGGGTGTAAGTTCACCGTCCGGATTTACTGGGTGTAAAACCAACGCTATATTCTTTCTTGTATCCGTGGGCACCGAAAATCTGCCACTCTCCTGCTCCGAGTCTTTGCATAACTGCAGCTCGTTCCATTGCGCATTGCTTTGGATTTGTGTCTACAGAGGTCATAAGAATCGGTGCATACTGGTTATACATAGCCTGCTCGGGTGTATAGCCTTTTATATTGACATATATATCCCCCGTAAATGCGATATGATGCTCATAATCTATAAGGACAATCTCTCCGGGAAGGTGTCCGCCCATTCCTTCGTATACCTCAAAATGCAAATCTCCGAAATCGAAGAATCCGGTCTGAAACAGCGGTGCAGACATATCCTCTCTGCCCTTATGCATCACCTTTACCTTGTCGGGGGTTGGCGGGTTATAGCCTGTGAGAATCTTACAGATATTGATATACGGTTTATGGAGTCTGTTCTGCTCTCTGAAACCGTCCGTGCCGTTGTATTCCGCAAGGAGACATTCTGCACTTTTCTCGCTTGCATAAACTTCATCAAACATTGTCAGAAGTCCGCAGTGGTCAAGGTCTGCGTGGGTAATGAGCACAGTTTTCTTCATACTATCAAAATCAGGCAGAATCTTTCTGAATATACTTGTCATTTCGTCTTTATAGCAGGCATATCCGCAGTCAATAAACAGAGCTTCGTTCTTATGCTTTATGATTGCTGTGTTGCTTCCGCAGGGTGGCTCAATGAGGACAATCTCTGTTGCATCGGTAATTTTATGATTTGTAATACGTGGAAGGAATGCTTCTCCCTTGCAGGACGAAAGAAGCTGAGCGAATTTTCCGATACTGTCAAAGGTTTTGTATGGTGAAAGTCCTTGCTCATCGAGTGTCTGCATTGCAAGGTTTGTATTTATAAGGAGCTTGTCCTTCATATCGTCAGAAAGCCCGATGCTTTTTGCGATTTCAGAGACAAAGCTATTGTAGAAAATACTGTTGTCGTATATCTTTTCCGTATGATTATAATCAATTACTCTGACTCTGCAAAGCTCGTTTGCCGCTGAAAGGAAGGTTGTTATTTTATTTGCGTCATCGACAAACAGTCCCATTTTGAAAAGCTGATAATCGCTGCCATTTTCCTGAGAACTGATATAGGAGATATTGAAATCGAACTTATCTATCAGCTCCAGAACATCCGTAACACTTCCCGGCTTATCCAAAAGCTCAAACTCCAACAGCACGATACTTTTGTCAGCTTTTTCGTTATGCAGATAGCCTATGTTTTCGAGTTCTTCATCTGCTTTAGCAAGCTGCTCAGCGGTACCTTCTGCGTCAATAAACAGAGTATGAGAGTCGATTGCCTTGTTATAGCTGACTCTTGTTATATTTATACCAAGCTGTGCAAAACAGCGGCTTGCTTTTAAAAAAGCACCGATATGGTTTGGCATTGTTGTAATATATGTTTTCTTCATAATAGCACCGCCTTGTACATCACAAATCAAAATGCCCGACGCACTTTAGTACATCGGGGCATAATGGGTGTACTCCCCGAAAATGAACCCCCTTGATATTGGCTCAAATTTCGGCACCCTTTCTTACTGGAATCAGTATACCATAGAATCATTGAAAAATCAAGGATTTTCATAGATTTACCCCTGATCGTATTGCATATTTCAATCTTCTTTTTCACATAAATCTTCCGTTATGCTACCTCCACCTTTGATATTTATGATTAGTTTTCGTTCCTCAGTAACACGAATACTTTCAACCAAATATCGAATAATGTCATCGTCATATTCCTCAAAGGAAATTTCTTCATCATTAAACATTCCATCGATACGGCTCATCTCAGCTTGAAAATCTTCACTATTGTCAAGTTGCTTTTTTACCTCTTCAAGTCTCGTCCTTAACTGTGCTATGGAAGCATAATATTTTTTGATCTGCTCCATATAAGGTTGCTTGTCGCCCTGGGTTCTTATACACATATCCTCAGCTTCGTATGCCTTGTTTTGTAATTCCTGAATCCCAGATTCAAGAGTTTGTTTTTCAATCAGCAATTCATCTTCTGATGTAGCGTACGCCAACATTGTGACAACCAACGACTTAACATCACCGGCATCCGGTATGCATTTTGTAAGTCCTCTGCATATTGCTTTATGAAGTAATTGTTCTTCTATACCTTTCACCTGTGGACAGGCCTCGTTCCCATTTTCCAAATGATTTAAACATCTCCAGTATGCTCTTCTCACACCTTTTTTAACCGAAGCCTTTCTTCGATAAGGACTACCGCAAACATCACAATAAAGCAATTCGCTAAGTGCATATTTGGCGCTGTACTTTCCAAGCTCGGTAATTGCATTACTGGAGGAACGTCTTTTGGAACTTCGCCTTACCAATTCTCTCTTAACCAATCTGAAAGTTTCGCGATCAATTATCGCAGGATGATTATCCGTAACCAAGTAACGGTCAATCTCTCCGCGATTGATTTTCGTCTTCTTGCTTATACAATCTTCGCGATATGTTTTTTGATAAATAATATCTCCAACATACTTTTCGTTGGTTAAAATACCTTTTATCGTCTTTTTATCCCATGTAGATTTTCCGTTAATGGTCTTAAACCCACTGGCTTCAAGATAATTTTTAATCTGATCCATACTCATTCCCTGTAAATACATCTGAAAAATTTTCTTTACAATTTCAGCTTCCTCGGGAACAATATAGATTTCTTTTGTCTCCTTATTCCTCCGATATCCAAGCAAATGAATACGACAAGCATATGTTCCGTTTTGCATTCGCTTACTAATACCCCACTTAACATTCGCGCTGATATTTTCACTTTCCGACTGAGCCAACACACCGTATATACCGATGTAAACTTCACTATCCTCAGTTAGGGAATTAATATTCTGCTCTTCAAAGTAAATGCCAATTCCAAGTGCTTTCAGTTTGCGGATATACGAAATACAGTCAACAATGTTTCTTGCATATCGTGAAACAGACTTTATTAAAATAAGGTCAATCTTCCCTTTTTCACAATCCTCAATCATCCGAAGAAAATCATCACGTTTCTTTACCATTGTACCGGTGATGCCCTCATCGGCATAGATGCCTGCGAAACGCCACTTTGGATTCTTTTTTATAAGTTCAGAATAGTAATTTTTTTGCGTTCTGTAACTGTTAAGCTGGTCCTCATCATCTGTAGACACACGACAATATGCAGCAACTTTAAGAACCCTGTTGGGATCGTGTTTCTTTGACAAAGCTGGATTCGCTGCGATTTTCGTTACGGTTTTTACTGTACCTTTAACAGGTTCGTTCATCATCTACACCTCTTTCATCTGTTTTGATTACAGCATCATTTGCGAATTTAATCGAAACTCTGCCGGCATCATCAACTAATATTTCATCGACAATTACCCTAAACAAGTCCGTAGATACATCATCGATTGGCTCACATTCTGCAACATACTCAACCAAAGCATCAGTGACGGCATAACTCCTGTCAATCTTACAGAGATCAAATTGATCGGCCAACACATCGAAATACATCTTCTTTGCAGAAACAAATGTCATATTATCTCTTTGCATAAGATCATTTAATGTGCGTTCATCTCTCTGTACCCTAATTGATGGTCTGTACTGTTCTTCTTCGCTGTGCGGTTGAAGCAGTATGTTGGGATTATCCAGCACACAATTTATAATCGAAAGAATATCTGATAAAAACGCCTTGTCATCTAAGTACCTTGATGTTTTGCAACCGTTAACGCAATGCCAAGCTTCTCGCTTTCCACTGTAATGGGCTTTTCGTGTTATCCTTCCTCCGCACTGAGCACATTTTGTATGGTACTTCAAATAGCGAATTTCGGGGGTATCCTTTTCCCTATCGCCACCTTTTTCAAGTCGAAGTTTATTTGCCTTCTTATAGACACCTTTCTCTACAATCGCCGGATATTCCTTATCACCGGCATAGTGAGAGTTTTCAATAACACGTCGAACCGCCTGTTTCGACCAGGTCGTTCTATCCCTATAGTAGACCACCGATTCTGCGGTCAATGCATTTGCAATTTGGAGTAATGTCTTTCCTGAAATATACTCATCATATATTCTCCGAACGATTATTGCCTCTTCTTCATTAATCAAAAATTGAAACTGATATTTGTTATATCCGTACAAAACTGTCCTTAATTCCACGCTATCGCCTCCCTTAATTTCATTCCGCATCGAAGCACAAAAGACACCTTGTTATCATCTTCTATAATCACCTTCTCCACCACTGTGTCGAATAACTCAATATCAAATTCCAGGATTGCCTTTGGAGAATTCGATAATCTTTCTCGAAGCGTCCTTATGTCATCAATACTTCTTTCATCGTCATCTTCAATAAGAAGCTTATTTCTTCTGGAACGCAGCTTGGTGATTTCTCTTTCAATCTTAGCGCACTGTTCTGTAAAAGAAACTTCATCCATCTGATCTGCATTCATCAATGTCATATACAGATTATGTCTCTCGGTCAGTTGCCCAATTTGCTTATCGATCTCACCGATTTCTGAATCCATACAGGTTATGGTTTTCTTAATCTCCGCCAGCCTTGTAACAGCGCTGCGAAGAATAAGATTTTCGTGAAATCGCAAGCGATTGTAGAAGTTCACAAATGTCTTAAAGAATACCTCCTCGCTGAGAGGTTTCGTTTTACATTGCTGTCCTGCAACACCATCGTGAGAGCAGACCCAATAGGCAATCTCATTTTGGATTCGTCTTTTATAGGCCCATCCGCAGTAACCGCAGTATATTTTCCCGCTAAGATTAAACTTCTTGTTTTTTGATCTTTTCGCCTTTTTCTGCTTATTACTATTTAGCATTTCCTGAACAGCATTAAAGGTCTCTCTATCAATTATTGCTTTGTGAGTGTTAGTAATGTAAAATTGTTCAACCTCACCGTGATTACGCATACTTCGAAACGGAACAACCGTAGGAGTATATGTTTTTTGGAACAAACTGTCCCCCACATATTTTTCATTAGAAAGAATATATCGAACCCTTTCTTTTCCCCATGGCTTTCCGGGTATATCAGGATCTGCATTAAGCTGCACAGCAATTTTTCCCGCACCGCTTCCTGCAAGGTATTCCCAGAATATGCGTTGAACGACAGAAATCTGTTCCGGAATCGGTATCAGTTCATTTTCTTCCATTCGGTATCCGAACGGAGTAGCCATAAAGATATAGTTACCATTCTCGGCCCTCATTCGATTTGCCGTCTGTACTCGCTTTGAACCCGATATAGATTCTGCTTGTGCAAAAGCGCTTTTGACATATAGAATCAATTCGGAATTCAATGTCAATGTATCAATACCGTCGTTCTCAAAAAATACAGATACCCCATATTCCTTTAACAGACGGATATACTCCAAGCAATCCAAAGCATTTCGTGCAAATCGTGATACGCTTTTCACATATATCCGATCAATTTTGCCTAACTTGCAATCCTTGATCATTCTGTTAAAATCATCACGCTTTGCAACACTTGTACCGGTTATACCTTCGTCAGCATAAACATCAACCAGTTCCATATTCTCAGCCTGTTGAATAAAACTGTAGTAATAATGCATCTGCGCCATAAATGAGTTGACCTGATCATCGGAATCCGTACTCACTCTGCAGTATGCAGCCACTCTCAAAACATCGTTGGCGGTGCTTTTCTTTCCCTTGATGACTTGAACTTTTTTCTCAACTGCCATATCTTTTTCCTCTCTTTCGCTTCATTAATTTCATTTTAATTTTTCTCGTCTTTTTCACAATGATGCGAAATTATCACATCGCATACTTGACATTCAGCCATAACAATATTTAATTTTTCAAAGGTCTGCGCTGATATAATGCCCTTGCGGACAAATCTTTTGAGCAACGCATAGGATGCAGCATATACAATTCGTTTGTTATCGTATTGCTCCATTTTTCCTCCTTTAATAATTTATTTGCCCTGCGTATCACATCTCGATTCTCCGATATAAATCGGTTTCCAGTAGAAACGATTTGCGCATATCCCTGTCAGGTTTACTTTTGCATTCAGGCCCTTCCTTAAAACCGAATACAATTTCCGCCCCGGAACCGCAGTGACAGATTCACATTCCTCCTTCTTTTTTTGACTTTTAAAAGTTACGTGCGAAGTATTATTTAGGGAATTTGATTTGGCAAGTAAAAAACACCCGAAATTTTCAAAAAAATTTCGGGTGCCCATTTTCTTTTATTCTACTGTAAGATTTACATTAAACATTCTGCCGCAATTGAACTCCACATGGATGTCCTGGACACCCTTAGGAATTTCCGGCAGCAATGCCTGAAGGCTTTTATGGAACGGATACTCAGGATCCGACTCTCCAGACCAGTTTACTTTACCAAGTCCGTAACAGGCAATGCGCAGTGGTT
The DNA here is from genome assembly GCA_017848055.1 of Oscillospiraceae bacterium. GTDB lineage: Bacteria > Bacillota > Clostridia > Oscillospirales > Ruminococcaceae > UBA7477. The sequence continues at coordinate 871 of JAGALZ010000048.1, read as the reverse complement.
CCTCGCGCAGATGAATATAAATGTTCAGGTGATTCTCCTTCCAATTGCCGGTTACATAGGATCCAAATTCCTTGCAGAAGGTTTCAAGCAGATGAAGGTATGTTGTGCTTTTCTTCTGCTCAATGATGTACGGCATCAGCACCTTCTTGCGGAACTCATTGATAAACGCAAGCTCGTCTTCCTCCTTAGCAATAGCGTTATGAAGCTTACGAGCCTGTTTAAGGTTGCCATCAAGATCGAATTCCAATGTAATAAAAGGCGTATCCGGTTCATCTGTCTTACGCATCGCGAACAGATAATCCTCGCCTCTTCTATACTGGTTGATGGCATAATAGTGAACTGCATGATGAAGTTCGGAACCTTCCTTCAAGAAGTCGTACCAGTCCTTGAAAGGACGAATCAAATACTTTTCTCCGGAGAGAGATAACCCCTTGTGCTTCTCAGCCATCGCATTGACGGCATTAAATTCATCCTTATAAATTCTCATTTCCATATGTGCTTTCTCCTTTGCTAACTTAAAATAATACGGGATGCCTGCTTGGTATGGGTAAAAAGTAAAACTATCTTCTCCCCACACGCGCATTGCATGACCACCCTTATTCTTTCTCAGAACAACTCTTTTGTCCTTGCTGAAAAATGTTTCAATATGTGAAGCTGCGTATCGGCTTTCAAGCTTAACAAGTTCAAAGATATAGGATTTGTCCGTCTCTTTGACTCGCATCTCAATGGTATATGCGTTCCAAATACTTTCATCGTTCTCAGCAACGTATAGTCCTTGTCTTAACATCACGATCACCTTTTCACTTTCTGGAATGTATCAACTCCGGGAATCAGGTTGATTCGGTTCTTATATCCATATGTGCAGTGTATG
>JAGALZ010000047.1 GCA_017848055.1 Oscillospiraceae bacterium | reverse complement strand
TGACTTATCTAAGAGAGCTGCATCCCGATACCTTGAATTTACCAAGGAACTTGGCATTGAAAAGAACGAAGCTAAAAGTTACATAACTGCTTTGTGAACAAGGAAGGTGCAAAATATGATTATCAAAGAAATAAACGACAACTCAGCTTTAGTGGAACTCGAATACGAGGAAATCAAATGCTTATGCATTGCTTTACATAAAGCATTTTCCGTCGGACAGGCTGACTTCGATGTAAATTTTAAAAACATCTATGCGGATGCAACAGCACTATTCGGGATTATTCAAAACGGCAGACTCTCGGAGTTTGAAGTGGGAATAATGCACAAATTGCTGTGTTCCGAGAAACAGAGCAAGACTATCAATCAGAGTAAGGAGTAAATACAATGTATAGTTTAAAATATAATACGCCAGAAGAGTTTGTTATCGCTGAGTGTTCTAAAAATAAAGGTACTCAGAACAATGTAATGTTACGTGACTTGGTTACAGAAGCTGACGCTTTGAAAATCGAAGTGTCCAAGAGTATTACGAAAAAAGAGCTTGTAAAGCTAATCATTGAGAAAATCGGAGCAAAAGCATTAGCCGAGAAATACAAAGTAGGAATAAGCTCATATCATTGGCAACAAAAATTTGGTATAACAAACGAGCAAGTTCGGAAATTAGCTCGAAAAGGATTTATTCAGGTCACCGGGAAGGAAAGATTCCGCATCTACGGCGAGACAAGATATGCAAATTTATATGATGTGTTTCAGTTCTTTGAGCTGACAATCGAAGATGTGCAGAAATGGTTGTCAGAAAGCAAAAGAAAGTAGTTCATCATTTATGCGAACCAAAAGTGTGTCTTTATGGCACACATCCTTGAGAGCATCCGCAAAGGTGCTTTCAACGATGTGCGTAATCACACACATCACATAAGCAGGGAGTCGCTCTCCTCAAGGGTAGTCATACGTTAGCCGGACTACCTTGTAATTCTACGACTTAACTGAACTTCTTGCAGTAACAATTACACCTGTGATTAAGCAGCTTCATAAGGATGATGTGTTCGACCGGACTGTCGGTAAGACAATGAGTAGATGAAAGGAGTAAATACAAATGGAAAAGAACTACAATAGGTATACAGTAGATGAACTGGACGAATTCAAAGAGACAGCACAATCTCTCGGTAATTATTGCATGGTCAAAATGCTTGGAACAATTGCAATTGCACTAATCCCATGTGCCATAATGGTGTTTACGACAAAAATTGAATATATTACATTTTTCTCGTTTCTTATTGTGGTAGCGTTTTTCCTTATAACCTGTGTATCAGCTAAATTGTTTGTTATATATTGTGATAAGAAGGCAAGGTCAATAGTAATAGAACAGTTTAACAAAGAACTAGATTCTTGTATATCTGGCGATGATATAATTGAAAAATCATCAAAATTTATAACATTGAAAACTTACCAAATTCCAACATCACTTTGTGTATGCTGGGAAAAAGAAAAAGCTTGGCTTGAAGCTGATTATGGTGAGGAAAATGACAATGCAAGAATTATGTGCTGCAAAGAGTACATTGCACGAGTAGGTTTTTACCGTTGTAAAAACGCAAATCAGTATAATTATATATTGCAAGAACTTGGCGGTAATGCATTTGATGTAGCCCACAAGAACATTAATACTGATTAGCTGGAAGATGATTGAATCATATATACAAAAAGTGTGCCACGTGGCACACATCCTTGAGAGCATCTGCAAAGGTGTTTTCAAGGATGTGCGGAATCACACACATCACATAAGCAGGGAGTCGCTCTCCTCAAGGGGTAGTCATACGTTAGCCGGACTACCCTTTGCTTATGTAAGATAATTGATATCACTAATAGAAATTATGACAAGGCTGCTAAGCTGTTCCCCGGAATTTTCGACGGTACACATACCTATGAAAAGTATGAAGTACCCAGGGTATCTTGCTACGAAACATTGATAGCAGAAAAGCACGATGACATACTACTTCTGTATCATTACTATATGCAAAATGGAGATATGATGTATGACCCATCTATCGAATATCAGATTGATTCAGAAGAACACAAGCTAATACCATTGTCATTTGAGCAAAGCTCGATTGCCTACTATGAAGAAGCTACAACCGAAGCTCAACGTTCCGACCTATCATCATTCACATCGCAATGGCTCAACAACATCTCTCACCAGGGATATATGCTGACGAGTGCTGTTGACAGCATTACAGGAGAGCTGACTCGTTATTATGATGAAGACGAAGCACAGGAAATCTTTGCTGAAATGTATGAGCCTGTTGAAACTGAAGAAGATATAACTCAGACCTCCGGAACTGATACATTACATGTAGGTGAGATTGTCAAGCTATCTGACCGCACTTATACAGTCACAAACATTGACGAAGATAAAGAAACCGCAGAGCTTCGAGATGATAACACGGGCTGGTATCCTATTTTTCATTCTGAAAGAATTGCAGATATAAACTCCGCTAAGGAACAGACGAAGGCAACCGAAAAGCTTGTCGAAGCTTTACGTCCTACAACAAAGCTCGACTACACAATTACAGATATGGAGCTGGGTGTAGATAAACCTAGAGAAAAGTATCGCAAAAACGTCGAAGCTATAAAGCTGCTTAAAAAGCTTGAAAGCGAAAACCGACTTGCAACTGCCGAAGAACAGGAAGTTCTTGCACAGTATGTAGGTTGGGGTGGTCTCTCTGACGCATTCGATGAAAGCAAATGGGCTGACGAGTATACCGAGCTGAAGGCTCTGCTGTCAGAAGAAGAATACTCATCAGCGGTGGAAAGCACAACAACAGCGTTTTACACACAACCAATTATCATTGACAAGATGTATGAGGTTTTGGAAAGCCTGGGCTTCAAGGGCGGTAAAGTCCTTGAGCCAGCTATGGCTGTCGGCAACTTCTTTGGAAGAATGCCGGAAGAAATCAGAAACAATAGTAAGTGCTATGGTATAGAACTTGATAGTATCTCCGGCAGAATCGCTAAGCAGCTCTATCAGAATGCAAACATCCAGGTCTGCGGCTACGAACAGTCACAGCTCCCGGACGATTACTTTGACGTAGCTATAAGCAATGTTCCCTTTGGTGATTTCAAGGTAGATGATAAACGATATAACAAGCTCAATATGAGGATTCACGACTACTACTTTGCCAAAACAATTGACAAAGTACACAGCGGTGGTGTTATAGCCTTCATAACCTCAAAGGGTACTCTTGATAAGGCTAATGCCAAAGTAAGAGAATACATCTCTGAGCGTTGCGAACTTATAGGTGCAATCAGACTGCCGGAAACGGCATTCAAAGCAAACGCAGGAACAGAAGCTGTATCAGATATTATCTTTCTGCAGAAGCGTGATGAGATTACATCAAAGCTCGATAAAAGCTGGGTATACACGGGTCAGTATATAGCTCCTTCATATCGCAAGCACAACCTAAATCAGTATTACATCAATAATCCAGAAATGATATGCGGAAAGCTCGAAGAAACATCAACGAGATTCGGTTTTGATACTACTTGCGTCCTTGACGGAACAAGCCTGGAAAATGCTTTATCTGTCTGTGTAGATAAACTTAAAGGCAAGGTACAGTTCCGTCAGAATATCATCGAGATAAACCCAGGTGAGCAGCTTTCAGTAGATGAAGGGCAGACACAGCTTGATGCTCCTGCAGATATGCCTAACGGTTCTTACAGAGTTATTGACAATGTAATATACTTCCGTGAAGGTGCAAAGCTGACTCCACAAGATTTTAAGAGTAACAATCAAAAGGTTATCGACGCTCTTAACATCCACGATACCGCAAGAGATATCATCGATTGTCAGTACAACGGAATCACCGACTCAAGCCGAGTGATATCGAGCAACGTGAAGGACGTATCCTTCGTCAAGGCAATATAAACGAGGAAGTAGAAATTTTCCGTTATGTCACAGAAAAGAGTTTTGATGCTTACTCCTGGCAGCTCATAGAGAACAAGCAAAAGATTATCTCCCAGGTTATGACCGATAAGGTTTGTGGCAGAAGTGTTGATGATGTTGTCGAGCAGGCATTCTACTATGCAGAGATAAAAATGCTCGCAACAGGAAACACCAAAATCAAGGAACATCTCGACCTCAAAATATCGGTACAAAGATTACAACTGCAGCGTAGGCAGTTCCTGGACGAACAATCACAAGCAAGACGTAATCTGGAAACCAGGATACCAAAACAGCTTGAGAGCCAACAGACTATGCTTGCCAACCTTGAAGAAGCACAGGAATATGCAAAGCAGTTTCCAAAGGGTATCGACATTGACGATGAAACGATATCTGCTCAAGACTCAACTCCTTTCAGCATAGTAATTGAAGGTGTCACCTATGACAATCGTAAAGATGGCGGACAAGCAATTCTTAATGCCACATCAGCCTATCTCGGTGCAAATATCAAGTATATCGGTACATACAGAGGTTTTGAAGTCGGTGTATTTACCGATGCACTAGTACAAGCTCATTTGATTCTCAAAGCAAAGAAGATACAGCTCGACACATCGTTAGGTATGTCCGGCAAAGGAAATCTGACACGTCTTGATAACCTTATAGACACTCGTCTGCCGGAAAAGGTTGAAATGCAAAAACAACAGATTGCTGATACAAATAATCTCAAAGAATTCAGCGAGAATCTCGTTAAGCAAACTTTCCCGAAAGAACAGGAGTACCAGGAGAAGAACAAGCGGTTAACTGAACTCACCCGTG
>JAGALZ010000046.1 GCA_017848055.1 Oscillospiraceae bacterium | reverse complement strand
GTGACTCATTTTTTTCGGTCTTTGTCTTGACCTTTCATAAAATTACTCAAAGTAATTTCTCAAGGGTTTCTTCTTTGTGTTTAAACCAAGATTGTTCAATTTTCAAGGTGCATTCGCTTTCCTCTATCAGAGGTCAGCTTAATTATTATATCACGTCGTTTTCGAGTTGTCAAGTACTTTTTAAAAAATATTTTTTATTTTTTTGAAAGTTTCTTGTCTGTCGTTTGACGACTTTATTATTCTATCACTTGTAAACCTAAATGTCAACACTTTTTTGACAAAAAAATTCGGTTTTCCCTTTGTGACAGCAAACCATATCGGATATTGAAAGTTTATGTTCAAAATGCACACAGCAATTCCCGATTTCTCATTTTGCGGTCGAATATTACAGGATTTTCTGCTTACAATATGTGCAAGGAAGGTGTTATTTATGACAAAGCACAGAGTTTACATTTTTATTCTTATACTCTCCGGATTTATCATGGTGTTTTCGGCACTGCATGTAATCTCGAAGAATTTTTTACAAACCGAGTCAGCAGTTTCAAAGATTGGCTCCAGAGGTACTGAAGTCAGGGCAATTCAGCAATTTCTTATCGACTGGGGATTATACAACGGCGATGTTACAGGATATTATGGCGAAGAAACAACTGCTGCCGTGAAAAAATTCCAGAAGATTAAAGGAATCAGTCAGACCGGCATTGCCGGACCTCAGACTCTTGCAGCAATGGGGATTTCCATTGGTCAGGTACCTGCAGCGACAGAATCAAACGTATATCTGCTTGCGAGAATTATTTCCGCAGAGGCAAGGGGTGAACCTTACGAGGGACAGGTTGCGGTCGGTGCTGTTGTTCTCAACAGAATTGAGCATCCCTCCTTCCCTGACACCTTATCGGGTGTAATATATCAGAAGGGTGCATTCACTGCGATTACCGACGGTCAATTCAATCAGCCTATTAGTGACTCGGCATACAACGCTGCACGTGATGCACTCAACGGCTGGGACCCGTCGGGTGGTGCTATTTACTATTACAATCCTGCAAAGACCAACGACAGATTCATTCACAGCAGGCCAATCATCAAGACAATCGGCGGTCATCGTTTCTGCTCATAGAAAAAGGGATACCACTTCGGTATCCCTTACATATTTTATTCGACTATTCTCACGCTGCTGGAGCCGGTTTTATCCTTTGTAACGACAATCTGCTTATCTATTCTTTCCTTAAGCTCATTGACATGTGAGATAATTCCGACAAGTCGGTTGCCGTGTGAAAGTCCTATGAGTGCATTTATTGCTTGCGAAAGAGATTCTTCATCGAGCGAACCGAAGCCTTCGTCGACAAACATTGTATCGAGCTTTATTCCGCCGGCATTCATCTGAATTTCGTCGGACAGTCCAAGTGCGAGAGAAAGCGAAGCTTTGAACGACTCGCCGCCCGATAATGTTTTTACACTTCTTTCGCTGCCGTTATAATGGTCTATTACAGACAGCTCGAGTCCGCTCTGATTTTTATTATTGCTTGCGGTGGCTTGTCTTTTAAGCTCATACTGTCCTCCGGTCATAACCATAAATCGTGTGTTGGCTCGATTTATAATACGGTCAAAGAAGGTCATCTGGACATAGGTTTCAAGCATTACCTTTTCCTTTTGAGAAAGTGTGCCGTTTGCGGTATCGGAAAGTGCCTTGACCATCTGCCAGCTTTCGCTTGTTTTTACAAGATTTGCATTCTGCTCAGACAGATTATCACGGATATACTCATTATTCTTTATTATAGTATGGATACTCTTCTGGCTTGACAGAATTTCCTGCTGCTGTTTTTTGAGGTCATCCTGCTGTTCGTAAAGCTCATTCAAATCGACTTCATATGAACCGTCAAGGAGCTTTGTCATCTCTTTGATTGCCGATTCATAACGCACGACGTTTTGTTTTTCCTTCACAACGGCATCTGTGGCAGTTTCTATCCCCTGCTTTATGCTATCCCTTTTAGAAACAAGCTCAGACTTTGCGTTCACAGCTTCCTTTGCACTTGAATAGGAAAGCTTGCTCTTCAGGGTATTATAGTTATCTCTGAGTGCTTTTATTTCAGCTTCAGCGACAGAAATAGCAGCACTTACGGTGCTTATTTTCTCACGGGTTTCGTCAAGCTTACTTCTGATATCGGGAAGAAGCTTATCAATCTTGAGCTTTCTGTTATGAAGACCTGTAAGCTCTTCGAGCTGTTTTTTGACCCCATCAAGTTCCTTTTTCGTGTCAGACTTTGCCGATGAAATATTCAGACACGCTGAGCCTATATCGTCCGAAAGTCCGTTGTCACAAAGTGCCCTTTTAAGCTCTTTTTCCTTTGTATCCAACATTCCCGACAGCTGCGAAGCTTCCTTTGCGGCTTCGTTTGATTCATTCATTGACTTAGTAACCGAATCCTTATATATATCGAGCTGCTCGCTTGTAGGGGCATGATATGATTTTTCTGCGGGCTTCGGATGTTCCTTTGAACCGCATACGGGACACGGCTCACCCGGGACTAGCTCATGTGCAAGTATACCCGCTTGTTCACTCAGGTACAATGAAAACTGCTCATCATAAGTTTTCGATGCCCTTTTATAGACATCAAGAAGACTGTTGAGCTTTTCCTTTTGTGCGTCACATTTTAGCCCAAGCGTTTCAAGCTCCTTTGCGGACTTTTCAAGCTCTGAAAGTCTACGAAGCTTATCGTCAAGCATACTCATTTTCGACTCGCAGTTTACTTTTCTTTCGCCAACATCATTGAGACCGTCACGTTCATTATCGAGCTTTTGCTGTTCTGATGACAGACTTTCGGCTGATGTTTTAAGATAACCGAGCAATTCCAGGTTACTGTCGAGTTTTTGACGGCGGGATTTTCCATCTTCGAGGATTGAATCGAGTTCCTCATACTGCAAAATATCATTTTCGATTTTTGCAATGCTTACAGCCAAGTCATCGAGCTGCGGCTTCATTTGTTGCCAGCGGTCGCTTTCCGCTTCGAGTTTTTCACACTTATCCAGCGACTCGTCGAGCATTCGTCTGCCGTTTTCTATATCCTTCCTAGCTTTCTCCCAGCCTTGTACTTTGACTATGAGCTTTGTTATTTCCTCAATCTCTGCCACAAGCTTTTCTGACTGCCTTGAAAGGTTAGTCTGATTCTGCTTTTCATTTTCGATTGCAGTAGCAAGAAGCTCAATTATTTCCTTGGTGTCCGTCGGGTTGTCGAGTGCTCTTGTAAGCTCCGAATACACAGACTCATTTTTACCTACAGCAATTCCTCTTTTATACTGCTCGATACTGTTTTCAATATCCGAACACTCATTTCTGAGGGCTGAGGCTTCCGCCTTGAGTTTATCCTGGAGCACATGGTAGAGTCTTGTATGAAAAATTTTCTGGAAGATTCTCTGTCGCTCGTCGGTTGTTGCAAGAAGAAGCTTGAGAAAATCACCCTGGGCAATCATAGCTATCTGCGAAAACTGGTTCTTATCGACACCGATTATCTCTTCAATCTCCTTATTAACTTCCTTGTATTTTGTTACAATTCTACCGTCGGGAAGGTGAAGCTCGGCATTTGCTTTTTCGGATGTCAAGCCCTCGCCGTGAACCTTGGGTCTTTCATATTCCGGATTTCTCTTTATATAGTACTCCTTACCTTTATACGAAAAGGTAAGCTCGACGAAAGTCGGGGTTTCGGGCTTTGCGTACTTGGAACGGAGCATTGACACTTCGCGCTTATCTCCGCTTGGTTCGCCGTAGAGAGCGAAGGTTATTGCATCGAATATTGTTGTTTTACCTGCACCTGTATCGCCCGTTATGAGATAGAGTCCGTTTTCACCAAGCTTGTCCATCTGAAGGACTGTTTTATCGGCATATGGGCCGAATGCTGACATTGTGAGCGTTATTGGCTTCATTTGTCTCCCTCCCATATATCACTGATAAGTTTTTTCAGGTAAGCCGTCTGTTCATCCGTTAACGGCTGATTGTTCTGCAGTTCGTACAGTCTTGAAAAGACATCAATCGGGTGTTCGGTTTCTGATTTCTCTGTTCCCTCGATATGCTGAACCGAACGGGTTCTTGTGTTATCATACTCAAGCTTCATAAGGTTTGTATAGACTGTTCGGAGCTTTCCTACAGCATCGATTATATCCTCCTCGTCGGTCAGTGTGATATGGACATAATCGTTGGGATAAGATGTATTTTCGTAAAAGCTTCTGAGCATAATATCATTGTATTTGCCCTTAATCTTCACCATATCTCTGAGTGGAACAAGCGGCTGGGTTCTGACCGACAGCTCTCCCTTTTCAAAAAGCTCGACTATTGTAACAGACTTATTGTCCCCAGCTTCTGAAAAAGAATATTTGAGCGGGGTGCCGCAATAGCGAATCTTTTCACTGCCGCAATTCTGTGGTGAATGGATATGTCCGAGGGCTACATAGTCAAAGTCATCAAAGACAGATGCATCAACGTTATCGCTTCCGCCGACCGAGATTTCCTCAGACTCGCTTCTTTTGGAGCCTGTTACAAACTGGTGGGTTACAAGAACATTTCTCTCGCTTGTGTTTATCGGCATATTATCAATAGCCGCTTTTACGGCGTCTGTATAGCTTACGATATCTTCCCTGTCAAGTGCTTTACGGACAATTGCCGGCTTTATAAACGGCAAGAGATACACATTAACTTTGCCGAAGCTGTCAGACAGAGAATAACTTACTGCATTCCCGTCATACACTTTAGAGATATGTACTCCGCATCTTTCCATAAGGTTACTGCCAAAGGCGAGTCGTTCCGGGGAATCGTGGTTTCCGCTTATAACGAAAATATCCTCACACAGCTCAGACAGCCCAGTAAGAAAGCTATCGAGCAGTGTTACCGCCTCGGCTGACGGAACGGATTTATCATAAACATCTCCTGCGATAATCACACCGTCAGGTTTTTCGTTCTTCACTATCGAAAGGATTTGCTCAACGATATACTGCTGGTCTTCATACATCGAATACTCATTTACACGCTTACCGAAATGAAGGTCAGATAGATGGATAAGCTTCATTGTTACACCTCGCTGTTTCTGTATCATAAAGAACATATATTCTACATTTATTATAGCACACAAACGCCCTAAATGCAATAAGGCTACTGCAGGTTATTACTCCGTTTTCACCTGCGAGCCAAAAAAATTCCCACAAAACAAAAAATAATCAAATATCGCTTGACTTTGTGATTGAGATTTGATATAATAATAGAGCTGTCTAAATCAGCATGAGTTATTAGCTCAGTTGGCAGAGCATTTGACTTTTAATCAAAGGGTCCCGGGTTCGAATCCCGGATAGCTCACCAAATAAAAAAGCACTCCGTAATGGGGTGCTTTTTTGTTGTGTATGAATACACGGTATATGCAGTTGCAATAGAATAAACTAATCAGAATTTCTTGAAGTGACAGTAATTTCGTTGGTTGCGTAAATATAATGAACCTCTTCATACTCCAACGAGCTGCCATATTTCATCACGTGCATTATAATTTCATAATCTGTATTGATTATAATGGTGTCAAACGCCCGCTCGCCATCAATAATAAATCTAACCTTCGGGATACTATGGTCTGAGTACCGAGGCAGGTCTGAACAGAAACCATCGCAAAGCTCCTTGGCAACCTCAACAAGTTTTTCTCTGTCGTATTTGTCCTCATACACATGCACGAATAATACATTGAATTCGCAGCTTTCAGCAAAACCTTTGATGTCACCATCTAAAAACTTTCTGAAATCGTAATCATACAAATGAGGATTCATGTCACAATTATCTATGTTCAGATATGTATCAAGCAGATAATCACCGAGGACTTCATCAAGGCTATTTTTCTCTTTGAATTCATACTTAAAGCCGTAACGGCCGTTATCGTAGAGCCCATCATATACAACGCCATCCTCAATACTCACATCGAAACTTCCATTTTCTAAAAGCGATGTTTTAATTATATAAGAGTCAGGGTTATAGTCAGATTCGACGATTTCCATATCCTCGGCATATTCTCCATACTCCTCGGCAAGATATTGCTCCACGTATATTCTTCCTGCTTTTTCTTTTTTCGACTCATCAATAGCATTTATTATGGCATGACCGATACCTATTACAAGTGTTGCACATATCAGTACCAGCACTATGCGACCAGTGCCCCTTTTTTGTTTCTCCCCAAACTTTCCGCTTCTTACAGAGAATATGTAGAACATTATCTGAAAAATTAAAAGTACGGGATACACAGGAACCAGTGTAAAAATAGCAGCAGCAAAAAACATTCCTTCAAAGCCATATACGTATCCTCCGAAGTAAAATCCGAATACGCCCGACCAGAGTATATACAGATACGGAATGAAGCTAAGAGCAAACCAGATAAAACGCTTTTTTCTTTTCCGCTCATCTATAAATTCCGTTTCGTTATCTTCGGATTTGCTTATATCCGTACTGTCTTCGTCGTTCAAAGGATTATCCGTTTCCTTAGTCTCACTTTTCAGTTTTTCTTTTGCCGCTTTCTTTTTACTGCGCTTATCTATAAAATAATATATCGGATAAGCTGCAAAAACTATAAGCAGAAAAGCCAGTAATACATTCCTACCTATTGCATCAAACCAAATGTCGCCTATGGGGTGAACGAAGCTGTATAAATCCAGCACTTCTCTACGGATACTGGTACTGATACCGTTTCGCAGACCTATAAAAATAGCATATCCCCACAGTAGCAGAGAAAGCACTAAAAGTATTATTTTCAGAGTCGAACCGTTTTCACTGTCATCTGAATTATTCTCAGAAGCTGTTCGGGATTCCTTTGCTGAATCGTCGGTAATATCATTCTTCTTATTTTCGTCCATACTGCACCTCCGTAAGCGATGCCGCAAATATTTTCTCATATTATACAACTAAATTCTTATAATGTCAATGAGTATTATTCCCGATTTAGAGAAACAAAAAGCACGCCTTTAAAGACGTGCTTTTATTTATTCTACGGTATATCCTAGACTTCTGAGAAGTCCTCTGCAGCCGTTTGTAACGTCACGGTATGTAGCTTCAAAATCTCCGCTGTACCATGGGTCTGCGACATCGCCGCCGTAGGCATAGTCGAGCAGCTTTCGGATTTTACCTAGCTTATCGCCGCCGAGCATCCGTGTCATATTGCGGATATTTGCACTATCCATTCCGATGAACAAATCATACTTATCATAATCCGACGCTTTGAGCTGCACGGCTCTTTTGCCCTCGCAGGAAATGCCATGCTTTGCAAGTTCCTGCTTAGCGGGTGGATAGACGGGGTTGCCTCTTCCGCAGAAAATCTCCTCAGTGCTTGTAGCACTTGATGCTATCTGAAACTCATTCTCAATCCCTAGCTTCTGCGTAATATCTTTAAGCACAAACTCCGCCATAGGTGAACGGCAGATGTTGCCGTGGCAGACGAACATGATTCTATGCATGCTATTCCTCCTCGGATATCAGGATTGCACGGCAGGGTGCGCCATCAGCACCGCCGAGATTGAGAGGTGCACAGTTCAGGAGATATTTTCCGTTCGGAACTTCTGGTAATCTTATTCCTTCCAGAAGCGTAACTCCTGCACCAAGCAATATCATATGGACATTCTTCGGTGCGTTTTCGGGGCCTACGGTCTGTGATTCGTTTCCTACGAGCTTCACGCCTGCATCTGCAAATACGCTTGCCGCTTCTTCTGTAACAGTTGCTTTACCGCCGATTAAAATTCTTTCGGCGCAATCGCTTCCCAGAGTTTTTGCAAAGCTGAGGATAGCACTTGCGTCGGCTTTTGTAACATCGCCGTCGTGGTGGAAGACGCTTGCATATCCGACATAGTGGTCAAGGGGAACTTCGCCTATTGCCTTACCATCATCTATAAAATGATATGGTGCATCGACGTGGGTACCGTTGTGGGCACACATTTCGATTGAGGTAAGGTTACAGACATCGCCGTTTTTAATCTGCATCATCAGGTTGCGCTTCGGCGAAGGGTCACCCGGGAAAACGGTGCAGGCAAAAACCTCCTGCGAAATATCATAAATCTTCATACGCTATCCTTTCACAGCCACATTATAAAGGCTGTTTTGTCATTGGAATTGTACCCTGCTTTACGGTAAAAATCGAGTGTTGCACTACTCTTTGAACCGGTCATCAGCATAATCTTATAGCAGTTCTCAGTAACGGCAAGCTCTTTTGCAAAGCTGAGGCAGGCAGTTGCGAGGCCTTTATTCCTATAGTGAGGATTTGTCACGACGTTTTCGATGAGTGCATACGGTCTTTGCCCATGTGTAAGATTTCTTACAATCACGCAGACGCAAGAGGACACGATTTCGCCCTGCTCCTCGGCAACAATGATATTGTGGTTTTTGTCGTTCACAATGCTTTCCCACACAGACTTTATACGGTCATCGACGGCAGGCACAGCGTTGTCGTGGAGGTGGGTATAGAGTCCCAGCAGCTTCTCCAGCTCATCATCTCTAATCAGACGTATCATTTTGGAGTTTCCCTTCTGACTGCATTTTGGAAAAGATACAGCCGCAGTAGTTTTGTCTGTACAGATTGTATTCTTTTGAAAGCTCGATTGAACGCTTATAGCCGTTTTTCTTTTTAAAGTCGCTTGGGAGCCACTTGATTCCGTACTCGCTTTCGAGTGCTAAAGAAACTTCGGCAAGCTTCTTAGAATTCTTATACGGCGAGATAGAGAGCGTTGAAGTAAAGTAATCGCTTCTATTCTCTATAGCGGCTTTTACAGTTTCTCTGAGTCTTAACTCATAGCACTTAAAGCATCTTTCCTCACCTTCGGGAAGATGCTCGAGGCCTTTTGCGATTTCAAAGAAACGCTCGGGGTCATAATCGCACGGCAAGAGCTTTACGCCCTGTGCAAAATCAGCCTCACCCAGCAATCTCTGAAGCTCGCAAAGTCTTTTCTTATACTCGCTTTCGGGTGTAATATTCGGATTATAGTACAGCATTGTTATTTCAAAATACTTACTCAGATACTCCAGCACATACGACGAGCATGGTGCACAGCAGGCGTGGAGCATAAGCTTTGGCTTGCTTTTAAGTGATTTTATAATATCTTCCAGCTCACACTGAAAATTACGCTTTTCAATAGCTTGCATATTCTCACCTATCAAAACAGCCCGCTTAAATCTGCGGGCTGTTGATTTTAATTATTCCTGGGGCTCTTCGATATCCTTTTTCTTTCCGAAAACGAAGAGAACTGCTGCCATTGCGGCAACCTCTAAAAGGACGAGGCCTACTGCCATTACACTTCTTGAAGAATCAGATGTCTGTGGGTTATTGTCGTTCTCAGGCATCTGGTCAACTGCGTTCTGGATATCATCCTCTGTAACGCCTTCCTCTGCGTCCTCCTTTGGAATCTCGACGTTTGTATCGTTTACGTCGTCTTCTGCAGGCTGGTCATTGCTCTGGGCGTTATACGGTGTGATTTCAATCTGCTCGATAGTAAAGGTTGAGTTTTCCTTGAGGTAGAAAAGCTGAACGAATACAAGTGCGTCGTTCTTATCAAGTGTGATGTTTTCAGCTTCCCAAACCTGGGTATCTGTGTTCTGATAATACTTTGTCCAGTTACCGTCAACGTCATTCATACTGATTGAACCGCTTGCGTAGCCGTCAGATGAAATTGAAACCTTTACGTTATAGCTCTTGTCAAAATCAGAAACATAGTCCTTGAGGTCGAAGCAATATGGGTCAACCTTTGTTTCGTCATACTCTTCAGCGCCCTGGGAAACTTCATAAAGCGGATTATCATCAACAATAATCACGGCATCTTCGGATGGCTCGGAAGGAGTTTCTTCAGTCTGTGATGAAGTTGTTGTAGTCGTAGTAGTAGTTTCGGAAGGAGCTGTTTCTGAGGTTGTAGTTTCTGAAGCGGAAGGCTCAGTTACAGAAGCCTCAGTTGTTGTAATCGGAGTAGTAGTTGTTGTCTGCGAAGTTGTAGTTGTTGTGGTCGTTGGTGTTGTAGTCGCAGGTGTTGTAGTTGTAGTAGTTGTTGGTGTGGTTGTTGCTGGTGTTGTAGTTGTAGTAGTGGTAGGTGTAGTAGTTGCTGATGTTGTAGTTGTTGTAGTAGTAGGTGTAGTAGTTGCTGATGTTGTAGTTGTAGTAGTGGTAGGTGTTGTAGATGATGTTGTAGTAGGTGTTGTTGTACTTGGAGTTGTTGTAGATTGTGTAGTAGTAGGAGTTGTGGTGGTAGGTGTTGTAGTGGTTGTAGTGGTTGTTGTAGTTGTAGTAGTTGTTGTAGTTGTTGTAGTAGTGGTTGTTGTAGTGGTTGTAGTTGTTGTCGGAGCAGCTATCTTAATCTTGATAGGGTTGGAAGCAGTTGGTGCAGAATACGGTGTGCTTACCATGCTGCCGTCCTTATTCTCGACAAGCTTTTCAACTTCAATCCAAATCTTTGCAGTACCTGCTGCGTCATCCTCAGCTGTAAATGTGAGAAGTGAGAGCAATGTATCAACCGTTATGTTGTTGGCACTCATATTTGCACCTACAATCTTAACAGTTCCCTCACCGAATGTATAGTTTGTAATTACAGAAAATCTGCTTCCGACATTGTACTTTCCATTAAGCTCTGCGGTTGTTGGTACATAGAGGTCGAGCAGGTCATCGTCATAACGCAAAAACAGCTGAAATCCCGATGCACCGTTGCTACCTGCTTCATATCCGACAGACACGTCAAAGCTCTCTCCCGGCTTAACGGTAGAGGTTGTCGGTTTAACTGTAATTTCGTTAGTTGATGAAGCGACTACTGAGCCTGCAAATACTGAGGTCAGCATTACAACGGCTGTTCCGATTGAGATAACAGCCTTCTTAAATCCAATATTCATTTTTGCCTCCTTATTTCTGTCACAGCACGAAAAAAGCCCGCGCCATGTTGAAACCTTCTGCTTCTGTATATTTCGTTATATATTTCTCTCTATTATATAAAAATCGTTTTGTAGAAATAGTATAACATATTACTTTTTTAGATGTCAATAGACATTTTGCTATAAAATACGGGCTTTTTTTCTACAAACTCGCTAAAAGAGCCTCTAAAACGCCCGAAAAACGGCTGTTTTTACACTTAGAGTACAACATATAGATGCATTTTATAACCTCACCACAAAATAACGTTTACATTTTCATAAACAGAGCAAATGTAAACTTTTCGTTAACTGAAAAAGCGGCGATTTTCCGATGTTTCCCACTTGACAATTTCATTTTTATGCTAGTATAATATAAACTAAGGTATTATGCCGATTATACGTTACAAAAGTGTTACAAAACCGCAGATATCAAAGAGGACAACGAAATGCTTTTTTCTAAGAAACTTATGAAAATAACTGCATTAGCCGCAAGCGCCGTTATGTGTTTTACATATGGCGCCGGTTTTGTTGCTCAGAATAATGAGGTATCTGCTGTTTCTATATCTATCGGTACTGTCAACGCCTCCTCTCTAAGGGTAAGAAGCGGTGCTGGTACAACCTACTCTACGCTTGGTTATCTTTACGATGGCAGTCAGGTTACAATTCTCGGCGAGGCTACTGCTCCTGACGGCAAGATATGGTACAAGATAAGCTATGGCGGTACGACGGGATTTATTTCTTCATCCTACGTTGAAGTCACTGAGATTACCGAACCGGAAGTTCAGAAGCCTACATACACTGAGGACATGGACTTTGAACAGTACCTTGACGACCAGGGCTTCCCTGAAAGCTACAAGGATTCGCTCAGAGAGATTCACGCTCTTCATCCGAACTGGGTGTTCAAGGCTCAGGAGCTTGACATCGACTGGAACGAAGCTCTGAAAGCTGAATCGCAGGTTGGAACAAGCCTGGTATCCAAAAACTCGATTGCTTCTTGGAAGTCAATGGAGAAAGGTGCTTACAACTGGAACACAAACAGCTGGTACGGACTTGATGGTGCGAGCTGGGTTGCGGCATCTGAGCAGCTGGTTGCTTACTATATGGACCCGAGAAATTTCCTTGATGACACCTCGATATTTATGTTTGAACAGCTTTCTTACGATGAGAGTGTTCACACGCTTGAAGGTGTGCAGGCTATTCTTTCGGGAACATTTATGGGTGACAGCTTCACAACTCCTGACACAAATGAAACCTACAGCTACGCTCAGACATTTATAGATGCGGCAAAAGAAACGGGTGTCAGCCCCTATCACCTGGCTTCAAGAGCAAGGCAGGAAATGGGTGTGAACGGCTCCCCTCTCGGTCACGGAACAGTACCCGGATACGAAGGTTACTTCAATTTCTTCAACATCCAGGCATATGCTACTTCGACAATGACTGCACAGCAGATGGGTGCAAAGTACGCTTCGACCAAGAATGCAAACTACTGTCTGCCCTGGACAAATCAGCGTAAATCCATCATCGGCGGTTCGACCTTTATCGGTAAGAGCTACATAAACCGTGGTCAGGACACACTTTACTTACAGAAATTTGATATGGTTGACGGTGGCAACGGCTACTTCAGCCATCAGTATATGACAAACATTCAGGCGGCGGCTTCGGAAGCTTCGCACATGAAGAAGGCTTACAACGAAAAAATTCTTTCGTCGGCGCTGGTTTTCACAATTCCGATTTATGATAATATGCCTGAAACCGCTTGCGAAAAGCCTACCTCGACAGGAACAAACAACAACTTCCTTTCTTCAATCGGAGTAAACGGCTATGATGTGTCACCTTCTTTCAACAGATACACTCTCAGCTACAAGGTAACTGTCCCCGCGAACGTTCGCTCTGTTGTAATCAATGCGACCAAGGATATTCCCGGCTCGCTTATGACCGGCACCGGTGCAGTTGAGCTTAAGACGGGAAGCAACACCTTTACAATTACGGTAACCGCTCCGTCGGGAGCGACAAGAGATTACACGCTCGTAATCGAACGTGAGGGCGACACGATGCATTACACCTATGGCGATGTCAATGATGACGGCTTTATTGACACAATTGACACGCTTCTGATAATGCAATACACGGCAGGAAACGCAGAGCTCACCCCTGTTCAGCTTATGGCGGCTGACGTAAACGGAGACGGCTGCGCTGACGTAGTTGACGCACTTATGATTCTGCAATACAATGCAGGAACGCTGGACAAATTTGTATAACTTAAAATGAAAACCGCATCGGTAAACCCGATGCGGTTGATTTTTTGCCCTTATGAGCAGAGTATGTTTTTGATTGCGCCGACCTTGCAGGCTTCTGCACATGCTCCGCAGTTTATACACTTTGAATAGTCAATCTTTGCAAAGTTATCGGTTACGGTGATTGCGCCTGTCGGACACTTCTTTTCACAGAGCTTACAGCCGATGCAGCCCGTTTTGCAGACGCTTCTTGTAACCTTGCCTATTGCAGTTGAGCGGCAGCATACCTCATAAATCTGCTTGCGGCTTCTGATTGTAATAAGTGCGTTAGGACAAGCCTTAGCACAGAGTCCGCATCCGGTACAGATACGTGCATCTACTACGGCGACACCATCCTTTATGCTGATTGCGTTATTAGGGCAGACTGCTACGCAGTCGCCATAACCGAGGCATCCGCTTGTGCAGACCTTGCTTCCGTTGTAATAGTTATTGGAAGAGCGGCAACTGAGCGTTCCGTCGTAGGTATACTTATGAGTTGTAACGTTGCAGTTTCCCGAACAGCGGACGAAGGCGGTTTGCTGTTCGACCTCGCCTACTGTAATACCTAAGATTTCAGCAATCTTACCTGCGGATTCATTTCCGCCCGGCTTACAGAGGTTTGGTTCTGCCCTGCCCTCGAGCACGGCTTCTGCATATCCGTTACAGCCCGAGTATCCGCACGAGCCGCAGTTAATCTGTGGAAGTGCATTCTGGAGAGCCTCAAGTCTTTCATCTGTCTTTACTGCAAAGACTTTAGACACTATTGTAAGCAGGACACCTGCGGCTACACCAAGGGCGGCAAATATCAGAATCGGTATAATGTATTCCATAATTTATTGCCTCCTCTTCTAGCCGATAAGTCCCGAAAAGCCCATAAAGCTTAAGGAAACAATTGATGCGGCGATAAGTGTTGCAGGGACACCTCTGAAGGTTTCGGGAATTTTTGAGTCGTCGATTTTGGAACGGACTCCCGAAAACAGCAAGAGTGCAAGTGTGAAGCCAAGTCCTGTGCCGAGAGCGTTGATAACCGACTGTGCGAGATTGTAGCTTTCATCAACGTTTGTGATTGTAACGCCAAGAACTGCGCAGTTGGTTGTAATAAGCGGAAGGTAGATACCGAGTGCTTTATAAAGCGGCGGCATAACCTTTTTGAGTATCATTTCCACCATCTGCACGAAAAGTGCGATAACAAGAATGAATGCGACTGTCTTGAGATACGTGATTTCAAACTTATCGAGCAGGATATAAATCGGATATGTACAAAGTGTTGCGCAGACCATTACAAAAATTACTGCTGCACCCATTCCGAGTGAGTTTTTCATCTGCTTTGAAACTCCGAGGAATGCACATATTCCCATAAACTGCGAGAGCACGATATTGTTCACAAGGACAGTTCCGACGAGTATCAGAATATATTCCATATTTCATGCCCCCTATTCTGCTTTTTCTTCGCCTTCGCAGGCACCCATGTTTTGGCAGGTTGCTGCATGAGGACAGCCTGCACAGCCGAGAGTCTGCGGTGGCTTTTTATTTGCAATCTTGTTTACTACGGCGATTATAACACCAAGCACAAAGAATCCGCCTGCCGGCATTATAAACATAAGCATTGAGTTATCGCAGAGCACGGGAATCTTCAGTCCCATAAATGTTCCTGAACCCAGCACTTCACGGATACTTGCCATTACAAAAAGTGCAAGTGTGAAGCCTATGCCCATTCCAAGGCCGTCGAGTGCGGAAGCTAAGACGGAGTTCTTAGATGCAAATGCTTCTGCTCTGCCTAAAATTATACAGTTTACAGTAATGAGTGGAAGGAATATTCCGAGTGCCGAATAAATTGCGGGCAGGTACCCCTTCATAAGAAACTCGATGAGAGTTACGAAGCCTGCGATAATTACGATAAAGCTTGGAAGTCTAACTGTTGAAGGTATAACCTTCTTGAGAAGCGAGATAACGATATTCGAACAGACGAGAACAAATGTAGTTGCGATTCCCATTCCGAGTCCGTTGATTGCCTGATTGGTAACTGCGAGTGTAGGACACATTCCGAGAAGTCCGACAAGAACGGGATTTTCCTTGATTATTCCTTTTGTAAGCTCATAGAGAGAGCCTTTCTTTGCCTTATCACTCACTGAAAATCGCCTCCTTGTTCTGCTCGTAGGCACTGATAGCACGCTTTACGGCTCTCTTGAATCCCTTAGAAGAATATGTAGCGCCGGTAATATTATCGATGTCATCAATTCCATCGGAATTTACTCCGTCATATTTTGCCAGGTAATCGTCGTCCTGAGTTTTTGTGCCGACACCGGCTGTTTCGCCGCAGGAAATATAGTAAATTCCTGCAACTGTGAGGTCTTCATTTACTCCGACAAGTATGTGGATACCGTCCTTACTGTAGCCTTTCTCTTTAATCTCGAAGATTACGGTTTTACTGTCCGAGGTAGGAACCATTGTTGCGACTATTCCTTCAAGCTCAACGACGTTTCCGTTTTCATCCTTGAGAATTTCATACTCTGAATCCTTATTGATACTATTACAGCCCTTTATAAGCTCGTCGGTCATAACGCCTGTATTATCGACGTACGTAAGCTCGTATGCTCCGACAAGCAGGCCGCAGACGATTGCACATATAAGGCAGAGGACAACTGACGGAAGAATTTTAGCTTTCATATCAGTTCGCCTCCTTTACTTTCTTTGAAGGCTTCTTTGCTCCTACAGGTCTTGTTTTGCAAAGCATATCAATATATGGTGAAACGATATTCATAAGCAGTATCGAGAAGGAAACGCCCTCGGGGTATGAGCCGTAGAATCTGATAACGCAGGTAATTATACCGCAGCCGATACCGAAAATAAACTTACCGAGTTGAGTTACCGGAGTTGTTACATAGTCGGTTGCCATAAATATTGCACCGAGTAAAAGTCCGCCAGAAAGCACCTGGTAGAGTGGGTCTTCGCCTGCGATAAAGGAAAACAGTGCAACTGTTCCGACAAACGCAATCGGTGTTGTCGGGGTTATTATCTTCATTACACACAGATAGACAAATCCGAAGATAAGTGCGACAGAACATGTTTCACCTATACAGCCGCTTGTCATACCCAAAAACATATCGAGCATATTTGCAGACTTTGATGCAAGCGGGGTTGCAAGAGTAGTTACGTCTGCCGTAAACGGCTCTGTCCATGTTGTCATTGCTGCCGGGAAAGACAGTGTTATAACAATTCTACCGACGATTGCGGGGTTTGCAAAGTTATGTCCGAGACCGCCGAAAAGCTGTTTTGTTACGACAATTGCAAAAAACAGACCGATAAAAGCAACCCAGAAAGGAAGCGTCGGCGGAAGGTTGAGTGCAAAGATAACACCTGTTACTGCGGCTGAAAGGTCGCCGGTTGTATCGGGACGCTTCATAATTATTCCGCATATTCTTTCAAGCACAACTGCTATTGCTGTACAAAAGCCTACGAGCATAAGCGCTCTGCCGCCGAAGATTATTGTTGCGGCAACTATCGCAGGGAAAAGTGCCAGAAGGACATGTCCCATAAGCTTTGCGGTTGTTGTACCACTTCGAACGTGCGGCGATGGGGATACAATCATTTTATCCATGATGCACTACTCCTTTCCTATCTGATAAGTGCTTTTGCAAGCTGGTTTACTTCTGCCAGATTATGCTTTGCGGGGCAAACATAAGTACAGCTTCCACAGTTCATACAAAGATTGAGCTTTAACTTTCTGAGCATATCTGCATCCTTTGCCTCATACGCTTTTTCAAGCTCTGTCGGCATAAGCTTCATAGGACAGGCTGCTACACATCTTCCGCAATGGATACAAGCGGTTTTTGGTTCTTTATTCTTTGCAAGCTTTTCGGTAAACGCTAAAATTGCGTTATTTGTTTTAGTAATCGGAGCTGAGAAATCATACAGACACATACCCATCATAGGGCCACCTGCGAGAAGCTTTGCGATACCGCTCTGGGCACCGTCTGCAAACGTCACAAGCTCACTTACTGCTGTTCCTACCGGCACCATAACATTGCATGGTGTTCTGAATGCGTCACCGTCGAGGGTAAGTCGCTTTTCAACAAGCGGCATTCCGGTTTTCAGATATCTTGAAATAAATCCTGCTGTAGAAACATTAAGAACTATAATTCCCTTGGCTGATGGCAGCTCACCTTCCCCGATTATTCTGCCTGTTGCAGAATATGCTACGACCTTTTCGGCACCCTGCGGGTATGACGAACGGAGCGAAACCACGGTGATATTTTTCTTATCGGCGGTTTTCTGCTTCATTATTTTTATTGCCTGGGGCTTATTCTTTTCGATACAGATATAGGCATTCTCGATTTCGAGATACTTCATAACCTTCTCTACTCCGTCGATTACGTCATCGGGACGCTCGATAAGCTCACGGCAGTCACTTGTTATGTATGGCTCGCATTCTGCGGCATTTATTACAAGAGAATCGATAGGCTTATCCTTTATATCGACATTAAGCTTTATATGTGTAGGAAAACCTGCTCCGCCGAGTCCGCAGCAGCCGCTTTCCTTTACTGCCTTCACAAACGAGGCAAGGTCACTGACTTGCGGTGGCTGCACGGTTTCGCAGACAGTCTGGTTTCCGTCCGTTTCTATAACGACTGCCTTACACACCTTTCCGCTTGCGAGAAGATAGTCTTCTACGGTTTTAACGGTTCCTGAAACCGAGGAATGTATAGGAGTAGACATAAATGCGGCGCTGTCGCCTATCTTCTGTCCTACCTTAACCTCATCACCGACATTCACAAGCAGGTCGCATGGTGCACCCATATGCTGTGACATAAGAATCTTTACTGTCTTTGGCAATGGAATCGGCACAGTTTGCGAATCAGCTGTTGTTTTGTGGTGGTCTAGCTTTATTCCCCAAAATGGCATATATATTCCTCCGTTTCTTACGGTTTGTTACTTAAGTTTAAATTGCGAATCTGTAATTGTTACGCTGTCTTTCAATGATTGCGAAACATAGACATTCTTATTCATATCTACGGCGATTATCTGGTACTCTTCACTTGCAAGATGTGCTGACAGCTCTTCGGTTCCGCCGATATAGATTTCTGTCGCAAGCACATCAGACGCAATTGCGCTTTGACAAATAACTGTTACTGATGCTAAGTCAGTTTCGGCAGGATAACCCGTTTCAAGGTCAAAGATATGTCCATAGCGTTTTCCGTCAATATCCGAATATCTTTCATAACCGCCGGAAGTCGAAATTGCGCAGGCATCTGTTTGCACATAGAGCATATTCTGAGATGGCGAAAAAGGATTTGTGACAGCTGTCTTGAATGGTTTTCCGTCGGGCTTTTCTCCGAACAAAAGCGAAGAAGAGCCAAGCGACACGACTGCACATTTTACGTCATTCGATTCAAGATACTCTTTTATTTCATCGCAGGCATAGCCCTTTGCACAATAGCCGAAATTCAGATAACTGCCGTTTTTCAGAGTAATAATGTTATCATTCAAAGAAAGATTGTCCGCTTTCACCGTTTGAAGAGCTGACAAAAGCTCTGAATCGCTTGGCACTTTTGCATTATCGGATGTTATTGCCCAAAGCTCGATTACTCGTCCTGCTGTTGGAAGAGTATGCTTTGCAGTGATTTTCTCAAGCTTAAGAAGAACATCTGAAGCAATCTCGCTTTTTCCCTCTCCGCTACGGTTTATGGAGTAAAGCTCGCTATCGGACGAATATGCATCGAGAGCATCATCGAGTTCTTCGACAATATCACGAATCTTATCGGCATCACAGTCCAGCACCTTTATCGTCACGGGAGTATCCATTGCGATAAAGCTTTGTGTTTCAAACTGCGGTCTTTTTAATCTATATGCTACTGCCGCTGCAACAAGGAGAACAAGAAGTACCGCTATAACGGCAAATGCTTTCAATGATGATTTCACTTTTTCAGTCCTTTCATCGGACGGTTGAATTTCTTTCAAATATGTGATACAATATGCTTATGTAAAATGGCGTTTAATATTTACGCATACTTATAAAGTTTATTATATACGATAATTGAAAGTTTGTAAAGAGTTTTTTTGTGGAATTTAACAAAAATATAAGAAAGGAAGCAGAAATATGAAGGCTTACAGAATACAGTTTATCCGACATGGCATGACACAGGGAAATCTTGACGGTAAATACATAGGACTTACCGACGAAGGACTCTGCCAGAAGGGCATTGACGAAATCAAAGAAAAAATCGAAAAATACAATTATCCTCACGCTGAGAAGATATATGTTTCTCCTCTCAAGAGATGCAGAGAAACTGCTGAGCTTATTTACACAAACTGCACTATGCGGCTTGTACCGGAGCTTCGTGAAATGAATTTCGGCGAATTCGAAAACAAGAGAGCCATCGACCTTATGGAACGTGAGGACTACAAGAACTTCCTCAAGGGCGGCCTTGACAATCCTGCTCCCGGCGGCGAATCTATGAGAGACCTTGTGGAAAGATGCTACTGGGCAGCTGACTTTATCATTACTGATATGATGAAGCTTGGTATAACGAGCACTGCGGTAATCACTCACGGCGGTATA
Source organism: Oscillospiraceae bacterium (assembly GCA_017848055.1). Taxonomy (GTDB): domain Bacteria; phylum Bacillota; class Clostridia; order Oscillospirales; family Ruminococcaceae; genus UBA7477. The sequence continues at coordinate 50,762 of JAGALZ010000046.1, read as the reverse complement.
ATAATGAATATGCTGAGCTGTTTTGGTCTGCCTAAGCTTTCTCCTATGGAGCTTCCTTGTGATTTCGGCGAGGGCTACGAGGTGCTTGTTACTGCTGATATGTGGCAGCGTTCAAACGCTTTTGAAATCCTGGGCAAGTTCCCTTACCTTTTGTCGGGCGAAAACGAATAGACAGAACTGAAAACATTTAACGGGAGGTGGTACGCTGTGAACAATGACCAGATAAAGAAGCTTGCGACGATACGTCTTGGCGGTAACTGGGGTAACTGCATTGCTCTTGGTGTTACCATGCTTTCGATGGGGCTTCTGGTTATTTTAGGTGAGGTTCTTATTTATCACTCGTACACGATGATAGAGCCTTTTGACATGAACTATTTGGATTATCTTGCGACACCTTTGGGTGGTGGTTTGCTTCTGGCAAGAGTCATCGCTTACTATCTTATGTTCGTTCCGGAAATAGGATATATGAGGAGTATTTACGCTTCTCTTTCCAATGGCGTCAACTTTATCGGAGCTCGATGGGCAATGAGGCACCAGGGCTTCGGATACTACGTTAAGACAATATGTATTCAGACAATATCGCTGATTTATCAGGCTGTTTTATTCATACCGCTTCTTCTTGCGGTAATGGCTGTATACTACTACATTGAACAGGCGAAGGCACAAATGAACACGACAAATCTTATGATGTTTATGCTTAGCCTTCTGATTGCGATAATTCTGCTATTCCTATTTATATTTATGAAAATCAAGCTGAGGCTTATTCCTTTTATTCTTGCGGCAAGGAAGGACATTAAGATTACTCACGCTTTTGCACTTTCGGTAAAGCTTATGAAAGGAAATACTCTGAGGTATATTCTCTTTTTGCTTTCATTTGCCAAATACCTTCTCTTATGCCTTTTGATAATTCCGATTATTGTTATTCTCCCCTATTACAATATGAGTATCACTATCTTCTGTCAGAGCCTTGTAACCGAAGAAAAGCTCAATGAATACATCTCTCAGAAGGAGCAGAAGGCTTGAAGATAGTTTTTATCTGCGAGAGAAGCGGTGCGTCGGTTGAGGAAATTCTGAGGGAGAACGGAGTTTCAAGAAGACTTATTACAAAGCTCAAAAGAGTAGAAAACGGAATCTGCAAAAACGGTCTTGCGGCCCGCACAATTGATATAGTGCAAAGCGGCGACACAATCTCTATATTCAAAGAGGACGAACGCTCTCTTGAGGGTGCAAGCGGACTATTTGTGAACAGTGCATACGAGGACGAATTTTTTGTTGTATACGACAAACCGCCGTTTATGCCGGTTCATCCGTCGATAAAGCACCAGGGTGACACGCTGGGAAATTTCTTTTCGGCAATGCACCCTACTCTTACTTTCCGCCCTGTAAACAGACTAGACAGGGACACATCGGGGCTTTGCTGTATTGCAAAGGACGCTTACAGTGCCAAAAAGCTTCAGCACTCGATTGAAAAAACATATATGGCGGTTGTGTGCGGAGAGATAACCCAATGTGGTACTGTTGATGCTCCGATTGCCAGGGAGAAGGAAAGCATTATTCTGCGGTGCGTAAGGTCGGACGGTCAGAGGGCTGTCACACACTACAAACCGATTGCTATAAAGAACGGTTATACCCTTCTTGAGATTAATCTTGAAACGGGACGCACTCATCAGATACGAGTTCACATGGCACACATCGGTTTCCCTTTGGCGGGTGATGATATGTACGGCGGCGACTGCAAGGACATCGGTCGGCAGGCTCTTCACTGCTCGAAGCTCATAATTATTCATCCTATCAGCGGTGAAGATATAATCGTTGAGGCACCGATTCCCGATGATATCTCGAGGCTGTTATAATAGAATAAAAGCATTTTATTTTTTAGCGAACAATTAAAACAAGACCCGTGAAGAATTATCTTCACGGGTTAATTACTTTAGTCTGAGTCGGTTTCTTTTGCCTGACAAAGCCATGCTACAGCAGAAAACATTCTCCATGAATATCCGCCGTTTTTCAAATAGGCATCAATAAACGAATGCGCTTTAGCGAAAAGCTCTTTTCTCAAAAACAGGTGGTTCATTGCTCCCATATACAGATATCGCCAATCCTCCGGAAGCTCGAAGTTTTCTTCTGACAAGCTACGCGGAATCAGTCGATGGCGGTTATCGAAATTTTTGAGCATTGGAAACATCTGAATAAGTATATCTAAATTCAGATGACCGTAAATGTAATTCTCAACGAGAATCTGAACACCTTGCTGCGTACGGTACAAGATAGCCACGAGGCCGGGTTCACCCTGCGCTCCGCCGTCGGCATAATGCAACGCCAGAACATTTTCTTCCTCAAGCATATGTGCTTGAAATGTTGAAACTTCAAACTTCAGCGAATCGTTATCTGTCTGCATGAGAAATTCCGATAACAGAGCTTTCTCATCTCCTGCTCGGTATACGATATCTGAATACATTTTTTCCATCTCCTGTCCTGACATTAAAGTGTTGTCCCTACTATATTTATTATAACAAAGCGCATCGGTATAGTCAATGGTAGGCTCCTTATCCGGTTGACACTTATAATCTGACTTGTTATAATTAGTTAAGCTTCAGATTATGTTTTATGGAATTTCACTGGATTCCTTTAAACGAACTGAAAAATATAGAAGTTTATCCGACAAACACTGCAACGCTTATAGAGCACATTGACGGTGGCGTACAACACCTCATTTATCAAGAATAATCACACAAACAAAATCCAGAGAAGAAATCAAATCTTCCCTGGATTTTTTACTTACAGTCATTAGCATTTGTCGCTGTTTAGTATTCATCAAAATAGTCATCGTCATAGACGGGTGCAAAATCGACCTTACCTGCGCTGACATTTACATTGATAACCTCGATTAACATCGGGTCACCTACGGTGAATTTATCGCCGGTATTCATATTCTTCAGTGACACGGCTCCATCGAAGTAGTACTCGCCTTCGGGGAGTGTATCGATATGGACGAGGCCCTCGCAGGTATCGGGCAGGGTTACGAACACACCGAAGCTTGTAACAGATGAAATCACGCCTTCAAGCTGCTGACCTATTTTCTGCTTCATATACTCTGCCTTATATTTCTCTTCACACTCACGCTCTATTGTCATTGCACGGATTTCTGTATTTGTCGAATTATCGGCTGCGAAATCGGCAAAGGCTGAGAACTTTTGTCGGCATTCCTCGGCTGATGTTCCCGAAAGGAACTGCGACATTATGCGGTGGATTGCAAGATCGGGGTAACGTCTTATCGGCGAAGTGAAGTGTGCATAGTCGGAAAGTACTAAACCGAAATGTCCGATAGGGTCAACCGAATACTTTGCCTTTGCCATTGAACGAAGCACCATATTATTCACTGCAAGCTGACAGCTTTCTCCCTTTGTTCTCTCCAGTATATCAGAAAAATCCTTAGGCGAAAACTGCATTTTATTATTCGGGAACGGCACGTTCAGAAGTGTCAGATATCCCTTGAGGGTTGCGAGCTTTTCAGCGCTTGGGTCTTCGTGAACACGGTATACAAACGGGAGTTTATTTTCTCTTGCAAAGCGTGCGGCACTCTCATTTGCAAGGAGCATAAAGTCCTCGATAATTTCTTCGCTGACTCCTCTGCTTCTCGGAACAACGCCCACGCAGATATCTTCATCGCTTATAACAAGCTTACTCTCGACACTTTCGAGTGACGGAGCACCTCTTGATACTTTTCTCTTGGCAAGCTTTTGCGAAAGCTCATACATAGCATCAAAGCTATCTGTTACGCAAGCATATTTTTCGCAGAGCTCGTCAGTCTTTTCTCCTGCAAGGATTTTGTTTATCTCGCTGTAGACACCCTTGACCTTAGAGCATATTACTGTCTTTTTAAACTCGAAAGCCTTAACTACGCCCTCGCTGTCAAGTTCCATAAGGCAGGAAAATGCCAGTCTGTCCTCATTCGGGTTGAGCGAACAGATTCCGTTTGACAGCTCTTTCGGAAGCATCGGTACTACTCTGTTTGCATAATACACACTTGTTCCACGTCTTAAAGCTTCGTCATCAAGGGGTGATTTCGGTGTAACATAATGAGAAACGTCCGCTATATGGACACCGAGCTTATAACCGTTTTCGGTTTTTTCTACAGAAATTGCGTCGTCGATATCTTTAGTATCTGCGCTATCGATTGTGAAAATCGGCTGCTCTCGCAGGTCGAGTCTGTTTGCTGTCTGACGTGAAATCTCACGGTAGTCGCTGACCTCTCTTGCATTTGCGATAACCTCGGGTGGGAAAACAGGTGTTACTCCGTTAACATCAAGCACTGAGAGAGCACACACTGATGCTTTGAGCGAGCTTCCGAAAGAGGACACGACCTTACACAGATGCTCGGAATGCGAGCTTCCTCTTCTGATAATCTGTGCCATAACCTTATCGCCTTCACTAAGCGGGAGCTTATCGGGATTTTCAAAATCCATAGCGTGCTTTGATAGGTTATCTGGCATAATTCTGAGCTTACCGAACTCTGAGACGATATCGCCCGTAAAGCGGTTACAGTTTTCTGCTGCAACGACAACCACCTCGGCTTCAGGTGACTGGCCGTAGCTTTTGATTGGCATACAGAGCACGATATCTGTAGGCAGTGCGCCCTTGAGGAGCTTGCCCGGGACGAAGTATTCTTCACCGTCGGCAAGATTCTTTACAAAGCCGAAGCTTTTGCTGACTCTTACGACTTCACACTTCAAGAGCTTCTTCTTATCAATAAGGAAAATTCCCTTTTCATTTTCCCCTACTTCGCCTATTTTCTTGAGCTTTTCGAGTGCTGCAGTGAATGCATCAAAGTCAAACTTACGGACGGATTTTTTCATATCCGCAAGAAGGTGTTTGAACTTGATTGTTTTCTTCTGCATTTTTTTGAGCTTTTCGATTATAATTTTCTGATAGTCTGTTTTCTTCATTTTTTCTCCTATAAATTTTTCTATAAAAAAATCCTCCCGAAAAGCGGGAGGACTGCCTTTTACTTTGTTACAAAAGGAACAACGATGTTTACAACAAGTGTAATAACGAAGAAAAGAAATGCTGCAAACTTTGTCCATCTGTTAAGCTTTGCTTCCTTTGTACGGCTTTCATTCTTACCAAAGAATGTATCTGTTGAACCACCGCCGACAGCAGAAGTAAGTCCCTGGTCCTTACCTTCCTGAATAAGAACTATTAAAATGATAATAAGGCATGCTACCAAAAGCACGCAACCTAAGATTCCTTCAATTGCTGACATTATAATATACCTCCATAGTATTTTCTACTAACATACTATTGAATTATACCACATGGAAATAAAAATTGCAAGTACTTTTTCAAAAAACTTCTTCTTAGCGAAATATGTCACATTCTGCTTTGACTTCGAATAGGATATACAGAGGCTTGAAGCCTTACACTACAATAACAAAGGAGAATACATTGTGGAAAACTTAGCTAACGAACTTGTTCACAAGCTTATTGGTGCAGATGAAGACAGTCCTGCTAAGGTTTGTGAGTGCAAGGAGGTTAAGGGAAGATTTCCAAAGGATACGCCTATAGGTATGATGTACGTTCCTTACCAGAAATGGGAGGAGCCTTACGATACTGAGCTTGCGCATTCAAGAGGAACTATTTTCCCAAGCCTTGACCTTCCTTTTATCGGAAAGGAGGCTGACAGGTATGGCTCTTTCTGATAAGCAGAAGCTTATGAGAAAAATTCAGGACGAGGCATTTGCTATGGTTGACGTAATGCTTTATCTTGACAGCCACGCTGACTGCAAAGAGGCGCTCGACTACTTCAACAAGCACAAGGCACTCAAAGAAAAGCTTGTTGAGCAATTTGAAAAGACCTATGGCCCTTTAACGGCTGAGGGTGTTATCAGTGACGACAGATGGACATGGGCAACCTGCGCATTTCCATGGGAAAGGGGTGAAAGCTGATGTGGCAATACAAGAAAATGCTTCAGTATCCGGTAAACATCAAAAATCCTGACCCTGCACTTGCAAAGCTTATCATGAGCCAGCTTGGCGGTCCTGATGGCGAACTGGGTGCTTCAATGAGATATCTCAACCAGCGTTACTCTGCTCCTTGCCGTCAGATTCAGGGAATTTTAACCGACATCGGCACTGAGGAATTGGGTCATATGGAAATGATATCGGCTATCATTTTCCAGCTGACAAGAAATCTCACCGAAAAGGAAATCAGAAAGGGTGGCTTTGACGCATACTTCGTTGACCACACCACGGGCATTTATCCTGCTGCGGCTACCGGCGTTCCGTTTACTGCGGCTTACATTCAGTCTACAGGCGATGCGATTGCTGATATGTCTGAAGACCTGGCAGCAGAGCAGAAGGCAAGAAAGACTTATGATAATCTTCTAAGGCTGATTGATGACCCGGATGTACGTGACCCTATCAAGTTCCTCAGAGAACGTGAAGTTGTTCACTTCCAGCGTTTCGGCGAGGGACTCAGGCTTGTTCAGGATATGCTTGATTCCAAGAACTTCTATGCAATAAATCCAAGCTTTGACAAATAGCAAAACAGAAATGCCCTGTGAAAAACACGGGGCATTTTTATATCTATTCGTTTTCGTACTTTATTCCGTTATCCTTTGCAAACTGCTCGGCATAAGAGCCTGCGGGGGTGATTATGGTGATATTCTCATTCATAATACCATTGCACGGTGGTTCTTCTTCGCCGAGAATAAAGCTGTCCAGAGTTTCGTTTGTGTCTGTACAGAAAGTATGTTCCTTCATTTCTTTTAAAGTAAACGGCAGATGAATCTTTTCAATACCATATTCATAAAGGATAAATTCTGTATCATATGAAACGAGGTCACCTCCCATTCCTCCTACACCTGAATTACCTGCAAGATAAGTTGTGCCATCAGCAATATAAATTTCCTTTACATTTCTGCATCCACATAGCGTAAAGAACATATTGACTTCGCCGTCATCGTCGGGATACAAGTATGCAGTCTTAAGGTTTATACAGCCATAAAGCTGGTCATCCGTACCGCCGCTCCTACTATCGTTAACATAAAAATTTATACTTTCGAGATTACCACATCCAAAGAATATATGGTTCTTGCATTCAATCACGGCAGGCTTCGCTGTTTTTTCATACACCTCAACGGATTTAAGGTTTACACATAAAGCAAAAGCTCCGTAGCCTATAAACTCTAATGACGCAGGCATTCTGATACTCTCAATACTGCTGATACTTGATATTGTGGAAAGTGCCTGCTTATATTTATCAAGATTAGTATAGATTTCCTCAATAGATTCAGAACCGTTTACTGTAGCGTAATATCTACCGATTTCCATATCTGAAAGCTTATTGAGTGCCAATGACAACGAAAGACCGATATCGTCGCCGTCAGGTCCTTCTGTTCCGCCCTGAATATTGATAATTTCCTCTTCCGTGTACGGACAAAATGCCAGCTGGTCGATAGCGACTACCTGCTTGCCGCCGATGGTCTGAGGAATCACGACATTATTAGAAGTACCGACATATTTACTGATACACACGCCACCTGCAAGTTCTTTATTATCCTCTGCAGATATTTCATAATACTTGAAATCGCTCTCGGCGTTTGGCGTGATTTCGTCGTTGCCGGGAACACTGGAATCAGGTGCTGATGAGTCTGCAGTATCGGATATGGAAGAATCAGTAACACTGCTGTCAGGTTGTGATGTCACTTTACTGCTGCTGTTATTGTCACTTCCGCATGATGCAAGCAGCGATGCGGTAAGCAGAAGCGCTGTCATTGCTGATATAATTCTTTTCATAATCAATGCCTCTCATATAATATTTATACTCAGATTATAGCTCAACCGAGTATGCTTGTCAAGCAATTAATACTCATTTATTCATCTATCAAAAGAATATAAAATAAAGTACAATGAAAATATAAATATGAGAGGAGTACATTATGAAACAAGAGAAGAACTTTATCCTCACGAGAATACAGCAATTTCTCGACGAGCGAAACTGGACAATTTACAGACTTGCGAAAGAATCAGATTTGGCATACTCCTCACTAAACAACATATTCGTGCGTAACACCATACCGAGCATTGTTACTCTTGAAAGAATATGCGACGGACTTCAGATTACCCTTAAGGATTTTTTTGACGAAGGTACGTCGGCATTACAGCTTTCTGACATACTCGACACTGATGAACGTGAGGTTATTTCCATCTATCGCAATCTTAAGGTAAGTGACAAGGAACTGCTCAAAGCGTATCTTTACGGTCTTAGCAAAAATCTGCCAAAGACTTCTGAATAATGAAATAAAATAAGTCCGCAGGGAATAACTCTGCGGACTTTGCTTATTCTATTATAATCCTCTTTTATCAAGGATTACTATTTTGCACTTTCTTGCCCAAGCCATAAACAGCTCGCCGTTATCTTCGTTCCAGCTGAACACACAGACTTTCTTGCCTTTTGAATGTACTTTTATCTGATTCAGTGCGGTACACTCGACGTGCGAAATCATATCACTTGTGAGGCTCAAATCTCCAACTGAAAGAGTTTTCCCACGGACGATAACCGGTGGCTTTTTGCCTGTTACAAACATTGCAATGGAAACTATTATAAATGTAATTGCGAGCACTCCGAACACAAATGTAAATCCGCTCGCCATTTCTTCTGAATCGCCACGGGAATACTTGATAATAAAGTATGCGACAAAGAGCAGAAAGGATCCGATGAGAGGGAGCATAGCTTTTACTGAGTCGGCACTTCCCTTTACTTCAAAGCTTACGTCGGACATATCCTCCTTGCAGTTTGCGAAGGCTGTTTTCTCCGTCTGAAGCTTCGCTTGTCTTCTTGCTTCGATACTGTCAGCAAGACCTGAGTATCTGTTCCCCATTATCTTATCCTCCAATTATTTGTAACACGAATTTATTATAACATTTTCAAAAAATATTGTCAACAAAAAAACCCTCGGCAACCGAGGGCTTTTGGTATTAAACATAGAAAAGAAGTTCGCCGTATGTTGGATATGGCCAGTACTTTCTGCCTACGAGTGTTTCAATTTCATCTGCAGGTGCACGCAGTGCTTTCATTGCAGGAATTACAGAATCACGGCAATATCTTGCTGTACTTTCACAGCCTGTAATCGGAGCTTCGAGAGGCTTTACGATATCGCAAAGCTGCTGGTATGCCTTATACATCTGTGTGGTAAGGGAATTGAGTTTCTTCACTGTTTCAAGCTCATACTCTGCTACAACGCCGCACTCCCCTGCGACCTTTGCGGTAGTTGCCAGATCTCTTACATAAGATGACACAGCCGGGAAGATATCCTTGTTAGCCATATCGAGCATTGTTCTTGCTTCGATTTTGATTGTCTTGATATACTCATCGAAAAGAATTTCGATTCTTGAACGGATTTCTGTTTCGCTGTACACGTTATGTCTTGCGAACAGCTCGACATTCTTCTCATCTGCGAAGTGAGGAAGTGCATCGGGAGTTGACGGATAGTTCGCAAGACCCCTTCTCTTAGCTTCTTCTACCCATTCGGGACTATAACCGTCGCCGTTGAAGATAATTCGGCTATTCTCCTCGATGGTTTTCTTGATAAGCTTATTGAGTGCAGACTTCAAATCCTCCGCGCCTTCAAGCTCGTCTGCAAACTCATCGAGAACGTCAGCAACGATTGTATTGATAAAGGTTGTAGGGCCTGCTACTGAGAGCTTGGAGCCGGGTGAACGGAACTCGAACTTATTACCTGTAAAGGCAAAAGGCGAAGTTCTGTTTCTGTCGGTTGTATCCTTTGCGAAGTTAGGAAGTATATCTACTCCTACCTCCATAGTCTGCTTACCATGAGCGTGGTACTCCTCGCCCTTTACGATTGAATCGAGGATTGCTGTAAGCTCATCGCCGAGGAATATAGAAATAATTGACGGTGGAGCTTCGGATGCGCCAAGTCTATGGTCGTTATTTGCAGAAGCGACACAGACTCTGAGCAAATCCTGATACTTGTTTACACCCTTGATTACTGCGGCAAGGAAGAGCAGGAACTGTGCATTTTCGGCAGGTGTCTTACCCGGATTGAGCAAGTTCACGCCTGTGTTTGTAGAGAGCGACCAGTTGATATGCTTACCTGAGCCGTTCACGTGTGCAAAAGGCTTTTCTGTGAGCAGGCACTTGAAGCCGTGACGTCTTGCGGTTCTCTTCATAAGCTCCATAGTGAGCTGGTTATGGTCTGTCGCTACGTTTGCAACTGAGTAGATAGGTGCAAGCTCATGCTGACATGGTGCTACCTCGTTATGCTTTGTCTTTGCAAGCACACCCAGCTTCCAGAGCTGCCGGTCGAGGTCTTCCATATACGCGGCTACTCTTGTTTTGATTGTACCAAAGTAGTGGTCGTCAAGCTCCTGTGTTTTCGGTGGCTTTGCACCAAAGAGAGAACGTGAGGTATAGATAAGGTCCTTTCTCTGGGAATACATATGACGGTCGATGAGGAAATACTCCTGCTCGGCACCGATATTCGGTGTAACGTGTGTAGCGTCGCTGCCGAGAATCTTTAAAACTCTGAGGGCTGATTTATTGATTGCTTCCATTGAACGCAAGAGAGGTGTTCTCTTATCGAGTGCCTCGCCGCTGTAAGAACAGAAGGCTGTTGGGATACAGAGTATATTATTCTTGATAAATGCATAAGAAGTAGGGTCCCATGCTGTATAGCCTCTTGCTTCGAAGGTTGCACGCAGTCCGCCAGACGGGAATGATGAAGCGTCGGTTTCGCCCTTGATAAGCTCCTTACCCGAGAACTCCATAATTACGTGGCCGTCACCTGATGGGGAGATAAAGCCGTCGTGCTTTTCGGCAGTGATACCTGTCATTGGCTGGAACCAGTGGGTATAGTGGGTTGCACCCTTTTCAACTGCCCAGTTCTTCATTTCGGTTGCAATAGCGTTTGCAAGCGAAAGGTCGAGGTGCTTACCCTCCTCGATAGTTTTCTTGAGTGATTTATAGACATCCTTCGGGAGTCTGTGCTCCATTACCGACTCGTTAAAAACGTCGCAGCCGAATATTTCAGGAATTGACATATATGTAACCTCCGATACTGCGAAAAAGCTTTTCGCAAACAATTTATCACCTTAAAGTATACATTCACAGGGGCTTATTTGTCAAGAAAATAACATGCCTTTTTACTCGCTTTTATAGCCTTGAACAAAAAGAAATCCTTGTGGAAGATGTTTTTATAAAATCTGACTTTTGCCTTAGAGATAGTACATAAACAGCTGGCACTTTATCATACCGTTATAGAGCTTTCTGCGTTTATCGGCTTTCTTTCCGAAGAACTTTTCGAAGTCCTCATGTGGTGAAATGATATAGCAGGGGTTCTCCTTTGACGGACAGAGCTTCTGCCCAAGAACCTTGTACAACTCCTCAGCCTGCTTTATTTCCAGAAGTCTTTCGCCGTACGGTGGGTTACAGATAGTAATTGCGCCGTTTCTTGGCTTGAAGTTCTTAACGTCGAGGTGGTCAACGGACACCTTTGAGCCGACTCCTGCTTTCTTTGCATTCATAAGTGAGAGGTCGGCGCACTTTACATCGATATCCGAGCCATAGGCATGGAACTTACCCTGCTTATTGATATTGGAAAGCGCTTCATCTCGGCAACTGCTCCAGATGTCCTTAGGAATAAATCCCCATCCCTCTGAGATGAAGCTTCTTCTGATACCGGGGGCAATGCTGAGTGCTTTATAAGCTGATTCGATAAGGAAAGTACCTGAACCGCACATAGGGTCCTGGACAATGCTATCGCTTCTTACTCTTGCAAGGTCGATGATACCTGCTGCGAGAGTTTCCTTGATAGGAGCGTCGTTGGACTTACGGCGGTAGCCTCTTTTATGCAGTCCTTCCCCGCTTGTATCGATATAGATTGTTGCAGTATCCTTGAAAATAGAAAACTGAATCGGAACGGTTGCTCCCGTTTCATCAAACCACGAGATACCGTACTTACTCTTAAGTCTTTCGACTGCGGCTTTTTTGATAATAGACTGGCAGTCGGGAATACTTGTCAGCTTTGAGTGGAGCGAATAGCCTGTTTTCACGGGGAATGCGTCGGTCTTTCCGACAAAGCTTTCCCACTCGATTGCTTTTACTCCCTGGAACAAATCCTCGAAGGTTTCAGCCTTAAAGCATGCCAGTTCGATAAGAATTCTTTCTGCCACAGACATTGTAAGGTTTGCTTTTACGAGCACAGAGAGGTCGCCGTCAAATGAAACCTTTCCGTCGGTTACTGTTATATTTTCACCGCCGATTCTCTTAGCCTCAAAATTAACGACGCTTTCAAGTCCGAAATGGCATGGTGCACATAGTCTTAGTTTTTCCATAGTATTTCTCCGTTACATTATGACTTAACAAATGCCTTTACCGTAATCAGCAAAGGCATTGTTACAATATTTAGTTTCCGTAGATATCTGAGTTATCTTCAACGCCAGGCTGCTGCACTGCGTCATCATCGATAACAAGGCACTCCTTACATGTATCAGGAGTATTGCTGTTCTTAAAGTATCCCATTGCAGTTGACTTACAGTCAGCCGTTGCGATGCATCCTGTCTTTGTACAATACTTGAGATGTGAAACATTAGAGTCGCCCTTAAAGGTTTTAACCTGTCCTTCATCAGCGATTTCACCGAAAACATTCTTCCATATCTTCGGGATGCTCTGATACTTTGAGGTATCGATAGCTTCAGGGTTCTCATAGCCTACCCAGATACCGCTGACATACTCAGGTGTGCAGGCTACAAATGTGAGGTTTTCCCAGTTTTCAGAGGTTCCGGTCTTTGCGATAACCTCGACTGTATCGAGATTTGCTGCCTTACCGGTTCCGTCCTTGCCCTCAACAACCTGGAGCATCATTCTGTTCATAACGTAAGCTGTATCTGAGCCGATTGCTTTTACTGCATACGGGTCAAACTCATATACAATCTTATCGTCCTTATCTGCAATCTTACTGATGAACGAATGGCCGTGGAATGTACCGCCGTTACCGAAAATCTGGTATGCGGAAACAAGCTCTGAGAGGTACATACCCTTTGTAAGAGAGCCTACAGTCATTGGTGAATAAGCAACGTCCGACCTGCCGCCGTCATCTCTCTGGACGAGGCTTGTAAAGCCCAGGTTGCCCTGCAGGAAGTTAAAGCAATAGGTTGGTGTAAGCATTCTTACAATCTGTGCTGCACCGGTATTTGTAGATGTTTCGAGCATCTTTTCTACAGTCATATACTTATGTGTCCAGTGAGGGTCATCATCGCCATACTCAGAATAGTTATTCGGGAAGAGGTTTGGCTCTGTGCTGCCTGCTGCGGCAAGGTCAATTGGCTCGTCCTTGAGGAGAGTTGACCATGTTACCATATCCTGCTCGATAGCAGGTGCAAACACTGAAAGCGGCTTGATTGTAGAGCCGGGAGAACGGGTTGCCATAGTAGCGTTATTCCACACTCTTGAAGATGTCTTTTCGCCACGGTTACCTATAACAGCAAGAACTCTGCCGTCGTAGTCCATACATATAAACGAGCTTAAAAGTTCGTCGTCTTTAAACTCATACGACTGGAAGTTCGAGTCATCGAGGTACTCCTGCTCAAGCCTTGACTGCATATCTAGGTCTACGTTTGTATAAATCTTATATCCACCGCTATAGAGTCTTGAGGATGCTGACTCATAGTCGATACCGTAAATCTGCATAAGCTCTTCTATAGCCTGGTTGATGGTAGCGTCTACATAGTATGAAGAAACTGCTGACTGCGACGCAAGCTGTTCTCCGTCCGATGAATACTTTGTATCACCGACAATCTGGATTGTTTCAAGGTCAGCGAGTGCCTGGTAATACTCGTCGGAAGAAACGGCTCCGTTTTCGTACATCTTATCGAGGATATATGTTGCTCTGCCCTTATTGTTTTCGGGGTTTCTGTAAGGGTTATAATATGTCGGGTCCTTATTGATTGCGGCGATTGTAGCTGCCTCGGCAAGCGTAAGGTCATTAACGTCCTTGCCGAAGTAGAAGTTACTTGCAGACTGCACGCCGTAATAGTTACAGCCCTCTGCTCTTCCGAGGTAGATAACGTTGAGGTACGCTTCGAGGATATCGTCCTTACCGTAGGTATTCTCGGTATTGATAGAACGCAGGATTTCTCTTATCTTTCTCGAAACACCTTCAACGCCGTCTCTTGCATCGTCGCCTGTGATTACCTTAATAGTCTGCTGGGTAATAGTTGAACCACCCTGCATATTATCATAGATTGGGATAAAGATATTTACAAAGGCACCGAAGGTACGCTTGAAGTCAACGCCGTCGTGGTCATAGAATCTTTCGTCCTCTGGGCAGACGAACGCGTCGATTACATATCTTGAGATTTCGTCAAACTCTGTCCAGACCATTTTGTCACCGGCTGATGACATTGTATAGTAGACCTGCCACTGCTCGTTTGTGCCGTCGTAGTCGGGGTTAGGTGCAAGAATCTGCGAGGTATAGGTAAGCTCGATTTCTTCCAGAGAAACGTAGTCATCTGTTGCCTCGGCAAAATTCATAACGTACACAGTAATTGCAGTAACGAACACTGAACCTGTAATTATAACTACGAGCACCAGTGAGCAAAGAAGTGTACCGAGGACACCCATCACCTTTTTGATTGTCCTAATAACCTTTTTCTTTGTTGCTGAAGTTTTCTTATTTTCCATAATTCAAACTTTTGCCTTTCAAAATTTGCTCTTTCTATATTATTCTGCTAATCTTTCGTGCTAATGCTGAAAAACATTTATTTGCATCTTGAAATATTTTCTAAAACGAAAAAGTGGACGATATCACGCCCCCTTATTACAATCAGATTATTCCTCTTCAGCTACAGGAGCTTCTTCAGCTGCTTCCTCAGCTTCCTCTTCTGGGAGAAGTGCTCTCATGGAGAGGCTGATTCTGTTCTTTTCTGTATCAATTTCAGTAATCTTAACCTGTACCTTCTGGCCAACTTCAAGAAGCTCAGCTACGTTGCCTACTCTTGTGTTTGCAATCTGAGAGATGTGGATAAGGCCGTCTACTCCGTTGATAATCTGAGCGAATGCACCGAAGGATGTGATAGAAACGATTGTAGCGTCGATTACCTGGTCAACTGCGTAGTTCTCTACGAAGATGTTCCATGGGTTCTCGTTGTCCTTCTTGTATGTAAGGGCAATCTTACCGTTTTCAGCATCGATTTCCTTGATGATTACTTCGATTTCGTCGCCAACTGCAACTACATCGGAAGGATGCTTGATTCTGTTCCAGCTAAGGTCAGGCTTTCTGATAAGACCGTCGATTCCGCCGAGGTCTACGAATACGCCGTAATCTGTGATAGACTTAACTGTACCCTTTACTGCGTCGCCAGCCTGTGCTGTTTCAAAGAACTTAGTTCTTGCTGCTGCTCTTGCTTCCTTAGCTACAGCTCTGATGGAGCCTACTACTCTCTGCTTTGCAGCTACAACCTCGAGAACCTTGAACTCTACTTCCTTCTTGAGGAGCTCTTCAAGCTTGTCGTCACGTCTTGCTGTTGCCTGAGATGCAGGTACGAATACTCTTACACCGTTTGCGTTAAGGATTACGCCGCCCTTTACAACGTTTGTAACTGTTCCCTTAAGAACTGTTCCGTCTTCGAGAGCCTTTTCAACTGCTTCGAGGCCCTTTACAGCGTCTACCTGCTTCTTGGAAAGTGTTACGATACCGTCCTTATCGGAAATCTTGAGTACGATGAGCTCTACCTCGTCACCCTTCTTTACGATATCGCTTGCCTTTGCGGAAGAATCATAAGAGAGCTCAGATGAAGGAATGATACCGGTATGCTTTGTTCCGATATCAACCATTGCTTCGCTGTTGTTTACCGAAGTAATGATACCAGTTACCTTTTTCCCCGTATATATTTTTTGAAAGCTCTGATCGATTGCCTCCAGGTTGAATTCTTCCATTGTGTTCATAATTTCACTCATGGTTTGTTGTACCTCCTTGATTATATAAGCCGGGGTAGATGCACCGGCTGAAATCCCGATTTTTTCGGCACTGCCAAAATCAATGCCATGCAGCTCATCTGCCGTTTCAATAAGATGTGTCGGACAGTATTTTTCACACACTGCTGCCAGCTTATGGGTATTTGAGCTATGCTTGCCTCCGACTATTATCATGATATCGGAGTCCTTTGCGAGAAGCTGCGCCTCACGCTGTCTTTCACTGGTAGCGTTACATATTGTATCGAACACTCTGGCATTCGGTAACTTATCCGCAAGAGTTTCAATGCATCGCTGCCATATCTGGGTATTGAATGTAGTTTGCGAAATAACGGCAACCGCTTTATCCGAAAGGCCGTTATCTACGATGATTCTCTCAAGCTCGGTTTCATCAGAAAAGACAAAAGGTTCTGACACACAATGACCAGAAATTCCGACCACTTCCGGATGGGTTTTATCACCTGCTATAAGAATCACATCGCCCTGCTGCGACCTATCCTTTGCAATTTTATGTATTCTCGAGACAAACGGGCAGGTTGCATCAACGACATCTGCACCGATTTCAGAGAGCTCGTCATACACATTCTGTCCTACTCCGTGGGAACGGATTACGACAGTCATATCGCTTGTTGCCTCATTTGTACCGCTGATTGCGTACACGCCTTTTTGCTCCAAATCGCCGACAACATTCTTATTATGGATAATCGGGCCTAATGTAACAACCTTATTCCGACTATCTAACATATTATACACTATTTTTACGGCTCTGTCCACCCCAAAACAAAAGCCAGCGGTCTTTGCGGTAAAAAATTTACAATTCCTTAACATTTTCTTCTACCAGTTCAGCGATGCTTTCCATGATTTTCTGTCTGACACGCTTCATTTCTCTTGGCTGTGAGGTGTCGATTCTGAGTTCCTCGGGGCTGATAACCTTACCATATCTTACAATTACCTTTGAGCGGAACTTAAGCTTTTCGCCCTTGAAAGAAATTGCAACGGGAATTACGGGAACCTGAGCGAGGGCTGCGATAAGAGCGACACCGGTTTTGCCTCTGCCAAGAGTACCATCCTTGGAACGGGTTCCCTCCGGGAAGATAACAAGGTTTCTTCCCTCCTCGAGCTTATCTATCGAGGTAGTGATTACGCTTGAGTCGCCGCTTCCTCTTACAACCGGGAATGCGCCCATATATTTTATAAGCCATACGAAAAACTTGTTTCCGTGGAAAAGCTCATCCTTTGCCATATAGCAATTGGGCACCTTTGCTTTTGTTGCAATGAGGATAGGGTCAAGGTAGCTTCTATGGTTTGAGGCAAAGATATTCGAGCCTGTTTTAGGGGCATTTTCCTTGCCACGGATTTTAAGGTTGAACGCAATTCTGAAGCAGAAGGTAACGATAACTCTGAGGATTGCATAGCCGAAAAGCTTCAGCTTGCTGTATTTCTTAGGATTTAAGACAGGCTTTACGCTGCTGAAATCGAGCGCTTCCCTTCTTGAGGAACGTGCAGGCTTATCTGTGTCATTCTTTTTTCCGTCGAGCTTTTCCATAATGACGTTATAGATAGCATCGGCAGACTCTTCGAGAGTAAGCGTGGTGGTATCGACCTCGATAGCGTCGTCGGCTTTTTTAAGCGGAGCTACCTCTCTGTGGGTATCGTTATAGTCACGCTGATTGATATCGGCAAGAACCTCTTCGTATGTTGAGGTATCGCCCTTTTCGGAAAGCTCCTTGAAACGTCTTTTTGCTCTTTCCTCGGCTGAAGCTGTGAGGAAAATCTTTACATCGGCATTCGGGAGCACGACTGTTCCGATATCTCTGCCGTCCATAATGATATTGTTTTCCTTGGCGATTGTTTTCTGCAAATCAAACAGAAACTGTCTTACTGCGGGGATTGCGGAAACTCTTGAAGCACCCATTGACACCTCGGGAGTTCTTATCATATTGGAGACATCCTCTCCGCAGAGCATAACATGCTGTGAGCCGTTATCGTACGCAAGCTTAACGTCCACCTCAGGGAGCTTTGCCTCTACAGCTTCGTCGGAATTTATATCGACGTTATTTCTGAGCATATAGAGTGCAATCGAACGATAGAGTGCACCTGTATCGACATATACATACTCCATTTTCTTGGCGAGCATTTTTGCGATTGTAGATTTTCCTGCGCCTGATGGGCCGTCGAGTGCGATATTTATTGACATAAAATTCTTCCTTTCGGATTATTGATACATTAGCTTTTCTGTAATTGCTGAGGCTGCTGCATACGCAGTTGAGAAAGCAATCTGGAGATTAAAGCCGCCTGTATAGGCATCGACATCTATTATTTCACCAGCAAAGTAGAGTCCCTCAACGAGCTTTGACTCCATTGTTTTCGGTGATATCTCCTTGATACTTACACCGCCGCTTGTGATGATTGCTTCATCAATCGGGCGGAAGTCCCTTACTGTAAGGGTATAGTTCTTTATAAGCGACACGAGCGACAATCTTTGCTCACGGGTTATACTGTTGACCTTCAAGTCGGGCGGGATTTTGCTTCTTGAAACTATAATCGGAATCATAGTACTTGGCAGGAGTCTGCCAAGCGAATTTGCAAAATCACGGTTTTTCTCCTCAGAGAAGTCACGCAGTATTCTTTCGTCGAGCTGTTTTTCGCTGAGTGCGGGTTTTAAGTCAATTGAAAGTGTATATCTTCCCTTTTCGACTTTATCGATATGGGCACTTGCTGAAAGCACGAGCGGACCTGACACACCGAAGTGTGTAAAGAGCATTTCACCCATTTCTGAATAGAGCTTTTTATTCTTTTGGTTATCGATAAGCGCAAGTGTTACATTTTTTAGTGACAGACCCATCATCTCGCATGCTTCGCTTTCCTCGGTAACAAGCGGTACGAGCGAGCCTTTAAGCTCCGTTACGGTATGACCGAGCTTTTGAGAAAAGGTATATCCGTCGCCTTTAGAGCCAGTAGACGGATAGGATTTTCCGCCGGTTGCGAGTATCACATACTCTGCAAGGTAGCTTGTTTTATCAGTAACGACCTGCGAAATTCTGCCGTTTTGCTCCTTGATTTCGGTAACACGTTCCTTTGCAAATCTAACGCCGAGGCGTTTTGCTTCATCGACAAGTGCATTCACGATGCTCTGCGATTTATCGCTTTCGGGGAACACTCTGTTGCCTCTTTCGGTTTTAAGCTTTACACCAAGTTCCTCGAAAAAACGCATTGTATCCTCTGGTGCGAACTGCGACAGGGGGCTGTACATAAATCTTGGATTGCGTGGGATATTCTTCATAACGGTCTGGGTATCGCAATTATTTGTTACATTGCATCTACCCTTACCGGTTATCAGAAGCTTCTTTCCCAATATTTTATTCTGCTCTAAAACGAGGCATTTTACCCCGTTTCTTGCTAGCATTACAGCGGAGAACAGCCCTGCTGCTCCGCCTCCTACGATGATTACATCGCTTTTATTCATCGGAAATTTCCTTTCGGGATTACTCTTTATTATCGGGCTTTGCTTCCTCGTAGACCTCGTACTCTCGCCAGATTTCCTCAAGACGCTCAAAGTTCTTTGTCACGATATCCTTGTTTCTGACAGACACTGCGACAATGAGTGCGTTGATAAGGCTCAGCGGTGCTACGAGCGAATCGACGAACGATGCCATATCGCTTTTTGCAAAAAGATTACAATCGGAATACTGAGTAAGCGGTGAGGATTCGCAGTCAGTGATAGCGACTACATTTGCTCCTCTTGACTGTGCATACTGCAAAGCGAGGACGGTTTGTCTTGAATATCTTGGGAAAGACATACCGATAAGCACGTCATTCTCATCAATTCTCATAATCTGCTCGAAGAGCTCACTTCTTGTTGAAGCGTGGACGAGCTTTACCTGCGGGAAAATGAGGTTGAAGTAATACCACAGAAACTGTGCGAGTGAAGCTGAACTTCTTGCACCTATGATATAGATGGTATGGCAGGAAGCTATTTTATCGACGGCACGGTTAAAGTCCTCATGCGAGGTTTCTTCCATAGTTCTGCGTATCTTTTCAATATCGAGAGAGAGCATTTTATTGAGGATATCCTCATCGCCGATTTTATCGGTACTGACCTCGATACGCTGTACAGTTGTGAGCTTTTTACGCATCAAATCCTGGAGTGCTGACTGGAGCGCAGGATATCCGTCAAAGCCAAGCTCTGAGGCAAATCTTACGACAGTAGATTCGCTGACGCCGACAGTTTGTCCGAACTTGAGGGCTGTCATAAAAGCGGCTTTATCGTAATGCTCCTTGATAAATGTTGCAATTTTTTTATGTCCTTTTGACATTTTAGGATAGCTTTTATCTATCAGTCCGATAAGGTCATTGTTCATTCTTATCATCTCCGCAGACAAGGCTTTTATCGCCTTGTTGATTTCTTTTTTCTCATAAGAGCCTTCTGCCTCTGGAGCATCTGCTGACGCTTTTTTTCGGCAGCGGCTTTATCGTTTGTAACCTCGTTGTCCTCAAATCTTAAGATATCGCCTTCCCTGATATTCTTGGGAAGCGACACGGCAGGAAGCACAACACGGCTATTATCCTCAGCGACGCAAGTCACCAGACCGCAGGAAATTTCCATAACCGAATATGTCTTCATCAGTTACTACCTGCTTTCTTTTCAAACAGTATATTGAGGCCTTCTCCGTCCGACTCAAAGACGATGCTGCCGCATTCGTCGGTACGGTAGATATTATCGCCGCAATACTTCTGTATTCTAGTAATTGCCGCCTGCTTTGGGTGGCCGTAGTCGTTATTGGCACCGACGGAAATAACTGCATGCTTAGGCTTTACTGCACCCAGGAAATTATATCCCGAGGAGCCGCCTGAGCCGTGGTGGTTTACCTTCATAACCTTTGCTGAAAGGTCATAGCCGCTCTTCGAGAGCCTGTCCTCCTCGTCAAACTCGGCATCGCCTGCGAAGATAAACGAGTTATCGCCATGGGTTGCCTTTACTGCGATTGAGAAGTTATTCAAATCCTCATAACCAGCGTTTACGTCCTGGACATACATCACAAGGTCAACGCTTCCGACCTTAAGGGTAGATTTATTTTCGGCTTCGGTAACGACTGTATCATACTCTTCGAGGGTATCGAGGAACTTATCATATGTAGAGTTAGTCGGGAAAAGCTCGTCGGGGATAGGCGGCATTATAAGCTCACCTATCTCGAAATTCTCGATAACCGCTGGCATACCGCCCATGTGGTCTGTATGCTGGTGGGACACGATAACATACTTAAGCTTCTTTACATTCTGGGCTTTGAGATACTTTACGACATCATCGCCATACTCCAGCTCACCTGCGTCAATAAGCACGGCTTCGCCGTCAGATATGATAAGCGAACAGTCGCCTTGTCCGACATCGACGAAATGTACGCTTGTAGAAGAATCGGTTGCAGGCTTATCTGCGAGTCCGAGCTTTACTTTGAGCTTTTGCTCATCGATGACTCCTGTAGCCATAAGGATACCAAACAGAAGCACTATCGCAACAAGCACGGCGATAACTATGCCTGCTGTTTTCTTCTGGCTCGGGGAGAGCTTCTTTGCGACCTTTGATATCTGCTTTGCAGCCTTCTGGTACTCATTTCTTGGTGTTGCTGTATTATAGCCTTGGCTTTTATTAAAGTTTCTCAGTGCCATATAAAAACTCCGTTATTCTCTGGTTGCTTCTCTTTCCATCCACTGCTCTCTTGTCATAAGCACGGCTCTTGGTTTTGCGCCGACTGCCGGGCCTACTACTCCTGCGGCTTCGAGGTCGTCCATAATTCTGGCGGCTCTTGCATAGCCGAGGCTGAGCTTTCTCTGGAGGAATGAGGTTGAAGCGGTTTTTGTTTCTACGACGATACGCATAGCTTCCTCAAACATATCGTCAGACTTCGGTGCACCGGTATCAATTTCCGCACTCTGTGGCTTTTCGCCCTTAGGTACAGGAATATTCTTTTCGATTCCGTCGAGCACCTCTTCGTCATACTCTGCCGTTTCGTTATCCTTCAAAAACTTCACGACTGCTCTTATTTCGGCAGTTGAGACATAGCTTCCCTGGATACGCATAGGCTTTCCGAGACCTACCGGTTTATAGAGGAGGTCACCGTTTCCTAAAAGCTTTTCGGCTCCGCCTTCGTCGAGGATAATTCTCGAGTCGGTATTATTGGAAACCTTGAGAGCTACTCTTGACGGGAAGTTTGCCTTGATAAGACCCGTTACGACGTCAACTCTCGGTGACTGAGTAGCTATGATAAGGTGCATACCTGCTGCACGGGCAAGCTGTGCAAGTCGGCAGATTGAATCTTCGACTTCCTTTGAAGCTGCCATCATAAGGTCGGCAAGCTCGTCGATTACGATAACAATCTGAGCGAGCTTGTCGTAGCCCTGCTCCTGCGCCTGCTCGTTATAGTCGATTAAATCTCTTACGGAATTATCGGCAAACAGCTTATATCTTCTGAGCATTTCGGTTACTGCCCAGCCGAGAGCACCTGCCGCCTTTCTCGGCTCTGTAATTACAGGCGAGATAAGGTGAGGTATTCCGTTATAAATCGGGAACTCTACCTGCTTAGGGTCGATAAGCAGAAGCTTTACCTCGTCAGAGGTTGCACGGTAGAGAATATTCATAATGATTGAGTTTGTGAATACAGACTTACCTGAGCCGGTAGTACCTGCGATAAGGACGTGCGGCATCTTTGAAATATCGCCTATCACGATTCCGCCCTCGATATCCTTACCTACCGCAAAGTTAAGCTTGCCCTTTGCATCTCTGAACTCGTCGCTGTCGATAAGCTCTCTGATTGAGACCTTATCTCTGTTCGAGTTTGCAAGCTCGATACCTACCGCAGCCTTACCCGGGATAGGTGCTTCGATTCTTACACCCTGTGCGGCAAGATTGAGTGCGATATCATCTGCAAGTCCCGTAATTTTACTTACCTTTACACCGGCAGCCGGCTGGAGCTCAAATCTTGTAACAGACGGGCCTCTGTGGATACCGATTACTCTTGTCTGCACACCGAAGCTCTTGAGAGTTTCGACGAGTGTAACAGACTTCTGCTTGCTTTCGGTTTCACCTGCTTTAGAGGTTGACTTATTGCTTGACGGAGTAAGCAGGGTAACAGGCGGGAGCTTTTTCTCCTTCTTGATTTTTTCTTTATCAAGCAGTGATGACTGACCGTCTGTTTCGACAAAGATTTCTTCCTCTTCGTCCTCGATAAGCTCTGCTACATCAAAGTCATCGGTTGAACGGTCGATAAGCTCCTGCATCTGCTGTGCTTCAATAACGCTCTGTGACAGAGGAATAGGCTCCTCGGTTACTGCCGCTTCGACAGGTCTTATCGGTTTATCAAGAGGCTTTTTCTCCTTTGGCTTTTCGTCCTCTGTGAACTTATCCATTTCATCAAAGTAGGATTTCTTCTTAGGCTTCGGGCCGAAAGGTCTTGGTGGAAGGATTATATCAAGCTCCTCGCTATGCTCAAGCTCATCGATTGATGCAAAGCTCTCGTAGCCATCATTTTCCTCTTCCTCGTCGATATAATACTTTGCGATATCGACTCTTTTTTCCTTCTTCTTTTCCTTCTTTTCAGATTCCTGCTCCTGCTGGGCAAGTCTTTCGTTTCTTTCGTTTCGCTCTTCCTCGATGGCACCCTTGAGTGCACCGCCGGCTTTTCTGAACGGCTTTGTGATAAAGCCAAACACCTGCACGAGTGTGAGGTTTGAAAGAAGCATAAAGAAAATAATTGTCAGAAGAATAATAATTATTGTTGCGCCGACCTTCTTGAACACAGCAAGCAATGACCAGCCGAAGATTGCACTTAAAAGTCCACCGCCTTTAAGCTCCTTGCCGTTTATGTAAAGTCCCTTTATCTTCATTGCAAAGGTTTTACCCTCGACATCACCGGCAATAAGAATCTGTGAGAGTCCACAGAAAAGCAGTATAAGCAGAAGTCCCTGGAACAGCTTTGTAATGACTGCGTTCTGGGATTTATCCCCTGCTATCATAAGCGATATGTAAATTACAAGCGGTGCATATAAAAACGCTGACAAGCCGAACAAGCCTCTATGGAATTCATAGAGTGTTTTCCAGAAGCCTGCACCTTCAATAAAGGTTACAAACAGCATGAATATGCCATAGAAAAACAGAATTATCGAAAAAGTACGTCTTGCTTCTGCACTTGATTTTACTGCGGTTTTTGTTTGTCCGGTAGTTTGTTTTCTCTGTCTTGACGACGAGGCTGTATTCTTTTTTGGTGCAGTGCTTTTTTTCTGCTGTGCCATATACTCTGCCGTCCTTTCTTTTTTGTTCCTGAAATTTTACTTTATGCAGACAACGTTTCCTGTTGCAAGCTCATACACGCCGACACCTATAACGAGTATGCCGAGTATGAATGTATAGATTGAAAATACCTTGAATTTATCACTCTTTAAGAGCCACGAAACCATCTTGATTGCGGCAAGTCCTACGAGCATAGCGACTACAAAGCCCACGATAAGCTCGACAGCATGTACAGAAACCTCGCTCTGCATTGCGTCATAAGCCTGCGTTACGCTTCCGCCTAAAATCGCTGGGATTCCCAAGATGAACGCATATCTTACTGCGGTATCTCTTGTAAATCCGCAGAGAAGTCCCGATGAAATTGTAGAACCTGAACGTGACACACCCGGCAGGAGTGCTACGCCCTGGAAAATACCTACTGTAACCGAATCCTTGACGGTTATATCCCTATAGCCCTTTGTGCCCTTTGAAAACTTATCTGACAGAAACAGAATAATCGATGTATAGAGGAAGCAGAAGCCCTCGACGAGTATGCTGTTATCCTCGCTGATTCCGGCAAAGAAGTCCTTGAAAACAAAAAACGGAATAAGCATTGCGGTTGAGAAGATGAGCATAAATATCATTCTTCTCTCACCATTCATCTCGCTCCACTTGAACTTGCCCTTGAAGATATCCTTAATGAGGAAGCCGCACTCCTTGATGAGCGCCCAGATTGTTTCACGGAATGCGATAAACACGGCAAGCAGAGTTCCCAGATGAAGGTATACCGAAAGAAGCAGACCTGCTTCACCGCCCGAGCCTGTGAAATGCTGGAACAGCGAAAGGTGTCCCGAGCTTGAAACGGGGAGAAACTCTGTTACTCCCTGGATGATTGCCTGGATTATAGTACCGATAATGTCCATTATGTATCTGTCCGAACAAAGCGGACAGTCCTCCTCTCATATTTTTGTAAGATAGTCAAAGGGATTTGTTGAGAAAAAGCATTCCTTCGGCTTCTCAATAATTATATTATTCTGAGGTGAAAAAATATCCTCGAGTGAAACAACGGTATAGAGCATAATCAATACTCCTTCGGGGCTTTTTCTATAAGCTCATAGAGATACTCGATTGCATCGGAAAGTCCTCCGAGCTCATCGATTATCCCCTCTTCCACGGCATCCTTTCCGTCAAGCACTGTGCCCACATCCATAACAAGCTCTCCCGACTTCATCATAAGCTCTCGGAAACGTTTATCGGTTATACGGGAGTTTTCAGTTACAAACCGCACAATTCGCTCCTGCATTTTGTCAAAGTATGACAGCGTCTGTGGAATACCGAGCACCGTGCCGTTCATTCTTACGGGATGGATTGTCATTGTTGCGGTAGGGACGATAAACGAATGCTTTGCGCAGACAGCCAGAGGCACTCCGATTGAGTGACCGCCGCCGACGACTAGTGACACGGTCGGTGTTTTCATACCTGCCACAAGCTCTGCTATAGCAAGGCCTGCTTCGACATCTCCGCCCACCGTATTGAGGATAATGACGAGCCCTTCAATTGACCTGTCCTGCTCTATTGCCACCAGTGCGGGGATAATATGCTCATATTTTGTTGTTTTGTTCTGTGCCGGCAGGATATAGTGCCCTTCGACCTGACCTATGATGCTAAGGCAATGTATCAGGTGCTTTGCGTTATGGCTTACTACCTCACCGACCTGGAGGATTCTTTCAAGTGATTCCTCTCTCGTTATTTCTTTTTCATTTTCGTTACACATAAGATTTTCAGACCGCCTTTCTGTCAGAATATTATTGACAAAGCGGGGTCTTCATATACCGAAAAGTACGCAAAGTTACACATATTATATTATATCAATATTTAAGTCAAAAGTCAAGCAAAAAGCCCGATTTTCCGCTACAAAAAAGCAAGGCACCGCATACTCTGATGCAGTGCCTTTTGTATTATCTTGTTCTTACATATTCGTGGGAAAGCTCGTCGGATATCCAGTCCATTATATCCACAAAGCATATCTTATCGACGAGTGAAAAATACTTATACGATGTTCCGTCCTCGGGGTTCATTGACTCTGTATACACGAACCCGTCGGCAGAAATTGTTACAAGCTTTTTGTTACTTGCGGTATTACCGAAGGTAAACTTTACATAATCAGTCTGAGGGCTTGTCGGAGATACTCTTTTATCCGGTGAGATACCGAAGCTGTCAATCATACTGCTTATCTCGTTGAAGTCATCGATACTCAGTACAAAGCAGGAGCCAAACTGTCCCTTTGCATAAACCTCGACGGTTGCGTAGGAGCCTTCATAGATTTTGTAATTGTAATACTTATCAAAAATTATAAAATAATATGCGTCGCCGATATATGCACTGAACGATGCACTTGCCGCAGTATCAAGCAACGTCGGCTCGATATAGTCCCAATACTTATCGTAGACAACCTTACCGTTTGCCGCCTCGAGGTAATACGAAACGATATTTGTTTCGCTGTCGGTTGCCTGGTTGATTTTAAGCGGTTCGGGTGAAGTAAACCAGCCGTTCTTGCCGTCCTGCTCAGAGGTCAGTATTCCGTTTTCGCTGATATATGCGTACTTTTCCTCTCCCTGCTCATTTGTAAGGAGAAAAGCATCGGGTCTTATGATAGCTATTTCCGTATAGTTTGCCGCAAGGACTACATTGCCCTCTGCGTCAAGCAGTCCCTTTTTATTTCCGCTGACATAGCTGTAATAGGAGTTTTCCAGAAACGCCTGCTCGCAGGTTGCGTTTTCAAACGGCTGCTCGGTTACGGCGACACTTGCAGTTCTTGAATCAAAGCTTGTGTATATGAGGTTACTGAAAAGCGAAATTGAATCCTTATCCTCAAGAAATTCCGGGAAAGAATAATCATATTCAGGCTCTACCACAGGCTCGATTCCGTCGACAGAGCTTGTTGTGGTGGTTGTCGAGCTGCTGCCGGACGAATCCTTACTGTCGCAGGCTGTGAATGTTGCAAGGACAACAGACAGACAAAGCGACATTGCAAGAAGCTTTCTGAGCATATATTTTACACTTCCTTTCAAAAGATTGGCTTATCGCTATTATTATACACAATATCACTGCATTTTGCAAGGGCATTTTTTCATACTGTACAGTTATTTTTATTGACTTTAGTGCCCGATAGCTGTATAATATTATGATAAGCAATATATTTGCAAATTTGATTTACGGAGGCTAATACTATGAACGAACTACTCGAACTTCTTGAAAAGAACGCACGCACAAGCAACGCAGAGCTTGCGGTTATGCTTGGAAAGACCGAGCAGGAGGTCGCCGACGAGATTGCAAGGCTTGAAAACGACGGAGTAATCAAGGGATACTCCACACTTATAGATTACACAGCAATAAATCCTAATCTTGTTACTGCTTACATTGAGCTGAAGGTTACTCCTCAGGCAAGAACCGGCTTTGATGATATTGCAAGGTTCATCTCTCAGTTTGACGAGGTCAAGGGTGTAACACTTATGTCGGGAGCTTTTGACATCGGAATTACCATCATCGGTGAAAACCTTATGGTTATTTCAAGCTTTGTTTCAAAGCACTTAGCTACAATTGACGGTGTTGTATCCACTGCAACTCACTTTGTTCTCAAGACCTACAAGGACAACGGACTTTCTATGTGTGATGACGAGAGCGACGAAAGGGGTCTGGTTTGTCCGTGATAGATTACGAAAAGATATTGTCGTCAAAGGTCAAGGAAATGAAACCCTCTGGCATAAGAAAGTTCTTTGACATTGCCGGCAAGATGAAGGACGTTATAAGTCTTGGTGTCGGCGAGCCTGACTTTTCGACACCGTGGCCAATAAGAAAGGCTGCTATTGAAACGCTTGAACGCAGACAGATTGTATACGGCCCTAACCGTGGACTTGACAGATTAAGAGGCTGCATAGCTGACTATCTGCAGAGAAAGCAGGGACTTTCCTACTCTGCTGATAAGGAAATCGTTGTAACTGTCGGCGGTTCTGAGGCTATTGACATTGCGCTGAGAAGCCTCGTTGACCCCGGTGATGAGGTGCTGGTTGTAGAGCCGTGCTTCGTATGCTACTCACCGCTTGTTGAGCTTATCGGCGGTGTTGCAGTGCCTGTTCCGACAAAAATCGAAAACAACTTCAAGCTGACAGTTTCTGACCTTGAGGGTAAGATTACCGACAGGACAAAGCTTCTTATTCTCCCGTTCCCGAACAATCCTACGGGTGCGATTATGACGAGAGAGGATTTGGAGCCGATTGCACAGTTTTTAAGAGGTACCGATATTATGGTGCTCTCAGACGAGATATATTCTGAGCTTACATACGGCAAGAAGCACTGCTCGATTACACAGCTTGATGGCATGCAGGAGAGGACAATTTTAGTAAACGGCTTCTCTAAGGCTTACGCTATGACCGGCTGGCGACTCGGCTACGTTGCGGCTCCTGCTCCTATAGTTTCTCAGATTGTAAAGATTCACCAGTACGCTATTATGTGTTCGCCGTTTGTCAGCCAGAACGCTGCAATTGAGGCACTCACCTCCTGCGACAACGAGGTTAAGAAGATGACAAGCGAATACGACAAGAGAAGGCGTTATCTTGTAAGCGAATTCAACCGTTTAGGTCTTACCTGCTTTAATCCCGAGGGTGCATTCTATGTATTCCCTTGCATTAAGTCGACAGGTCTTACAAGCGAACAGTTCTGTGAAAGACTTCTTTACGAGAGAAAGGTTGCGGCTGTTCCGGGTTCTGCATTCGGTTTAAGCGGCGAGGGCTACATAAGAATTTCCTACGCTTATTCTCTCAAGCACTTAAAGGAAGCTATTGCGAGAATTGAGCTGTTTTTACAAGACCTTGAAAAGGAAAAGGAAAATGGATAGAATTTCTGTTTCAGCACCTGCTAAAATCAACATAACTCTTGACATCTTAGGCAGACGCTCTGACGGCTATCATGAGCTGAGGAGCATAATGCAGTCGGTTTCGGTATACGACAGACTGACCATTACCAAAACAGGCAGGGACGGTTTTGAGATGACATGCTCCGAGCCTTCAGTCCCTTGCGATGAGAGAAATCTTGTAATCAAAGCGGCAAAAGCTTTTTGCGAAAAACACGGCATTACAGACGGTCTGTTGTTTGAGCTTGAAAAGAAAATTCCCTCAATGGCTGGAATGGCGGGCGGAAGCTCAGATTGTGCGGCGACGCTCATAGGGCTCGACAAAATGTACGGCACTGAGATGACGCTTTCTGAGCTTATAGAAATCGGTCAGATGCTGGGTGCGGATGTTCCCTTCTGTCTTGCGGGCGGCACTCAGATTTGCGAGGGCATCGGCGAAAAACTGACAAAGCTTGGCGGTATGCCGCACTGCTATATTGTTGCGGTAAAGCCTGACCTTTCAATCAGCACACCCAAGGCATTTGCGGCTTATGACTCTATCGAAAATCCGAAAATGAGCGATTTTAGGGGCATTACTGAGGCTTTTGAAAAATCCGATTTGGACGGAATCTGCCATAGACTTTTCAACGCACTCGAGTACGCAAGCTCCTGCGAAGAAATTGAAAGCATCAAAGAAAGACTTATCTCCTTTGGTGCTTCGGCTTCGATAATGACGGGAAGCGGCTCGGCTGTTTACGGTATATTCAAGGATAAAGCGGTGGCTGAAAAGTGCTGCGGAGAGCTTTCGAAGGATTATTCTTTTGCCGCTGTCTGCGAGCCGACAGACTTCGGATGCGTGATTTTGTAATATGGATATACTCAGAGAATGCAGGCTTTGCCCGAGAAACTGCGGTGTTGACAGACACAAAAGCCGTGGATATTGCAGGCAGGGCGATAAAATCAAAATTGCGAGGGCTGACCTTCATTTATGGGAAGAGCCACCCATCTGCACAAAAAACGGAAGCGGAGCGATTTTCTTCTGCGGTTGCACGCTGGGGTGCTGTTTTTGCCAGAACTTTGAGATTTCTCAGGGCGATGTAGGGTACGAAATTTCGGTTTCAGAGCTTGCGGATATTATGCTTTCCTTACAAGAAAAGGGTGCCTGCAACATAAATTTAGTAAGTGCGACACCGTTTATTCCGATGGTGAAAGAAGCTATTGACCTTATAAGGGATAAGCTTGAGATACCCGTTGTTTTCAACTGCGGCGGATATGAAACGGTTGACACGATACGCTCACTTGACGAGTATGTTGACATTTATCTGCCCGACCTCAAATACTTTTCATCAGAGCTTTCGGGGAAATACTCGAGGGCGACTGATTATTTCGAGGTAGCTACAAAGGCTATTGCGGAGATGGTGCGGCAGGTCGGAAAGCCGAAGTTTCAGGGCGAGGGACTTGTGCGGGGTGTAATAGTGAGGCATCTTGTTCTCCCCTCTCACAGGGCTGACTCGATTGCGGTAATGGAGTACCTGGGCAGAACCTACAAGAGCGACGAGATACTGCTCAGCATCATGAGCCAGTACACGCCCATATTCAGGAGCTGTGAGTTTCCTGAGATAAACCGCAGGGTTACGACGTTTGAATATGAAAAGGTGCTTGACTTTGCTGAAAAATACGGCTTCAGATGGTACATTCAGGGCAAGGCATCTGCGACGAAGGATTTTATTCCGACGTTTTACAATGAAAAATAATCAAGGCTGACAGAGAATTAACTCTGCCAGCCTTTTGCTTTATGCATTTGCTTTTTTCATCTTTGTTGTTTGTCTTTGTGCCATAACGAGCTTATAGTAAACACCCTTGTTACGCATGAGGTTTTCGTGGGTATCAAACTCTGCGAGCTTACCCTTATCGAGCACGATGAGTCTGTCGGCTTCAGAGAGAGTTGAGAGTCTGTGGGCAATGGCGATTGTTGTTCTGCCCTTTGTAAGTCTGCCGAGAGCCTCCTGAATCTGCTTTTCGGTTTCGGTATCAAGAGAGGCGGTTGCTTCGTCGAGAATGATAATCTTAGGGTCATGGAGAATAGCCCTGGCGATTGCGACTCTTTGTCTTTCACCGCCTGAAAGCTGGAAGCCCTTATTACCTACCCTTGTATTATAGCCGTCGGGGAGCTTTGTGATAAAGTCGTGGGCATTGGCGATTTTCGCTGCCTTGATAACCTCCTCGAATGTAGCACCCGGCTTTGCATAGCAGATATTTTCAAGCACAGAGCCGTCGAACAGGAAGGTTTCCTGCAAAACTACGCCTATCTGGCTTCGCAGGCTCTTCTGCGAGAGCTTTCTGATATCGGTGCCGTCGATTAAGATTTCGCCGCCTGTCACGTCGTAAAGTCTTAGAATGAGGTTTATCATAGTGGACTTTCCGACACCTGAGTGGCCGACAATTCCGACCATTTCGCCCTTATTGATTTTAAGCGAAATATCCTTCAGGACGGGGTCATACTCACGGTATCCGAAGAATACGTTCTTAAACTCGATATCGCCTTTGATATCAAGCTCGACGGGGTTTTCGATTTCCTCGATTCCGTTCTTATCCTCTAGAACCTCGAACACCTTGCTTGCCGAAACTGCGGCATCCGCAAGCTGTTTCGGAATATGTATGAATCTTCTTATCGGGTCATAGAGCATTGAAACATAGGTTGTAAACTGCACAAGCTCTCCGAGTCTGAGTCCGCCGTCGATTATGAGATTTCCGCCGAAATACAGAACGAGGAAGTTTCCGACTGTCATAATAAGCTCTGAAATCGGGATTGTGAGATACCAGACAATTTCGGCTCTTACGGACGCTTTTGCGGCTTTGAGTGAGCAGCCTGTATAACGCTGAATTTCCTGCACCTCGGTGCCGTAGGATTTTACGACTCTGATACCGTTTAGGATATCATGTAGAGTGGAGTCGTGCTCGGTCATATTTCGCCATACTCTTGTATAGCGCTTTGCCATAATGTGAAAGAGCTTATCGACAAGCAGAAACACAAACGGTATCGGCAGGAGCACGAGCATAGCGAGTTTGAAATTCATACAACAGATAATTACTACAAGCACGACAAGCGAAATGATATCGACTATCAAGTCCTTACCGTTTGTGGTAACGAAGTCCTCGAGCTTTGCGGCGTCACCTGATACACGTCGTATAAGCTCACCTGCTGTTTTCTTTGTCACAGACGACATTGAAAGCGATTCTGATTTTGCGAAGACTTCTTCACGCAAATCCTTACCCATATTCAGAGCGACTTTAAAGCTGCACTTCATATTGAGGTGGTTAGGAATACAAGTAAATCCGACGAGTCCTATGAGTGCTATACACAGGAACGCAAGGCCTGACCAGTCGGTATTCTTAGGTACTACATAATCGTCGATTATAAGCCTTGAAATATTCGGCACGATTATCCAGACGCACTGCTCGAAGATTGTGCACAAAACGGCTATGATAAAGTATTTTCTATATGGCTTCACTCTTTTGATAAGCTTCAGAAAGAGCTTGCTTTTCTTTGCACAGAAGGGGCATTCGGATGCGCCGTCGAGCGGTATACCGCACTTTTCGCAGGTAGGCTCGTCCTCGTCGGTTTCGGTTATGAGCTTTCCTGTACGGGCGTAATAATCAAGCAGCTTTGAAAGCTCTGCATAACGCAGAAACTCCTGCTGGCGGAAAACGCACAAGCAGATGCTTTCGCCGCTTTTCTTTTCGCCGATAAGCGATGATGAGCCGTAATTCTTTTCGCATTTAAACTCAGAAAAATCGTCGATATAAAAGCGTTTTATAATCTCATCATTAAGATACACCACAAGCTCGCTGTCGGTGACGCACAGGTGTCCGTTTACTCTTTCGCTGTCGGTTGTAAGGTCATACGGCAGAGAAAACAGGACACTGCTTTCCGTTACTCCTTTCGGGAATGATGTTTTTAAATTCATAAGGCTTTATATTTCCTTTCGGGTTTTGTTTAGGTGAACATTTCCATTGCGGAGATGCTCTTGCTGTCGAGTCTTTTCTCTACGTCGTCGCAGTAATACTTGTTGCCGTCAGCGTCGCAGACATAGAGATATTTACCGCCTATGAGCTTGAAGTTGCGGTACCAGTCACGGATACATATCGTTTTCTCGCCTGCCGTGGTATCAGCTTTTACAAACAGCGAGCCACGCATATTTTCCTTGACCGAATAGATTTTCGTGATAAGCGGCATATAGTACTTATACTCAAGAAAATTATTGACAAGCTCAAACTGCTCCTTCGGCAGGCTTTCGATATCCTCGATAACGCCTATCTCTCGGAACTGTCTTTCCTCGTTTTCGATATGCACGCTGATAAAGCGGTTCTTTTCGTAAAACGGCTGTAGGCGTGTAAGGTTTACCTTATGGTAGGTATTGCCCTTATACTCGAGCGTCATATATCCGCTTTCCTCTTTGGAAAACTTAAGCTCGGCGCAATCGAGGATGCTGAGCTTATCTGCTTCGTAGCTTTCTATGATATCCTGCATATATTTTCACTCCTTAGTCATTGATGAATTTGAGTGCCTGGGACTGGAGCTTATAGAGGTCAAAATACT
The DNA here is from genome assembly GCA_017848055.1 of Oscillospiraceae bacterium. Classification (GTDB taxonomy): domain Bacteria; phylum Bacillota; class Clostridia; order Oscillospirales; family Ruminococcaceae; genus UBA7477. The sequence goes on along the minus strand of JAGALZ010000046.1, from coordinate 17,023 downwards.
TGCCCTTGTTTCTGATAAGCTCATCATGGGTACCCATTTCCTTCATTTCTCCGTTTTCGATAACACAGAGAACATCTGCATCACGGAGAGTTGATAATCTATGTGCGATTGAGATGATAGTTCTTCCCTTTTTCAGCTCGTCGATAGCTGTCTGAATCTTCCGCTCGGTTCTTGTATCCATTGAAGCTGTTGCCTCGTCGAGAATGAGAATATTCGGCTTCTGGATGATGGCACGGGCGATGGAAATTCTCTGCTTTTCGCCGCCTGAGAGCGAGATATTTGACTCACCTATCATTGTATTATAGCCCTCGGGGAGCTTTGTGATAAACTCGTGGGCATGTGCGGATTTAGCGGCTTCGATTACCTCTTCCATTGTAGCGTCGGGGTTTGCATAGCGGATGTTGTCAGCGATGCTTCCGATAAAGAGGTAGGTTTCCTGAGAAACGATACCGATATTTCTTCTCAAATCCTCAAATGCAAGCTCTCTTATCGGGACACCGTCGATTAAAATCTCGCCGCCCGTTACGTCATAGAGTCTTGCGATGAGGTTTATGATTGTTGACTTGCCGGCACCGGTTTTTCCGACGATTCCGAACATCTGACCTTCCTTAACCTTGAAGGAAACGTTCTTTATTATCGGTATTCCAGCTTCATACTCAAAGCTTACGTTACGAAGCTCGATATTACCCTTGAGGTTTTCTCTTCTTACGGGGTTTTCAGCCTGCTTGACTGTAGGCTCTGAGTCCATAATCTCAAACATTCTTGAAGCGGCGTCCATACATCTTGCCCAGCGGTCGCCAATCCAGGTAAAAAAGTTAATCGGCTCATAGGTCATATTCGTATAGGAAACGAGTGCGGTAAGGGCACCGAATGCGATATAGCCCTTGATTACCATAAACGCACCGAGGCAGAAAACGCTCTGGTTGACTATTCGGCAGACAGACCAGATGAATGGTACTGTCCTTGCCATTCTGCCGTTGATACGAAGATTTACACTGTACGCTTCCTCATTTCGCTTATTATAACGCTTTGACTCGTCGTCCTCACGGGCAAACGCCTTTACGACACGCTGGCCGTTCATAACATCCGAAAGAACGGAGTTGGCACTTCTTGTTGCGATATCAAACTTACGGTAGAGCTTTCGCTGGCTTTTATAAAATCTGTGCTGGACGATATGGATAACGGCGATTGTCACGATAACGCCTATTGCAAGCACGGGACTTATTACAGTCATAATCACCGCAATGCCGAGCATTCTGACTAAATTCATAATTCCGTACGGGACTATATCGACAAAGAACCAGTACACATTCTGGCTGTCACGGTCTACTCTTGACATGAGCGAGCCTGTCTGCTTGCTTGTGAAAAAGTCGAGCGAGAGATTCTGCAGGGATGCGAATATCTTTACTCTCAGCTTATGTATAACCATAGGTACAATTCTTGAAGTTATAACACCTGACACGACTCTGAGTATCATTGAAAGTACGTTTACTGCGACGATTGCAAGGACAATCTGAAGCACCTTTCCGTAATACTTTCCGCCCTCAGTAAGCACGTCGTCATAGAACATCTGCGAGCTGAACACCGGTGCGATAACGCTCAGCGCCATTGAGATAATAAGAGTAAGCAGGATAAGGAAAACCTCAAGCTTGAAGTCCTTGAACATTGTAAGCATTCGCTTTACGATGCTGTGCTTATCTACGCAGTAAGGACACACGGGGCGGTTAGGGTCGGGGAATTTTTCACCGCATATTTCACAGTGGGTTTTCACAGATTCAAGCAGTCTGTCGTCTATCGGCTCATTATTTACTGTTGCGTTCACTCTTTGGGAAAACTTCTCGAATTTATCCGAGAATCCGAGAGAAAATCTTGCTATCGGGTATTCCTTCCCTTCGTTATCCTCAATCATAAGACGTGCTGAATACTGGTAGCGGTCAACGTACATTCTCTTTACGGTTTCAAGTGGGATTTCACTATAGTCCTTGACCTCGAAATCCTGCAAGAGACGACGCTTTTCATTTCTTTTCGGTCTGCCGTAGATTTCGTATCCGCTTATGACGTATAGCGACTGCTTTGAGAAGGTAACATACACGTCATAGTAGCAGCCTTCGCCGTCAAGGTCAGCTTTAACGCAGTACATAAGCTCGTCGGGATTTACGCCTCGTTTTTCGAGTGAGAGCGATATCTGCGGCTGCATTACGTCGAAAAATTTCATATCATTTCCTCCTTTTTTCTTTCTTCGGAGCATAAAAAAGCCCTCGGCACATAACCTGCCGAGGGCGCAATACGCTTTAAATATCCGACTGTTATCTGACAAGACGGACACGGGTACCCGAGACATGGATATGCTTATTGGTTATCATCAAAGTATTAGCTATTCTTGTCATCATGTCCGCTCCTCTCATATAAATTTGCGTATTCTCTACGCTTAAAATACAATCTGACTTTGTCATTGTAACACCGCAGTTAAAATTTGTCAAGAGCTTTTTGTGACTTTTTTCAGTTTCATTTATTTTATGCTGAGAGGGTAATAATGTTTGTTAAATGGTTGACAAAAATCGTATTTTGTTATAAAATAAGTGTGTATATGATTTTGAAAGGAAATGATACAATGGGACTTACACTCACAGAAAAAATTCTGAAGGCTCATGTCGTTGACGGCGAGTTTGTCAAGGGCAACGAAATCGGAATTAAAATCGACCAGACACTTACTCAGGACGCTACAGGAACTATGGCATACCTTGAATTCGAGGCTATCGGTGTTCCGAGAGTAAAGACTGAGCGTTCGGTTGCTTACATAGACCATAACACACTTCAGTCGGGCTTTGAAAATGCTGACGACCACCGTTTCATCGGTTCTGTTGCAAAGAAGCACGGCATTTACTTCTCAAGACCGGGTAACGGTATCTGCCACCAGGTTCATCTTGAAAGATTCGGTGTTCCGGGCAAGACTCTTATCGGTTCCGACTCACACACACCAACAGGCGGCGGTATCGGTATGATTGCTATCGGTGCAGGCGGACTTGACGTTGCTGTTGCTATGGGCGGCGGTGCTTACTACATCACCTACCCTGAAATCGTAAAGGTTGAGCTTACAGGAAAGCTTTCTCCATGGGTTGCTGCAAAGGACGTTATCCTTGAAGTGCTTCGTCGTCTTTCTGTTAAGGGCGGCGTAGGCAAGGTTATTGAATACTGCGGCGAGGGTGTAAAGACACTTTCAGTTCCTGAGAGAGCTACTATCACAAATATGGGTGCTGAGCTTGGCGCTACAACATCCATCTTCCCTTCCGACGAGGTTACTCTTCAGTTCCTCAAGGCTCAGGACAGAGCAGATGTATGGCAGGAGCTTTCAGCTGACGAGGATGCTGTTTACGACGCAGAGGTTAAGATTGACCTTTCTACTCTCGTTCCTCAGGCTGCATGTCCTCACTCACCTGACAATGTTAAGAACTTCGAGGAAATCGGCGAGCTGAAGATTGACCAGGTATGTATCGGCTCCTGCACAAACTCCTCATTTATGGATATGATGAAGGTTGCTCACATCTTAAAGGGAAAGACTGTTCACCCTGACGTTTCACTCAGCATTGCTCCGGGTTCAAAGCAGGTTCTCAACATGCTTGCTCAGAACGGCGCACTTTCAATCATGATTGACGCAGGTGCAAGAATTCTTGAATCAGCTTGCGGCCCTTGCATCGGTATGGGACAGTCACCTAACTCAAAGGGTGTTTCCTTAAGAACCTTCAACAGAAACTTTGAAGGCAGAAGCGGAACTAAGGACGGACAGATTTATCTTGTATCCCCTGAAACTGCTGCTGTATCCGCACTCACAGGCTACCTCACAGACCCAAGAACACTCGGCGAGATGCCTGCATTCGAAATGCCTGAGCATTTCACAATCAATGACAATATGATTGCACTTCCTGCTTCTGAGGAAGAAATGGACAGCGTTGAAATTCTCCGTGGCCCGATCATCAAGCCTTACCCTGACACTGCTCCACTCGTTGAAAACATCGAGTGCAAGGTATCTCTCAAGGTTGGCGACAACATCACAACAGACCACATTATGCCGGCAGGCGCTAAGATTTTACCGCTTCGTTCAAACATTCCTGCTATTTCAAAGCACTGCTTTGCTGTTTGCGACGAGGACTTCCCATCAAGAGCGCTCACACTCGGCAAGAGCATTATTGTCGGCGGTGCAAACTACGGTCAGGGCTCTTCAAGAGAGCACGCTGCACTTGCTCCTCTTTACCTTGGCGTAAAGGCTGTTCTTGTTAAGAGCTTTGCAAGAATCCACAGAGCAAACCTTGTTAACGCAGGTATTCTCCCACTCACATTTGCAAACGAGGCTGACTACGACAAGATTGGTCAGGGCGACGATATTGCAATTATGGGTGTAAGAAAGGCTGTTGAGGGAGGCGTTTGCGAGCTTACTCTCACAAACAAATCAAAGGGCGTTGATATCCCTGTTCTCTGCGAGCTTACAGGCAGAACAAAGGAAATTATGCTTGCAGGCGGACTTCTTGACTACACAAGAGAGTCTATGAAGTAAGATTTAACGGAGGTAAAAACCATGGCTAAAATAAGAATGACTACGCCGCTCGTTGAGATGGACGGCGACGAGATGACCAGAATTCTCTGGAAGTGGATTAAGGAAATACTTTTAGAGCCTTATGTTGAGCTGAACACGGAATACTACGACCTCGGACTTCCTGAGCGTGAAAAGACAAAGGACCAGGTAACACTCGATTCTGCGGCTGCTACAAAGAAGTACGGCGTTGCGGTAAAGTGTGCTACAATCACTCCAAACGCTGCTAGAATGCCTGAGTACAACCTTTCACAGATGTGGAAGTCACCTAACGGCACTATCAGAGCTTATCTTGACGGTACTGTTTTCAGAGCTCCTATTCTCGTAAAAGGTATCACCCCTTACATTCCTAACTGGACAAAGCCTATCACAATTGCACGTCACGCTTACGGCGACGTATACAAGAACGTTGAGATGATTGTTCCTGAAGGCTCAAAGGCTGAGCTTGTTATGACTGACAAGGACGGCAACGAGACAAGAGAGCTTATCCACACCTTCAACGGCACTGACGGCATCATTCAGGGACTTCACAACCTTGACAAGAGTATTGACGGCTTTGCACGTTCCTGCTTCAACTACGCACTTTCCACAAAGCAGGATGTATGGTTTGCTACAAAGGACACTATCTCCAAGAAGTACGACCACCGCTTCAAGGATATCTTTAATGAAATCTTCGAGGCTGAGTACAAGGAAAAGTTTGCTCAGGCAGGTATCGAATACTTCTACACTCTCATCGACGACGCTGTAGCTAGAGTTGTTCGTTCTGAGGGTGGCTACATCTGGGCTTGCAAGAACTACGACGGCGACGTAATGAGCGACATGGTTTCTACTGCTTTCGGAAGCCTTGCTATGATGACTTCCGTACTCGTTTCTCCTGACGGAATCTACGAGTACGAGGCTGCACACGGAACTGTTCAGCGTCACTACTACAAGCACCTCAAGGGTGAAGAAACCTCAACAAACTCTGTTGCTACAATTTTTGCATGGTCAGGTGCGCTCAGAAAGCGTGGAGAGCTTGACGGAAACGACGAGCTTATGGCTTTTGCTGACAAGCTTGAAAAGGCTACAATTGCTACTATCGAAGACGGCGTTATGACCGGTGACCTCTATCTGCTTTCTAACCTTGAAAACAAGAAGAAGGTAAATTCAAGAGAATTCCTTGAAGAAATCAACTTAAGACTCAAGGAGCTTATGTAATAAACAAAACGAAGAAGGTACTTATTAAAATGGCTAAGTCAAATTCAATCTCATCATCTGTTATAAAGAGACTCCCAAGATACTACAGATTCTTAGGTCAGCTTCTCAAGGAAGATGTTGTGAGAATATCCTCTCAGGAGCTTGCAAAGAGAATGAAGCTTACTGCTTCGCAGATCAGACAGGATTTAAACTGCTTCGGCGGCTTCGGTCAGCAGGGCTATGGCTACAACGTCAGCGACCTGCACGAGGAAATCGGCAAAATTCTCGGTGTCGACAAGAATGTCGGTGCAATACTTATCGGTGCAGGAAACCTCGGCAAAGCAATTGCAACCCATATCAACTTCGGTACAAGAGGCTGCGAGCTTATAGGTATTTTCGATGCCGATGAAAAGCTCGTCGGAACTTCTGTCGGCGGTATCGCTATCCGCTCACCTCTCGAACTCGAAAGCTTCTGCGCTAAGGAAAAGCCACAGCTTGCTATCCTTTGTATCCCAAAAACAAGCACTCAGGAAATCGCTGATAAGCTTGTTAACCTCGGTATAAAAGGCTTCTGGAATTACAGCCACTATGACCTTAGCATCGAACACGAAAATATCGTCGTAGAAAATGTCCACCTCGGCGATAGCCTTCTTACCCTGACATACAGACTTAATAATCTATAAATAATTAAGGCCCGCAGTTAATTTTGCGAGCCTTTTTTGTTATTCTTACCAGGTTTATTCGTATTCAACTACGTCAATCCAGCGCATCAGGAGTTCCTTTTCTTCAGGGATATTCTTAATAAGCTGAGCGGCGGCAACGATTGGGAGCCACTTCTGTACATACTGCTTAGCAGTACCAGTCTTAAGGCAATACTTATTGAGATACATATCAGCAGCCTGCGGGTAATTGAGGCAGAGAAGCATATAGGTTTTTGCAACGTCTGCAGAAGCATTTCCCTGTCTTGCGGAGCCCCAGTTGATGACGTAAGTACCCTCGTCGTTGATGATAACATCGTCAGGTGAGAGGTCGTAGTGGCAGAGCTTGATATGCTTTGGCATACTGTCAAGCCGTGTTAAAAGCTCATACTTCTTGATTTCGTCAATCTGACCTAAGGATTTAATCTGTCTTGCCATTTTATCCTTGAGCTTACTGAGAAGCGGCATATACTGAGCGTGAAGCTCTGTCTGGATATCGATAAACTGATTTATATAGGTTTCGAGCTTATCTGGATTCTCCTTCATAAGCTGTCCCAGAGTCTTACCCTCTACCCAGTCAGTTGTAATTGACCACTTACCGTCGATTACTGAAACCTCGTGGAGAGTCGGGATATTTACAAAAGAGTTTACGAGAGTTGTTTCAACTCTTGCGTGGGTAAGCGCTGCATAGAGGCACTTCTCCTTAAGTTTAGCATCGTTATATACGCGGATTGCCATATTGCCCTCCTTGTAGATGCTGTACTCCTGTTTTGTTGTGATATGGTTCTTAAGTTCCATGTTCAAGCTCCTTTCAATTGAATTATATACAATCTATGAACTAAATGTATATTGAATGTTGTCATTGTATATATTGTACCACACAAATGGTCTTTTGTCTATCGTTATGCACAAAGTTTACAATTGTATGTTATTTATTCATATTTTATTTACCCTTAGGAAACATAATATCATTACATCTCCTTTCGAATAGTTGCGTTTATGCACAAAATAACGATTACATTTTACTGCAAATAGCACATTCCTTTATTCAAATCATCTAAAACGTTTAAGTAGATTTTGTGCAAATGTTATAAGCCAAAGGTGTAAAAATCACGAAAGATTGTTGCTCAAAAGCTTGACAAAAAAATAACGACTTTGTTATAATAATAGTAGCATAAGATAATGCACACTCTATATTTATATAGGATTATTTTGGAGGTTAAAACTATGGCACAGAACGAAAACACTATTGCTATCATCGACAATGTTGACGCTCTTATGTCCCGCCTCGCTGTTATGAGAGAGGCTCAGGCAAGATTTGCTACCTACTCTCAGGAACAGGTTGACGCTATTTTCAAGGCTGCTGCACTCGCTGCAAACAAGGCAAGAATTCCGCTTGCACAGCTTGCTGTTGAGGAAACAGGTATGGGCGTTGTTGAAGACAAGGTTATCAAGAACAACTATGCTTCAGAGTATATCTACAATGCTTACAAGGACACAAAGACCTGCGGTGTTATCGACAGAGATGAGGCCTTCGGTACTGCAAGAGTTGCTGAGCCTATCGGTGTTATAGCCGCTGTTATCCCGACAACAAACCCGACTTCCACTGCTATATTCAAGACACTGTTAGCTCTCAAGACAAGAAATGCTATTATCATCTCCCCTCACCCAAGAGCTAAGAAGTCCACAATCGAGGCTGCAAGAATCGTTCTTGAGGCTGCTGTAAAGGCAGGTGCTCCTGAAGGAATCATCAGCTGGATTGACGTTCCTTCCCTTGACCTTACAAACGCTGTTATGAGAGAGGCTGATATAATCCTCGCAACAGGCGGCCCGGGCATGGTTAAGGCTGCTTACTCAAGCGGCAAGCCGGCTATCGGTGTTGGCGCAGGTAACACTCCTGCTGTTGTGGACAAGTCTGCTGACATTCTTATGACAGTTTCCTCCATCATTCACTCCAAGACCTTTGACAACGGTATGATTTGTGCTTCCGAGCAATCTGTTATCGTTCACAAGGACATCTACGATGAAGTGAAGAAGGAGTTTATATACAGAGGCTGCTATGTTCTCAACGAAGATGAGTGCGAAAAGGTAAGAAAGACAATCATCATCAACGGCTCGCTTAACGCTAAGATTGTTGGTCAGTCAGCTTACAAGATTGCACAGCTTGCAGGCGTAGAGGTTCCGCAGAGAACAAAGATACTCATCGGTGAAGTTGAATCTGTTGAACTTGAAGAAGAGTTCGCTCACGAGAAGCTCTCCCCTGTACTTGCAATGTACAAGGCTGAGTCCTTTGAGGACGCTCTTGACAAGGCTGACAGACTCGTTCACGATGGCGGTATCGGACACACATCGTCACTCTATGTGAACATCGCAACCGACAGAGATAAGGTAAAGGTATTCTCAGAGAGAATGAAGACCTGCCGAATCCTTGTTAACACACCGTCCTCACACGGCGGTATAGGTGACATTTACAACTTCGACCTTGCTCCTTCCCTCACACTTGGCTGTGGCTCATGGGGCGGCAACTCGGTTTCCGAGAACGTTGGTGTAAAGCACCTTCTTAACATCAAGACTGTTGCAGAGAGGAGAGAGAATATGCTTTGGTTCAGAACACCTGATAAGGTTTACTTCAAGAAGGGCTGTCTGCCTGTTGCTCTTAGTGAGCTTTCACAGGTTTACGGCAAGAAGAAGGTATTTATCGTAACAGACAGAGTTCTCAACCAGCTTGGTATGACAAAGTGCATCACCGAAAGACTCGACGAGATGGGCATTTCTCACGCTACATTCTGCGACATTGACCCGGACCCTACACTTGCTTCTGCACAGAAGGGTGCGGCTATAATGACATCCTTCCAGCCTGACGCTATCATCGCTCTCGGCGGTGGCTCGGCTATGGACGCTGCTAAGATTATGTGGGTACTTTACGAGCACCCTGAAGCAGACTTTATGGATATGGCTATGAGATTTATGGACATCAGAAAGAGAGTTTACACCTTCCCTAAGATGGGTGAAAAGGCACTCTTTATTGCTGTTCCTACATCCTCGGGTACAGGCTCTGAGGTTACACCGTTTGCTGTTATCACTGACGAGCAGTCAGGTACAAAGTATCCTCTTGCTGACTACGAGCTTATGCCTAACATCGCTATCGTTGACACAGACCTTATGATGAGCGCTCCTAAGGGACTCACATCTGCATCAGGTGTTGACGTTCTGACACACGCTCTTGAGGCTTACGCTTCAATTATGGCAACCGACTACACAGACGGCATTGCACTCAAGGCTATCGACCTTGTATTCAAGTATCTGCCAACAGCTTACAACGACGGTACAAACGTTGTAGCACGTGACAGAATGGCTAACGCTTCCACACTTGCAGGTATGGCATTTGCAAACGCATTCCTCGGTGTATGTCACTCACTCGCTCACAAGCTTGGTGCTTTCCACCACGTTCCGCACGGTGTTGCCAACGCACTCATCCTCAACGAGGTTATGAAGTTCAACATTGATGAGGCTCCTACTAAGATGGGTACCTTCTCACAGTACAGCTATCCGCACGCTCTTGAGAGATATGCTGAGGTTGGTAGATTCGTCGGCATTCAGGGCAAGGACGACATGGAAATCTTCGAGGGACTTCTCAAGAAGATTGACGAGCTGAAGGCTGCTGTCGGCATTCCTGCTACTATCAAGGAGTGGTTCGAGATGACAGGCTGCTCCACAGAGGAAAAGTTCCTCGCTGAGCTTGACAATATGTCGCTCCAGGCATTCGACGACCAGTGCACAGGTGCTAACCCGAGATACCCACTCATCGCTGAGATGAAGGATATGTACCTCAGAGCATTCTACGGCGCTGATTACAAGGCATAATTAAAACACCAGACTGCACCTGAAATACGGTGCAGTTTTTATTTGTCCGATTGACTTTTATATTTAAGCTGGTATAATATTTATAGTGATAGTAGGAGGCGTATTAATGGAATTTATAAATTCTGCTGATATTACAGCTCTTTCAAACCCAGGAGTTGTATCAAGACAGCTTCTCAATCCTGACAACTCTCAGAGCACGAGAGTTACAATAACAGAGGTTCATCTTGAGCCAGGCGCTTGTCAGCCGAGGCACTTGCACGAAAGCTCCGAGCAGATATGGTATGCGACAAAGGGAAAGGGGCTTTTGCTTCTTGCTGACAATATGGAAACTAAATTCTCTGAGGGCGACGTTGTGAGATTTGCTGACGGTGACATTCACGGGCTTAAAAATGACGGCGACACAGAGTTTGTATACATCTCGGTTACCTCTCCGCCTATTCATTTCGGGTATGCATACGGAGAAAAGAAATAAAAACGGAGGCTGAATTATGAAGCGTGGAATTACAAGACGTGAACGTGAAGTTACTGATATGAACGAAATTATTGGCATTCTTGACAGGGCAAAAATCGTGCACGTCGGTATGATTGACGGAAATATGCCGTACGTTGTTCCCATGAACTACGGCTACACTATGGAAGACGGAAGACTTACGCTTTACCTTCACGGTGCGACAGTGGGCAGAAAGCTTGATATTATAAGGGTAAACCCGAATGTCTTTATAGAAATTGACACGGACGTTGTTCCGTTTGAAGGGCCGTCGGCTTGTCAGCACGGCACCTGCTACTCCTCCGTTATGGGCGAGGGCGTTGCGGAGCTTATTGAAGATATCGAGGGCAAGAAGCAGGTCCTCACTCACCTTATGAAGACACAGACCGGCAAGGATTTTGAATTCACGGACAAGATGGTGACGGGTGTTACGGGCATAAAAATAACCGTTTCAGACTACACCGCAAAGAAGCGTCCTATGCCGAAGCGTTAAGATAATACATACAAAGAGTCCCGAAGGAGCTTTCCTTTCGGGGCTTTTTTATGCGTGGATACCCACTGGGTGGATTTCATTCTGTAGGGCTGTATCAAACTCGGAGAAGGTTTTATCGGTCAGGATAACGGCGTGTTTTATGGTAGTATAGCCGTAACGCTTTCGTATTGCATCGAGACTTTTGTTGAGGCTCTCGGTCTTTCGGAGCTTTTCTGCTGACACATCTAAATTCAGCTGGATTGGTGCATCCTCAGGGATTACATCAAAGCCGCAGACGGTAACCGACCTCACAGGCTTTGCTCCCTTGTCGAAACGGTGGTTTTCAAAAAACAGCGAGAGCGCACACCTTGCGATATCGACTGCATCGTTTGTCGGCATATCCCAAATGGTTCTACCCTATCGGCATAGCTTTCGTAGACACTTCTTGCGTGCTTTGAATACTTAAGATAAAGTGGGAAATTCGGTCTTAGTACAATGAGGTCGGGACATTTATCCCTTGCTTCCCAGAGTGCCTCACCCGTTTTAACGCCCATCTCCTTTGCAATCTGATTTTTAGCAAGTATTATTCCGTGTCTTTGTTCGGGGTCACCGCCGACGGCTACTGCCTTGCCCTTAAGCTTTGGATTTATACTGCACTCGATTGATGCATAGCAGTTATTGATATCGACGTGCAGAATTTTTCTTTCCATTATAATCGCCTCTTGAAAACAAACGTTCTTTTAACATTATACTTCCTTAGAGCGGATTTGTCAAGAACAAATGTTTACAAAGAGTCCAAAAAAAGAACCGCCCGAGGGCAGTTCTGAAGATTTTATTCTATTATTCCGCCGCCGATAACATATTCCCCGTCGTAGAATACAACCGACTGACCCGGGCAGATTGCTCGTTGCGGAGTATCAAATTCTGCAAGCAGTCTGTTTTCGTCGAGCATTGAGATTGTTGCCTTTGCTTCCTTCTGGTGGTATCTTGTTCTGGCGGTAACGGTGAGCTTTCCTTCGAGCTTATCAAAAGGGATAAAGTTTAGGTTGTTGGCGGTAAGAGTCTTACCGAAAAGCTCCTGCGAGGTGCCTAATATGATGATGTTTGTCTGAGCGTCCTTTCTTACAACAAAAAGAGGCTCTTTATACGAAACGCCGAGGCCCTTACGCTGGCCGATTGTATAGTGTATTATGCCATTATGCTTTGCCATAAGCTCGCCGCTTGTGAGGCACATATCCCCTTCGGGGAGCTTTTTACCGAGGGTGTTTTCGATATACGAAGCATAATCGCCGTCCTTGATAAAGCATATATCCTGGCTTTCGGGACGGTGCGCACACGGCAGTGAATACTCATTTGCAAGCTCTCTTATCTGAGCTTTGCTCATACTGCCGAGCGGGAACATACTGTGCGATAGCTGGTACTGGTTAAGTCCATAGAGGACATAGCTCTGGTCTTTGGTTTCATCAGCACCCTTTTTCAGGAGTGTTCTGCCGTTTGCGTCCTGCTCGAGTGAAACATAATGTCCCGTTGCGACCTTATCATAGCCAAGTGACAGCACTCCGTCGAGGAATGCTCCGAACTTTACAAACTCGTTACAGACAACGCACGGGTTAGGTGTTCCGCCGTTTACATAGCAGTTGATGAAGTTATCCATAACCTTTCTCTTGAAGCTGTCACGGCAGTCGATTTCATCAAATGCAATTCTGAGGTGTTCGGCAACGGCTTTTGCGTCTGTGATATCGGTGCCGTTATCAAAAAGCTTCATAATTGCACCGCCGACGGTATATCCATTATCGCAGAGGATTTTTGCGGCGACCGAGCTATCGACGCCGCCACTCATTGCGACACAAATTTTCATTTCTTTATTTATCACTCAGGAATCTCTCCGATTACATCTCTTGCGTGGACATCGTTCCTTGTAACCTGGTCAAGGAGCAGTCCTACTGTAGAACCTGCAGGTGCAGAATTTACAAGCTGTCCGTTCTTTTCAATTCCGAGGACTCTTGTCTGGATAGTTGTTTTATTTGCAGCGTGGACGATAAGAGCACGGGTACCTGCCTTAGCGATTCCCTGGCCTATCACACCTGTGACAACTACACCGCTTCCCTTTGCGTAGAACACCTTATCGACAGTCATTCTGAACGGGTTATCGCCCGGCTTTGGTCGCAGTGCGGCGAAGTTATCAGCCTGCTGCTTTGCTGCCTTCTGCGGGTCAGACTCGCCCTGGATAGCATTCGCTTTTCTTACTGTTACCTCAGGATATGGCGCAAAAAACGGCTGTGCTGACTGCTGCGGACGCTGAGGCTGTGCCTTAGCCGGCTTAGGAGCAGACTGCTGTGCTGAAGATACGGTAGGCGGTGTCTGAGCGTTGCTTTCCTCGGCATAGGTAAATGTCTTTTTCAGAAATTGAACGAAATTGTCAAGCATTAGAGTGTCCCTCGTTTCTTTTATTTTTAAACGGCATCTTAAGCCGAATGCTTCTTTGATTCCATAACTGCAAGAGCGTCGCATCTTTCGTTTTCGGGGTGGCCTGCGTGGCCTTTTACCCAGACAAATTCGACAGTGTGAATCGAAAGCAGTCTTAAAAGCTCCTCCCACAAATCGGGATTGAGGGCTTTTTCCTTTCTATTTCTCATCCAGCCGTTTGCCTGCCATTTTTTAGCCCAACCGAGCGTCACGGCATCGATAATATATTTGCTGTCACTGGTCAGTATAACCTTGCATGGTTCTTTGAGCGCTGAAAGTGCGGCAATTACCGCTGAGAGCTCCATACGGTTATTGGTAGTCTTTGCTTCTCCGCCTGACAGCTCCTTTGTAATTTTCCCGAATCTGAGGATTGCTCCCCAGCCGCCGGGCCCCGGGTTGCCTGAGCAGGCGCCGTCTGTAAAAATCTCGACAGTTTTCATAGATAAATTCCTTACGCATATATTTATTTTATTATACTACAAATGCATTTGTTTTGCAAGTAGCATTTTAAGCACAAAAAAGGCCTCGCTAATTGCGAAGCCTTATGGAGCGGATTACGAGGCTCGAACTCGCTACCTCCACCTTGGCAAGGTGGCGCTCTACCAGATGAGCTAAATCCGCATATATGGTGCCTCCGGGCGGAATCGAACCACCGACACGGGGATTTTCAGTCCCCTGCTCTACCTACTGAGCTACAGAGGCATATTCATCACTCAAGGTGATGAATGGCGACCTGGATGGGACTCGAACCCACGACCTCCGCCGTGACAGGGCGGCGTTCTAACCAGCTGAACTACCAGGCCACAATGGTGGGAACAATAGGGCTCGAACCTATGACCCTCTGCTTGTAAGGCAGATGCTCTCCCAGCTGAGCTATGCTCCCATATCCATTTGCAACGTTATATATTATATACTCTTTTTCGCTGATTGTCAAGAGATTTTTTGAATTTATTTCATCTTCGGTAATATGCACAAAAGTTCCCAGCATTTTTCTTCCTATTACTTCAAATAGCAAATATTTAAGGGATGCACATTACTGCACATCCCTATTCATACTACTTATTATCGTTTGTTGACTTGCGGAGCTTTTCATGCTCGGAATCAATCATCTTGAGAAGGTCATCAAATGACGATGTATCTATCGGCTTTCTCGAAACGGGCTTTGGTGCGGGTGCTGTATGCACAGGCTCGGTATGAATCGGCTCATTAACCGGTTCCGCCTGCTCGATAACCTGCTCGAGCTCTGCTTTTATCTCTTCCCTTGCCTGGGTTTCGATTGCGCCAGTTTTCTCGAGTCTTGCAAGTCTTTCCTTTTCCTTCTTTTCAGCTGCAAGTCTTACACGGAGCTGGCTTTCCTCTCCGACGTTAACAACGTTATTATCGAGGTTTTCCTCTGAGGTATTTGTCTGAGGGATATCGATAACCTTGGTCTTTTCCTCGGTTCTCTTCTTGGAAGGCTTATTCATAACACGGGTTTTATCATCAGTCTTCTTATTTTCAGATGCAGAACGATAAAGACTTGGAAGCTCGCCCTTCTTACGCTTATGCATATTCTTGAGGCGCTTATCCTCCTCGACAAATTCCTTTGCGTTGGTTGAGTGGGTTCTGCGGTGCTTTGTGCTGTGCTCCTTTGCCTGCTCTTCCCTTACCTTCTGACGCTTCTTCTGAAGGTCACGCTTTTTCATTTCCTTTACAAAACCGAGGACAAGCTCAATAATTGCAAGGATAAGCGACGGAACAAGCACGCATACTATCACGCCGACCTTTGATGTAACAAACGAAATAAATCTTCCCAGTCCGTAATACGAATACTTACACTCTCCGACAACTGCCTCTGCGGATACTGTAAGTGTATAATTCGGGACATCGTCCATACACATTTTATAGAGCAGCGTTTCATTGGTTGCTTCTACATCGACAAGTCTGAAGATTGATGTATCAAAGCCCTCGACTTCGTCGCAGAGCATTACACAACCGATTTGGCTTGTGTCCACTGTGCCGTTTTTTGCAACGACGAGCGAGCCTTTCTTTACGGCACTATCCATTTCCTTGACATCTGAGATATAGAAGGAATATCCGAACAGCGAAGGCTTCGACTCGGAATCCTTGAATGCCATAGTCAGCATAAACACACACAGCACAACTATAAGCTCTATAATAAGCATTACTATCAGCACAGTTTTAGCGGCTGAACCCTTATATCTTTCACTCATAAATATTTTTCCTTTCATTTTATGTTTTCGTTTTGTTGTTTTCTATTTGATGAAAATAATGATTACAGCTTTACAAATTACATTATAACACAGCTTTATAAGAATTTCAAATACTTTTTGCCGAATTTAAGAATTTATTGAAAGATATTCACGAAAACGAAAGTAATATAAAATATTATGTGCATTTAGGACTACGCCAACAATATAAATCAGTACAGAAACATCTTGACGCACTGATTGAAGCATGATTGGTTGAAGTCAAGGTATACCGCTACTCTGTTATAAACTCTTATGGTTGACTTCTGCCACAGATTCTAATATCTAAATGTGGGTAGAGCGATTACAGCTACGAGTGAAATCATTTCTCAGTTTGATGAAATCAGCTGCCCGAATGCATACTATAAAAACTGCCGTTTCACATCCACAAGGACGTAAAACGGCAGTTTAACGCTGTATTTGATTTTTCCAAAAGCGACATTCACACCGTCATAATCAGACTTTCTGAATCACTCGACCGTCACTACTCAAGTCAATGTTTCTAACCGCATCTCTGACCTTCAGCACAAAAGCAGGAGATACGGAAAGTTCATCAATGCCCATACGCAGGAAGGTTTCCGTCAGGCTTGTATCCGCAGCAAGCTCACCACAGATGCCGATCCATTTTCCGTGCTTGTGTGCATTCTCCGCCGCCATTTCAATCAGGCGCAGAATAGCTTCATGATGGACATCGCAGAAACGATCAATTGCAGGGTTCTGTCGGTCACAGGCGAGTGTGTACTGCGTAAGATCGTTTGTGCCGACGCTGAAGAAATCAACCATCTGGGCGAGTCGGTCACTGATGAGTGCCGCCGCTGGTGTTTCGATCATAATACCAAGCTCTGTATCTTCCGAATATTCGATGCCGTCCTTCCGTAGCTCCGCTTTGACCACATCACAAAGGGCAAGAATTTCTTCCAGTTCCCATACATTCGCAATCATCGGGAACATGATGCCGAGGTTGCCAAATACCGATGCTCTGAACAATGCCCTCAGCTGTGTTCGGAAAACCTCCGGACGATTAAG
>JAGALZ010000004.1 GCA_017848055.1 Oscillospiraceae bacterium | reverse complement strand
GTCTACGAGTGTTGTCTTGCCGTGGTCAACGTGGGCGATGATTGCTATGTTTCTCAAATCTTCTCTTATCATTTCGTTTACTCCTTCTTGGCTGACAGAAACTTTTGTCAAATAAAAATGTGCCTTCGCAAAAAGTGAAGGCACAAAGTAGGTGGTGGGAGAGGGTGGATTCGAACCACCGAAGCGAAAAGCAACAGATTTACAGTCTGCCCCCTTTGGCCACTCGGGAACTCTCCCTTATTCAGAGATTAAAAATGTTGGAGCTGGTGGACGGACTCGAACCCCCGACCTGCTGATTACAAATCAGCTGCTCTACCAACTGAGCTACACCAGCTTAAACAACGAAATTTATTATATCATATAAAATTTCGTTTGTCAAGTACTTTTTAATCCCTGACGATATGTAAAGCTTTATGCCACAAGCAAAAAGCAAATGGTCGAGGCGACAGGACTTGAACCTGCGGCATCTTGGTCCCAAACCAAGCACTCTACCAAACTGAGTTACGCCTCGTTGCTGTTTTCTATCTTCATCAGACAGCTTAATTATTATATCAGCAACGAAGCGATTTGTCAATAGGTTATTTTATATTTTGTCGATTTCCTAGAAATTATCCGAAATAGACGATACATTTTGTGCAAATGTGCATTATACTTTAAGGCTCTGTGCCTCCTGCTCGTCAGGTGTGACGTAAAGAGTCTTATTATTTGTGAAAATAACCATTCCGGGTTTTGCTCCCGACGGCTTTTTCACATATCGAATCTGAGTATAATCGACGGGCACCTGCGATGAGCTTTTTGCTTTTGAATGAAGTGCCGCAAGTCTTGCCGCCTGCTCTATGGTTGTCATTGGCGGTTCCTTGCCACCGCATACGATAACTGTATGTGAGCCGGCTATATTATGGGTATGGAGCCATATATCGTTCTTGTCGCTGTCTTTGAGGGTAAGCTTGTCATTCTGGCGGTTGTTTCTTCCTACAAGGATTTTAAAGCCGTCCGAGGACATAAACTCGTATGGTTTAGGAGATTTTGCCGACTTACCTTTTACTGCCGTGTGCTTAATATAGCCTTCTTCGGACAGCTCTTCGCGAAGCACCGCAATTTCGTCCTCGGTTGTAGCTCTTGTGAGCGAATCGAACACGCTGTCTATATACCCAAGCTCCTCTTCGCCCTGCTCTATAAGCTCGCAGAGCTTCTTTTCGGCGGTATCTGCCTTTCGGTAGTCGTTATAATACTTCTGGGCATTCTGTGCGGGTGTAAGTCTTGAATCGAGCTTTATTGTGACAAGGGGCATATTCTCGTCGTAGAAGTTTTCGACGGCTGCCTTTGTATCGCCCTTTTGTATTCTGTAGATATTCGCCATAAGCAAATCGCCGTAGAGCTTATACTCGTCACGGTTTTTACACTCGGAAAGCTCCTGCTTCTGCACAGCGATTCGTCTTGAAATTCTCTCGGTTGTACTGAGTAAGAGCTTGAAGAGGTCTGCAGCCTTTTGTTTTCTTCTTGCAGACACGTCACGCTCGGTATAGAAAAAGTAGAGGACTTCGCAGGCAGATTCCGCCTCAGATGTAACCATAAGGCTTCCGTACTGCAATATTTCTGTAAAGCAGAAATCCTTAAGGTCGCCTTCACGGGTTTTCACGACAGTGAGCTTATTGGTGCCGTTTTCTATACTGTCAGCCGTTCTTGACAGATAGAAGCAGAGCTTATCGAGGATATCCTCAGAAAGCTCGGTGCACGGGATTTCTTCCTTTGCGGCATAGTGCTGGGCTTCTCTTGCGAAAATCGGGGATATGCCTTCGATAATGTTCACAAGGCCCTTGGCAAGCGGTTTTGCGCCCTGCTCTGAGAGCCTTTGCGACAGCATTTCCTTATTCACATCAAACAGCGACATTTTCTCCTGCTTCGGAACCGGCTCATACATCATACCCGGCAGTACGGGACGGACGCTTGAAAGGTCGAAGCCGACACGCTTTATACAATCGATTATCTTGCCGTTTTCAGCGATAAGCACGAGATTCGAGCATCTGCCCATTATCTCAATTGCGACTGTAAGCTTACAGAGGTCGCCCATTTCGTTTACGCTTTCGAAGTCGAAAAACAGCACTCTTTCGCTTCCGTCCTGTCTTATATCGCAAAGCTTGCCTGACGAGAGGTGCTTTCTCATAAGCATACAGAACATCGGCGGGGTTTTCGGGTTTTCTATCTGTGCTTTTGTAATATGGACTCTTGCGTCCTTTGCTGATGTATTAAACAGCAACTTGAAGCTACCCTCTCGTGTTCTGATAGCAAAGACTATCTCCTCACGGGACGGCTGATATATTTTATCTACTCTGCCACCGATAAGCTGTGACAGCTCTTTTTTTACTATTGAAAGAAATATTCCGTCAAGTGCCATATCGGCTCTCCTTATGCTTTATCAGATTTCATAGTCGGTAACGTCACGGTTTGATTTTGCAACCGCAAACTCGACATCCGCAAATTTTTTCTGCAAATACTCTTTGACATACTCGCAGAAGATATTTTCAGTATAGAAGTGGCCTGCGTCGATAAGTGCGATATCATTATTGAAAGCGTCGATAAAAACGTCGTGCTTTACGTCGCCTGTGATATATGCATCGCACTTTAAGGAAATTGCGTTATGCAGAAAGCTTCCTCCGCTTCCGCTGCAGACAGCGACCCTTTCCACTGCTTTATCGGTATTTACATATCTTACGCTCACACAGCCAAGTGCTTCCTTGGCTCTTTTTGCAAGCTCCTTTGCAGAGGTTTTCTCGCAGCCGCAAACAAAGCCTATATCTGTGCCGTTTTCGGTACAGAGCGGGGCTTTCGGTGTAAGCGAGAGCTTTTCGCAGAGGATATCATTCATAACTGCGGAATCGAAATTCGTATGCGATGAGATAACTGCCACATTATTTGTAAGAAGCATACCAAGCGGAGTCGCTGTATCGATACGCTTTAAGGGGCTGAAAATTACGGGGTGGTGTGTTATCACAAGCTCTGCGTCAGACAGCACAGCCTCATTTGCGGTATCGGTTGTAATATCGAGGGCAATTACGACTTTAGTAACTTCCCTGCTCATATTGCCGATGATGAGTCCGCTGTTGTCGTAGCTTTCCTGCAAAGAAAACGGTGCAAGCTCATCGAGGCAGTTATATATATCCTTTATAGTAGTCATAATTTTTCTCCTTCTGCGTAGGCTGTAATCTTTTCTGCAAGCTTGAGATAATGCTCGGATTTATCGGCATTGTCTGCAGATTTTTTCAGTCCTTCGCCTTTTTTAGAAAGCTTTGATGCCTGCTTTAAGAGCCAGCCTTTTTCAGTTTCGGTTTCATTACCCATTTTTCCTACATAGCAGGAAAGCTCAGTATAATCGCTATTTTCGCCTATGTACTTTGCATTTATAACTGTATAGAAAAACTCATCTTTGCAAGCCTTTTCGGCTTTGATTTCAAACCCATGGCTCCACAGCCACTCACGCAGAAGCTCGGGCTTTGTCATTGGCTGGAGTATAAATCCGGCGTTATAAAAGTTTTTACCGTTTGAGATAATATCGACAATAAGCTCGCCGCCCATACCTGCGATAACTACATCCGTAACTCCCTCGGGCGAAATGTTCTTTAAACCGTCAGAAAGCACGGCAATTATTCTGTCCTCGAGTCCGCTTTCTTTTATATTGCTTTTTGCACTATCAAGCGGTGCAACATTTATATCTGCGGCTATTGCCTTCTGACACACTCCGTTTTCCACGAGGTAGCAGGGCAGGTAGCCGTGGTCGGTTCCGACATCGACAACTGTTCCTTTTCCGCTTACAAACGAGGCACACGCTGACAATCTGTTATCGAGCATGGTAGAAATCTCCTTTATATCTTGCTTGTAAAAATTACGTCCGTCGAAGCAAAAGTCGGCGGACGCATTATCGCTTTGAGCTTTTTACTCTGAGATAGCGGCATTGAGCTTTGCAACGAGCTCGTCGGCATCTACGCCGTGAACTGCACAAGCCTGTGCTACTGTTTCAGCTCTTGCTGAAGGACAGCCGAGGCAATGCATACCCATCTCAAGAAAATATGGTGCAAGCTTTGCGTTTTCATCGAGGATATCTCCGATGATTGTATCCTTTGTAATCATTGTAAAAACTTCCTTTCGGTTCTTATTACCCTTATATTATAACCTATACAATCAAAAAATTCAAGTCATTACACAAAAAACAGCCTGCGACTTAAAATCACAGGCTGGAAAAAAGCTATTTTATTCTTCCTTCATCTTTGCAAAGCACTCGCTGCAATATACAGGTCTGTCCTCTCTTGGTCTGAAAGGTACTCTTGCCTCAGCGCCACATGATGCACATGTTGCTGTGAACATTTCTCTTTCGCCCTTAGCAGCGTTCTTTCTTGCATCTCTGCAAGCCTTGCATCTCTGTGGCTCGTTTACAAAGCCCTTTTCTGCATAGAACTCCTGCTCGCCTGCTGTGAATACAAATTCGTTTCCACATTCCTTGCAAACTAATGTCTTGTCTTCGTACATGATAGATTCCCTCGCTTAAAGTAATAAAATTTGTGCCTAGTCGGACTTACACCGACACCTTTGATAAACAACGCTCTGAAATTAAGCTATTTGGCCATATTAAACGGCTATCGCCGCTTTTTACTGCTTATCATCTGTCTTTAAAACCAATCGAAGTTTTCGCCTAACCCGTTGCATTGCGTTATCAGTTGCCTTAACCGAGGTCTGAAGCTCTGAAGCTATCCGGTTATATGAAAATCCCCTAAGATATAGTTGTAAAACCTCCCACTCGGCACTGCTCAGCTCCTTTGACACCTTTTCGAGCACGGCTCTTTCCTGCTCCTTACGAAGCAGAATACTCTCGGGACTTTCCTGAGTTTCATCGCTTTGCGGTAGGTTCTCCGCATCCTCCAAAGAAACAAATTTACCCCTCTTTGAAAGCACGGAAAGCATTTTATTTTTTACACAGACATTTGCAAACGTAACAAACCCGGCACCCTTATCGGCTCTGTAAGCATTAACGGCATCGAGCAGTCCGATTATGCCCTCCTGGAACAAATCCTCCTGCTCCACAGGCGGCACACACATTGCTCTTGCTTTCTTCTCGACAAGTCCGCTATGTCTTACAACCAGTGCAAGCAAGGCATCCTTATCGGATGAAGCTATAAGTGCAAGCTCATCGTCACTGAGCAAGGCATATGCATTTTCGTTGGACTTCAGCGCCATTTTCTTTCTCCATTATGCCAAATTAGCGGTATATTATCGCTAAATATTTGTTACTCTTATATAATAACACACATACTCACTCTTTGTCAAGCAATTTTATCATAAATACTGATATTTTAAAATAAAAGCGGCGACACGAATGCCACCGCTGCATATTTTAAAGCTTATTGATACGGCAAAAGCTTTCTCTTCCCGACTTAAAGATATCTCCGCCGTTGCAATCATTTGCGACAACAAGCGGGAACTTTTCAAATCTGAGGCGTTTTACCGACTCGCAACCGAGGTCATCAAAGGCGATTACCTCGCATTCTGTGATACACTTACTCGCCAGAGCGCCGGCTCCGCCGATTGCACACAGGTAAACTGCTTTATTACGGACAATTGCATCGCAGACTTCCTTGGAACGCTCACCCTTGCCTATCATTGCGCCGAGTCCCATATCCAAAAGTGTCGGAGCGAATTTATCCATTCTGCCCGAGGTTGTTGGGCCGCAGGAACCTATTGCCTTACCCTCGGGTGCGGGAGTGGGGCCTGCGTAATAGATTACGGCATTTTCGATATCATAAGGGAGCTTCTCTCCGTTTTCGATGAGCGCCATAATTCTTTTATGGGCGGCATCACGGGAGGTATACACAGTTCCGGAGAGGAGAATCTTATCTCCTGCACGCAGCTCTGATGCTCTCTTTTTCAGGTCTTGTGCGTTGACTTCAAGTATATCTGACATTATAATACCCGTTTCCGTAGTTTATTTTTTACTCCATGAGTTAAGGATATCCTCGTCACTGAGGCTGTTGATAGAATCATCTGCCTGAGTCTGGATTTCCTTTGTCAGCTGAGCAAGCATATCCATATCCATTGAATTTACCGGATTAACTTTCTTGCCGGAATTGCCCATTCTCAGCTCACTTGCACCTGCTGACTTAGCCGGTGCCTGCGCCTTAGGTTCTTCCTGAGGCTGTGGCTTTGCAGGGGAATTCTTCTGCATGGAAAGTCCGAGTCCTGAAGGTCTTTCGGCAGGTTTAGCAGCCTGCTGTGGTTTTTCCTCAACCTGAGGCTGAACAGACTTAGCTGCCATAGCCATCTTAGGGAATGTATCCTTAGGCTCCTCTGCCTTTACTTCTTCGGCCTTAGGTGCTTCTACCCTCGGTTCTTCTGCCTTTACTTCCGCAACCTTAGGCACTTCAATCTTCGGTTCTTCTACCTTTACTTCCGCAACCTTAGGAGCTTCTACCTTCGGAGCTTCTACTGCCTTAGGAACTTCAACCTTTGGTGCTTCTGTTTTTGGCTTTACCGAATCAGGTGCCGGGTCGGTAAACTGCAGTGCCTTACCGAATGACGGTCTTGCGGGCTTTGCCGACTGTGGAGTTATAGTTGTTGTGTTAACGTTCTTGGTATCGTTTTCTTTGTTAACTAGCTGTGCATCACTTCCTTTCTGATTATAATTAAAATTTGAGTTACCGTCTACCAGCTGCAAGCCATTTGCAACCAGTTCCTTTGCTGAATCAATTTTAACAATGCTGTCGCCAAAGAGGTCATTAAGTACAGTTGAGAGCTTGGAGATGTTGCCCTGGAGCTCTGTGAACTCTGTTCTTACTGAATCTCTGAGTCCCTTTGACTGTGAAGTGATTTTTGCTTCCTGCTCTCTTGCGTTTCTCATGAGTGCATCTGCATCTGCCTGAGCCTGAGCTGTGAGAGCTGCTGCGTTTGCCTGAGCGTTATCTGTTGTAACCTTAGCCTCAGCGTTTGCGGAGGTTACGATTCTTTCTGCCTGTGCGTTAGCGTCCTCAAGAATCTGGTCCTGGAGGTCCTTAGCTTCCTGTTCCATCTTCTTGGCAGCCTTTCTGGCCTCAGCAACTACTGCGTCAGCAGACTTCTTAGCTTCCATAAAGAGTGCGCCCATATCGAATGCTGTGCTGTCTCCGCCGCCTGCTGCTGCGTTTGCTTCAGCGTCAGCGAGCTTCTGCTTTAAGTCTTCGATTTCGCTCTTCATAGACTCAATCTGTGAATCCTTCTCGCCAGCCTCATTTTCGAGGTTTGTGAGCTGGAGCTTAAGACCATCTGTTGAAGCCATAAGCTCAGAAATCTTAGCATGGCTCTCCTCTACCTTCTTTTCGAGAGCTTCCTTGCCCTCAAAATCGCCCGAGCCAGCGCCTGCTCCGCCTGCTTCATAAGCAGCGATAGTATCATTCTTTTCGCTGAGCTGGGTTTCAAGATTGTAAATTTTGGTGTTGAGTTCGTCAACGTATGCAAGTACGTCCTTCTTATCGAAGCCACCAAAGTTTACGGTACGCAAATATCCATTGCCTGCCATAATTGACTTACCTCCTGTTTATAATACATTAGTTTAAGATATTCTTAAAATGAGCTTACAAATCGCTCTTTGTAATAACTTATTATACAATATTCTGTTCGATTTTTCAAGTCTTTTTATTCTAAGACCTGTTTTTTTATAAAACTTATACAAAATCACTTTTTCTTTTTTAGCAATACTATTGAAACGATTACAGTCAGCAGTACTGCCGCAAGTGAAGCAAACCAGGTATACGGAAGCGGGAGATTTGTATTCATTCCGTAAAAGCTGAACACCATTGTAGGGATTGCGAGGATAATGGTGATTACGGTAAGTCTCCACATAACCATATTCAGGTTATTCGAAATTACAGACGAAAATGCGTCCATCATACCGCTTAAAATTCCCGAATAGATATTGGTCATTTCCTTAGCCTGATTAACCTCGATGAGCACGTCCTCCAGGAGGTCCTGGTCTTCTTCGTAGAGCTTGATTACTCTGCCACGGTTGATTTTTTCGAGTGTAACGTCGTTTGCTTTAAGAGAGGTTGAAAAGTATACGAGTGATTTTTCAAGTCCGAGAAGCTGGATAAGCTCCTGATTCTTGAGTGCGCCCTGGAGCTGCTGCTCGAGTCCGTAGGAGAGCTTTTCAATCTGCTTTAAGCTAAAGAGGAACTTTGAAGTAATCTTCAAAAGACACTGCAGTACAAATCTTGTTTTCATATTTGTCTGCATATTCTTTACTGCGCCGTTTTCAATCTCGGTAATGATACTGTTATCCTTAGCGGAGATTGTAAAAACATAATCGTCGGTTATAATGATACCGATTGGCATTGTGTAGAAGAGCGAGCTGTCTGTTTTATGCACTTCTGCCACAGGAGTATCGACGATGATAAGAGTCTGTTCGTCTTCGATTTCGACGTGGGAGCTTTCTTCTTCGTCGAGTGAAGAACGGACAAAGCCGGCGTCCAGTCCGAACTGTGAGATAAGAAATTCGATTTCCTGCTCATCGGGTGCTACGACCGACACCCAGCAACCAGCGGCTGCTTTTTCCATAAGCTCAAGGCGGTTGCCGACGGTTTTGTAGTATTTAATCATAATACGCCTTCTTTCCGTGAAGGCGAAAAGCTACATTACGCCCTCACAAAGTATTCTTTCATATTCCCATAAGGGTCAGGGTTCATAATGTACCTCCTAACAAAATTACTTACTTTATAATTATACCAAACGTTTTCGCACTTTGCAAGCAAAAAAGAAAAATTAGGCACAAAAAAGCCTTCCCGGTTGTGAGAAGGCTTTAAATGACATAATCGTATGATTACTTCTTGCTGAAGATATTGAAGATATCCTCGTAGTACTCAGGGTTGTCGCCTGCTGTCTTAGCAGCCGGAGCAGATGGAGCTTCAGCCTTTGCAACCGGTGCGCTGTAAGAAGCAGCCGGGCTTGGGGAATCAGCAAAATCTGCAGCGATAACTGTGATGAAGATTTCGTCTGTGGAATCTTCCTTATAGTCAGTACCGAAGATAATTGTAGCTTCTGGGTCAACAGCGTTTGTGATGATATTTGTGAGCTCGTCAACATCATCTGTAACGATATCATCAGACATAACGATATTGATAAGAAGTCTTCTTGCGCCGTTGATGGATGTTTCAAGCAGCGGGCTGGAGATAACCTGCTTTGCAGCCTCCTGAGCCTTATCCTTACCTTGACCGTGACCGATTGCGATATGAGCGTATCCTGCATCCTTGAGGATAGAGGTTACGTCAGCGAAGTCTACGTTTACAACACCGTTTCTGAGGATGATATCAGCAACGGACATTACGCCTGTCTTGAGGATGCCGTCGGAGAGGGAGAATGCCTGACGCATTGTCAGCTTCTGCTCGCCGCTTAAAAGCTTCTGGTTAGGGATAACGATGAGTGAGTCAACGTTCTTGAGAAGCTCCTCGATTCCTCTTTCAGCCTGAGCCATCTTTCTTGCACCTTCAAATGCAAATGGCTTTGTTACTACTGCTATTGTAAGCTTGCCGAGCTCTCTTGAAATCTCTGCTACTACAGGAGCTGCACCTGTACCGGTACCGCCGCCCATACCTGCGGTGATTACTACCATATCGGCATCCTTGAGAGCCTCTGCGATTTCTTCTTTATTTTCCTGTGCGGAGGATTCACCAACCTCCGGCTTTCCGCCTGCACCAAGACCGTGTGTAAGCTTAGTACCAATCTGAATCTTTTCTGTTGCCATTGACTTCTTCAGTGCCTGAATATCTGTGTTCACTGCTATGTAGTCAACATTTCCGTAATCGATAGATCCTGTGGAAGCTTCTGCTGCGATGCAGTTCAGTGCGTTTCCGCCACCGCCGCCGACGCCGATAACCTTAATCTTTGCTCCAAATGCTTCCTCGGAATTGATTGCCCAACTCATTTTGACATCCTCCTACATTCATTCTATTTTTATTACACATAACACATATCTGCTACGCATTGTTAGAGATATTATTATATTACCACAAGTTTTGCAGAATATCAAGCGATTTCACGAAATTTTCTCGACTTTTTGTTTAAAAAAACAAATTTTCTTTTCATTTTAGGTTATATTGTTCAAGTCGAAGGTAATTTTTATACCAAATCGTCGTCATAGATATCCTGGAGAGGTCTGTCGTCCTCATCTTCGTAAATCGAATAGTCCTTAGGTGCTTCGTTTTTCAGCCAGCCTGTGAGCTTATCGGTTGCTATTACCGAGGCACTGTTCGAGTCATTGTGGTAGTAGACAACGCCGTTGAAGCTCTTCTGAATCTTCTCGCCGAGCAGCACCTTTACTGCTCCCATTTTATAATCAAGGTCAAGAGAGCTTCCGAGCAGGATATTTACCCTGTTATCGAAATTGAGCTTGATATTGGTTCTGTCCTTGATATTGACCTCGACGATATCCTCAATCTCGAATCTTTCGACAGCATCGAGGATAGTATCGAGAATAGGCTGTTTCATTTCGTCTGATGATTTCATCTTGCCTTTATCGATATCACACAGCTCAAAGCCTGTTATGATTATGAGTCCGCTTTTGGGTGCATCAAGTGCTTCCTCGAGGATTTTACCCGTTTCGCTTACTACATAGAACTTGCCTTCGTGCTCGATATTTGCCTTCGGCACTGCCTGGGTGACTTTTATGGAAATCTTATCGGGGAAATTTCTCAGCACCTTTACCTCTTCTACATACGAGAGGTTTTCCATAATACAGCTTTCGGCGGTATCGGGGTCAAGTCTGATGAGATTGTTTCCGACGGCGACTCCGCTTATCTGTGTTATCTGCTCGGCGGTATAGAGGTCTGTTCCGCTGACTTCCACCGATGATGCGTTAAAGAGAATTGTCAGCGAAAGAATGGTCATTGTAATGACAACGACAAAAAATGTAAACACATAATACGCAGACATATTTCTGCGGCGTTTCTTTCTTGCAACTCTTACTCGTTCGCCGTTTATGATTTTATACTCGGAGTTATCCGTTCTTTTCTTTACGACGTCCCTCATTTTTCCGCCTCTTTTCTAGACTCTTCTTATTACTGCTCCGACAGATGAAAATGCCTGCTCGATGCACTCATATCCTCTGTCGATATATTTTATATCTGATATTTCCGTTATACCCTGGGCACCGAGTCCTGCAACTACAAGTGCTGCTCCTCCTCGCAAATCGGTAGCTCTGACCTTTGCGCCCGAAAGTCGTTTAACGCCGTTTATGACGGCAATTTTACCTTCGGCTTTTATATCTGCGCCCATTTTGCAAAGCTCATCGACGTGACCAAAGCGTGATGAAAATATATTTTCTACTACTATACTTGTTCCCCTGGCTTTAGAGAGTGCTGCCATAACGACTGCCTGGGCATCTGTCGGGAAGCCGGGAAAAGGCATTGTGCGTATTGTTTTACAAGCCCTGAGGCTTTTTGCTGCGCTGAAAAACATCTTATTCTCTATCGGGCAGACTGCACAGCCCATCTGCTCGAAAACGGGGATAATCGCCTCTACGTCCTGCACCCTTATATTTTTAAATGTAAGCTCGGAGCCGGTTATTGCGGCGGCTGACATATAGGTTGCGAGGACTATTCTATCCGGCATGACCTCATACTCACAGCCATGCAGCTCCTTGACACCTTCTATATATACTGTATCCTCGCCGAAGCCTGAAATCTTTGCACCGCAGGCATTGAGAAACCTTGCCAGATCTGATATCTCGGGTTCTCTTGCGGCATTATGTATAACAGTTGTACCTTTGGCGGTAGCGGCTGCAAGGATGATATTTTCGGTTGCTCCGACTGATGGGAAGGACAGGACAATTTTTGCACCGTGGAGTCCCTTGCCGACATCGCAATCGAGGGTGCCGTGCTCCTCGGTGATTTTAGCTCCCATCTGTTCAAGTGCGGCAATATGCATATCTATCGGTCTGGGACCAAGCTCACAGCCTCCCGGAAAAGAGAGTCTGCACCTGCCTATTCTTCCGAGTATTGCGCCCAGAAACACTATTGACGAGCGCATCTGGCTCATAAGCTCATCGGGTACGTTAAAGTGCGTAAGACTATCGGTATTGACCGACACGCTCCCCTCTTCCCTTATACACTTACAGCCAAGGCACGCAAGGATTCGCAGGGCGGCATACACGTCGCTGAGCTTCGGACAATTGTGCAAAACGGTTTCTCCTTTTGCAAGCACGCACGCTGCAAGCAGCGGCAATGCGCTGTTTTTTGCGCCGTGAACCGAAATCTCTCCGCTGAGTTTTTTCTCGCCCTCAATCACCAGCCTTTGCATCAGCCTCTCTCCTTTCTGACATATTCTATACGTCATATTATGCCAAAAAGGGAAATACGGTGATTATCCGTAGCTTAAAGCTATTCGGATTTTGTAGCTTCTACTATAAGCTGATAGAGTGCGTTATAGACTCTCTCGTCTGTATCCTTGATATAGAGTCGGTTAGCTGCCTGCGACAGCTCCTCGATTTTCTCCTTATCCTCGCAAAGCTCCTTAACTGTATCGATAAGCTTCTGAGGTGTTAAATTCTTTTCTTCGATTACGATTCCCGCTCCTGCGTTATGGAGAACCATACCGTTATGATACTGGTGGTTACCTGCAACATTCGGAGAAGGGATAAGTATTGATGCTCTGCCGAGTGCCTGGAGCTCTGTCAGTGCGTTTGCACCGCATCTGCTTATTACAAGGTCGGCTGCTGCCATACAAAGCGGCATATTGATATAGTCCTTTATGAGAAATCTCTCGTAGCCTTCGACTGTTGTGCCGCCTGCTGTGAGCTTTTCTACAAAGTCCTTATTGCTTTCGTGTGTTCCGTAGGAATGGATATGGTTCACCTTAACGTCGTTTTCCTGCTCCCACTTTAAAAGCTCTGCGACATTTTCGTTGAGCACCCATGAGCCCAAAGAACCGCCGGTTGAGAGGATACAAACCTCGTTCTCGTCAAAGCCGAGTTCTCTTTTTGCCTGCGCTCTGTCAATCTGCGAAAACGCTGCTCTTACCGGCAGACCTGTTACTGTATAGTCGATTCCGTCCTCTAAGTATTCCTTAGCCTCGATAACGGTAAGCATTACCTTATCTACAAGCTTTGAGAGGATTCTTGTAGTAACGCCGGGGTATGCATTCTGCTCGTGGATTGCGGTTTTGATTTTCATTTTTGCGGCAGCTCTTACGATAGGGCCGCTGACATATCCGCCTGTTCCGATTACGAGGTCGGGCTGAAAGCCCTTGATAATCTTCTTTGCTCTGCCACCTGCGAACATAAGGCATTTTACTGCCTTAAAATTTCTCTTGATATTCTCAAATGAGAATGAACGCTGGAAGCCGTGGACATCGATTTCCTCAAACCTGTAACCTAAGTCACGGACGATTTTGGCCTCGATACCGGTAGGTGTTCCTGCAAAGCAGAACTCTGCGTCGGGGTGGTGCTTCTTTATTATTTCTGCGATTGCGACTGCGGGATTTATATGTCCTGATGTGCCGCCTCCTGCAAGTAAAACTCTGAGCATAGGTCTTCTCTCCTATTCCTTGATGTTAGATTGTCGTGAAATATTAAGCAGTATTCCCATTTCCGCCAGCTGGATAAGAAGCGCTGTTCCGCCGTAGCTGAAGAACGGAAGGCTGATACCTGTATTCGGAAATGCGTTGCAGGCAACTCCGATATTGAGGAATGCCTGGATACCAATCTGGATTGTAATTCCTGCTGCGAGGAGCATTCCGAAACGGTCGGGGGCATTTGCGGCGATATAGAAGCCTCTGAACACGAAGAGTGCGAACAGCAGAATTACAACTATTGCACCTAAGAAGCCGAACTCTTCGCAGACGATTGCGAACACGAAGTCGTTCTGTGCTTCAGGGAGCCAGAGGTGCTTTTGTCTTGATTCGCCAAAGCCCAGGCCGAATATTCCGCCCGAACCGATTGCGAGCATTGACTGGTAGGTCTGGAGTGTTGAGCCTAAGATATCGCTTGTAGGGTCCTGCCAGCTCTGGATTCTTTCTGTGATATATCCAAAGCCGCCGCCCGAAATTATCTTATATGTAAGGAACAGTCCTCCGAGCACGCCGACTGCACCGACAAGCACTGCGAAATGACGGAGCGGCACGCCTGCTACGAAAATCATTGCGACACCTATTGCACCGAAAATAAGCACGCCTGAGAGGTGTCTTTGCAAAACTAAAACTCCGCAGCACAGTCCCATTACCATAAGAAACGGGAGAGTTGAGAAGCCGAAGTGCTTGAACTTAGGATAATTGAGAGCGCCAAGGTATGCCATCAGTATAATGAATGCAACCTTTAAAAGCTCTGACGGCTGGAAGTTTATAGGGCCGATAACTATCCATCTTCTCGCTCCTGCTACGCTCGTTCCTATAAACGAGGTTACAAGCGTAAGCCCGAAGACGACTATAAATGCAAGATATGCGATTCTTGTATTCTGGAAAAAGTGGTAGTCAAGAAATGACACGGCTATCATTGCGGCAAGTCCGCCGAAAAGTGCTACGAGCTGTCTTTGCAGAAAATAGTAGCCGTTATTGAACTCGGTGAGTCCCCATATATAGCTGGCGGAGAACATCATAAATGTTCCGAACACCAGAAGTATTATTACTATGAAGAAAAACGGCTTATCCTGCGGTGTGCCGATGATTCTGAAATTGAGCGTTTTTCTTGCTTCTGCGGCACCTTTTTTCTTAGGTCTTGAACGCTCTATTCTTCTTTCAGGTTGCTGTCTGCTTGAAGATGTATCAAATGCCAAGCCTTTTCCTCCTTCGTTTAAATTTACTTTGAAATCTCCTCAAAAACCTTATCGAGCTTCATTCCGTGGCTTCCCTTGAAAAGTACAAGGTCGCCCTCTGCAAGCTCTGATTTCAAGAAGCTGCAAAGCTCTTCTTTATCTGTAAAGCTATGGATATTTTCTTTTGAAAAGCCCTTTTTCTCGGCTCCAAGAGCGTAGCCCGAAGCTTCCTTGCCGTAGCACACGAGCATATCGCAATCCGA
This sequence comes from Oscillospiraceae bacterium, assembly GCA_017848055.1. Classification (GTDB taxonomy): domain Bacteria; phylum Bacillota; class Clostridia; order Oscillospirales; family Ruminococcaceae; genus UBA7477. Next base: position 17,229 of record JAGALZ010000004.1, on the reverse strand, counting down.
TGCGGCAAAGCACTCGCCCACCTGCTTATGCAGTTGCGAGGATGCGTTTCCGAGCTCTAACATATCTGCAAGCACTGCGATTTTTCTTCCTCTTGCCTTTGCGTTTCTCAAGACACCGAGAGATGATTTCATTGCTTCACAGCTTGCGTTATAGCAGTCGAGCATAAATGTGATGCCGTTATGCTCAACCTTATTCTGACGCATACCGTCGGTTTTGAACTCTGCTATTGCTTCTACCATTTTCTCGGGCTCGATATCATACTTTCTGCCGACTGTAAAAGCACAGAGTGCATTTAAGATATTATGGTCGCCTGCGACGTTCACTCTTGCTTTATACTGCTTTCCGTCTGAGTTAATTACAAAATCGGAACCGCTGTCGTCCCTTACTATATCGCTTGCATACACAGATGCAGTTTTCTTTGATATAGAATAAGTGAGCTTCTCGCCTTGTCTGAGCTCCACCTGCGACAGAAGCTTATCGTCGGCACAGGTAACAAGCGGTGCGCCGTAATCGGCACCGTCGAAGATTTCCATTTTAGCTTTGAGGATATTTTCCTGGCTACCAAGGTTTCCGATATGCGCAGTACCGATATTTGTAATTACGCATGTCTGCGGATTTGCGATACTGGAAAGTCTTGAAATCTCGCCGAAGTGGTTCATTCCCATTTCGATTACTGCTGCTTGTATATCGCTTGTAAGGTTAAAGATTGTATGCGGTAGACCAATCTCGTTATTGAGGTTGCCGATTGTCTTAAGGGTATTGAATTTCTTGGACATAACGAGGTATATCATTTCCTTGGTTGATGTTTTGCCTACTGAGCCGGTTACACCTACCACCTTCAAGTCCTTGAATTTTCTTCTGTAGAATGCGGCGATTGCACCCAGCGACTTGAAGCTTGAATCTACGATTATACACTTGACTCCCTGAATCGGTCTTTCTGCGATTACTGCAACCGCACCGCTTTCTACTGCCTTTTGTGCAAAGTCGTGGCCGTCAAAGCGTTCGCCCTTGATGCAGACAAACACCGAGCCTTCGGTTATTGTTCTGGTATCGGTTGAAACGTTTGTCACATCTACGTCTGCGTTATATCCGAACGAGCCTTTTACTGCTTCAATTATATCATAGAGCTTTACGTTTTCCATTTGCTCCTCCTATGGTATAGTTTTTACTCAAGCTCAGAGAGTGCCTCCATAACGACTTCTCTTTCGTCAAAGTGAATCTTCACTCCGCCTGCGAGTATCTGGTAATCCTCGTGTCCCTTACCGCACAGCACGATAACGTCCTTTGGCTGGGCGTTCTTTACTGCCCAGTGGATTGCTTCACGTCTGTCGGCTATTGTTACATACGGAGTTTTTGTATCCTTTATTCCCTCGAGCACGTCCTTGATGATAGCTTCGGGGTCTTCATTTCTTGGGTTATCTGAGGTAACAATTACAAAGTCGGCATTATCCGCTGCAGCCTTTGCCATAAGCGGACGCTTTCTTGCATCTCTGTTTCCTCCGCATCCGAAGAGGCAAACAACTCTGCCGTCTGCGGATGATTTAATTGCGCTTAAGATATTCTCGATAGCGTCGGGTGTATGGGCATAGTCACAGATTACCGTGAAATCTCTGCCTGTTTCTACTACCTCGGCTCTGCCTCTTACTCCGCCGAACTCTCTTAAAAGCCCGGCTGTTTTCTTTGTATCAAAGCCGAGTGCTTTCATTGTAGCGATAACGCCCAGAGAGTTTGAAACGTTGAAATCTCCCGGCATTGCAAAGTCTACCTTGCAGCTTTCATTGTCGGCGGTACATGTATAGCTTACACCGTTTGCTGAGAGCTTTATGTCGGACGCTGTCAAATCTGCATTCTTCTCACCGAAAGAAATCTTTTCGCAGTCAATTTCGCTGAAATATCTTCTGCCGTAATCTGTATCGGTATTGATTACCGCCTTTTTACAGAGTGAGAAGATAATCTTCTTTGCCCCGTAATAGTTTTCCATTGTACCGTGGACATCGAGGTGGTCCTGAGTAAGATTTGTAAAGGTTGCTGTTTCAAACATACAGCCGTCGACTCTGCCCTGCTCGAGTCCCTGAGAGGAAACTTCCATTACGCAGTAGTCGCACTTCTTATCTGCCATATTTCTGAAAAGCTCGAACAAATCGTATGCTTCGGGTGTTGTTCTTTCGGTATGGTAAATCTCGTCGCCGATTTCATTCTGACAGGTACCGATGAGTCCGACCTTATAGCCCATTTTTGTAAGCAGGCTTTTGAGGACGGTTGTTGTGGTAGTCTTGCCGTTTGTTCCTGTAACACCGACGAGCTTTAATTCTCTTTCGGGGTGGGAGAACCATGCGGCACAGAGCTTTGTAAATGCTCTGCGGCTATCGGGGACGATAATCTGATTCTTGAGTCCCAAATCTCTTTCGACCACTACCACTGCGGCACCGCTCTGAAGCATTTTTTCTGCGCTGTCGTGGCCGTCGAAGGTGTTGCCCTTGATACAAACGAACATTCCGCCCTCTTTAAGCGGCTTTCTTGTGTCGGATGAGATATCGGTAATTTCGATATTGGGCAGTGTGGTTACAGCTATATTTTCTATAAGCTTTGAAAGTTTCATAGGATACTCCTCTTGGATTTATTTTTACTGTGATGATACGTTCTTAGGATAGAAGGTAACGGAAACGACTGAGCCCTTGAGCACTACTGTTCCGGCTGCCTGGCTCTGGTCATATCCTGCGGTTGCGCCGTCTGTATATGCGGCACTTCCTGACGGCAGGAGATTCAGTCCTACCTCGGCAAGTCTTTTCTCGGCTTCTTCGAGGGTAAGTCCTGCAAGCGACGGAACTGTTGCTGTTTCCTGGACTGCATTTGCCTCTGTATAGAGGATAACCGTGCTTCCACGCTTTGTCTGTCCGCTGGAAGGAACCTGTGTTACGACGCTGTCGCCGTTGCCGATTACTGTTACGTTAAGTCCGAGTGCGCCGAGAGTTGCCTTTGCGTCCTCTACATCTGCAAACTCGGTATTCTTGATGCTTACAGCGATTTCCTCGAGCTGTTCTTCTGTATACTCCGGGTAAATTCCGAGGTACGGAAGTATTGCTTCGAGAACCTGAGTAGCGTAAGGTGCAGCGACCTGGCTTCCGTAGAACTCGCCGTTCTGCGGGTCATCGACTGCGATAAGAAGGATAACCTGCGGGTCATCGGCAGGTGCAAATGCACAATACGAGCCTACGTAGGTATGGCCTGTTATATCCTCGTCGATTTTCTGGGAAGTACCTGACTTTCCGCCTATTCTGTAACCGCTGATATAGGAGTTACCGCCCTTGGCATTTTCTACTACATACTCCAGGACATCTCTCATCTGTGCGGATGTGTCCTCGGAGATAACCTGTCTTTTTATAACGGGTTCGATATCTTTGACTACGTTTCCGTTTGAGTCGATAATCTTGTCTACGACCTGCGGAGTTACGAGGTAGCCGCCGTTAACTACTGCTGCATAAGCTGTAATCATTTCGATTGCGGTAACCTTATTTGTCTGACCGAAGGAGCTTGAGCCGAGCTCTACGGGGCCCATTCTTTCTTCCGGTACATAGAGGCTGGACACTTCACCGGGAAGGTCAATTCCTGTTTTCTCGGTAAAGCCATAGGCTGCATAATACTTCGAGAAAAGTGCAGGCTGCAGGGTTTCGCCTATTCTGATAAACGCAGGGTTGCATGAGTTCATCATTGCATCATAAAGTGTCTGCGAATAGTGGTCATAGGTTGCCCAGCAATGGAAGTCTGTATCTGCGACCTTATATACCATGCCGCAACCGAAGTGCTGACCGATATTGATTGTCTGCTCTTCGAGTGCAGAAGAAGCGGTAATTACCTTGAATACGGAACCTGGGAAGTAAATTTCGGAAATAGCCTTATTCTTCCACTGGGTTGCCCAGGCTGTACTTTTGGCATTTGTTTTATCATCGCCTTCGGGCATTGCGTCAATTTCAGCCTTTGTAATCGGGTTTGTGATTTCTGCCGGATTATTGAGGTCATATCCGTAGGTTGATGCCATTGCATATACGGCACCTGTATTCGGATTCATAATAATTCCGGTTGCTCTGCCGAGCGGTGCGTGGGTTTCAACACAGTCGAGAAGTGCATTTTCGAGTGCTGACTGGATTGTGATATCGATATTTAAAACGAGCGAATCTCCCGGCTGTGCGTCATATGACTGCTTATAATCATACGGGATTTCGTTTCCACGGTTATCGGTTGCGATAAGTGTTTTTCCGTCTGTACCTGAGAGGTAGTCATCGTAATAAGCTTCGAGTCCGTAGATTCCGTAGCCGTCGTAATGGAGATGTCCGATAACGGAGGCTGCGAGAGAATTTTCGGGGTAGAATCTCTTTGAGGACTCGGTTGCGATAATTGCGCTGAGCTTATTATCTCTTGCGTACTGCTTGATGATATCCGCCTGCGGCTTTTCTACATTCTTCTTAAGCTCCTGGTAGCGGTTATCCTTGAGGCACTTTGTTTCTATTGCGGTATAGTCCATCTCGAGCATCTGAGACAGCTCTGTAACCACCTGGGAAAGTGTAAGCTCGCATTCTTCCTCTTCGAGGTTTCTTGCTAGCAGCACGGGGTCAACTGCTATTGTATAGACTGTTGCACTCTGTGCTAAAATCTGCATATTCGAGTCATATATTGTGCCACGGGAAGCGGTTATTGTTGTGCTCTTTAGCTGCTGTGAGCTTGCAAGCTCCTGCCACTTTGCGGCATCTATAATTGACAGCCTTACCATTGTAAATACGAGGTATGCTATCACTGCTATCATTACTATTGCGACAACTCCGTTGAGTCTTCTTTTCATCGAGGAGGTTGGCTTATCTGACATCATTTCTCCCTTCCGCCGCATTCTATGCGACATTTTCACTGCGAAAAAATCCTTTATGAGAACAAGAAAGCTAAGTTTAATCCGGACGACAGGTTTTAGATTAAGCTTAACTTTCTGTAATTATCTTATTCATTCAATGCCGAGATATTCCTTTACGCCTTCAACCCAGCCCTTTACAGATGCAAAGAAGCCTTCCTCTTCAGTTTCGATTACCTCAGAAACCGTAGGAATATCTATTTCGACAAATTCTACTTGTGCCTTATCCAGTTTAGTGAGTCCGAGCGTATTCTCCGCATAGTCCTCTACTGCTGTTATACCCGTCTTTGACGCAAGCTGCGCCTCAAGATTGGTACATTCATTCTTAAGCTGCGTAAGCTGTGTGCTCAGCTCTGACTGTTCTCTTGTCAGCTTACTTACCTCAATCTGGTTGAACACTATTGAAAACAGAATTGCTGACATAAATGCTACCAACGTCAGCAGCTCAATCATAGTTCGAGCTGAGGCTTTTCTCTTTGGATTGGTATAATGTTTTATTCTCGGCTCCTGCGCTACTTCAAGCTCTTCACGCTCGTCAAAGTCATAAGCCAAGTTGTTATTAAGCCTTGCCACAGCTCTCACCTCTTTTGTTTATAAGTTACTTTTCTCTACACATTAATCTTTCTTTTTTCAGGCTACCGCTCAGATTTTCTCTATTATCCTGAGCTTGGCGCTTCTGCTTCTGTTATTTATGAGAAGCTCCTCCTGAGTTGCCGTTATCGGCTTTTTGTTTACAAGCTTGCCTCTTGGTTTCTTACCGCACACGCACACGGGGAAATCCGGCGGGCATTCACAGCCTCTGCAATAGGTTGCAAAACGCTGCTTTACCATTCTGTCTTCTAATGAGTGGAAAGTTATTATGCATAAGCGTCCATTAGAATTCAAGGCATCAAATGCCTTATCCAGAGCAATATTCAGATGCTCCAGCTCGTCGTTCACGGCAATTCTGATTGCCTGGAACGTTTTTTTGCAAGGGTTTTTTTCTCTTCTTGCTTTTGCGGGGACGGCGTTTTTTATTATCTCTGCCAGTTCTCCCGTGGTATATATTGTCTTTTGTTCTCTACACTTGACGATTGCTGACGCTATACTTCTTGCGTATTTCTCCTCGCCATACTCAAAGATGATTCGTGCGAGCTCTTTTTCCGGCCACTCATTCACGATATCCTTGGCTGATATTCCCTCCTGGCCCATTCTCATATCAAGAACTGCGTCACCATGATATGAAAAGCCTCTTTCGGTATTATCAAGCTGATGTGAGGAAACTCCCAAATCGAGTAATATTCCGTCTACACCGTCTACTCCCAGGCTCTCTAAAACGGTATCAAGCTGAGAGTAATTCTCCTTTATAACGGTTGCGTTATATCCGCTGAGTCGCTCCTTGGCGACCTGGACTGCTGTCGGGTCACGGTCGATTGCTATAAGTCTGCCTGTTGTGAGTCTTTTAGCAATTTCCTTTGAATGACCTGCTCCGCCTGCTGTTGCATCGACATATATGCCGTCGGGCTTAATATCGAGGCCTTCTATACATTCGGGGAGCATTACTGAGATATGATGAAATTCCACTTAAAAATCAAGTCCTTCCATCTGTTCCATAATATCCTGTTCATCGATATTACAGTTGAACTCATCCCAACGTGCCTTATCCCAGATTTCTGCTCTGTCTGCAACGCCTGTTACTATTATCTCTTTACTCAGGCCTGCAAACTCACGGAGATTCTGCGGAACGAGTATTCTTCCCTGCTTGTCTGCCTCGACCTCGCTTGCCCATGAGAGAAAGAATCTCTGCATGGTAAGACCCTTGGACATTGGTACTGCTCTTATTGCATCTGCTTTCTTTTTAAATGCTTCGAGAGAGTACGCAAACAGACATCCGCCGAGTCCTCTGGTGATGACAAACTTCTCGCCGATTTCTTCTCTTAATTTTAAAGGAAAGCTCATTCTGCCCTTTGTGTCCATAGACTGAGAGAACGAACCCATAAGGTTAGTTATTTCCGACAAGATTGCCACCTCCTTTGGTTTTTGCGGTTTGTTTTGGGAATGAATACCACTAAATCGCACTATTTACCGCTACACGCTTATTATACACCACGTTTTTACTAATTTCAAGTAATCCGTTCTCCACATGGCACTGGCATTTTTTACGATTTTACATATACCCTTTTTGTTAATACTGCATAACAAGGGCATTTTTTCAGCATTTTTGGGGCGTTTTTGCCCGGAAACGGAGCCTGTCGGGATGGCAAAATAAATTGTAAACTTTTTGTGAACGAGAACAAATGTGCGTTTTGTTTCTTTGTAAGACGCAAAAAAAGACGTTCAAACCTTATTTGAACGTCTTTTCCTTCAGCTGTTATACTATTAAATTTCGTTTCTGTTTTCAAGTGCCTTAAAGAGGGTTATCTCATCGGCATACTCCAGAACTCCGCCCACCGGAAGTCCGAATGCGAGTCTTGTTACCTTAACTCCGAGTGGTTTTAAGATACGGGACACATACATTGCTGTAGCTTCGCCTTCTACTGTGGGATTTGTAGCCATAATAACTTCCTTAACGCTGTCGTCTTTGACTCTTGCGAGGAGCTGTTTTATTCTCAGGCTATCGGGCATAACGTTATCAATCGGAGAGATGAGTCCGTGCAGGACGTGATACACGCCGTGGTACTCCTTTGTTCTCTCGAATGCGGTTATATCCTTCGGGCTTTCGACGACGCATATCTGCGACTTATCCCTTCTGCTATCGGAGCATACGGGACAGCACTCAAGCTCAGTCAGGTTACAGCATATACTGCACTCATGGACTGTTTCGTGGGCATTTACGATTGCATCGGCAAACGCTTTTGCCTCCTCGCTTGACATTGACATAACGTGATATGCAAGTCTTTGTGCTGTTTTCATACCGATTCCCGGGAGCTTTGCGAAATTTTCCGCCAGAACGACAAGCGGAAGTGCGTTATAATCCGCCATTATTCTTTATTAATAGAGGCCAGGGATAGAAACTCCGCCTGTTACCTTCTGCATTTCTGCTTCAGACTCCTCGTCGAGCACTCTGATTGCCTCATTGAATGCGCTCATTACGAGGTCCTGGAGTGTTTCGATATCTTCAGGGTCTACAACCTCAGGCTTAATCTTAAGGTCGAGGACATTTCTCTTACCGTTGATTTTGATTTCAACTGCTCCGCCGCCTACTGATGCGGAAAATTCTCTCTGCTCGAGGTCCTGCTGAAGTGCTGTGATTTCCTCCTGCATCTTCTGAGCCTGTCTGAGCATCTGGTTTACGTTGTTGGATGGGCCCTTACCCATTCCCTGTGGAAGTCTTGCTTTCATTGAAATTACTCCTTATTTTTAAATATTGTTTTATTTTATATCCACTGCAATATCCGAGTTTTTAGCCTTCGCAAGAAGCTTGCTCAGGGGATTTGAGTCATCTCCCGGGACAACATTCTTCGCTGACCTTACTCGTATTGCAAAATGTTTACCGAAGTAGTCGAGCATAACCTCTGCGATAACCTTTCCGCAGGAAGTCTGCTTGAACATCTTGAGGAAAAAGTCGTTATCAACGGTTATGAACAAAAGTGTTTCATACACAAACGCAGTTGAGCCGTGCAAGAAACCTGCCATTGATGCATCTCTTTCGCCGATTCTCTCGATGATATCCAGCCAGCAATCGAGTGGCTTTAAGTCATCGGGGTTTATCTTGGACATATCCATTTTCGGCTCAGGCAGTGGTGACTGGTCGGGCTCGATAAGCGGCTCTGGCTGTTTTTCCTGCTTTACGCTATCTATTCTCACGCCGTTTGCGACAGCTTTTTCGAGCTTTGCAAGTCTATTCATAATAGCTGACAGCTCGGTGCTATCGACCGGAGCCGAGGCTTGGCTTTTGCTTTCCTCGTCACGGCAGAGCTTTATAGTACACATTTCGATTTCGATTCTCTTGGCTGACACTCTGGGGAGTCTTTCTGCGCAGTCCTGCAAAGTTCTGAGCATATAGAGGACTCTTTCCATCGAAAGCTTCTCTGACAGCTGTCTGAGCTTTTCAATCTCATCGGGCAGGCAGGCAAAAATCGAATTATCGCTGACGGTTTTAGCGAGCATCACATTTCTCATCTGTGAAATAAGCTCGTCTATGAGTCTTTGCATATCCTTCGAGTCGTCATAGAGCTTACCTATTACAGATATTGCCTTTGGGGCATTCTTATCGGCAAAGCAATCGAGGAGCTCGAACAGATAATCTCTACCGGCGATACCTGCTGCTGCGGAAACGGTACTTATAGAAACGTCCTTGGAATAAGCTATACACTGGTCGAGGAGCGAGAGTGCATCTCTCATACCGCCGTCGGCGAGCTTCGCAATAAGTGCTGCTGCGTCGTCGGTAAGAGTAAAGTCCTCCTGCGAAGCTATATACTTGATTCTTTCCTCGATATCCTCGGGACGAATTCTTCTGAAATTGAACACCTGACATCTTGAAAGTATTGTTACGGGAACCTTATGAAGCTCGGTGGTTGCGAAGATAAACTTCACATGCTCGGGCGGCTCTTCCAATATTTTCAGCAGTGCATTAAAGGCATTGACCGAGAGCATATGCACCTCGTCGATGATATACACTTTATACTTACACTTTTCAGGGGTATATGCTGTAGACTCCCTGAGCTCTCTCATATCGTCGACACCTGTATTTGATGCGGCGTCGATTTCGATAATATCGTTGAGCGTCTGGTTGTCCATCTCGTTACAGATATCACACTGAAGGCAGGGTGCACCATCGTGAGAAGAGAGGCAATTTACAGCCTTTGCAAAGATTCTTGCACAGGTAGTTTTACCGGTACCTCTTGAGCCTGTAAAGAGATATGCGTGGGCGATTTTTCCGCTTTTAATCTGATTGTGCAGAGTGGTAGTAATATGCGGCTGGGAAACGACATCGTCAAAAGTCATCGGACGCCATTTTCTATACAGTGCCTGGTACATACTCTCCCCTCCCGTATTTTTCAGATTATAAAAAATTCCGACGCATAGGTGTGCAGGCGTTACTGTGACACACAAAACAAACCGCTTAATGCTGCTCGGTTCCCCGCCTGACATGGTTCACAGCGTTTCATTGCACAGGACCTGCACACCTATGAATCGGAAAGCTCCGAAAGCGACTTTGCCCATACATAATTTGCATTACTAAGGTAGTATACCATATTCCCGAAAAAAATGCAAGCATTTTTTAAACTTTTATATCCCTCTTCCCAAAAATAACAAACACCCCTCGAGGGGGCTGTCTGCACAGGAGCATTTATACATACCATTGAGGAAAACCCTTTTGAAAAAGGGTTTTTCCTCAAACTCCTTTCCTAAAACTTCTGATTTAAAATTTCAGCCCCATAGGGTACTCATCAAAGAGAACTTTCTAGAATTCTCGTGATTGTGATAGGTACCCTATGGGGCTGAAATCATATTAAAAGTCTTTGTAAGGGGGTTCGGGGGAGAAACTTTCTTCAGAAAGGTTTCCCCCGATAGATGCACATAATGCTTCTATGCGGAAACACCCATCGGTTTGACGTTTATTATTCTGCAGGGAACTTAGCGAATGCGTCTTCGTCAACCTTAGCCATTGTGGAATCAACCGGCTTTACGTAGTCAGGTGTGAAGCCTTCTTCCCACCACTCAACCTTAACGTTAGAGATAGTGATGTTGCCCTTGTCGAATTCGCCTGTTTCTTCGTTCTTACCTGTGAGGCCTTCGTCAACTGCGAGCTCATAGATATCGATGCAGAATACTGCAGCGCCCCAGCCGTAGCCTGGGTATGTATCGTCGTCAGTCTTAGCGTTTGCGTAGTTAGGGTTAGCGGAAGAACAGATTTCCTTTGTGAGGTATACTGTGTATGTACCGTCGCCTACAATCTTAGCAGCACCAACGTTGTTGTCGTTGATACCCCAGGACTGCCACTGCCAGCCAGCGTCAGCGAATGTAAGTGTTGCGAGGTATTCCTTCTCCTGGTTTGTCATACCAGCGATATCGAATGTTACAGAGAAGCCGCCTGTGAAGTCCATTTCTTCGTTATCAAATGCAGGGTCGTTCTTTGTATCGCCGTATGTGTTGAACAGCTCAAGACGGAACTTTCCGCCGTGCTCGATGTCACCGTAGAGAAGCTTTGATTCATCGAATGCGGAGAATGTTGATGGGCCTGCAGGAACTTCAGGTTCCTCAGAAGATGGTTCCTCAGAAGATGCAGGAGCATCAGAAGAATCTGCTACTGAAGAATCAGGTACAGAAGAATCTGCTACTGAAGAATCAGGTGCGGAAGAATCAGGTGTTGATTCAGCCTTGGATGAAGAATCTACGTCGCCACATGAAGCGAGCATAGCAACGGACATTGTGAGTGCCATAAGCATTGCTGCGAGTTTTTTCATAGTCATGGTTATTACCTCCATTTAAAATATTTACACTTATATTGTACTGTATTGTGCGATTTATTTCAATTTCCTTATTGCACAAAAATAAAATATTCCTATTGTCGATTTTCACATATTTCGATAATAATCGAAATTTTAGGGTTAAAATATTTATACAAAAGCCGCTGATAGTAATATCAACGGCTTAGTAGGTTTAGTAATAGATTACTTATTCTTCTTTGTTGCTACGATTGCAGCTGCTGCGAGAGCGATGCCTGCGAGAGCGATGCCTGCGCTTGCGCCTGTGTCTGCACTATCGTTCTGAACTTCATCATCAGTTGGTTCATCTGTTGGTTCATCAGTTGGCTCATCTGTTGGTTCGTCAGCAGGAGCTTCGCCGAAGTTGTAAGTGATGGACTCGATGTTTGTAGCTGTTCCGTCAACCTTGAATGTGATGGATGTGCCGCCGTCGCCGTAGAGGCCGCAGCCGTCGCCTTCGAATACTACGTCAGCCTTGCCGAGGTCGTTCCAGATGTTTGGAAGTCCTGCACTGCCGTCAACTTCAGGGAGTGAGAGTGTGTATCCTACAGGGATATCGTACTCGCCGTTTACTGTCATAGACTCGAGGTAGAGTGAAATCTCTGCTGTATCGCCTGTTTCATCGTATGCGATGTAGCCAGGGTTTACGATAGAAGCCTGAGCGTTTTCCCAAGTAACTGTGATAGATGTATCGTCAGCTGTGATTGGGGATGTAGCGTCAGACCAGTCAGAGCCTGTTGCCTTGAATGTGAATGTGCCTGCAGCGGAAGCTGAAACTGTGAGCATTGTAAAGCCAGCAGCGAAAGCTGATACTGCGCCGAGAATTCTCTTGATTGTCATAGGTATCAATCCCTTTCATATAATCTTATGCTTTAATTATAATCCTTGGTAAAATAAAATGCAAGTCGCTAATTAACCGAAAACGAAAACGGTTTCTTAGGCAACTTGCATAAATCAGACAATAATATTTTGACAAATTATAAGTATATTATTGGAAATGGACAGTTTTACAATATTCTTTAATTTAGTTTCTTATTTTGATATTTAGAGATAACCGACAGTGTAACAGCCGATGGAACAAACCTCGACGCAGTTCTTGCCGCCTTCATAACGGACGGCGGAATGATGATAGTTTTACCCTTGAGCGTTTCCATTACGGCGTACATCGCACATTCCTTCGGGGTAAGTCCCTTCATTGCAAAGCCTGCTCCTGCGACATCGCAGAACTCCGTATCTACGGGGCCGGGGCAGAGTGCTGACACTGTGACGGGCGATTTTTCGCTTTTAAGCTCTGCAGCTATTGACTCGGTAAGGCTGCAGACATACGCTTTTGTGGCATAATATGTTGCCATAAGCGGGCCGCCTGGCATAAGTCCTGCTACAGATGCGACATTCAGGATTCTGCCGCTTCCCTGCTCCTTGAACTTTTTAAGGAACAGTTTTGTGAGGATATGAACGGCTTTTACGTTCACATCTATCATCTGAAGCTCCCTTTCGAGCGGAAGTTCGCTGAAGCTTCCGACTGCACCGAAGCCTGCACAGTTTACCATTATCTGAACATTCTCGTCGCAGACTTCCTCAAACACTCTTTCACACTCACTCTGCTCCGAGAGGTCGGCACAGATAATTGTTGTATTATTCTTCATTCTTTCGGAGAGGGCAAGAAGTCTGTCCATTCGTCTTGCGACAAGCACGGTATCATAACCTACAGAATCAAGCACGAGTGCTATTTCCCTGCCTATTCCTGAGCTTGCGCCCGTAATTACTGCGACCTCGCCGCTGTTTGCTCTTTTCATATAAATTCTCCTTTAGAGTCCGTTTGCGTCAGAGAGTGTAATGCCGTTATCGCCGAGTGGGATTTCGTGGTCAAGTCCTACAAACTTTCCGCCCTGCTGCCAGAGAACCTGCTTTACAAACTCATACTTTTCCTCGTCCCATGTAGTGAAGTCATCGAGCACGAGTCCGCCTGTATCGCCTGAATTTGCGTTGAAGCACCAGAAGGTATGGTGGAGATTATACTTCTTGATAAGCTCTCTCATACAGGTCATCCACTTGAGGTTTGGCTCCTTCATAAAGCCGCCCCACTCGCCGATGAGAAGAGGTGCTATATTATCCTCATAGATATAGAACCAGTTATCGCCCCAGCAATCCTTCATAAGGCTGTCGTAGTCGTAATCGCCCTTGAACCAAGGCTGCTGATATACTGTCGGGCCGTAGTCGTGAGGAGAATAAACGAGCTTATTCTGGTACTCGCCCAAATCTACGGGGTAATCCTTTACGCCTCTTAAGTTTCCGCCCCACCAGTTGAAGTAATAGTCCTTTTCGTTTGTTGAGGCAAAGTCGCCGTTCTTGTCGATATCTATAGGATAGATTTCGATTCCTTCTACCATTATAAGTACGTTAGGGTTCTTTGCAAGGATTCTTGCGGCTGCCTGCTCTGCGACATACTTCCAGTTATTTGCGTCCTTCGAGTCGTTCCAGATAGCGGCTGCGTCGCCCTCAAAAGGCTTGCCGTGAGGTTCGTTCTTGAGGTCGTATGCGATAATTGTATCGTTATCCTTATATCTTTCTGCCATCCATTCGAGGGCTGAGTAATACTCCTCAGCTGTGAAATTATCTGTATACCAGAGGTTGATGACGTGGCCTGAGGCATTTGTTTCGGCACTATGGATATCAATCATAATCTTTATGCCATTATCCTCGCACAGCTTTACGACATAGTCGAAAATCTGAAGGCTGTTCATTGAGTTGAGCGTGGAATTATAAGCCTGGTTATAGTTTGCCTGAGGATACTCGCCTGCTGCCCACTGATTTATAAGCTCGGCAGAGAACGGAATTCTGATAAGGTTAAAGCCGTGGTCGGCTATTGCTTCGACAGATGAAACAAGCTCGGAGCCCCAGAGTCCGTCGAAGATATTTGTTCCGGTATTATAACCGAACCAGTTCACGCCTGTGAGCCAGACCTCTTTGCCGTCCTTATCTACAATTTTATTGTCCTTTACATAGAGCCAGTCGTCGCCCTGCTTTGCGTTTTCGTTTCTCTCGAGAAGCTGTGACACATCGACCGGCTCGGAGTTATTCTGATTACCGTTCTGATTCTGCTGGTTACCACCCTGGCTTTGCTGGTTGTTGTCACCCGAAACTGTGCCCTTAATAACGGTAATGCTCTCGCCGTTCATTTCAGCACTTTCAATTTCAAATGAGCCTGACGATGTAACGATAAATCCGACTGTGACGTTTCCGCCCTTGAAGATTTCCTTGTTATGGTCAGCGGGAGTAATAACGAGGCTGTCGCCGTCTATTTTATATGTGCCGTTCCAGCCCTCTACGCTCGTCACGTTCTTTACGGGGATTTTTATTTCCCAGCCTGAAACAGTATCGGGGCTGTTATTGGTGATACCCATATCTACCTGGTAGCAGGTGCCTGAGCCGTTTTCCCATGAATTTGATATATTGTATGTAATGGAGATTCCCTCGGGCTTTATATCGGTAACAGAACTGTCTTCCTCGGAATCTGTCTGAGATGAATCCTCGGAATCATTCTCTGAAGAATCGCTCTGTGACGAGGAATCTGCTACAGAAGGCGGCTCGGGAATTGAAACCATCGGCTTTGAAGATGACGGGAGCTCTGTAATCTCGCTGCTCGAAGAAGATGATGAGCCCTTGTTATCCTTGACAGTATTCACTGTAAACACGATAACCACTGCAAGCACGGCGATTACGAACACTATAAGAATTGCAAGTCCCGTTTTGATTTCATTGTATCTTTTCTCGGAAATATTATCCTTTGAAGATGTAAACCACTTGAATAACTTTTTCATTTATATATCTCCTTACTTTACGGTTGCTGATGAAGTAACCTTCTCGGACGCTTCAATAATGAATCCGATGTCAGATATCTCTTTACCTGCTTCGATAACTTTGTTATAATCGGCAGGCTTAATGGTCAGAGTTGTACCGCTTATTGAATAAACTCCACCCCAGCCCTGAGTAATCTTTGCGCCTGCAGGCACCTTCATTGTAACTGTCCAGCCGTCGACTGCGGATTTTGTGGCATTCTTGACAGAGACTGAAATCTGGGTTGAAATCTGAGAGCCTTCGCCCCAGGAATTTACGACACTGGCGGTTGCTGAAAGCTTGCCCTGCGAAGTCGGCTTCTTAGTAGTTGTAGTAGTTGTGGTGGTTGTTTTCTTGGCAGTTGTGGTAGTAACCTTAGCTGTAGTTGTCTGCTTTGCGGTAGTGGTTGTTACCTTAGCTGTAGTAGTCTGCTTTGCAGTTGTAGTCTGAGGCTTCTTGGTGGTTGTTTGCTTAGCGGTTGTGGTAGTGGATTTTGCTTCGGTTGTAGTTTCCTTCGGTGTTGTAGTTGTTTCCGACGGAGTGGTTGTCTGAGCGGCGGTGGTTGTTGTGGTCGTCTGCGACTCAGATGATGTGCTGTCGGTTGGAGCATCTGCACCGGGTAATGCGGCAGTTGTTGTTGTTGTGGTGGTAGTAGTTGCAGATGATGTTGTTGTCACATCCTTATCCGTTTTAACCGAATCATCACCGCCGAAAAGTCCGCAAAGGCAGAGTGCTACGGTGATAATTCCGATAACAGCCATACCTGCGATGTTCTGCATTTTCTCGGGCGGGATTTTCTTTTTCTCCTCCTCGTGAAGATTTCTATGCTTAATTTTATGTTCGCTCATAATAATTGTCCTTTCAAAAAAGCTTATACATATTTATTATATAGCACTAGGGACAAAAATTCAATAGACTATTTGTGTACAAAAAAGCAGCACCGACAAAAATCGGTACTGCTCTGAAATCCTAGTCTGCAAAGAAAACTGTTTTGCCCTCGTCACGGGTTGTGTAGATTGTATCCTGCAGAAGCTTATACAAATCGGCATATCTGAATGCCTTGCTTGAATACTTGGTTGCGCCGACTCTGAGCGACAGCGGAATCTGCTTTCCGTCGTGCTCTATTGCGTTACCGTTAAACTTAATAACCTTATTTGCAACTTCCTCGGCTCTTTCCTTATCCTCATAGCCTGTAACGATAACAAACTCGTCGCCGCCGATTCTGAAAACAGGCATTGTATCGTCTGCGGCGTTATCGATTCTTTTAAGCGCCTCCAAAATCATCTTGTCGCCTGCCTGTCTGCCTATATTGTCATTTACAGGCATAAGACCTACTATATCAAAGCACAGAACGTAAGTGCCTGCCTTTGACCTGAGTTCATCATAAAGCTGCGAAATATCGACCTTTTTACCCATATAATTACCTCCCATAATGTTGTTTTCGTCGGGGACAATTCTCGGGAATATGCCCGTGAATTTCCACTGTGATTTGAATTTTGACGGCGAAACACCCCAGAGCTTTGTAAAAGCTCGTGTGAAAACCTCGGGAGAATTGTACTGATACTCGAGTGCGATATCGGTGATGCTACGGTCGCCCTTAGCGATTTCCTCTGCACACTTTGTGAGTCTGCGTTTAGAGATATACTCCTTCAGGCTCGTATGGGTACAGTATCTCCACAGCTTCTGAATTGACGACAGAGAGCAAAAGCAAGCATCTGCGATATTTTCCTGCGTAATCGGAGATGTAAGATTATCCTCGATAAAATTGAGGGCTGTGACAAATATCCAGAAATTTTTCAAGCGGTGTTCCTCCTTCCATAAAATCTTTGTAACGTTACAAAAGGTAATTTACCTTATGTTAGTATTATAGCACAGCAAAACTTATAAGTCTTGATTTTTTGAGTAAAAAATAAAAAGAGTCTGAAATTTTACTTCAGACTCTTTTTTGTGTCGGCGATACCAATTTTCCCGTGCAGTCACCCGCAAAGTATCGTAGGCGAGGATGAGCTTAACTTCTGTGTTCGGAATGGGAACAGGTGGACCCTCATCTCAATAATCACCGACTGTATTTTGTTTTCCTGAGACCT
>JAGALZ010000045.1 GCA_017848055.1 Oscillospiraceae bacterium | reverse complement strand
CACAGGCTTTGATGCAACCACGCTGAATACTCTCTGGGTGGACAAGAATCTGAAAATGCACGGTCTGATTCAGTCCTATTCGAGAACAAACCGTATTCTGAATTCTATCAAGACTTTTGGTAATATCGTTTGTTTCCGTAACCTCGAAGAAGAAACCAACGATGCGATTGCACTCTTTGGCGATAAGGAAGCAAGCGGAATGGTGCTGCTGAAGTCTTACAAGGATTATTACTATGGCTATGACGAGAACGGCAAACATCAGAAAGGCTATGAAGAACGAATTGCCGAGCTTTTACAGAAATATCCTCTTGGTACAGATATCATCGGCGAAAAGGCAGAAAAGGATTTCATTGTACTTTTCGGCAATATCCTCAGACTGCGTAACATTCTTTCCACTTTTGATGAATTTACCGAAGAAGCGGCAATCCTCCTGCCGATAGATTTTCAGGATTACACAGGTATTTACAACGATCTGCATGATAAGTACCGCCGTGATGTAGACAAGGATAATATCAATGATGATATTGTCTTTGAGATGGAGCTTGTAAAGCAGATTGAAGTGAATATTGACTATATCCTGATGCTTGTTGCGAAGTACCATGAAAGCAACTGCGAGGACAAGACGATCCTTGCGTCTATTGACAGAGCGATCAAGTCCAGTCTGGAACTGCGTTCCAAGAAAGAACTTATCGAAAGCTTTATTGCTACAATTACCGTTAAAACGGATGTAGACAAAGATTGGGCAGCGTTTGTTAAGGAGCAGCAGAAATCAGATATTGAAACTCTCATTGCAGAAGAAAGACTAAATTCTGAAGAATTGAGAAAATATCTTTTTAACGCATTCCGTGACGGTCAGATTAAAACTTCTGGAACGGATATTGACAAGATCATGCCTCCTGTTTCACGTTTCGGCGGCGGTGCAAGAGCTGAAAAGAAACAGATTGTTATTGATAAACTCAAAGCTTTCTTTGAGAAGTATTATGGATTGGGTATGGTGGAATTAACTTCATGAGTTTATATATCATAATGCATAAATCATAGCAATGAATTTGTTGCCATTCTTGATGCATATATGCCTAATTGGGGAGGGATAAAGCAGAAATTGAATAGCAGTATATTAGATTATATTAACAGTGAAGTCTGATAAAAATTCGAGCACACCTACTGGTGTGCTCATTTTTGTTCTAATACTAAACGTTATTAGTAAGTATCATAGATTTGCTATTGTGCACTATGAATATTCGTTGCTGTACATACGGAAGAAGAAATACAGAGATTATTCCGAAGCTGAGTTGATAAAAACTCTTGCAATGGTAATCAGATTGGAACGGTGCTTTTCAGGACACTGATAGAACAATGCAAGGAGCGTATCAAGCTCAGATTTGCTTACCTGTTGATCTCCAAAAAGAATGTAATCTACGTTCATGCAGAGGATATCTGAGAGCTTGGCAAGGGTGTTCAGGGACATTCCTTTTACACCCAGCTCAATATCCGAGCAGAATTTCGGAGAAACATCAAGCTTTTCGGCAAGCTTCTCTCTTGTATACCCTAAAAGTTCTCTTTGTGTCCTTATTCTGGCTCCCATTTCTTTATAGTTTATTTCTTTCATAGTGAGGAATTCTTCTTTAATTCGATAATCATCACTATAATTTTATACAATTATTCATGAAATATAAACAAACTCTAAGGGTTGACGAATTATAACTTTTAGTGTTATAATTATAAAAATCACTGAGCCTAAAAAGTGATCAGATAATGTTTGATACAGAATAATTTCAGGAGGTTTAATTTATGGTATGCAGGAATTGCGGAAAAGAAATGAAAGAAGGTGCCAGATTTTGCAATCATTGTGGTACGATGTTGGTTGCAGATTATGAAAAAAGTATATCTGCACCCGGTACAGAAATTAACAGCACATCAGCTAATAATCCAGGACAAAACGCAGTCGCTGACGAAAAAAAGGATACTCCGGCAGATAAAGTAGCATCTGTAATTGCAGTTATAATTTTAATTGCTGTAGTTGTTGTCATATTTATAGTGGGAAAATGGATTGTTGGTGGAGTAATTGATTTTTTATTTGGCAAGGATAAGCAAACAGACGTGGGACAGTCAAAACATAATCTTACTGATTATATTGACGATAAGGTTGAAATTTATGTGGACGGTACTGAATATTCAGAACTTGTTGCCAGTGAGTTTCTTTATCATGTCAATTATAGAAATACCAGTCAGCCATATTGTGATATAATCGCAAAGTACTGTGATTCAGCTGAAATCAGAGTTGCTTCGTATGATACAACTTCAACTAAAGGCGACCTTGAAATATACTATACTAAAGACGGTGTAACATATTATGATACTGTTTCGTGGTGGGTATATGCGGACGAGTATGTTGACGGAAACGTTAACTGGCTTACTGCTACACTTGATGAGCGCAGAGTGGATAAGTGATTTATAGGAGAGTATATATGAAAACTAAAGGTAAAATTAAAGTTATAGCAATTGTTGCCGCAGTAATCATTGTTATAGGAGTTGTTGTTTGTTTCATACTGGGTTCGCTGCCATCTTTTGACAAGAAAGACCTGCAAAAACAGTATTTCAAATTTGTTCCTGATATCACAATAGGCGAGCTTCTTAACGAGACACACCAGGATGCGTACGGCGACAAAGACGGCGAGCCTCCTTTATGGGGAGAAACTCCGAATGATGACGGCGATTATACAATTGATTTTGATGGTGAAAATATATATGATGGCACTCATTTGTTTATAGAGTTTTCTGAAGGAAGTGAGAAATACCCTAAAATCGAAAGCTATCATATTGGTACACCCAAAACCGAAACTACATATGAAGAATTTGAGGAATACATAAAAAAGGTTTATAAGCAATATAAAGGTGATGAAAGTTAAACTACTGAACCTTCAGCAGAAAAAGAGAACATTGAGGCGAGTACGTTAATTCCGACAACTGAACCCAAAACGGAAGTTACAGAACCAGCATTAACAAAGGAACAGCTAAAACAGCAGAAGCTTGTAAGCTTTATTGATAAGGAGCATTCGGATGTTTTTGCTGAGTTTGGTTCTGACTATGTAATAAACAATGGTTCTTTTATTGATAATGGAGGTTTTACTTCACAAATTGATTATGGTGATATACATTTTGAATTTCCAAATGAATTTTCTTCTATTGATGACCGTTCAATTTGCGGTGTGTGGGCAGAAAACGGAGCATATCTGTGTGGAACTTTGAAAGTAGGAATGACGTATAAAGAACTTTCAGAATACGTTGATTTTAAGAATCCAGCACCATTTGATGATAGTGTTTATTATGCTAAAGTGTTAGCGTTTGGAGAAATTATGATTGATGATGCAACACTTGGCGAGCTTTTTAAATGATATAGTTTTATTTTAAGTGCTGCGTTAATCGCGGCACTTTTTTATAAAACAAAGCAAAATTTGTTGGATACGTGTTGGATACGTGTTGGATACCGCCTGATTTTCAGCCGTCCTCAGTATAACAAAAAAATCCCCGAACCGCGTAGGATCGGGGATTTTGTATAAGTCCCAGTAGGGATGTAATTATCTCTTTGAGAACTGAGGAGCACGACGAGCAGCCTTGAGACCGTACTTCTTTCTTTCCTTCATTCTTGGGTCACGAGTGAGGAATCCAGCCTTCTTGAGTGCCGGACGAAGCTCAGCGTCGAATTCAAGAAGAGCTCTTGAAAGACCGTGTCTGATAGCGCCGGCCTGACCTGTAACGCCACCGCCTGCAACAGTGCAGATGATGTCGAACTTATCGAGATTATCAGTAAGAGCAAGAGGCTGACGAACGATGAGCTTGAGTGTTTCGAGACCGAAATACTCATCAATGCCTCTGCCGTTGATAGTTACATTGCCTGAACCGGGGTAGATTCTTACTCTTGCAACGGAGTGCTTTCTTCTACCTGTTCCGTAGTAGTATTTAACTTTTGATTCGTACATTTGAAGCGCCCTCCTTTATTAAAGCTCGTAAGCAACAGGCTTCTGTGCAGCCTGATTGTGGTTAGCGTCCTTGTAGGTTCTGAGTCTCTTGATCTGAGTTCTGCCGAGGCTATTGTTAGGGAGCATACCATTTACAGCAATTGTCATAGCTCTGTCAGCCTGCTCAGCCATCATGTCCTTATAGGAGATGGACTTGAGTCCGCCGATCCAGCCTGTGTGCCAGTAGTACTTCTTCTGCTCGAGCTTCTTTCCTGTGAGGACAGCCTTAGCGCAGTTGATAACGATAACGTGATCTCCGCAATCTACATTGGGAGTGAAGGTAGGCTTGTGCTTACCTCTGAGAATATGAGCTGCCTTAGCTGCAACTCGACCGAGAGACTGACCCTCAGCGTCGAGGATGTACCAGGTACGAGTTACTTCAGCCGGCTTTGCCAGTGTAGTTGACATATTGATTTCCTCCTATTATAAATTAGTAAAGGGAAGAAAGAGGTTAGAAACAAGAGGCAGTCGCTCGCTTTCACAGGAATGAGGCGAAATCCTGCCTCTTGCTTCTGATAAATCTTCCTTCTTTTTAACAATGCAAGAATTATTATACATGAAACTTCTGAAGTTGTCAAGAGAAAATTGCGGATTTTTTTAATTTATATCCTGTAATCTCTCGTTTTCTCTTGTGTTTTCTCGTGTTCTCTCGCTTTCTCGCTTTTCATTCCATAAAATTGAGGTAGAAATTTATTTTGTACAAGCAGAAAAATATGTGCAAATTGACGTTGGAAAACGGGATTTCAAGGAGCTTTTTTCCTGAAATCCCGTTATATCACTTTATCCGAATGTAAATCAGACCTTAATATGGCAGTCTGAATTTACCTGCACGCCAGGAGCCGTCCTCGTTTATAACAACTGAGAAGGTTTCTGTTGTGGAATATGGAGCGGAGCCGTCAAAATCGGTACCGTCGAAGAAATGCTCAACGGTGAAGAAGATTTCGTCGTCTGAGCGGGACTCTATTCCTTTGATTTTTGATTCTGAGTAATACAGGTCCATTCCACGTGCTGCGTCAAGAGCGTATACTGCACCATTCTGCTCGATATAAAGCGAGGAAAGCTCATTGCTTATATATCTGTCGCTGAAAACCTTGCAATAATCGGCGGTGACGTCATCAAAGGAGCTGATACCTTCATTTGTTATGCGATAGAATTTCCAGCTGAAATTATTTTCGATGAAATCGTCATAATTGAGTGTGTACGGACAGCCTACGGTATAATTCCAGTGTGTGGTGCAGGCTGATTCAAAAAGAGCCTGTGCAGCCATAATCAGGACACGGTCATCCTGCTGGGCGGATTCATCCTCAAATACAACTGCACCATTATCGTCGAGTGAAAAAGCGCCTTCGTCGGGAGCTGGTGACTGTGTGGCTGCTTCTGTAGTGGTAATAGGAGCTGTTGTGGTTGTTTTTGTGGTAGTTGTTTCTGTTTTCGGGGAAAGCGGATCGGGCTGATTGGTGATTGCCTGAGTTGCTTCCGTTGTCGTTTCAACAGAGGGCTTGCTGGTGTCTGAGGAATCGCTTTTTTTACCGCACGAGGCAATGCTCAGGACAGCGGTAAGAGTGATTACAGCTATAAGTGTTTTTTTCATGGTTAACCTCCTGTTACAATATAATTGACGGGTAAAACCTTGCAAGCCAGTAAGGGTTTACACGTACTTGTTACTTAAGCTATAATGAAAGCAGTAATTGGACTGACGGAATCCTCCTTGGGATAAGCGCCCGTAATATAGACT
>JAGALZ010000044.1 GCA_017848055.1 Oscillospiraceae bacterium | reverse complement strand
ACATCCTTTCTCAATATGTAAATTTACTTAAAATCAGACATTGGAAGTCTGCTCGGTCTTGCTGTTTTCCTTAATTGCTGCAAGTGCCTTTGTAACCTCTCCGATTACGTCGCCCTCAGAAAAGCTCTTTGCCTGACGGATTGCGTTATAGATAGCCTTGGCATTGGAGCTTCCGTGTGCTTTAATTACGGGCTTTGAGGTACCAAGAAGCGGAGCTCCGCCGTATTCGGTATAGTCCATTTTCTTCTTGAATGCCTTTATCTTCTTCAGAAGGAAAAGTGCTCCGATTTTGGACAAGAAGCCATTCATGAGCATTCCTTTAAGCTCGTTCGAGAAGAATTTTCCCATACCCTCATAGAGCTTAAGAAGCAGGTTTCCTGAAAATCCGTCGGCAACTACTACATCGCAATTCCCCTTAGGAATTTCTCTTGCCTCGATATTTCCGACAAAGTTTACAGGTGCATCCTTCAAAAGGGCATATGTACCAAGCTCAAGCTCTCTGCCCTTTGTTTCCTCTGCACCGATATTTGCGAGTGCGACCTTAGGATTCTTGACACCGAGCACCTTATTCATATAGATGCTGCCCATAATTCCGAACTGCATAAGCATTTCGGGACGACACTCTGAGTTTGCACCGCAGTCGAGGAGCATTGTAGGATTTGTAGCTGTAGGGAGAACGCTGGCGAGTGCGGCACGCTTTATTCCCTTAATTCTCTTCACGATAAAGGTTGCGCCGACAACGAGTGCGGCTGTTGAGCCGGCTGACACGAATGCGTCGCCCTCTCCGTCTGCTACCATCTGCATACCGACTGCCATTGAGCAGTTTTTCTTTGACCTTATAATGTTTGTTGCTTCCTCACAGATATCGATAACGTCAGGTGCGTGCTTTATTTTAAGTGAGCTGATATCGAGGCTGTTTTCTTTGGCGCATGCCTTGATTTTTTCCTCGTCGCCGACAAGTGTGATATCAACTTCAAAATCCTTGCGGGCATCTATTGCACCCTTGATTATTTCGAGTGGTGCATTATCTCCGCCGAAGGCATCGAGTACAATATTCATATTATGACCTTCCTTAATCTGTTTATCATTTGGCTCAGAGCGTTTTAATAAGCTCCTCGAGGTCGGAAAGACCTCTTTGTGCCAGTGTCATATACTTTAGCTTCTTATCTCTTATTCTCTCGGAAAGCTCCGGAAGTATTCCCATATTACAGCCCATAGGCTGGAACTTCTCGACTGTTTCATCGCTTACATATGCACACAGCGAGCCGAGCATTGTTGTAACGGGAAGTGCTATCTCCTGCTTTCCCTGAAGCTTTCTTGCAAGAGATAGTCCTGCAAAAATACCGCTTGCGGCTGATTCGATATAGCCCTCGACGCCTGTAATCTGACCTGCGAACCAGAGCTTATCGTTATTTCTCATACAGAATCTCTCGTCCAGGAGCTTCGGAGAATTTATGAATGTGTTTCTGTGCATAACGCCGTATCTTACAAAGTCGGCATTTTCAAGTCCCGGTATAAGCGAGAACACTCTTTTCTGCTCACCGAACTTTAAATTTGTCTGGAAACCGACGAGGTTATACATTGTACCGCCGCTGTTTTCTGCTCTTAGCTGGACTACAGCATACGGTCTTCTATCTGTTCTCGGGTCAACAAGACCTACGGGCTTGAGCGGGCCGAATCGCATTGTATCGGCACCTCTTTTTGCAAGCACTTCTATAGGCATACAGCCCTCATACACCTTAAAGCCGTCCTTCTTAAAATGCTCCTTATCGAACTCATGGAGCGGTGCAGACTCTGCATTTACGAGAGCATCATAGAAGCACTCATACTCCTCTTTATTCATCGGACAATTTATATAATCTGCTTCGCCCTTGCCATAGCGTGAGGCAAAGAACACCTTTTCCTTATCTAGGCTTTCGTATGTTACAATCGGAGCGGCGGCATCGTGGAAATAAAGATACTCTCCGCATACTGCCTTTATACTTTCGGCAAGAGACTCACTTGTAAGCGGGCCTGTTGCGATAATAGTATAGCCGTCGGGGACTTCCTCGACCTCCTGCTCCACCACGTTAATAAGCTCGCAGGAGCGTATTTTTTCGGTAACAAGGTCAGAGAACTTTTTTCTGTCAACTGCGAGTGCTCCGCCTGCTGAAACCTTTGAAAGCTCTGCACACTCCATAGTAAGCGAGCCGAGCATTCTCATTTCCTGCTTTAACATTCCTGCGGCAGAGTCGATTCTGTCCGCTTTAAGAGAGTTTGAGCAGACAAGCTCCGCAAAGCCCTGATACTTATGGGCAGGAGAATACTTTTTCGGCTTCATTTCATAGAGGTCAGTTTCTATTCCTGCTTTTGCAAGCTGCCACGCTGCTTCACATCCTGCGAGTCCTGCGCCTATTACATTAACCTTCATCGCTGTCACCAAGCTGCTTTTCATATCCGCAGTCCTGCTTATAGCAGATAAGCTTACCCATTTTTCCGCCCTTCTTAAAGAGGGTGCTCTGGCACTTCGGACAGCTTTCCTTTGTTGGAACATCCCATGTCATAAATGTGCAGGAAGGGTTATTCTCACAGCCGTAATACTTTTTGCCCTTCTTAGTCTTCTTTAGCAGAATCTTCTTTCCGCAGTACGGACACTTTCCACCTGCTTCGGTAACAATCTTCTTTGTATTTGTACACTCAGGGAAGCCTGAACATGCAAGGAACTTTCCGAACTTACCAATCTTGATAACAAGCGGCTTTCCGCAGACTTCGCAAATCTGGTCGGTTGCTTCGTCGGGAACCTTGACTCTCTTGCCTTCCATAGCTTCCTCTGCCTTTGTAAGGTCGGAGCTGAAGCCGTTATAGAACTTTTCGAGAGTTGCTGTCCAGTTCTTCTTGCCGATTTCGATATCGTCAAGGTCGGTTTCAAGACCTGCAGTGAACTTCACATCTACGATATCATCAAAATGCTCCTTCATAAGCGAAGTTGTAACCTCACCCAGTGAAGTCGGCTTTAACTGCTTGCCATCTCTTTCAACATAGCTTCTTGCGAGAATTGTTGTAATGGTAGGGGCATAAGTAGACGGTCTTCCGATGCCGTTTTCCTCAAATGCCTTTACGAGTGTTGCTTCTGTATAACGTGGAGGAGGCTGTGTGAAGTGCTGGTTGCCGTCGAGGGACTTAAGCTTTAAGACATCGCCCTGCTTGAGTGGCGGGAGCTCGTTCTTCTTTTCCTCGTCCTCATCCTTTGTTTCTTCATAGAGTGCGGTAAAGCCGTCGAACTTGACGGAATATCCGCTTGCCTTGAAGCCGCAGTTTCCTGCCTTGATATCAGCTGAAACTGTATCCATAAGGCAATTTGCCATCTGGCTTGCGATAAATCTTTCCCAGATAAGCTTATAGAGCTTATACTGGTCTGAGGTTACTCCGCTTTCCTTTACGATTTCGGGAGTAATATCAGGTCTTGTAGGTCTGATTGCTTCGTGGGCATCCTGTGCATTGCCCTTTGTCTTGAACTTTCTCGGAGCATCCGGGAGATACTTATCTCCGTACTTAGCTCTTATAAAGTTATAGGCTGCTTCTCTTGCCTCATCGGAAATTCTAAGGCTGTCGGTTCTCATATATGTGATAAGACCGATTGCGCCCTCGCCCTTGATATCCACACCTTCGTAAAGCTCCTGAGCGGCTTTCATGGTTCTTCTTGACTGGAAGCCCATTCGCTTTGAAGCCTCCTGCTGGAGTGTTGAGGTGATAAACGGAGCTGCAGGCGATTTTCTGTGCACGCTCTTCTTGATTTTCTCGACCTCATAAACGGCACCTTCGAGCGAAGCTAAAATCTTATCTACGCTCTCCTTATCAGGGAGTGCCATTTTATCCTCAAGCTTTTCTCCGTTTACGGAAGAGAGCTTTGCAACAAACTGTTTTCTGGAACCCGGAGCTAAAAGCTTTGCTTCAATCGACCAGTATTCCTGGGAAACAAACGAGCGGATTTCTTCCTCTCTGTCAACAATCATTCTTACTGCAACAGACTGGACTCTTCCTGCCGAGAGTCCTCTTCTTACCTTCTTCCAGAGAAACGGTGAGAGCTTATATCCCACGATTCTGTCAAGAATTCTTCTTGTCTGCTGTGCATTCACGAGGTTTTCGTCGATAGTTCTCGGATTTTCCATACCGTGCTTTATACCCGATGCAGTAATCTCGTTGAAGGTTACTCTGTTCTTATCGGACATATCGAGCTTTAAGAGCTTTGCAAGATGCCAGGAGATTGCTTCACCTTCACGGTCAGGGTCTCCTGCGAGCAGAACTCTGTCGCACTTTTTCGCCTTGGATTTGATGTCCTTTATGAGTGCTTCCTTACCCTTGATTTCTATATACTGCGGTTCAAAGCCGTTTTCAACATTGACACCGAATCTCGACTTAGGAAGGTCGATAAGGTGTCCCATTGATGCAACTACTTCGTAATCTGCGCTTAAATATCTTTTGATTGTATGCACCTTTGTAGGTGACTCTACTATTACGAGTGATTTCAATTCTCCATCTCCGTTTCGTTATCGGTTGAGCTTATAGCTGTTGCCGGCGGCACTTCTGACAATGCCGAGCATTTCAAGCTCGGTAAGCTCTGCAAAAAGCTCTGAGATATCCACATCAAGCTTTGCGGAAAGCTCATCTGCTTGCACTGTGCCGTCAAAAATTGCCTTTACTATATTTTTCTGAAGCTCAGTAAGCTCTGATGTGTCGGGCATAACGGGTTCCTGAGGATGCATTTCCTGCTCCTCCTGAAGCTTTTCCGTCTGCTCCTTAGTTTTTCGGCGTGGAGCTTTTTTAGCTGACTCACGCTTTTTCTTTTCCACAAGCAGGTCATCTGCAAAATCGGGATTTTCTTCAGTTTCATAGACCATAGACAAATCTCTTGCAAATTCCTTGCTCTGATTTCTTACTGCTGCATACTGCATCAGTATATCTCTATGCGAGAACACCGGGATTGCGCCGTCACGCAAAAGCGATGAAACTCCTGCATATCTTTTTGAAAACACATCACAAGGCGGGACACAGAACACATCCTTACCCTGCGACACTGCATGCGAAGCTGAGTTCAATGCTCCGCTGATTTTTGATGCCTGCGTAATCAGAACGCCGTCACATATTCCGGTTAAGATTCTGTTTCTTGCGACAAAATCTCCGCCTCTGGGCTCATGTCCTAAGAAGTGCTCTGAGATAACGGCACCATTTTCAGAAATATACTGCTTGAACTTTGCTGTTCCCTTCGGATAATCGCTGTCTACGGAGCCGCCCATTACAGCCACGGTTTTACCGCCACCTGCGATTGCTGACTTATGCGCCTGGGTATCCACACCGAACGCACCTCCGCTGACAATTACCACACCCCACTGTGCGAGGTTGCGGCATATGCTGTCGGTTACCTTAAGCGAATACTCGCTTGCATCTCTGGCACCTACGACACCTATTATTGCTCTATTGTTGAGAAAGTCAAGGCTTCCCGTTGAAAATAATACAGCCGGGGGATTTGAAATATTCCTCAGCTTTGAAGGATAGCCCTCACTTTCATAACCATATACAAAAATATCCTTATCCGCACATTCCGCAAGCTTTTCCTGCGCCTTTTCGAGCGTTACGCTCCTCACATTTCTTCTCTCGGCATCAGAAAGCATATCGGTTTCGCCGTCTCTTAACGCACGGTAGCATGCAACAACATCATTATCAAACTGCTCAAGAACTATCCACTTACGTCTGCTTGATGCACCGAATGCCAATGAGAGCCATGCCCAGTAAACGAGATTATTCTTAGCAAAATCCATCATCTGAACATCTCCCACATAATGATTGTAGCGGCAGTTGCGGCATTGAGAGAATTGATATTTCCCTTCATAGCGATAGTTACGCTTTTATCGCAAAGCTTTACATGCTCTTTCGGCATTCCTCTGCCTTCGTTGCCAATCACGACTGCACAGCTTTTCGGAAAATCAAATGATGAAATATCCTCTCCGCCGTTTATCACTGATGCGACAACCGGCACCGAGCATTTCTTAAACACATCGAATGCGTTTTCAAAGCTGTTTTCGACATAAACGCTCACTCTTGATAAGCTTCCCATTGCACTTCTTACAACCTTCGGGTTATACAAATCGCAGCAATTATTGCAAAGGACTACTCCGCTTGCACCCATCGCATCGGCTGTTCTTAGGATTGTTCCCAGGTTACCCGGGTCCTGGATATTGTCGAGAATGACATACTTGCCGTTTAAATCTATTGTATCGCAGTTTAAAATTTTGTCAAGTTTTTTCGCAATGACAAAGACTCCCTGCGAGCCTTCTCCCTGAGAAATTCTCTGAGAAAGCTCTTCGGTTATTTCAAAGCTTATATTCTGTGGTACTGTGTTAAAGCAATCGGTCGGAAGGAGCTCCTTATACTTTTCAAGTGCTTTTGCGGTATAGAAAAGTGCAGATATTTCAACCTCATCGTTTTCATACGCCATAACCATATCTATGCAGTTTCGCATACCTTCTACTACAAATTCGCCCTTTTCGGCTCTCTCTTTTTTGCTGGATATGAGCTTTACAAGCGACTTTATATTAGCATTATCCTTACTTGAAATAAGCATATTATGCCCCTCCTTTCCCGAAAATAATTTACCTTAATATACAACAAAACACGCACAGGTGTAAAATGTGCGTGTTGCTTATTGCATTAGAGAGCAGCCTTTGCCTTTTCTACGATTGCAGTAAAGCCTGCTGCGTCATTGATAGCGATTTCGGAGAGCATCTTACGGTTGAGTGTGATGCCAGCCTTCTTTACGCCGTTCATAAATGTTGAGTAGTTTGTGCCGTTGAGCTTGCAAGCAGCGGAGATTCTTGCAATCCAGAGCTGTCTGAAATCTCTCTTCTTCTGCTTTCTGCCGATGTATGCATACTGGCCGGACTTCATCACAGCCTGCTTAGCCATCTTAAAGTGCTTGCTCTTTGCTCCGAAGTAGCCCTTAGCAAGCTTCAGAGTCTTGTTTCTTCTCTTACGAGTCATCATTGCTCCCTTTACACGAGCCATAGTTAATTACCTCCTGAAATTATCTTTTAATTGTACGTCCCTATTACTCGTTTTGTTTACTTGTAAGGGATAAGAGCCTTTACATTCTTGATGTCAGCGCTTGTTGCGTAAGCTGTGTTACGGAGTGTTCTTACACGCTTGTGGCCCTTGGAAATGAGTCTGTGTCTCTTGTTTGTGTGCTGGAACTTAACCTTGCCTGTTCCGGTTACCTTGAAACGCTTCTTAGCGCCGGAATGTGTCTTGATTTTTACCTTTGCCATAATATATCCTCCTTAATTGTTTACTTAGAAGACTTTGGTGATACGAACATCACCAGACTGCGTCCTTCCATTTTGAACGGCTTGTCAACACTGCCTGCTTCGGATACTGCTTCCTTATACTTATTCATAAGTTCCTCTCCGAGCTGTGGGTGTGCTACGGAACGCTTACGGAATCTGACGGATACCTTAATCTTATCTCCGCCATTCAAGAACTTGATGCCCTGATTAACCTTTGTCTGGAAGTCGTGTGTATCAATTGTTGAAGACATTCTTATCTCCTTGATTTCCACAACCTTCTGGTTTTTCTTAGCTTCCTTTTCTCTCTTGCCCTGTTCAAAGACATACTTTCCGTAGTCTAAGATTTTACACACAGGCGGCACTGCACCCGGGGCGATTTTTACAAGGTCTAAGTCTCTTTCGATAGCAAGCTCAAGAGCTTCCTTTGCGGACATAACTCCAAGCTGAGTTCCGTCAACGTCGATTACACGAATTTCCTTATCGCGGATTTCTTCGTTGATTTGCAGTTCCTTGTTGCTAATGACGCAACACCTCCAAAATAAAAATGAGCGCAACACTTCTGTTCACGCTCATAAACACAGCCGATTTTCACGGCGTATATTCATAATATCGACCTTTTCGCCTATGGCTTAAGGTGAGAACGGAACAGCTCTTCTTTGTTTGCTTTAATATTATATACCATTATTTTCGGTTTGTCAATACCTTTTTTCAAAAAAGTCAGACAAATCTGAGCGAGAAAAGTGCCACGGTCAGGACAATAATCAGCCACAGCATTATTCCGCTATGCGAGAAGAATATTGACAGCTTTTTTGCGATAGAAAGGTGGGTTTTTGAGTTGTTCACGTTAAAGCTGAAGTTCTGTGCAAGAGTTACTCTTGAATAGATAACGAGCGAGATTGCTATAATTATCAGACACACGCCTGCTTCGGCAATCATTGCGTAGTTTTTTTCAAGATACACTCCGACGGTATCGAGCAGGAAAAACAGCGTTGTTGCACTTATCCTCATACCGATTGCTGTTTTTATCGAACCTGTTCTGAGGGTAAACAGTGTTATGATAATTCCGATACAGATTGTGCTTCCGTATCCGAGAATGTCAAACCCGCAGAATGCCTCTGTCACACAGCAGATAATAAATGCAAACATATCCCCGAACTGACGCATTGTCTGCAGGATAAGTCCACGGAAGAGCACTTCAGACAGCACCGAAAGAAATATGCAATTACAAAATCCGAAAGCAATCGTTACAAGCGGATTGCTTGAATACATATAATCGAATCTATACACACCGATACCGATTTTCTCTGCGATATATGCAAGCACGTCATTTGAAATTCTGCAAAATGACGCTGCCATAAGAGCCATTACAAACGCACAGGCTGTCATATTCGGGAACATCTTATCCGCTTTCGGCAAAAAGACTTCTCCCGGGATTCTTGTATCAAGGATAAAGATAAGCGTCGGAATTATATACTTCAGACTTCTTATCAGACATATTCCCAGACACAGCGACATCGGAACATCGTAGGTTTCTACGGATTGTCCATAGAGTACCTTTGTAGTTGAAAAGACGAAGGTCTTATAATACATACTTACATAGAACATCTCTGCAAGTGAAAAGAGTATTATGGTAAACATCGTCATTGCGATAAGACGACAGCATCTTTTTAAAACCTTCTTCTCCTTATCGCCGGGGTCGTTGCTTACATATCCCTTGCCGTCTACATACGAATACTCATTTTTTCTTCTTACGAATGAATAGGCGTAAGGATTATCGCCCGAGCTTCTCCAGTTAAGAAACTCTCTGTAATACTCATGCGACTGATTCTGGTAATCGGCATTTTTCGCAACGTCGATATAGTCATCGTCTTTTTTACTTTTTGTTTGTACATTATGGTTTATGATAATCCTCACCTCCTTGAAGTTGCTTTATTTTATTTTAGAAACGGCCGCCTCTTCCGCCTCGGCTTCCGCCACCGCCTCTGCCGCCACGTGAGCCGCTGTTCACCCTTGTTCTTGTTGTATTGGAATACATAAATGTATCATTTCTGAAATAGAGATTGAAGCTTCCGCTCTTGACATAACTGTTTGCATCGGGCTGCTTCTTCACGGTCTTCATAGTTCTTATCAGAATCCATGCAATTAGAGCCAGCGCTGCAACACATATTATAATTATGACAATAAGCTTTCCCTTTATCTTTCCCCAGTATGCTTCGACATCAAGATACGGGTTACCTGTACTGTAAGGCTTATTATTTGTTGCTTCCTTCGCAAAGTCGTACACCGAGCTTGCAAACTTATCAAAGCACTCATAATACTCGCCGTCCTTAAGCTCATCCAAAACCTTATATTCGAGCCACTCAAGGCCGTAGGAATCAGAGATTATTGTCTTACCTTCTCCGAACTGCAGAAACCACCATTCTCTTGTACTCATGGAAACGACAAAAATGATACCGTTGTAACCGTAATCGCCGTTATTATAGAATTTATAAGCATAGTCACTTAAATCCATCGGCGAATATGCACCAAGCATATTGTCGTTATAATATGAATTGACAGTAACCATAACGCAGTCAAAGCCAAACTCTTCTTTGATTTTGTCGGTAATTTCTCTGAGCGAATTTTCCTCGCTGTCGGTAAACAGACCTGCTCTGTCTACTACTCTTTCGTCTCCATATTCAGACGCTGCAGAAGCTACAACCGACACGGCGGTCATCATTACAATGCAGGCAATGAATGAAAAAATCTTCTTTATCATTTCAAGCCACCTCCTACATCATGCCGAACAGCAACGTTAATATTGCCGCTATTATCGGGAATGCCGCAAGCAGGTAAAGTACCAGCCTGAGATAGTCTATCGGAAGCTCTCCGACCATTTTTCCTGTCTGGCCATTCATTGCAATTGTGTACGTCTTGCCCTTATACTCGGTATTCATCATCCAGACCGGCAGCAGGGCATATTGTATATCGCCTTCTTTTATCTGCACGCTGAGGCTGCTTGTACTCACGGAATTATAGCCATACACGGTTGAACGGAGCATTTCACTTGTACTTGCTCGTATTCTGCGGTTGGCTCTTTCGATACTATCCTTCACATCAACGTCATATCTGTCGGACATATAGCCTGCGAGGTATGCTGAGTTGAATTTTTCGATATCTCTGTAATTATACGGCTCGATAGACTCCATAAAGCTGTCGTCCATTTTGGTTGAGCTGTCAACCGGGATATCAAGGAAGGTCATTTTACCTGCTCTCTTGACAGAATAATAGTCGGTTTTACGATATCTGTAATCGCCTGAACGCCATGAGGTTACCTTGGTTGCGGTAAAGTCTGCCTGTCCGTCGCTGTCGCAGTCAAAAAGCCAGAACGGGACATACAGTCCCTTCAGATTCTCGGGTTTATTACGTTTCTTGAATTTTGACGGAAGCAAAAGCTTTCCTTTCATAAAACGCTTGAAGGCCTCTTGCACGTCATCCGGCGTTTTCTTGAAAGGTATTATAAGGTCAGGTCTTAGCAGTCCGTCGATTGATTCTCCCATGACAACAGGATTATCGCAATACGGACATTTTGTTGCCATAGTTGTACCCTCGCCGATAATTTCTCCTCCGCAATGCGAGCAACGGTATGTAGCAAGCTGATTAAGCTCATCTGCCGACCAGTCTTCCCGTCCTTTTCGTTCGTCGAAATTCTTCCAGTTGAATTCTTCCGGCTTTTGTTTAAAATGACCTTTGTCGTAGTCCTCAAGCTCTTTTATATCAAATTCGCCGTCGCAGTAGCGGCATTTCATCTTACCCTCAGCGGCACTGAACTGAATATCCGCACCGCATTCGGGGCACTTATAGACAATCATATTTTCAGCCATTGATTGCTCCCCTTAAAATAAATTTTACCTGTCGGCTTTACCCCGAAGCCTACCTGTTGCGACGTCTGCGCCTGTGATATACATCAGCATCAATGCAGACTGTTCGTGTATCGATATGTTTATCCTCTTCGGTGGTTATGCTCATCAGACCTGCTCCGATGTAGTCGATATAGCCAGTCCTCTTGTTCTTATTCCTGCTTTGTCTTTTTTTAACAGCACTCAAACAAACAAGGGCACATACCACGAGGCTTATCATAAGTGCAATGCGCCATCTTTCCTTGATATTATCGAAAAACTGTTCTTTACTGAACATCGGCTGTGCTTCACCTGCGGCGGCGAACGCCGTAACTGTGCAGAAGGATGAAAAAGCGGCGACTAGTAAAATAGTACTAATCATAGCCTTATAAACTCTTTTTTTCATATTTTCCGCCTCCTTATAGAATTCCCAGAATTGCAAGCAACACCAGCATTGTCACGCCGAACACTGAGAGCAGTATCATCGCAAGCTTTACCCACGCAACCGGGACATCTCCTGCAGCTTTTCCTGTTCGTCCGTTTACGACAAAGAGATAGTTCTTGCCAAGATACTTGTTATTCATAACCCAAACAGGCATAAGTACATCATTAACACCTCGGGTTACCACATTCATATTGGCTTGATTCACAGTGACGGAATTATACATTCCCGCACGGGCTCTGAACGCTTCTATCGCAAGCCTGCTCACCTTTTCACGTGCCTTTTCTTCAAGCAGATTCATATCAAGCTCGTTGAGTGCTACCTGAAAGCCCTCTGTAAACAGTTTGTCAAATGCAACCGAACCTGCAAGCTCAAACGGCTCAATTGAATCCATAAGCTTGTCATCAATTCTTGCAGTATCAAACATGGCAATATTCTCAAATGATACGCTTCCGCCTCTGATAACCGCATATGTGCTTGTCATACGGTATTTTCTGTCTCCTTCAATCCATTCCTTTACATTCTGAGCATTAAAGGACACATTACCCATGCAGTCCGTAGCTATCACCTTCGCAGGAACATACACACCGAATATGTTTTCGGGTCTGTTACGCTTTTTGAAGGATGACGGAACGAGTGACATTTCCGCAATCATACTGTCGAATGCAGCATTTGCAACGCCTTTTGTTGTTGCAAACGGTATAATATATCTTGGTCTGCTTATATCGCCGAGACTTTCCTTTTTGCGCATAGCACCCGAACAGAACGGGCATTTTACGCCATTAGCCGCACCTGCGCTAATCGTCTGAGCGTGACACTCGGAGCACTCGTACACAGAATACAGCTCTTTTTCTTCAGGAAGCCAGTCTTCTATTAAAGAACCATTTATCATTCCCGGGATTTCCGTTTGCACTTCATCCATTGAAAACTCCTCAGAGCTTTCACCGTTCAGCAATTCATCACAGAACGGACATTTCATTTCCTCGGTGTCGGCACTGAGCTTTACATCCGCACCGCAACCCGGACACTTATAGACAATCATATTTTCAGCCATAATTCGTTCCCCTTAATTGCTATTTTCTTTCGTAGAGAGTAAACTCAAACTCAAGTCCGTTATCCTCTCTTGGTACTGTCATTACACATTTCCAGTCGTTATTCTCATCGAGGTTTTCAAAATATCTGTCGCAGGGCTTTGAAGCCTTGAATTTTGTAAGATAGATTCTGTTACAATACGGCATAAATAGCTCGTAAATCTGGGCACCGCCGATTACAAAAACGTCATCTGTATCGTACTTCTTAACGTAATCGAGTACCTCCTGCACGTTATGGCAGACATTAACACCCTCGGGTGCATAGTCCTCGCTTCTTGTTAAAACGACGTTATCTCTTTTAGGCAGCGGCTTTGCATTCGGGAACGACTCGAGAGTTTTTCTTCCCATTACGACACACTTGCCCATTGTTGTTCTTCTGAAAAACTGCATATCCTCCTTGACATGGAACAGAAGGTCGTTATCCTTACCTATTCCCCAGTCGAGGGAAACTGACAAAATCATATTCATAGGGATACTTCTCCTTATATAGCTACAGGTATAGTCTTCTTGAACTCGTGGTACTTATAGTTTTCGAGTGTAAAGGAATCCTTTGTGAACTTATAGAAATCATCTATTGACTTATCGAGCACGAGCTTTGGTGCGTCGTAAGGCTTGTTTTCGATAATCTCCTTCACAAGCGGAATATGTCTGTCATAGATATGAGCGTCTGCTATAACGTGGACAAACTCGCCCACTTCAAGTCCGCTGACCTGTGCAAGCATATATGTGAGCATTGCATACTGGCAGACGTTCCAGTTATTTGCGGTGAGCATATCCTGTGAACGCTGGTTGAGAATTGAGTTGAGCTTTCCGTCGCAGACATTGAAGGTCATACTGTACGCACATGGATACAATCCCATTTCAGAGAGGTCTGCGTGGTTGTAGATATTTGTGATAATTCTACGGCTTCCCTTATTGTACTTTAAGTCATAGAGAACTCTGTCGACCTGGTCGAACATTCCTTCCTTGTACTTGTGCTTTATACCCAGCTGGTAGCCGTAAGCCTTACCGATAGAGCCGTTTTCGTCAGCCCAGGAATCCCAGACATGACTGCCCAGCTCCTTTATGTTGTTGGACTTTTTCTGCCAAATCCAGAAAAGCTCATCAACAGCAGACTTTATATATGTTCTTCTGATTGTGAGGATAGGAAATTCCTTCGCAAGGTCATAGCGGTTTACGATACAGAATTTCTTGATGGTATGTGCAGGTGTTCCGTCCTCCCAATGAGGTCTTACCTCCATCTCGTTATCCATAAATCCGTTTTCTATAATGTCCCTGCAGTTTGCAATAAAAATTTCATCAGCCAGACTCACAAAAATCATCCTTTCAATATACTTATTTATATAATATAATATCCATTATATCGTATCACAATTTGATATATTTGTCAATATGTTTTACCCTCTTATATGCCTTATTTTATTAAATCGGGGTAATCGCACTGATATTTTTTTGACAATTAGGCTATTGACTTATTGACAGAACTAAGCTATAATATTAAACGAGGAAAATTTGACTTTTGTAAAAATCGCTCTTTTATTTTCCGCATTTTTTCACATTGAGAGGAGTATTAATTCTATGGCTACTTTAACCAAGAACCCTAACGTAAACGCTTGGGTTGACGAGATGATTGCTCTGACAAAGCCGGACAAGGTTGTTTGGATTGACGGTTCAGCAGAGCAGCTTCAGGCTCTCAGAGATGAGGCTCTTTCCACAGGCGAGATGGTCGCTCTTAACCAGGAAAAGCTTCCTGGCTGTATCTACCACAGAACAGATCCTACTGACGTTGCCAGAGTTGAGGACAGAACATTTATCTGTTCAAGAAATAAAGAGGACGCAGGTCCTACAAACAACTGGTGTGACCCTAAGGAAATGTATGCAAAGCTCACACCTATGTACGACGGTTCCATGAAGGGCAGAACAATGTACGTTATCCCTTACTCCATGGGCCCTATCGGTTCACCACTCGCTAAGGTTGGTGTTGAGGTAACAGACTCTATCTACGTTGTTCTTAACATGGACATCATGACAAGAGTTGGTGTAAAGGCATTCGAGAACCTCGGTGACGAGTCTGACGACTTCGTAAGAGGACTTCACGCAAGAGCTGACATCGACCCTGAAAAGAGATACATCGTTCAGTTCCCTGAGGATAACACAATCTGGTCTATCAACTCAGGTTACGGCGGAAACGTTCTTCTCGGCAAGAAGTGCTTCGCACTCAGAATCGCTTCATTCCAGGGCAAGAACGAAGGCTGGATGGCTGAACACATGCTCATCCTCGGCGTAGAAAAGCCTGACGGTGAGGTTAAGTACATCACAGCTGCATTCCCATCTGCTTGCGGTAAGACAAACCTTGCAATGCTTATCCCTCCTGTATGCTACACAGAAAAGGGCTACAAGGTATGGACAGTCGGCGACGATATCGCTTGGCTCAAGCAGGGTCCTGACGGCAGACTCTATGCTATCAACCCTGAAAACGGCTTCTTCGGCGTAGCTCCTGGTACAAACGAGAAGTCCAATCCTAACGCTCTCCACACAGCAATGAGAGATACAATCTTCACAAACGTTGCTATCAACAACGATGACCAGACTGTATGGTGGGAGAAGCTCGACAAGAATCCTCCTGTAAACGCTACAGAGTGGAAGGGTGCTAAGGTTAACGGCCCTGAGTACATTGCTGCAGGCAACACACTTGCTCACCCTAACTCCAGATTTACAGCTCCTGCAAGAAACTGCCCATGCATTTCCAAGGAATTCAACAATCCTGCAGGTGTTCCAATCTCCGCTATCATCTTCGGCGGAAGAAGAGCTTCCACAACTCCGCTTGTATATCAGTCATTTGACTGGACACACGGCACATACGTAGGTTCTGCTGTTTCCTCTGAAACAACAGCTGCTGCTACAGGTGCTGTAGGTGTTCTCCGTCACGACCCTATGGCTATGAAGCCATTCATCGGCTACAACGTAGGCGACTACTGGACACACTGGCTCGAAATGGGCGAAAAGCTCGGCGAGAATGCTCCTAAGATTTTCAACGTTAACTGGTTCAAGCAGGACGAGAACGGCAACTTCATCTGGCCTGGTTTCGGCGACAACATGAGAGTTCTCGACTGGATTATCAAGAGATGCGAAGGCACTATTGATGCTGAGGAAACTGCTATCGGTTACCTTCCAAAGATGGGCGACATCAATGTTGAGGGTATCGAGGACGAGGTAACTCCTGAGATTATGGAAAAGCTCCTCGCAGTTGACAACGACCTCTGGACAAAGGAAATCGCAGAGATGCGTAACTACTACAAGGACCTCGCTGACAAGGGTGCAAGAATCCCTGCTGCTCTCGAAGCACAGCTCGACGCTCTCGAAGCAAGACTTGCTAAGTAATTTATCCCAAGATAACACTAACGCCTCCCTTTCGGGAGGCGTTTTTTACACATACAATAATAAAAGCAGTCCGTCTAACAGACTGCTTTATTCTTTTATTTACGCATTAAGCAACTTTTTTGCTGCGGCAATCTTTACTGCGATGCAGAAAAGCTCTGCGGCGAGCTTCAGCTCTTCAATTGGCGGGAAGGACGGAGCAATTCTGATATTGCTGTCGTCGGGGTCAACGCCGTAAGGGAAGGTTGCACCTGCACCTGTAAGCTCGACACCTGCTTCCTTACAGAGCTTTACAATTTCCTTTGCGCAGCCCTTTGGAGCGTCAAAGCTTATGAAATAGCCGCCATTTGGCTTAACCCACTTGCCTATTCCGAGTGGCTTAAGCTCAGCTTCAAGAGCATCGGAAACTGCTTCAAATCTCGGTCTTAAGAACTCGGCATGCTTCTTCATATGGTTTGTGAGGCCTTCATAATTTTTGAAGTATCTTACGTGACGGAGCTGGTTTATCTTATCGTATCCGATTGTCTGGACAGTGATGAGTGACTTTACATAGGCGATATTCTTCTCGCTTGCACTCATTGCGGCAATTCCGCCGCCTGCGAAGGTAACCTTCGAGGTAGACGTGAACATATACACTCTGTCCTCGTTACCGCACTTCTTAGCCTCCTCGAGGAGATTGAGAAGCTTATCGGGTGTATCATTCAGGTGGTGGATGCAATATGCATTATCCCAGAAAATTCTGAAGTCGTCAGCGGCGGTCTTCATCGATGCCATTCTCTTTACAACCTCATCGGAATATGTGATTCCGGTAGGATTTGAATACATCGGCACGCACCAGATACCCTTGATGCTTTCATCCTCTGCTACGAGCTTTTCGACCATATCCATATCGGGGCCGTTTTCGTCGCAAGGGATATTTATCATTTCAAAGCCAAGCTTTTCTGTAATAAGGAAGTGTCTGTCATAGCCCGGAACAGGACACAGCCACTTTATCTTGCCGCAGTCTTTCCATGGCTTTGCACCGTTTCCTGTACCGAAAAGCATAGCCTTTACGAGTGTATCATACATAATATTGAGGCTGGAGTTACCGAACACGATAACTTCCTTTTCGCTTACTCCGAAGATATCGGCAAAAAGCTTCTTTGCACTCGGGATACCGTCAAGTCCGCCATAGTTACGGCAGTCTGTTCCGTCTGTATCTGCAAGAACATCATCAGCACCTACTGCTGTAAGAAGGTCGTGGGAAAGTCTGAGCTGTTCGTCGCTTGGCTTTCCTCTTGCCATATTAAGACAGAGTCCTCTGCCCTTGAACTGCTCGTACTTTGCCATCTCTCCTGCGAGAAACGCTTCTAGCTCCTGCTTTGTCATATCCTGAAGCTGCATTGGATATTACCTCCGATAATCATTATAATCATTCTACTATAATATAATATACCAATGTCGGCATTTTTGCAAGTCATTTTCTCCAATCTTGCAAAAATTCACGGATTTGACCTAATTCGAGCCTCATTTTGCATTGCAAATTAAACGAAATGACAGTTTACAGTAATTTCTCGATAAGCGGGATTAGTTTTATTGCAACAAGAGATGCTATTGCGGCGTTTATTGCAAGTGTGAACACAAAGCTTACAAGCTGAGTAAGAACAGTTTCCTCGTAATCTCTTCTTACTCCGAGATTGAGCACGAACGCACGAAGTCCGTTTTTGGTTGACGGGCACTTTGAGAAGGTCATTTTCTTTTGCAGGGAAAGCCCGCAGTTAGTATTCGGACAGGAGCAATTATGTACCTCCCCCATTGGCTCGAGAGTATTATAGTCGATATCAAGAATATCCTTATTGAGTCTTGTTTTGCATCTCGGACAGATATCGGCATCTGGTCTTTTCATTACGTCATAGACATACACTGCAAACGCATAGCCCCACTTCCTGCGGAAGGTTTTTACAACATATCGCAGATACATAAGCACTGCGGTTATCGGTGCCGCCCACCTTACCCACTCTTCGTGCTCTGAGAGCTTGAATTTTCCAAGGATATCCGGCAGGAATTTGTGCATCAGAATTAGTATTGCGGCTACGGCTACTGTTGAAGCGATGATTCTAATCCAGAACGGAATGAGCGTTCTTTTGTCTATAGGCTGGCTTTTTATATCGTTCATTTGCTTTATTATCCTCCTTGTTTGTTTTATATGATTATACCACAAAAAAGGGCTCTTGAAAATCGGCAAATTGTATGATAGATTATACAAAATATAATTGCAATTTTCAACAAGATGGTGTATAATATGAGTGTACTATTATTTATTAGGAGGATTTCAAAATGCTTGAAAATCTTATTGAAGTATTAAAGCAGAACAAGAGAAAGCTTGTTTTCACCGAGGGTAGCGACCCAAGAATTTTAGAGGCTGCTTCCAGACTCTACGCTGATGGACTTATGGCTCCTATCCTTCTCGGTAACCCTGACGAAATCAATGCAAAGGCTGCAGAGTGCGGTTTCAACATTGACGGAATCGAAATCATCAACCCTGAAACATACGCTGATTTTGACAAGATGGTTGACCTTATGGTTGAACTGCGTAAGGGCAAGATGGACAGAGATACCTGTATCGCTTGCCTCAAGAAGTCTAACTACTTCGGAACAATGCTCGTAAAGATGGACCTTGCTGACGGTCTTCTCGGTGGCGCTACATACTCAACTGCTGACACAGTTAGACCTGCTCTCCAGATTATCAAGACAAAGCCTGGTAACAAGATTGTTTCTTCAAGCTTCATTATGTTCAGAGAGGGCGAGAACGGCGAAGAAAAGTACGCTATGGGCGACTGCGCTATCAACCTCTTCCCTACTGACGATGAACTCGTTGAAATCGCTGTTGAAACAGCTAAGACTGCTAAGGCATTCGGCATCGACCCTAAGGTTGCTATGCTCTCCTACTCAACTCTCGGCTCCGGTAAGGGCGAGTCTGTTGACAAGGTAAGAAGTGCTACTGAAAAGGCAAAGGCAGCTGCCCCTGACCTCGCTATCGACGGCGAGCTTCAGTTCGACGCTGCATTCTCACCGGTTGTTGCTAAGACAAAGTGCCCTAACTCTCCTGTTGCTGGTCAGGCTAACACATTCATTTTCCCTGACATCAACGCAGGCAACATCGGCTACAAGGTTGCTCAGAGATTCGGCGGATTCGACGCTTTCGGCCCGATTCTTCAGGGTCTTAATGCTCCTATCAACGACCTCTCAAGAGGCTGTAATGCTGAAGAAGTTTACCAGATGGCTATCATCACAGCAGGCCTTAAGTAATTAAATACTGCATCTCTCACCGCTTCACTTTTGTGGGGCGGTGTTTTTTATGACAAATTGTCTGTACGGACAAAATTATTTTGTGCATATATACAAATTGAGAATTTTGTTCTCAATTATAATTGACAATTTTCTTTGCATAGTGTATTATAATATCAAGAAATGAGAATATTGTTCTCAAAAGGAGAGATATTATGAAAAAGATATACAAAATGGAAAACCTTGAGTGTGCATCATGTGCAGCAAAAATGGAAGACGCAATTTCAAAGCTCGAGGGTGTCAATTCCGTGAGCATCAGCTTTATTTC
The DNA here is from genome assembly GCA_017848055.1 of Oscillospiraceae bacterium. Lineage (GTDB taxonomy): Bacteria > Bacillota > Clostridia > Oscillospirales > Ruminococcaceae > UBA7477. The sequence continues at coordinate 27,342 of JAGALZ010000044.1, read as the reverse complement.
ACAGAAGCTGACAATCGACGCTGACGAAGAGCTTTTACCGAAGATAATGAAAAAGGCTGTAAAAATCATCAGCAAGATTGAGCCTGACTGCGAGATAATATTATGAGAGCGGTAGCTTTGATACTTGGCATTTCGATGCTTCTTATATTTATCATAAAGCTCTTATCTCAGCGTTCAAAAGGAATAAACACAATTGTTATGGGCAAAGGCAGAAAAACAAAGCCGAAGCTTTTTGAAATAGTACTCAGCGGTATTATGATACTGAGCATTCTGCTGATACTTACAAACATTATTCTTGACATATCGGCTATGCCGTTTACCGCAAGAATCGTGGGTGCGGTGATGTGTTTTATCGCTGACGTAATTCTGGCTGTGGCTGTGATATGTATGAGTGACAGCTGGCGTGCAGGTATTCCTGAAAACGAAGAAACAAAGCTTATCACAGGCGGAATCTACCGCATAAGCCGGGACCCTGCTTTCTTAGCGTTTGACCTTATGTTCCTGGGTATGCTTATGATGTTTTTCAGCTTACCTCTTGCGGTGGTTGTTGCAGCGACCGCTATTGCCCTGCATCTTCAGATACTGAGCGAGGAAAAATATCTTTCAGCCAAATTCGGCGAGGAATACAAAAGCTACAAGTCCTCGGTCGGCAGATACTTTATATTCTAAGGGGAAATTCACGATGACAAGAAAACAGCGAAAGAGCCTTTACTGCATAATCCTCTCTGCTCTGCTTCTTATTGCGGCAAAGCTTACTGATAAATTCTCGACATTAAGTCTTGCACTATACATTGCGGCATATCTTTCTGTAGGATTTATGCCACTGAAAAAAGCTTTCAGAAATATAACAAGGGGCAATGTATTTGACGAGAACTTTCTTATGGCGATTGCTACAATCGGTGCTTTCATTCTCAGAGAATACACTGAGGGTGTTGCGGTAATGCTGTTTTACAGAGTCGGTGAACTTTTCGAGAGCATTGCTGTTGGAAAAAGCAGAAAATCAATCTCCGCACTTATGGACATAAGGCCCGATATTGCGACAATTTTAAGGGACGGCGAAGAGCTTGAGGTATCACCTGATGAGGTTATGGTCGGAGAAACGATACTTATAAAGGCAGGCGGCAAGGTGCCTATCGACTGCGAGATAACTGAGGGTAATTCCTCTGTTGACACAAGTGCGCTGACGGGCGAATCTCTTCCCCGTGAGGTGACTGTCGGCGACAGGCTACAGAGCGGATGCATAAATCTCAGCGGTGTTATAAAGGCAAGGACAGTATGCGACTTCGGCTCATCCACTGCATCGAAAATCTTAGAGCTTGTTGAAACAGCCGCCGACAAGAAATCAAAGAGCGAGGCTTTTATCACACGCTTCGCAAGATACTACACGCCGATTGTTGTTTTCTCGGCTCTTGCACTTGCGGTTATACCGTCACACATTTTCGGCTCACCTTCAGAATGGATAAGAAGGGCACTTATATTTCTCGTAATCTCCTGCCCTTGTGCGCTTGTAATTTCGGTGCCGCTCACCTTCTTCGGTGCAATCGGCTCAGCTTCCAAAAACGGAATACTTATTAAGGGCTCATGCTATATTGAACAGCTTGCGAAGGCTTCGCACACTGTATTTGACAAGACAGGCACATTGACAAAGGGTTGCTTTAAGGTTGTCGGATGTGAATGTGAAGGGATAAGCGAGAAAGAACTGCTGGAGCTTGCGGCACACGCTGAGAAAAGCTCGACTCACCCTATTGCAAGGGCAATAGTCGAAAAGTACGGCAAACAGCTTTCCCTGCCCGTGTCTGATATCAGAGAGCTTTCGGGAATGGGAATTGTAGCTGTAGTTGGTGAAAAGACTGTTGCGGTAGGAAACAAAAAGCTTATGGAAAAGGTCGGTGCGCAGGTAACAGAAGGCAACTGTACAGCGGGCGCGACCGAGGTATTGGTTGCTACAGACGGCAGATTTGTCGGCAGAATTTTCATCAGCGACGAGATAAAGCAGGACGCAAAAGAATCGATGGATAAGCTTTATGAGCTCGGCATCAGAAACAGAATCATGCTCACGGGTGACAACGAAGAGTCGGCAAAGAAGATTGCTTCATTGCTTTCCCTCGATTCCTACAGAGCAAGGCTTCTCCCCTATGACAAGGTTGAGGCTGTAGAGGAGCTTCTCAAAAACAAAACTGATGACGGCACGCTGGTGTTTGTCGGTGATGGAATAAACGACGCTCCCGTTCTTACAAGAGCTGATGTCGGAATTGCAATGGGCGGACTTGGCAGTGATGCGGCAATTGAGGCGGCAGACATTGTACTTATGGACGACAAGCTTTGCAAGCTCCCGCTTGCTATCAGGCTATCACGCAAGGCGGTTTCAATTGCAAGGCAGAATATTGTTTTTGCACTTTCGGTAAAGCTTATTGTACTGCTTCTCGGAGCGCTCGGCTACGCAGGAATGTGGCTTGCGGTATTTGCGGACGTTGGTGTTTCGGTGCTTGCAATCCTTAACGCAATGAGGACGATGAAAAAGTAATCCTGCCTCTCTTGACTTACCGCAGATTTATGTTATACTTACAGTAATCGAAAACACAAAGCTTTACGGGAGAGGTTTTATGGTTATTTCAAACGGCGAAATTTTCACAAGTGACGGGAATTTCAGCTCAGGCAGCTTACACATAAGCGGAAACAAAATCGCTGAAATACAATACGGGAATTCTGATATATCTCATACCGAACAAGTCATAGATGCTACGGGATTATATGTTATCCCGGGGCTTGTGGACATTCATCTTCACGGTGCGGCGGGCTATGATTTCTGCGACGGTACGGCAGAAGCGTTTGAAAAAATCTCTCAGTACGAGCTGAGCCGTGGTGTGACGAGCATTGTTCCGACCACTATGACGCTTCCGGCATATGAGCTTGAAAGAATTGTTCAATCTGTTTCGCAGTATGCCGCAAATGACAGTTCAATCAAAGGCATCACACTGGAAGGGCCGTTTATCTCACCTGAGAAAAAGGGAGCACAAAATGAGCGTCACATAAAAAGTCCTGATGAAAAGCTTTTTTATCACTTGCAAAATGTTTCGCAGGGACTTATACGGCAGGTAACGGTTGCACCTGAGGCTGAGGGCGCTGTGGACTTCATATCGAAGGTAAAGGATAGCTGTGTTGTTTCGCTTGCTCACACAGCGGCGACCTACAGCGAGGCAATATCGGCTTTCAAGGCAGGTGCAAATCACGTTACACATCTTTACAATGCGATGTTACCATTCAATCACAGAGAGCCTGGCGTAATCGGTGCGGTGTTTGATTCGGAGAACACCTATGCTGAGCTGATTTGTGATGGTGAGCACATATCCCCTTCAGTTGTAAGAGCCACTTTCAAGCTTCTGGGTGCCGGGCGTTTATGCATGATAAGCGACAGCATGAGTGCAACGGGAATGCCTGACGGAGAGTATACTCTCGGCGGTCAGAATGTAATAAAGTCAGGTCACAGGGCAACTCTTAAAGACGGGACACTTGCGGGGTCTGTTGCATCCTTATATGACTGTCTGAAAACTGCGGTACTTGATATGGGAATACCGCTAGCTGACGCTATCAAGTCATGCACGATAACTCCTGCAAAATCACTTGGAATAGACAATATATGCGGTACATTATCTCAGGACGCAAGTGCAGATATTCTCCTGCTTGACAAATCGCTTGACATCCGATATGTAATCAAGGGCGGAGAAATCGAATATTCATACTAAAAATTAAGGCTATGCAGAAAAAACTGCACAGCCTTTTTTGATTGTTATTCACTTTGTGTAGCGGACTGTTTTATATTTCTCAGCTCTTTGAAAAAGTCCGAGAGTACCTTTGAGCAATGCTCTTCCATAACAGCACCGACAAGCTCGGGTTTATGGTTATATGGAAGTTCAAACAGGTCAGTTACCGAACAGCAGGAGCCTGCTTTTTTGTCATAAGCTCCGAACACTACCCTTTCGACTCTGGAGTTAATTATTGCTCCACAGCACATAGGGCACGGTTCCAGGGTAACAAATAGTTCGCAGTCGATAAGCCGCCAGCCGCCTAAGGTCTTACTTGCCTCGTTTATTGCAATTATCTCTGCATGGGCAAGAGGATTCTTTTCGCACTCTCTCAGGTTATACCCTTCTCCGACGATTTTTCCGTCACGCTTTCTCACGACAACAGCACCAACGGGAACCTCTCCTATCGAAGCTGCCTTCTGAGCAAGCTCCAGGGCACGCTGCATATAATACTCATCGCTTTGGACTTTACACATCCAGCTTTACCTCGTTGACTTCGTCAGCTGAAGGAATTATAATACTTTCAAGCTCCTCGACTGTAAGTCCTTCCTTCTTGTCCGATGCGGGATACAGCCTTGAGATGTCCGAGATATAGTCCTTTGTTTCTGTAGGCATATTCTTTCTGCGGAGCTTCTTTCTTGTGTTTTCCTTTAAAAGCTCATACGCAACCGAGCAAGCAGGAACTGCGAGAAGGAGTCCTAAAACCTTGAAAAGTCCGCCGCCGACAAACAGTGCAACCAGCACCCAGAATGTCGGAAGTCCTGTAACACCGCCGAGAATCTTCGGGCCTAAGATATTTCCGTCGAACTGCTGGAGTATGAAGATAAAGATTACAAATACTATACACTTTCTGGGTTCTACGAAAAGGACAAGTGCGGCGGATGGGATTGCGCCTATAAACGGGCCGAAATACGGGATAACGTTTGTGATTCCGACAATTACTGCGATAAGCACATAATACGGAATATCAAGAATCCAGCATCCAAAGAAGCACATTATACCGATTATTACAGAGTCAATTATCTTACCTGTAAGGAAGTTACCGAATGTCTTGCAGGACATTGAAGTAATTCTGAAAATTTCGTTGCAGGTTGAACGCTTGAAGGTGGCAACGAAAAGCTTTTTGAACTGTGCCTGCAGGGTTTCCTTGCTGACAAGGATGTAAATCGAAACAATAAAGCCCAAAACAAAATCAAAGAGGACATTTACAAAGTTCCATGCTCCCGAAACAATATCCCCCAGCATCGGCTGAACCTTATCAAACAGCGAATTAAGGTTTGATGTAAAGTCGTCAATCTTTTCCTTGACGATTGATTCAAGATTTGGATTATCACTCAGAACACGTTCTGTCCAGTCATACAGCTTATTATACATATTCGTGATATTCTCGCCCATGTTTGTCATACTGTCGGCAAAGGCAGGAATTACAATGTACAGAAGTCCGCCCAACAGTGCAACGAAGAAGACGCAGGTGAGCGTTACCGATATAGCTCGCAAAAGAGTCGGATGCGGCTTTTTAATTACATAGCGCTTAAGTGTCTTCTCAATTACGTTCATAAGCGGATTGAGAAGGAACGCAATACCAAGTCCCCAGAATACCGGTGAGAGAATGCCGAGAACCTTTGAAACTATTGAGGATATGGTTGAGAACTTAAAAATCGCAATTACCATGAGCATGCTTATTGCAATTACTATAATTGCGTAGACGGCTATGGTATTATACTTTTTATTAGGACTGAATTTCATTTTTTGCACTCCCTGTAAAAATAAGCTATACATATATATTATACATCATAGCTTTTGAAAAAGCTAGTGTATTTTTGATATTTCACAAAAATTTTATCTTGATTATTTTCGGCAAAAGTCTTTTAATAAATCGCCGATTGTGGTATAATGTTATACATAACACTATTACCAAAAAGGAGCTTTACATAGATATGAAATCCTTCAATGAGCTTAAAAGGCTTGCACTTGAAAAATACTTTTCGAGAATGAACGAGCAGCAGAGGCAGGCGGTCTTCAAGATAAACGGGCCGCTGCTTATTCTTGCCGGAGCAGGAAGCGGAAAGACAACAGTTTTAGTAAACCGTATTGCAAATATGATTTTCTTCGGAAATGCTTACCACTGCACATCTGACAGCAATGCAACTGACGAAGAGCTTAGATTTTTAGAAGATTACGCAAACGGACTTACTAGTGACAACCTTACACTCAGAAGCATTGTTGCAACCGACTGCGTAAAGCCTTGGAACATTCTTGCCATTACTTTTACTAACAAGGCGGCAGGCGAACTGAAAGAAAGACTTAAAAATATGCTTGGCGACGAGGGTGAAGGAATCACCGCTGCAACCTTCCACTCTGCATGCGTCAGAATTTTAAGAAGAGAATGCACAGCACTCGGCTACACCCCTTCTTTCACAATTTACGATGCCGACGACCAGAAGAGACTTATAAAGGGCTGTCTTTCTGAGCTTGACGTATCGGACAAGATGTTCCCGATAAAATCGGCACTCGGAGTTATTTCAAAAGCAAAAGACCAGATGATTTATCCTGACGAATTTGAAAAGAGTGTCGGCAACGACTACCGAATGAAGGTATATGCTAACATCTACAAGCTCTATCAGCGCAGACTCAAGGAAGCAAACGCAATGGACTTTGACGACCTTATCTGCAAGACTGTTGAGCTTTTTGAGCAGAATCCCGACGTTCTCAATCACTATCAGAATCTTTACAAGTACATTGTTGTTGACGAGTATCAGGACACAAACATGGTTCAGTACAAGCTTGTTTCGATGCTGTCGGCAAAAAGCAGAAATCTCTGCGTTGTAGGTGATGATGACCAGAGTATCTACAAGTTCAGAGGTGCGACCATTGAAAACATTCTTCAGTTTGAGGGGCAGTTTGAAAACTGCTGTGTTATAAGACTTGAACAGAATTACCGCTCCACTCAGAATATTCTGACCTGCGCAAACGAGCTTATCAAGAACAACAATGAGCGTAAGGGAAAGAATCTCTGGACAGCTTCGGGTGACGGGGAAAAGGTCAACGTTCACAAGTCCGAGAATGCCGCAAGCGAAGCGAGATTCATTGCAGAAACTATTCTCGAAAACATCGGAAAGGGCGAAAAATATTCTGACCACGCTGTTTTATACCGCACAAACGCACAGTCAAACGCTATTGAACAAGCTATGATTGCAAGCGGTATTTCCTACAGAATTTTCGGCGGCGTAAAGTTCTACGACAGAAAGGAAATCAGGGACGTTTTAGCTTATCTTCACGTTATTGACAACAACTCCGACCTTTTAAGACTCAAGAGAATTATCAACGAGCCAAAGCGTGGAATCGGCGACGCTACTGTTACACTCATCGAGCAGATTTCCTCTGACCTTGGGGATTCCCCTGTTCAGGTTATGCGTGATTCGGAGAATTTAGCTCCGCTTTCAAAGAGGTCAAAGCAGCTGACAGCGGTTGCTGAGATGTTTGATGAGCTTGCGGAGATTGCACAGACTCAGCCGCTTGACAAGCTTCTCGATGAGCTTATGGACAAATCCGGCTACCAGCAGGCTCTTCTTTTGCAGGGTGACGAGGGTGCGACAAGACTTGAAAACATAAACGAGCTTAAATCCACAATGGTAAACTACACAGAGCAGGCAGAAAACCCGTCGCTCAGCGGTTTCCTTGAGGAAATTGCACTCTATACTGACATTGATTCTCTTGACGAGAACGCAGATTACGTTGCACTTATGACAATGCACGCAGCTAAGGGCCTTGAATTCCCGACAGTATTTGTTGCGGGTATGGAAGAGAACTTATTCCCGTCGGCAAGAAGCATGGAAACTGACGCTGATATTGAGGAAGAACGCCGACTTGCCTACGTTGCAATCACAAGAGCAAAGAAGGTTTTATACCTCACCCACGCAAGAGAGCGTCTTTTATACGGAAACGTCAGCTATAACCAGCCTTCACGCTTCCTCAAGGAGCTTCCTAAGGACAACATCGAAAGCACATTTGAAAAGGTCATAAATTCAAAGCCTGCACCTTCAAAGAACATAACGGGTGCTATGAGTGTGTCACTGCAGAAGCAGCTTTCGGCTATCAAAAAATCCGCAAGTCAGGCAACCTCGGCTCCTGCGCAGAGCTTTGCCATTGGCGACAGGGTTTCACACAAGATTTTCGGCGAGGGTACTGTGCTCGGTGCTACTCCGACCGCTACCGACACGGCTCTTGAGATAGCATTCGACAAGGTTGGCACAAAGAAGATTATGGCGAAATTTGCGAAGATAACAAAGCTTTGATTTGCATATACATAAGCTTAGGAGGAATGAATTATGTTTAATGAAATTGATATTACAAAGGAGAGCTTCAATCCGTTTGAGGCTATCGGCAAGCAGTGGTTTTTAGTAACCGCAGGAAACGAAGAAAAGATAAATACAATGACCGCATCCTGGGGATTTATGGGCGTTATGTGGAACAAGAACACAGCCGTTACCGTAATCCGTCCTCAGAGATACACAAAGGTTCTTATGGACAAGGAGGAATACTTCTCGCTCTCCTTCCTGCCTGAGGAGCAAAGAGCGGCACTTCGTTACTGTGGTGCAAACAGCGGCTACAATGTAGAAGACAAGGTAGCGCAGGCTGGTCTTACACCTGTTTTCATAGACGGTGTTCCGACATTTGAAGAGGCTGAAACCGTACTTATCTGCAAGAAGCTTTTCTGCCAGCAGATTACCAAAGACAGCTTTATCGACAAGTCACTTTGCGACGCAAACTACGCAAGCGGTGATTTTCACTACGCTTACGTCGGCGAAATCGTTAAGGCTTACAAAAAGTAAACTGAATAAACGTCGTCCTTTCTGCCAATGCTTTCATCAGCACAAAACAGAAAGGACGTTTTTTATATGACAAAACAGTTTGTATTATCATTATCAGTAGCAGTTTCGCTTATGCTGAGCGGATTATTTTCATTCCCGACTGCTAAGGGATGCTTTCTCCCGGGGTTCATCCCCTCACCTGCACTTGAACAATCGGAAGAAAAAGCTGCATGTGTTGAAATCATAAGCTCAGACGAATGCAGTTTCGGAATCTGGTTCATCGAATGGCTGGGAGATATTTTTTAAGTACATTTTTTAGTACAATGTTCACTTGCTATCGGGCATATTTTATGGTATAATTAAGTAGATTTAAAACTACGGAGGTATAGTCATGCTCAGGATAATCAAGGGAACTGACAAAAGTGAGAAAACCGTCCTGCTTTCACAGCTTGTAAAGAAAAGCATTGACAGCGGCAGGCAGGTATACATACTCATTCCTGACCAGTTTTCACTTTTATACGACAAGAAAATATATGACATTTTAGGCCCGCTTGATTTCAACAAAGTAACTATCGTAGGCCCTGACAGACTATGCAAAAAGCTCATTGAGTCGCACGGCAGCAAGGGCAAGCGTTTTTGCGACGAGAACTCAAGGCTGATTATGCTTCACCGTGCCTGCAAAGCATTTGCTCAGTCGGGTGATGCAAGGTACTACAAAAAGAGTCTTTCAAAAGCACAATTCTTCAAGAGCATCGGCGAAACCTTCTCAGAGCTAAGGCAGAGCAACGTTTCGTCGGCGGAGCTTATTGCGGCAAGCGAAACACTTGAAGGCACAATTTCGGACAAGCTTTTTGATATCTCCTCGCTCTACAGGCTTTATGAGCAAGAGCTTTCCGAGCACGGTCTTCTCGATTCGGGCTCGGCTGTTTCTGTTGCGACTGAAATCATCAGAGATGAAAAAATCTTTGACGGCTGTGATTTTTACATTGACAGCTTTTCAAGCTTCTCACAAGACCAGCTTCGTATGCTTTCGGTTATTTTTTCGCAGGTAAATGATGCTGCAATCTCGATAACTATCGGTTCGGGGAAAAACCTAACTTCTAACCTTACTCCATTCTCTGTGACAATAGCTACTGCTTCAAAGCTTGCAAGATTAGCCCTGGATTGCGGTCATGAGGTTTCAGAAATAAAATCGACAGAAAACGGATTTGTTTCTTCCGGCATCAGAAGGATAAGCGAATGTATTTTCTCGTCTGATTTGAGCAAAGAAGAAGCTGACGGCTGTGTGCAGATTGTAAGAGCAGATGACAGCTACTCTCAGGCAGAATTTGTTTTTGCACAGATTTGTGACCTTGTAAGGAACGCTGGATACAAGTTTTCTGACATTGCCATCATTTCACGCTCGCTTGAAGATTCGGCATCGCTTCTTGATGATATGGCGGCAAGATTTGACGTTCCGCTGTTCATTGATATGCACAAGAATGTTTCGCAGTCTTCCCCTGTACTTTTCATAAACTCAGTGTTTGACAGCATAAGAAGCAGAACTTTTTCAACAAAGACTCTGCTTTCATACATAAAATCGCCTCTTTCCGACGTTGAACTATGGGAAGCAAATCTCATTGAGGAGTATGCTTTCAAGTGGTCAATCGACGGGGATATGTGGCTTTCTGACTTTACGGCAAGTGATAAGCCGACCGAAAAGCTAAAAGCTTCGGAGCTTGAAAAGGTAAACTCCATAAGAAAACGTGTTGTAGAGCCGCTTGTTGCTTTAAAATCGGCTTCGGAAAATTCCACTGCAAGCTCTGTTTCATTGGCACTCAATGAGTTTTTACGCTCGGTACGAATCTCGGACAAGACATTCTCTGAAATGCTTATCTCTTCTGCAAGCGAGGAAAACGCACTTGAAACAACCAGAGTCTTTAAGCAGATATGGACGATGTTCCTCTCGGCTATCACCTCGGTTTATGAGGTTCTTGGTGATGTTGAAATGACGCTTTCAGAGTACTGCGAGCTGTTATCGGCGATGCTTTCGCAGATGCAGGTGTCAAGTCCACCTCAGAAGCTTGACGCTGTAATTGCGGCGAGTGCTCAGCACACGAGAGTGTCGGGCATAAAAGTTGCGTTTATTTTAGATGCAAACGACGGCAGCTTCCCTAAAACGGTAAAGTCGCAGGGGCTTTTCACGGACAGAGAAAAGGCTGCCTTAGAGCAAAAGGACATCTCCATGGAAAAACGTCTTGAAACGTCAATTCAGTCGGAACGCTTCACCTGCTACAGTGCTCTGACGGTTGCATCCGAGCGTCTTTATATCTGCTATCCGTCGGCAAACGAAAAGGGCGAGCATTTAAGGCCGTCACCTATCATTTCTCAGATAGAAGCAATGTTCAGAGGAAACATTTGCATAAACGCAAAGGATATGCCGATTGAATTTTTCTGTGCAAATCAAAAGTCGGCATTTTACAAATACTCCGAGCTTTGCTCTACAGACCCGCATCTTGCACAGACTCTGAGGATTGCACTTTGCCTATCTTCTGAGGAATACACAGAGAAGTTTGCGTCAATCGACAGAATCCTTAACCGAACCGAACACGCAATTTCTGCCGACACCGCACAAAAGCTTTTCTGGCAAAATCCTCTTTCCCTCTCAGCTACAAAAATGGACACATATCATCGCTGTCCTTTCTCGTATTTCTGCAAATACGGGCTTAAGATATCGCCGCCATCGAAAATTGAGCTTAACAGACTCAACGAAGGCTCGATAACTCATCATTGTCTGGAAACTATAATGAGCACAATTGAAAACGGTGTTGAATGCTACAACAGCGATTTCACAAGTATGTCGGATGATGAAATCAAAAACGCTGTGTCGGTTGCGGCTGATAAGTATATTGAGGAATCTATGGGCGGCGACTTTGGAAAAAATGCTTCTTTCGCAAGTCACCTTGAGCGACTTAAAGAGAGCATTACCAAGGTCGTGACTAATGTGCGTGACGAGCTTTGCAACACAGATTTCGTGCCTGAGGCTTTTGAATTTTCGCTGACCGATGACACGGGCAGGTCGATTATGCCGCTGTTTTCATCTGACGGCAAGGAAATAAATCTGCGTGGATTTATCGACAGAGTTGATTTTCTCAGAATCGAGGACAAGTGCTATGTCCGAATCATCGACTACAAGACCGGCTCAAAGAGCTTTAAATATCAGGATATTTACAACGGAATAAATCAGCAGATGCTTATATATCTGCTTGCGATAACCTCAACTGTCAACGCTTTGAACAAGGGCGAAAAGCTGATTCCTGCGGGCATTATCTACATGAACGCATACGAAAACATTTCGCTTTTGTCGGCAAAACAGCTTGCTGAGTACGAAAAGTCCGGCAAGCTTCAGGAAAAGATTACGGACAAAAAGAACAAGGCATACAAGCGCAACGGTGTTGTTTTAAATGAAATCAGAGTCGCCTCAAATATGGACAAGAATTTCACGGGACGCTTCTCGCCTATCTCGATAAAGAAGGGCGACAAAAAGCAGCCTTACGGCTCCATAAATCCGATTTCCGAAAACAACGCACTCTCAATTGACGAGCTTGGCAGGCTTTGCCAATTCACTAAAGACACTATTATTACAATGGCAGATAATCTTTCCGACGGAAAAATTGAGGCGATGCCGAAAACCAGCCCCACTTTTGATACATGCAAATACTGCGATTATTCGGCTGTTTGCGGCTTTGCCAACAGAGAGGACGCTGTTCAGATTACATCAGATGATGAAGATACATTATTTTCAATTATAAGAGAGGGGGCTAAGGGTAATGGCTGATAAGACAAACTGGAATCCCGGGCAGCTTGCGGCAATTGAGGAAAGCCAGAAGGGCGTTGTTGTATCTGCAGCGGCAGGAAGCGGCAAGACTGCTGTGCTTGTTGAGAGAACAATAAGACAGCTTTCCGACGAACAAAACGGCATTCCTGCAGACAGACTGCTGGCTGTTACCTTCACAAACGCAGCAGTTGCACAGCTCCGTGACAAGCTGACTCAGGCGCTCTCAGAAAAAATAAGCGAAAATCCTGACAGCGAATGGCTTGCAAAACAGCAAAGCAGACTACAGATGGCGAAAATCATGACGATAAATGCCTTCTCACTTGAATTTGTCAGAAACAACTGCCATCGTCTTGGACTTCAGAGCAACCTTACAATACTCGAGGAAAATGATGTTGCAATCATAGAGCGTGAAGCGTGCGAGAAGGCAATTGACGAATTCTATCAAAATGAGCCTGACGGAATGAAGTCGCTTATCGGGATGCTTTGCTCGAAGGATTCTGACATAATCCTTTGCTGTCTGAAGCTTTATCATTTTTTGAGAAGCATCCCCTTCTCTGATGACTATATGCAAAAGAGCATCTCTCAGCTGAGAGATGAAAGCAAAACCGACAGCGACTTAGAATACATATCCAAAATCGCTCTTGACCTGCTTTCGAGAGCAAAAATTCCTCTTGAAAAGGCGCTTATTATTGCTCAGCGAATGGAGCACACCCACGGTGTTGACGAAACTCTCTACGGTGACATTGCAAATCTTAATGCAGTTTCAGATGAGCTTCGCAACGGGCAGTGGGACAAGGCGGTTTCACGTATACTATCCTTTTCTATCCCGACAACCAAAAGAAAGCTTAAAGCATCTGAGCTGAAGCTTTATAACAACGAGGCACAGATAACAGCAGACACCGCATACATTGAGGCAATTGCAAATTACAAAGACGAATACAAGTCACTTTATAATGATAATGTAGCATCCATTGTCTGCACAACAAGAAAAAAGCACATAGAGCAAAATGAGCTTTGTGCTGACATCACAGAGCTTCTGTATTCAATTGTGAAGCGTATATCTGAGCTTGTCTGGGATGAAAAGCTAAGGCGTGGCGGTGTTGACTTTGCGGACGTTGAGCTTCTTACCGTTGAGCTTTTGCTTGAAAACAACAATGGTGTTATTTCAAGGACGGAGCTTTGCGAAGAAATAGTAAAAAGCGGCGAATATGCGGCAATTCTCATTGACGAATACCAGGACACAAACAACCTGCAAGACCTCATTTTCAAGGCAATTTCTGACACGGATGACATATCAATCCCAGGAAAAAATATGTTCATTGTAGGAGATGTAAAGCAGGCGATTTATGGCTTCAGACAGTCAAATCCGCGACTTTTCCTCAGTGCAAGGCAGAGTGCAAACAAGGATGAGAATGCAGAAAAGCTAAGAGAAGTAATCCTTGAAAACAACTACCGCAGCCGAAAAGAGGTTTTGGAGTTTTCGAACTTTATTTTCTCACTTCTTATGTCACCGCAAATCGGAGAAGTCAGCTACAGCGGCGGTGAGCTGTTGCAATACGGCGAGCTTTACGACGAAGAAGATACTCCGACAAAGCTTCTCATATTTGAAGACGCTGAGCACATTGCAGTTGCAAAGAAAATCCGCAGTATGCTTGATGAAGGTGTACAGGTTTACGACGGCGGAAAATACCGTCCCTGCATTCCTTCCGATTTCTGCATTCTGTCACGTGGCAAGGGTCAGAACTTCTTATATTCGGGTGCATTCGAAGCACTCGGTCTGCATATTTCATGCTCTGAAATAAACGGCTATTTAAAATCGAGAGAGATTGCACTTATTGTAAATCTTCTCAAAGTCATCGACAATCCGATGAACGATATGGCTATGCTTTCGGTTATGCTCTCACCTCTGTTTATGTTTACAGATGACGAGATTGCGGTTCTGAAGGCTGTTTCAAAATGGGAAAACAAGCTTTATCAGCTGATTCTCGAGGCTTCAAAGTTTGAGTACAGCCTTGATGAATCTGTTATTGACAAGTGCAGAAGAACGGTTGATATGATAAAGCTTCTGAGGTACTATGCTTCTACTATGCCGATTGAACAGCTTATCAGACAGCTATATGCAGAAACTGATTTTTACGTTCTTTCCAGCACATTCACAAGTGCACTTCAGAGCCAGGCAAACCTCAGACTTCTGCTTGATTTTGCAAAGCAGTATGACAACAATTCATCCGGCGGATTAACGGGATTTCTAAGGTATTTTGACAATGTAATTGAAACGGACAAGGATTTTTCGCAGGCATCGGTTGTAACTGAGAAGGCAAACGCTGTTAATGTAATGACTATGCATAAATCCAAGGGTCTGGAATTCCCTTTTGTTTTCTTGTGCAACCTGAAAAAGGGCTTCAAGGAAGACAGCTCCGAAAAGCTTTTGCTTGATTCTCAGATGGGAATCGGCTTGAAGCTTACCGACAATGAACGACTTGTACAGTACCAAAGCAGTGCACACCTTGCGATATCAAGAAAAATGCACTTTACTGCGCTGAGTGAAGAACTCAGACTTTTATACGTTGCAATGACCAGAGCGAAGGAACAGCTTTTCGTAATGGTTCCTAAGACTGCAACGGAGCACAACACAGTTAAGCTAAAATCTATGCTTTCATCGGTTGCTGTAAATCAGAGCATCAACGAAAACACAGCGGCGATGGCGGGCTGTATGCTTGACTGGATACTGTGTGCGATGGCATTCCACCAGCAAGGCGACAAGCTTCTTGAAGAGATTGGATGCAGCAATCCTATACTCAAGCCGCACGGCAACTGTTCTGTTGAAATTGCGGATACTGACAGTGCGAAGTTTTTACCGCCTATCCGAAAGGCACAGGATTCGCAGGCTGACAAAGAAAGGGCTGAGCAAATTCAAAAGCTTCTATCAAGGCAACCGATTATTTCTCAGAAGGGCTACACCAAGATATCGGTATCAGAGGTTGTGCACGGTGTTGACCAGAGGACTACATTCTTCCCGCAGGTGCCGAAGCTTTCTCACGAGCTTGATGATTTCTCAGCTGCAAAGAAGGGCACGCTTACTCACAGATTTATGGAACTTTGCAATTTTGAAAAGGCATCAGAAAGTGTAGATGCTGAACTTTTAAGGCTTGTGGCTGACGGACACTTCACCGAAAACGAGTGCAAAGGAATATACATTGATGCAATAAAGAAATTCTTTAGCGGAAGCTTTGGCAAAAGAGTCATGGCATCTTCTGAAATTCTCAGAGAAAAGCAATTTATGCTAAAGCTATCCGACCTTTTCTTGGACGAGAGTATGTTCGGCGACATCGTTACATCTGAGGGAATGATTCAGGGTATTGCTGACTGCATTTTCAAAGAGGGCGACGCTTACGTTCTTGTCGACTACAAGACTGACCGAGTTGAATTGGTTGATGAACTTGTTTCACGCTACTCACCTCAGCTCTATCTTTACAAGGCGGCGTTTGAGCTTATCCTTCAGAAGCCAATTAAAAGCTCGATTATCTATTCCTTCTATCTTTCTCAGGGAATTGACGTTGATTTCTAAATTTTACACAACAAAAAAGCAGTACGAAAATCTCGTACTGCTTTTTATTTTCAGCGTTTAAGCTTAATTAACTAAAATTAGTTGATAGAGACAACAACGCCGGAACCTACTGTTCTACCACCCTCACGGATAGCGAAACGGAGTCCTTCTTCGATAGCGATTGGCTGAATGAGCTCAACGTCCATTTCAACGTTATCGCCAGGCATACACATTTCCTTATCAGCTGGAAGTGTGATAACGCCTGTTACGTCAGTTGTTCTGAAGTAGAACTGTGGTCTGTAGTTGTTGAAGAATGGAGTATGACGTCCGCCTTCTTCCTTCTTAAGAACGTAAACCTGACCCTTGAACTTTGTAAGTGGCTGGATGGAGCCTGGCTTACAGAGAACCTGACCTCTTTCGATTTCTGTTCTCTGAACACCTCTGAGGAGTGCGCCGATGTTGTCGCCTGCTTCAGCGTAGTCAAGAATCTTTCTGAACATTTCGATACCAGTAACAACAGTCTTCTTCTTTTCGTCTGTAAGACCTACGATTTCAACTTCGTCACCGTTGTGGAGCTGACCTCTCTCAACTCTACCTGTAGCAACAGTACCACGACCTGTGATTGTGAATACTTCTTCTACTGGCATAAGGAATGCGAGGTCTGCCTTACGCTCTGGTGTAGGAATGAACTCGTCAACTGCGTTCATGAGCTCAAGGATTGGAGCGTATGCTGGGTCATTGAGGTCATCGCCAGCTTCGATAGCAGCAAGTGCAGAACCCTTGATGATTGGTGTGTCATCGCCAGGGAACTCGTACTTGTCGAGAAGCTCTCTGATGTCCATTTCAACGAGCTCGAGAAGCTCTTCGTCGTCTACCTGGTCAGCCTTGTTCATAAATACAACGATAGCTGGAACGCCTACCTGACGAGCAAGGAGAAGGTGCTCTCTTGTCTGAGCCATAGGGCCGTCAGAAGCAGCACAAACGAGGATAGCGCCGTCCATCTGAGCAGCACCAGTGATCATGTTCTTTACATAGTCAGCGTGGCCTGGGCAGTCAACGTGTGCGTAGTGACGGTTTACAGTCTCATACTCAACGTGAGCAGTGTTGATTGTAATACCTCTTTCTCTCTCTTCTGGAGCAGAGTCGATATTAGCGTAGTCCTTCTTTTCAGCGAGACCCTGCATAGCGAGAGTCTTTGTGATAGCTGCTGTAAGAGTTGTCTTACCGTGGTCAACGTGACCGATTGTACCGATGTTAACGTGTGGCTTTGTACGTTCGAAATGTGCCTTTGCCATTGGAAATTCCTCCTTAAAATTCATTTAAATTTAAGACATCTGCCTAATGAATACATTATAACAGAATCACTTGCAAATTGCAAGTACAAACAGAACAATTTACTGTAATTATTCTGCTGAGCTCTTTGATCTTGTAGAGATAATCTTCTCTGCGATAGATCTTGGTACCTGAATGTAGCTGTCAGGTTCCATTGTGTAGTTACCTCTACCCTGTGTCTTAGAACGCAGGTCGTTGGAGTAACCGAACATTTCAGAAAGAGGAACAAGGGAATCAACCTGAGCTGTACCATTGTTTACTTCCTGACCGAGAATCTGTCCACGACGAGAGTTAAGGTCGCCGATAACAGTTCCCATAAAGTCTTCCGGAACGAATACGGAAACCTTCATGATAGGCTCGAGAATTACAGAATCTGCCTTTCTCATAGCCTCCTTGAATGCCATAGAACCAGCGATGGAGAACGCCATTTCGGAAGAGTCAACTTCGTGGTAGGATCCATCGTAAAGTGTAACCTTTACGTCTACTACCTGGTAGCCAGCGAGGATACCAGCCTTCATAGCGCCCTGGATACCCTTATCAACTGCAGGGATGTATTCCTTAGGAATAGCACCGCCGACAACAGCGTTAACAAATTCGTATCCCTTACCGGACTCGTTAGGCTCAACCTTAATCTTAACGTGACCGTACTGACCCTTACCACCGGACTGTCTAGCGTACTTGTGGTCAACATCAGCGTTCTTTGTAATTGTTTCCTTGTAAGCTACCTGAGGTGCACCTACGTTTGCCTCTACCTTAAACTCACGGAGAAGTCTGTCTACGATGATTTCGAGGTGAAGCTCGCCCATTCCGGCGATAATTGTCTGGCCTGTTTCTTCGTCAGTCCATGTTCTGAAGGTTGGGTCTTCTTCTGCAAGCTTTGCAAGAGCGATACCCATCTTCTCCTGACCTGCCTTTGTCTTTGGCTCGATAGCGAGCTGGATAACAGGCTCTGGGAATTCCATAGATTCAAGGATTACAGGGTTCTTTTCGTCGCAGAGTGTATCACCTGTTGTTGTGTTCTTAAGACCAACAGCAGCAGCGATATCGCCTGCGTAAACCATGTCGATATCCTTTCTGTGGTTAGAGTGCATCTGAACGATACGTCCGATTCTTTCATCCTTGTCCTTTGTTGCGTTATAAACGCCGGAACCTGCATTAAGAACACCGGAATATACTCTGAAGAAGCAGAGCTTTCCTACGAACGGGTCAGTTGCAATCTTGAATGCGAGTGCTGCGAATGGTTCATCGTCAGATGAAGGTCTTGTGCACTCTTCGCCTGTCTCTGGGTTTACGCCCTTGATGTCAGGAACGTCTGTTGGAGCAGGCATGTAGTCAACGATAGCGTCGAGAAGCTTCTGTACGCCCTTATTTCTGTAAGAAGTACCGCAGCATACAGGAACCATTGTGTTTGCAAGTGTTGAAGTTCTGATGCATGACTTAATCTCTTCGATAGAGAGTGTACCCTCTTCAAAGTACTTCTCCATGAGAGCTTCGTCCTGTTCAGCAACGTGCTCAATCATATTTACACGATACTCTTCAGCCTTTTCGAGCATATCCTCAGGGATATCCTCTACTCTGATGTCCTTTCCGAGGTCATCGTAGTAAACATACGCCTTCATTTCAACGAGGTCGATAATACCTTTGAAGGTATCCTCAGCACCGATTGGGAGCTGGATTGGAACAGCGTTTGCTTTAAGTCTAGTATGGAGCATATCAACTACTCTGTAGAAGTCAGCACCCATGATATCCATCTTATTAACGTATACCATTCTTGGTACCTTGTAGTTGTTAGCCTGACGCCATACTGTTTCTGTCTGTGGCTCTACGCCGCCCTTTGCACAAAGAACGGTAACGGAGCCGTCGAGTACTCTGAGTGAACGTTCAACTTCTACTGTGAAGTCAACGTGGCCCGGAGTATCAATGATGTTAAGTCTGTGGCCCTTCCAGTAAGCTGTTGTAGCAGCAGAAGTAATTGTAATACCTCTTTCCTGCTCCTGAGCCATCCAGTCCATAGTAGCGGAACCATCGTGGGTTTCACCAATCTTATGGTTTACACCGGTATAAAACAGGATACGCTCAGTAGTAGTTGTCTTACCGGCGTCGATATGAGCCATAATACCGATATTTCTGGTATTCTGTAATGAACAATCTCTTGCCATAATATCCTCCTGTTTAAATTACCATCTGTAGTGAGCGAAAGCCTTGTTAGCTTCAGCCATCTTGTGAGTATCTTCACGCTTCTTAACTGAACCGCCGACACCGTTGATAGCGTCGAGGATTTCAGCAGCGAGTCTCTCCTTCATAGTCTGTTCGTTTCTGAGACGAGCATACTTTGTTATCCATCTCAGACCGAGTGTCTGACGTCTGTCAGCACGAACCTCCATCGGAACCTGATATGTTGCACCACCTACACGGCGTGCCTTAACCTCGAGAGTCGGCATGATGTTTTCCATTGCTGTTTCAAAAGCTTCGAGAGCCGGCTTGCCGGACTTTTCTTCTACGATTTCGAATGCACCGTAAACAATCTTCTGAGCTACACCCTTCTTACCATCGAGCATGATGTTGTTGATAAGACGAGTAACGAGCTTTGAGTTGTATACTGGGTCGAGAAGAACGTCTCTCTTTGAAACCTTACCTCTTCTTGGCACTATAATTCCCTCCTTCACAAAATGAATTCATAGGTACTCGCTCAGCTCCTCACGGTTTATTCACCGCTTATAGCTGCCCCGTCAGCACTTGCAGAGGTTTAATCTATATAAACACTCCACATCTACTGTGGTCTCCGCATATCTCTATGCGGCAATGAGTTTCTCATGATTTAAAATTTCTTTGAGCTATTGTAACTTTAAATTACTTGGCTGCTCCTGCCTTTGGTCTCTTAGCACCGTACTTTGAACGAGCCTGCATTCTCTTTGCAACGCCCTGTGCGTCGAGTGTTCCACGGATGATATGGTAACGTACACCAGGGAGGTCCTTTACTCTTCCGCCTCTGATAAGAACTACAGAGTGCTCCTGAAGGTTATGGCCGATACCCGGGATATATGCTGTTACTTCGTTTCCGTTTGTAAGTCTTACTCTGGCAATCTTTCTCATAGCTGAGTTAGGCTTCTTTGGTGTAGCGGTTCTTACTGCTGTACAAACGCCACGCTTCTGAGGACAGCTCTGGTCGATTGCAATCTTCTTCTTGGAGTTGTAACCCTTCTGAAGAGCTGGAGCTGTAGACTTAACTGCGAGAACATCTCTTCCCTTACGAACTAACTGGTTAAAGGTTGGCATATTTTCTCTCCTTTCCGAAAAATAGTTATACTGCGAGTGTACACACTTAGTCAGCATACCTTGTTATTATACCCGAATACTGCCGCTTTGTCAAGGGTTTTGTCCCGAAAATACTGCATAAATTTGCGGTTTTCTGCGGCTTTTGATTGCACATTTTTGTGCAAAGATACATACATAGAAAAGCGCCCCGCATTCGCTGCGGGACACTTTTCGTTAAACATTAGGAGTTATGAAGAAATCTACTGTGTATCGACTGTACTTTTATCATTGCTGACGCTTACAGCGAACATGCCTGAGTCGGTTGTTTTGCTATGCTTACAGGTATCTGAATTCTCGCAGAAGCATACAGCGCTTGCGCTTCCGTCAGCGATGGCATTTATATCTTCATCACTGAGCTTGCCGATTACAAATTCAAACGGCACTGAGCTTTCCAGAATACTTTTTGCACCGATGTTCACTATTTCGTGCGTTGAATCAAAACGCAGCGCTACAACAATATACATAGTATCAGGATTACTGCTGAAGAAAAATACTTTCATCTCGCCGTTGTCGTTAATGATGCTAAGACCGTTTTCCTTAAGCTCCCTATAGTTTGTTGCCAATGTATATTCTGTACCTGCATTCTTGAAGTTTTCGAGAGAATTCGAACCATCCTTACTCCTGAGTGCAAAAACATAACGGTACTCATAGGCAATCTCGCCTGCCGGATTTATAACGCTGTATTTGTTTGCGTGCACTCCCGTTGGTGTGATTGCAATGAATTCAGAGTCGGAATTATTCTTAAATCTTCCGACGAGTTTTTCGTCCTTTTGCTTACACATCTCCACAAACTCTTCATACCCTTTATCGCTGTACGCATTATTGTAGCCGCTAAATGATGCACAATACGCATTGTATGCGTTCTCCATGAGTATTTCCTCGTCATCGGGAGCTGTTGTTGCAAAATAATTATCAGGCATCAGCGACAGGTCAAGCGTCAGCGCATAGGTATTATCAATCTGCGGATACATCATATCGCCGTTATATCGGGTAATCTGAGAGTTATGGGATATCTTTGCCGAAACAAATCTTGTCTGTGCAAATTCCTTTACATCATCGGTAAGGCTTATTACCTCACCGTCACTGATTACAACAGACGGCACTTTAACATTATAATACTCCGAGCCTTGTCTTATTATCATATATCCGTTGCTTCTGAATTTGACAACATTTCCGGTTATGGAATTTCCCAGATGCTCCGTGGTGCTATCGGGGTTGGCATTCGGCTTTGTAACTACAGAATTTGCATCGCCGGAATGCGATGAGCTGTCGTTATTGCCGGTTGTAAAACTATCTAAGCCTGAAAGCATCACAAACACGCCTATTGCACAGACTGCAATTGCTGCAAGTCCAAGCTGAAGTGTTGTAACAAGTCCTCTGGGATACGGCTTTTCCTTCTTCCTCGGAACGCCGCTGCGAACTGATTCTTTCCAGCTGTATGGGGTTTCGTACTTATCGAACACGTTAAGCCTTTTCAATTTCAGCGCCACCTTTCTACTAGTCTTGAGTCAGAAACTTTCTGAGCTTATCCCTGCCACGTTTAAGGTAGGATTTTATTGTACCCTCTCTTGCGTCCATAATAGATGCAATTTCAGCGACGGAGTAGCCCTCATAATAATGGAGATACACAGCATCTCTGTGCTTTGCAGGAAGCTCCATTATGAGCTTTATCATTTCCGTATCGTTGTCATTGAAGGTAGGCAGAACCAGCTCATCAAGCTGTAAACTACTTATTCCCAGGCGAAATCTCATACATCTTTTACACTCATTTATAGAAACCGTAACAAGCCACGCTTTTACGTTTCTCGGCTTTTCCTTCTTCAGCTGCTTATACAGTGCAAAGAAAACGTTCTGGTAGCAATCCTGCGCATCATGGAAGTTACCGGTATGGACAAGACAAATTCTTGTCACCATGTTTGAATACTGCTCCAGGTAATCCTCGTACTCCATAAGCTCTTCAATAACCTGATTCATATAAGATTTTCACCTGCCTTTCCGTGATATTAAGACCCTTTTGCAGGTCTTCACTATATAAGAGTTAGCGTGACTCAAAAAGGTTGCACCTTTACACGCTTAGATTGTAAACAATTTGTGAACGTTCCAAAAGAAAACGGACGTCATCGAGGTAACGTCCGTTTTATAGCTATTGATTAGTTAGAGAACTGTGCGGCATGGTCGATATAGCTCTCAGCCTTTCTGATTTCGACATCATTATAGACATCCATACCTGTACCTGCAGGGATAAGGTTACCGATGATAACATTTTCCTTGAGGCCCTGGAGCTTATCGGACTTTCCTCTGATTGCAGCATCTGTAAGAGCCTTTGTTGTTTCCTGGAAGGAAGCAGCAGACAAGAAGCTGTCTGAGTTAGAGGATGCCTTTGTGATACCCTGGAGAACAGGGATTGTAGTGATGAGTGAAGCGCCGAATTCGCCTGCATCGATTTCCTGCTGAATCTGAGCATTGATTTCAGCGATTTCGTTCTTGTCAACGAGAGCACCAGGGAGCAGGAAGCTGCTTCCGCTGTCCTCAACCTTGACCTTCTTCATCATCTGACGAACGATAACTTCGATATGCTTATCGTTGATATCAACACCCTGTGAACGGTAAACTCTCTGAACTTCAGTGATGATGTAGTTCTGAACAGCCTTTGCACCGTTAACAGCAAGGATATCGCCCGGATAGATGGAGCCTTCTGTGAGTGGCTCACCGACTTCAACATACTGACCTTCCTTAACCTTAAGCTTGTAGCCGTAAGGGATTGGGTAAATCTCCTGCTGTGGGTCGTTAACGTCATCATTAGTAACAGTAATCTGCTTTGTCTTCTTGATTTCTTCAATCTTGCACTTGCCGGCAATTCTTGTAATGATAGCAGCGCCCTTAGGTCTTCTGCTTTCAAAGAGTTCCTCGACACGAGGCAGACCCTGTGTAATGTCTTCTGCGGAAGCGATACCACCGGTATGGAAGGTTCTCATTGTAAGCTGAGTACCAGGTTCACCGATAGACTGAGCAGCGATTACGCCGACAGCCTCACCGACTGTAACGCTCTTGCCGTTTGCAAGGTTAGCACCGTAACACTTAGCACATACGCCGTGCTTAGCCTGACACTGGAGCACGCTTCTGATTTCGATGCTTGTTCTTCCCTGCTCTTCGAGGGCTGCAACGACCTTCTTAGCGTCCTTTTCGTCCATAAGCTTGTTATGAGAAACAATCATTTCGCCGGTCTTTGCGTCCTTGATATCTTCAACGAGATATCTGCCGATGAGTCTTTCAGAGAGTGATTCGATTACTGCGTTGCCGTTCTTGATATCAAAGATTTCGATACCTGTTGTAGAACCGCAATCGTCCTCACGGATGATAACGTCCTGAGAAACGTCAACAAGACGACGGGTAAGGTAACCCGAGTCAGCTGTACGAAGCGCTGTATCGGCAAGACCCTTTCTCGCACCACGGGAAGAAATGAAGTATTCGAGGATGTTAAGACCTTCACGGTAGTTAGCTCTGATAGGCATTTCGATTGTGGAACCTGATGTATTTGCGATAAGTCCACGCATACCTGCGAGCTGTCTGATCTGGTTGATAGAACCACGGGCACCTGAGTCGGCCATCATAAAGATTGGGTTGTACTTATCAAGTCCCTTCTGAAGTGCCTTGGTTACATCGTCTGTAGCCTGGTTCCAGATATCAGCAAACTGCTTTGACTTTTCTTCTTCAGAGATAAGACCTCTGTTATAGTGCTTATACATTGCTGTAACCTTAGCGTCAGCGGCTTCGATAATGGCCTTCTTCTGAGGTGGGATTTCAGCATCGCATACAGCAACTGTAAGAGCAGACCTTGTAGAGAACTTATAGCCCAGAGCCTTAACCTTATCGAGAACCTCGGAGGTTGTGGTTGTGCCATGGATTCTGATACACTTTTCGATAATATCGGAAAGCTGCTTCTTCTTTACAAGGAAGGAAATCTCGAGGTCGAGTTCCTTTTCGCTCATTGTTCTGTCAACATATCCTAAATTCTGAGGAATGATTTCGTTGAAGATGAGTCTTCCGACTGTAGCATCAACAAGCTTCGAAATCTGCTTGTCGCCTGCCTTCTTGGAAATCTTGACCTTGATTGGTTCCTGGAGTGTTACAGCCTTTGCATCGTAAGCCATAAGAGCTTCGTTTACATCTCTGAACACCTTTACTGTAGGAACACCGTTTTCGTCAACCTGTCTGATGAACGGATCGTCCTTGGAGTAGCCGTCCTTTCTTACAAGTCTTGCAGAAAGCTCTGCGATTTCAGCCTTGAGCTGTGCCTTCTTGTCGTCATCCTCTTCGTCCTTGAGCTGGCCCTTGAGGATTTCAACCTCTGCTCTTGCTCCCTCGAGCTCCTTGTCGAGCTGATTATCGAGAGGGCGCATAAGTGTAAGGTAGTAAGAACCAAGCAGCATGTCCTGAGAAGGAACTGCTACAGGGCGACCGTCGGAAGGCTTGAGGAGGTTATTTGCAGCAAGCATTAAGAATCTTGCTTCTGCCTGAGCCTCTGCGGAGAGAGGAACGTGAACCGCCATCTGGTCACCGTCGAAGTCAGCGTTGAAGGCTGTACATACGAGCGGGTGGAGCTTGATAGCTCTGCCTTCTACGAGTACAGGCTCGAATGCCTGGATACCGAGTCTGTGGAGGGTAGGCGCACGGTTGAGCATTACAGGGTGGCTCTGGATAACATTTTCGAGTGCATCCCATACTTCCGGCTCTGCCTTTTCTACCTTCTTACGTGCAGACTTGATATTAAGGTTAGGATTTGTATCTGTAAGACGCTTCATAACGAACGGCTTGAAAAGTTCAAGAGCCATTTCCTTAGGAAGACCGCACTGATAAATTCTCAGCTCAGGGCCTACTACGATAACTGAACGTCCGGAGTAGTCAACACGCTTACCGAGGAGGTTCTGACGGAAACGTCCCTGCTTACCCTTGAGCATATCTGAAAGGGACTTGAAGGCTCTGCCGTTAGGACCTGTAACAGGTCTGCCGTGTCTGCCGTTGTCGATAAGTGCGTCAACAGCTTCCTGAAGCATTCTCTTTTCATTTCTCACGATAATGTCAGGAGCTTCGAGCTCGAGCATTCTCTTGAGTCTGTTATTTCTGTTGATAACTCTTCTGTAGAGGTCATTAAGGTCGCTTGTTGCGTATCTTCCGCCGTCAAGCATAACCATAGGACGAAGCTCCGGTGGGATAACCGGTACAACGTCGAGAACCATCCACTCAGGTCTGTTACCGGAAGCTCTGAATGCTTCTACGATTTCAAGACGCTTGAGGAGCTTAATTCTCTTCTGACCTGCAGGCAGGTCACGAAGCTCATCCTTGAGGTCCTGAGAAAACGCGTCAAGGTCGATTTCCTTGAGGAGCTTCTGGATGGACTCAGCGCCCATACCTGCCTCAAAGCCGTCCTCATACTTTTCTCTTGCCTCGTTATAGTCCTTCTCTGAGAGAAGCTGGCACTTCTCGAGAGGAGTCTGTCCCGGGTCGGTTACGATGTACTTTGTGAAGTACAGAACCTCTTCGAGTCTTTTCTGAGAGATATCCAGCATCTGGCCGATTCTTGAAGGAGTACCCTTGAAGTACCAGATGTGGGATACAGGTGCAGCGAGCTCAATGTGGCCCATTCTCTCACGACGCACCTTTGCTCTTGTGACCTCAACGCCGCAGCGTTCGCAGACCATGCCCTTGAAGCGGATTTTCTTATACTTTCCGCAGTGGCATTCCCAGTCCTTTGTAGGTCCAAAGATTTTTTCGCAGAACAAGCCGTCTCTTTCAGGCTTCTGTGTGCGGTAATTGATTGTTTCGGGTCTTTCAACAACACCGTATGACCATTCTCTTATCTGGTCAGGTGAAGCAAGGCCGATTTTTATTGAATCAAAAGCTTTAAACTCCAAATTGTGAACCCTCTTTCTGATTTATCCGATTTTACCGTAACGACTTAAACAAATCCGACTTTTATTCTTCTTCATCAGCGAAGAAATCGTCATCGCCGAAATCTTCAGAATCAAAATCAATGTCGCCTTCGTCCTCGTCTGCAGCTGTCTGTGCGGACGCATAATCATCATTGTCAATAGCCTCAGCGTCGATATAGTCGTCGCTTGTGCCGTCGTCAACGAATGAAATGTCGTCTGTGATTGCCGGACGCTGGATAATATCTTCGTCCTCATCGAAGGACTGCTTGAGGTCAATTTCCTCGTTGTTGTTGTCGAGAACCTTAACGTCGAGACAGAGTGACTGGAGCTCCTTGATGAGTACCTTAAAGGACTCAGGAACACCGGACTTAGGAACGTTCTGTCCCTTTACGATTGCCTCGTATGTCTTGACTCTACCTACAGTATCGTCAGACTTAACTGTAAGGATTTCCTGAAGTGTATATGCAGCACCGTAAGCTTCGAGTGCCCAAACTTCCATTTCTCCGAATCTCTGACCACCGAACTGAGCCTTACCACCGAGTGGCTGCTGAGTTACGAGTGAGTAAGGGCCTACGGAACGTGCGTGAATCTTATCGTCAACGAGGTGGTGGAGCTTGAGGTAGTACATATAACCTACTGTTACACGGTTATCAAACTTTTCACCTGTACGTCCGTCATAAAGAACAGTCTTTCCGTCTTCAGGAAGGCCTGCTTCTCTGAAGCACTCACGGATATCAGCTTCGTGTGCGCCGTCGAATACAGGGGTCATAATCTTCCAGCCGAGCTT
>JAGALZ010000043.1 GCA_017848055.1 Oscillospiraceae bacterium | reverse complement strand
TTTCTCCACTCCAGCAGAAGCGATTTCTCATTCCACGAACGGTCTTTTACAGTAAATCCATTCTCATCAACTCTGCGTGTGGTGAGCAGAATATGAACGTGAGGATTACCGTCACCCTTATCATGAATTGCAAAATCTGCACACATTCCACGGCTGACAAAACATTGTAAACAGAAATTTCGTGCCAAGTCAATCTGCTCGTCACGGGATATCTCCACAGGCAAAGCTGCATCAATGTGCTTTGCGGTCTGGCTGTTCTTTCGTTTTTCTGCCTGCTCAATAGCATTCCACAAAACAGCCCTCTTCATAAATTCAGACGGAGCGTTTGACGGCAAAAGAATTTCCTTATGTACGATTTCTTTCTTCTTTCGGTAATCGTGGGTAATACCGTCATAGCTGTTTTTGATTTTCTCGCCCGATATGTACGCCGCCTTTGCAACCGCACTTGCGTTTTTGCCACGGCTTACGACCTTTACATTAAAATGATAAATTGCAATACGCAGCACCTCCTTGTCTGATAATCATTTACATCATTCCTTTCCTTGAAATTCGAGAGAGCATTGCACCCTTTCATAAGTACCTACAATTTTGCGCGATTTTTTAAGTCTGTTTTCTGGAATTTCTGAAAGTTTGTAGCTTTGCATAAAAAGCGGCGATATTTTTATTGCAAATTACAGCTTTCATAAATTAAGGTCAATCAGATAGGAAAAATATAACTCGTGTGAAAAAATTTGTAGGATTGCATATTTTCAATGCTGTCGTTTATGTGGTTTTTCACAGAGTACAGATTTTAAGAATTACTCCCTCTACCTATAAGGAAGAAAATCCGTGTTTTTTACGGTCAATCTGAAAAACTTTTTCAACTTTCTATGTTTTGTATAAAACAGGTAGAGGAATATACTGCAAAGGGTTACTATTTTGCCTCTCATAAGTAAGCTACGGGAAAGAGGATTTTTTACCCATTGAAAAAAGTTTGGAGAAAACAGAAAGTGACAAGTATCATTGTAGCATTTCTAAGCTATTTCATTTTCCAGCTTTTCAGATTCTCTTTCACGGTAGGATTTGCTGTGGGTGGCGTAAAGGAAGGCACAAAGTTTTTCTTGTCACTCGTAGCAACAGATGTCTTGTGTTTTATGGGGCTTATATTTGCCGTGTATATTGTTTATGCAAACACGGTCACCAAAAAAACAGCAATAACCAAACGGCAAGTCTTGATTGAAGCTGTACTTTTTGTAATCTGCGAGTCAGTAAAACTCGCCGTTGCTGTGTCTGGTATAAGCTACGGATATACTGTTTCGGCACTGACAGATGCTATACTCTATATAGCTGTAATTGTTTTGCCGCAATATCAGCTGCTGAAGAGTAAAGCTTCTATAAATAAAACAATGGCGATAGCTGTAGGCGGCGTATTGCTATGTGTACTCGTGATGCTGCTGTTTGAAATTAAAGCCGACAAGCTCAGTGTGATTGATGAGATAAGAAATACCCGATTCCTTATGGCGGGTTCATATTGTCTTTCTATGATAGTGGCAATGACTGCTGTAACTGCCGCAGCTATTATTTCTGTCGGAGAACTCTGCAACAGACTACCGACTATTATAGTCATAATAATTATGACGCTTTTTTTGGCTGCACTTAAGGTGTATGTATTTAAAAGCGGTATGCTTACGCATATAAGCTTACATAACGCGACAAGGGAGGAAAAAGAATACCATTCTATAAAAATTACAGCAATAGACGGCGCAGGCGAGGAGATTGTTGTGTTTCAGTATGGGGAAACCCCGCCTAAAATCATTATATACGGCAGCGACAGCTCTCGTGAGGATTAGAGCTGTCCTCTGGCTTAGTTGATAAATGCCTAAGTGAGCAAGCTCATAAATTCCATTACCAATACTGAAAATGAGATGTTCAGAGTCGGATATATATTGGGATAGATAAGAAGGTTAGTGATATGAAGAAGAATAAAGTGATATTAGGCTGTGCGGCTGTACTTTCGGTTGTGCTGTTGTCCATGCTTGTTTACATATTGTTTTTTAGATTTGAGAATATTGAAATACTTATACAAGGCGTGTTCGGCGATAGCGGAAGAGTACTGAACGTGCAAAACACCTATTTTGGCGTTGATGACGGCAGAATATATAATCTCGATGATAATTCTACAATCTATCAGACAAATGACAAGTCTGCTAAAGTAAAGGTATATGATGATATTGTATGGGTTTTCGATGAGAACAGCTCTAAGAATCTCGTAGCCTTTGATGCGAAATGGAATATGGTCGGAAGTTATGAAATCCCGTCCGATATTATCGATTTTCTTGTATGTAGTAATGTGATATTCTGTATTATGCCAAACGATATGCAGGCGTTTTGCCTTAAAGAAGATGGTAGCAAGACAGAAATTGCAATCGAATTTGAGCAGTTATATATCGACGAGGCGATTGAGCTTTCGGTGCATAGATACAAAAGCGAGTATGCTGATTGCGTGATGTTTAAGGAATTAGAAGGTAAGCATAGCTATTATGTGATTGCAGATGCAGAGTATAAACACGTCATTGAATATGTTGGTCCACCGCTATGTGTCCTTTTATTTGACAGTAATCGATTAGTGTATTCTGACAGAGGATTAGATAAAAGAACTTTTACTGAGTATTGTTTTAGTTTAGGTTCCTGCAATATCTATAATGCAAATGTAAGCAGTGACAAGGTAAGCTTTATGAATCAGTTTGTTTTACATAACAACGATGAATATATAGTCTGTTTTGGCCAGACTACTTCGAATTCCGGCCCGAAGAGAAGTGGTACAAGTGAGATGAAAGGACATATTAGCGACCATTTATACTGTATTGATAAAAATGATTTTTCGAAACAGTTTGAACACAAAACCAAAACCTTCGAACGCATCATTTACGCTGACTCCGAAAAAGCAATAACCTACTATGATGGCGAGTATCTTACATATTCACTTGAGGATTGGAAGGTAATCGACAAGCAGGACGCAGACGAAATAAAAGACGGCGGCTCGTATTTCTTCGAAGCCTGCGGTGAATACATTTTCGTGTTCGATGACAAAACAGACAAGCTCATAAATAAAATCAAAGTGTAACCCCGTCACCGTTTTTGACCGGGACAAACAAAAAGGATACCCTATCGGTATCCTTTTTTTGTTTTAATGCGTGCTGCTCTTTCGCAGGAATGTAACCGCCGATACAGAAGCTATTCTCTCCGCTTGGTGTACACCGTCGCCGTAACCAACAGATTTATAACAATCCATATAGCCGTGTTGATGAGAGGTGTAAGTATATCAATGTTTTCCTTGCTGCCGCTAAGTCCCGATAAAATGCTTATGCTGTAAAGCCAAGAAGGTGAGTTTTCGTTTAACTTAAGAACCTGCATCGGGAAAAATAAAAGCGCCGCACACATTATAACAGATATTATGTTGTTTCTTAAAAGTGCACATATTCCGCAAATCATCAATGCAAGACACCCGCACCACAGCACCTTTGAAACAGACATAGCCGCAAACATCCCGAGAACTGATACATTGTCTGCATTATGCGAGTACCCCATAACCGCTTGTATCGGCATATCCGAATATTCAAATCCGTATCGCAAGCCGAAAATTGCAAAGTCAATTGAGTACGCTAACAAGCCGAGTACAAGACCTGAGATAAACCCAAGCATTAGCTTTGTTATATGAAGCTTTGTTCTTCCGTTTTTGCATACCATGTTGAGATGATGCGTGTTTAAAGAATGTTCCCTGCAGAATATAGGTACTGTAAATATCATAATGAGGAAAATCGCAAAGAAATCAAGCCCCATGTATTCCCCGAAGGTGTACCACTCAAGGTCGTAGAAATATATCCTGTTTTCATTACTGAGCATAGACAGCTGTTCGTGTTTTTGGTATACAGCATTGAAAGCGGAAGCCTTTGATTTCGCATCATGATAGATTTTTATGTATGCCTTGTATTCTTCAAGTGACAGCTTCCCCGACGAGTAAGCACTCTCCATTTCAGTATAGCCGCCCAGCACGGAATTTATCCTTTCGTTTTCGGAAAGTATAAATTTCTCCGCTTTACTTTGCGACATTTCAGAAAGCTCTGAGATGTATTCTCTGTATATCGGTATGGAAAAGTCAACCGATACATCAAGCGATTGATATGTAAATACCGCCTTGATAATTAGTATGACTACAATAATCAGCCATTTGAACCCGCCAAACGCTTTGTACCATTCGTAATACATAAGCCTAGTCATTTTTGCTCGCCGCCTCGTCAAAGTAATATAAGTATACATCTTCAAGAGAAGGGGAAATACTAACAGCATTTTCATATGGCTTGCTGTCGCTTACGATTCGTATAATTGCACCGTCTGAAACCTTTGTAATGTTGGATATTCTGAAGGAGTTTTCAAGTATTGCCTCATCAGCGTTTCTGACCTTCGCTTCCCATACCTTACCCTCAATGCTTTCGATAAGAGAGCAGGTGTCGGTGCTTTTGAGCACCCTTCCGTTTTGCAGAAGAATAGTGTTTCCGGCAATCGCCTCAACATCCGACACTATGTGAGTCGCAAATATCACAACTCTGTCAAAGCTTACTTCGCTTATGAGGTTTCTCAGACGAATTCGTTCCTTCGGGTCAAGCCCCGCCGTAGGCTCGTCAAGAACAAGCACCTTCGGGTCGTTGAGCAAAGCTATCGCTATTCCAAGCCGCCTTTTCATACCGCCCGAAAAGCCCTTCACTCTCTTGTTCGCCGAATCTGTAAGATTGACCGTTTCAAGAAGCTGTGTAATCTTTTTCTCTGAGTTTTCAATTCCCTTGAGCCTTGCAAAATACCGCAGAGTGTCAATCGCCCTGAAGGACGGATACAGCCCGTAGCTTTGCGGCATAAAACCATATATGCTGCGGAAATCAGCCCCCATAGCTTTTATGCTTTTTCCGTCAAAAAGTATCTTTCCGCTCGTCGGCTCAATAAGGTCGGAAAGACAGTTCATCAGCGTCGATTTTCCTGCTCCGTTAGGCCCTAAGAGCGCATAAACACCCTCATTCATAGTAGCACTGAAATCTATAAGCGCCTGCTTCTTTCCGTAGCATTTTGAAAGATTTATAAATTTTAGCTCCATAGCTCTCACCCCTTTTTTATCTTTAGTCTGATAGCTTTCGATGCCTTGCCGAAGCGGGAAAATGCAGTCAAAACAAGCACTGCCGAAATAAGTATTGTCACAGTAATACAAACTGCAAGCCTTGAAATCGGATATCCGCAGATGTTCATATAATCAAACTTCTCAACGTACGATATAGGATTTACAAAGCATACCGGAAGGAACCCCCTCAGCTTTTCATAAAGCTCAAACCGCTTTTCGTATAAGACGATATCACCCGAAATGCTGTTTATTTTTTCATATCCGATTGAGTAACTGTACAGAGCAAATGCCGTGAACATAAGTACAGCATTTATGCTCAGCGAAACGAGAGCATTCCTTGAAACTGTGCTTATTGCCGCCACAAGACATATCACAAGAAGCAAAAGCAAAAGTCTTATAACCCCTGAATAAATTATAAGCGTAAGAAAGCTTAAATCCGCCGTGCTTCTTCGGAATATGGGAAGAACCTGAACAGGCTCAAAGATAAGCTCCCTGCCGACGATAGACAGACAAACCGATATGTCCGCAATTGTTATGACCACAATTGTAACCACCGCAATCAGCCATAGAGAACAAAGCTTTGCAAAAAGCAGGCATTTTCTGCCGTTTTTCGAGGTGAATACCATTCCGCAAAGTCGGTGAGTGTGCTCATAGCAAAATATATCTGCCGACAGAATAACAAAGACAAAAACGAGGAATATGTAAAAATACCTGTACCTTGCAGAATACATCTCATGCCAGATGCCCGCAGGCTTTGTATCAATGAGCGAAAAGCTCCTTGCGACATTGTATTCTTCTACAGCCTTCTTGTTAAGACGTATCGTGTATTCATCCTGCGACCCGTCATTGCTCAGCAGGTATGCTTTCTTTATCGTTTTTTCTGCAAAAGAAGGGTATTCGTCAAACTGATAACCCACACAGTCAAGTGCGTGCATGGCGATTCTCCATCTGTCATATTCCGCCTGCATCTCGTCACTCATCTGTCCGCCTTCGCCCGTGCCTTGTGCAGATAGCCTTCCAAGCTCATTTTCAGCTTCCAGATACATTTCCTTCAAGGTGTTATAAAGGTTCGCCCCGTCAGCTGATTGGTCAGACACCTCACTCAGAAATGCATTTGTCACCTCGGCATCCTTTTGATACTGAGTAATTGTCTGCTTGTTGCTAAAAAAATAGCTCGCCGTAAGGTATGCAAAATATATAGCAGTCAAAGCCGCAAGTATAATAAATACACGGCTTTGAAGTATTCGCTTCAGTTCCTGCCTGAGCATATCTGCACCTCCTGTCAAGATGGATTTTCGTTAACAGCAATTGTTATCCTGCGACGATAGCTCACGGCGAAATCTGAGCCGTCGTCGCTTATTTCCGCTTCGGTGGGCATCGCAATTACATTGTAAGAGTATACTCCGTTTTGGGGCAATAACGCTTTGTCAAATGAATACTTAATCATACGCTTTCCACCGCAAAAGCTACCATTCATAAAACTTTTTCCGTCAAATGCGTCGAGAAGTTCGCCATTGCGGAAAACTGCAAAGTAGTAATCTGCGTCGCTTTCAAGATAAGCTGTCAGAGCAAAATCTGTATCTGAATCGATTCGTGATAAATCGTCCATAGTGTATTTGGACGTGCTGTGATACTTCTCGCTGTATGTGCCGATATCAATGTAAGGAGCGTTTATATTTTCACCGCCTGAGGTAGTCGGCCTTATGCCGACAAGATAGTTTTCTTCATCAGCTTCATATAGTGATGGGGTATCCCCCTTGCCGTGTGATGTAATAGGAACATACCACAGACCGGTCATCTGCACTTCTCCCATACCGTCTTGTGCAACATAATCAGGCATATAATTTATACATATCCACAATAAGGCATCCTCATAGTCACCGATGGATGTCGGAGGAATGTATATAGGAATGCTGTTCATCGTAGTGAGTGAAATAGTGTGCCTTGTCTTCTCTGATGGAGTGCTTTCCTTGTCTTCCGAATGATTAATAACCTGTCCGTTGCAGAAAACGTAAATATCAGCCTCTGCCTGACTAAAGTGCAACGAGCTTTCCGGCATAAATGAAGTATATACTGTGAGAGATAATCCTTTGTTTAGGTCTTGCTTTTCAGCCAGACCTGAGGCTATCTGTCCGTTTTCGGTGTTTATAAAAACATTCATACTAGATGAAACTCCTGTTATGTTACCGCTTGTTGCCTCAGAATCAGGAGCATAAGAAGAATCATACGATGAAGCCGTTTCTCCAAAGGAACCCGAAAGCTCGTTTGTGTATGTATCTGATGATGTGTCAGCATCGGAGATTTTTCCATCACAGCCTGCAAGCATAAGCAGACTCAATACAATAAAAGAACATAATAATTTTCTCTTCATAGAGCACCACCTCATGATTTAAAGGATTGTGTCTGTTCCGTCGATTTCCTTTGTCCAAAGTCCGCTACCGTCCGTCTTTACGGAGATGATGATATTGCAAATACCCTGACCGCCGGATTTGTAAGCCTCGCCGATAGCAAAGATTCTGTCTATGTGCTCTGCCGTTACAATGCAGTCGCAAGCTGTTATACCGTCATATATCACGTCGTCCTGTCTGGTAGACAGGTCATAAAACCTTAAATTACCGCCCGTTGCATAGTTGTGATAAAATACCTTGCCGTCCTTAATTACAAAATCCATGTAGCAGTCATCACACAGCTTCTTTTCACCGCTTCCGTCAATGCTTGCACAGTACAGCGAAGGCATACCGCCGTTGTATCGTGTGTAGTAAAGCATACCGCCGTATGCGCAGGCGTTGTTTATCTGGTCGCCGAGTTTTTTTACTTCTTTTGTATTGTAGTCCACCATAATCAGTTCCTGAAGCTCGTTGCATACATAAGCCTTTCCGTCGCAGACAAACTGCGAGAATATCATAGCCTCGCTGAGTGGGATGTATTCCTCAGGCTTCATTGTCTGTCTGTCAAGCCTTACTGTGTAGGTAGGGCCGAAAAGATATACGCTGTCATCATCAACAATAAAGCTGCTCAGAACATATTTGTGCCCCTCGTAATCTCTGTATATGCTTTCCTCATATTCCGTACAGAACTTGTTTTCGAATATGACCTCGCTCGTGCCGCCGCTTTGTTTCATAATTGTATTATGGCTCAGATACCATACATCATCACCGACAGCAGTCGGGCGGCTTATTTTTGCATTGTTTATGCAGGCAGTGCCGGCGTCATAATCGTGTGTGCAACCGGGAACCGTACACATAGGTACGCATTCACCCGTCTTGAGGTCAAGCTTGTAGAACTGCTTTGTCTGCGAACCGATAGAGTCATCAGCGTCCTGCCCCAGACTTGAGTAAATAAGCATATTCTCACCGCTGAATGTACAGCTAGCACTCGTTCCTATCATCTGCTTTTTATATGAATCTTGCTGATAGGATGTAATGATAGTATCCAGAGGTGTCGATACCTCTTCATCAATAGTGCTTTCAAGTGACGATAAATCAATAAGCTCAGGCTTGTCACTGCACCCACCCAGCAAAGCAACGCTCACCGCTGCAATAACACAAATCAGCTTTTTCATAAAACCCCTCCTTATCGATACCCGCGGATTTATAGTCCTTTACTATATAAGAGTACGAGTAGCGGCAAACGGTTGCACAGGTTCTGAAAATTTCATTATGCTATCCTTTTTAATTTTGGTTTACATATAATGTATTTGTGAGGCGTATTGCGTTAATACTTATAAAAAGCGGTATAAACGAAAGCTTCGAGGGAATACGTATGAAATTACTTACACTTAACACCCATAGTCTTGTCGAGGAAAATTACAGCAGTAAGCTTGAGCATTTTACAGACGCAATCGCTAAAATACAGCCTGACATTATAGCGCTTCAGGAAGTCAATCAGTCCCTATTTTCACCCAAAGCAGACGCCGACCTTTTCGGATATGTCCCCTGCGGAAAGAATATTGTGATACGGGATGACAATCATATCCTTCAGACGATTCGC
Source organism: Oscillospiraceae bacterium (assembly GCA_017848055.1). Classification (GTDB taxonomy): domain Bacteria; phylum Bacillota; class Clostridia; order Oscillospirales; family Ruminococcaceae; genus UBA7477. Next base: position 25,690 of record JAGALZ010000043.1, on the reverse strand, counting down.
AGGCTGAGTGCAAAAAATATACATTACTACTGGACATATCTTCCCATAAAAAAGGGCTACGATAAATACTGTGAAGGAATAGCCGTTATGAGCAAAAGCAGAATCATACAGACAAAGCCGCTCACAGTCAGTAAAACCGATGATAAGGATAAATGGAAAACACGCAGGATTATCGGCGTGCGCACCGAGGCTTACCCGAAAGACTGGTTTTTCAGCGTCCACTTTGGCTGGTGGAAGGATGACGAGGAGCCGTTTTGTTTTCAGTGGAATAAAACCTGCGAGAGCCTCGGAAATTACGAATACGTGTGGCTGATGGGTGATTTCAATAACCCCGCACATATAAGAAAAGAAGGATATGACCTGATGAAAAACAGCGACTGGTATGATACCTTTTGTCTTGCCAAAGAAAAGGACAGCGGAGTTACAGTCGAAAAGGTGATAGACGGCTGGAGAGAAGAGAGCAGGTCTTTGAAGGGTATGCGTATCGACCAGATATGGTGCAATTTTAAGCCTTCGGTTAAATCGTCAAGGGTAATCTTCAACGGGAAAAACGGTGCGGTGGTGTCTGACCATTACGGTGTAATCGCAGAGTGTGAGAGGAGTGAGGGAAGGTGAAAAGAAGTGCAGGCATACTGCTTCCGGTTTCATCACTAGCGTCGGAATACGGAATCGGCTGTTTTGATGAAAAAGCGTATGAGTTTGTGGATTTTCTGGAAAACGCAGGACAGAGCTATTGGCAGATTTTGCCCCTCGGTCCTACAGGTTACGGTGACTCGCCGTATCAGAGCTTCTCCACCTTTGCAGGAAATCCGTATTTCATAAGTCTTGGAGAGCTCGTAAAAGAAGGACTCTTGACAAAAAAGGATTGCGATAAAGCAGGCTTTTCAGATAAGGGCAGAATTGATTACGCAGCCTTGTACAGAGGCAGAATAAAGCTTTTAAAGCAGGCATTTACCCAAAGCAATATAAACGGCGACAAGGGATTTCAAAGCTTCTGCTTGAAAAACAGCTGGCTTTCCGACTACGCACTGTTTATGGCACTCAAGGAGCATTTCGGCTCAGCGCCGTGGAGCGAGTGGGAAAAGCCGGCTCGTGAAAAGAAACCTAAGGCTATCGAGGAATACCGCAGTTTGTTGTCTGAACAGATAACCTTCTATAAATATCTGCAGTACAAGTTCTTTGAGCAGTGGCAAAGACTTAAAAGCTATGCAAACAAAAAGAGCATAAAAATAATCGGGGATATCCCGATATATGTTGCCTTCGATAGTGCAGATGTCTGGGCAGCCCCTGAGCTTTTCCAGCTTGGCGATAATCGAATGCTAACAGCAGTCGCAGGCTGTCCACCCGATGGATTTTCGAAAGACGGCCAACTCTGGGGAAATCCTCTCTACGACTGGGACTATCACCGCAAGACCTCGTATGAGTGGTGGATAAAAAGACTTGCGCATTGCTTTGAGCTTTATGATGTCGTGAGGATTGACCACTTCCGTGGATTTGATGAGTATTATTCCATACCCTCTGAGGATAAGACCGCAAAAAACGGACACTGGGAAAAAGGCCCCGGAATCGAGCTTTTCAGGGCAGTCGAAAAGGCGCTGGGAGATAAAGAGGTTATCGCTGAAGACTTGGGATTTATGACCGACAGCGTGCGTAGACTTGTGAGAGAAAGTGGTTTCCCGAATATGAAGGTGCTGGAATTTGCCTTTGACAGCCGTGATACGGGTAGCAGAAATGATTATCTCCCGCACAACTATAATGAAAACTGCGTCGCATATACCGGTACACACGACAACCAGCCGATAGCGTCGTGGTTTGAAGCAATCTCAGAAAAGGAGCGAAAAATGGCAAGAGATTATCTGAGTGACCATTTCACTCCGCCTCAGAAGCTCCACCGAGCGTTTATATCACTGCTGATGAGAAGCAATGCACGGCTATGCGTTATCCCTATGCAGGACTGGCTGGGACTCGGCGATGAAAGCCGAATCAATACACCCTCAACAGCCTCGGGCAATTGGCAATGGCGACTGGAAAGCAATCAGCTTACACCGGACCTCGAAAAGGAGATTTTTAATATAACAAGCATTTTTGGCAGAAACTAAGTGAGCAATAATTATGAAAGGAGATAATACTATGCTGAAGTTTCGGGGCAAGGGAGTCTACAGCGCAGTTGCAGTCGGAAAGATAGCTGTTTTCAAAAGACAGGAGCTTAAAGTCAAGCGTGAGAAGGTCGAGGATATAAACGGCGAGCTTGACAGACTTCAGGCGGCAAAAGCTGAGGCAATTGCACAGCTCAATGAGATTTATAAAAAAGCCCTGGAGGAGGTCGGAGAAACAAATGCGGCAATCTTCGAGATTCATACAATGATGGTTGAGGACGAGGACTATAACGAAGCAATCGCCGATATGATTGTAACGCAAAAAGTCAATGCGGAATATGCCGTTGCAATAATGGGCGATAACTTTGCGGAGATGTTTGCGGCTATGGATGATGCCTATATGCAGGCAAGGTCGGCGGATGTCCGTGATATTTCAAACCGGATTATAAGCTGCCTTATGAGAAGCACATCAGGAGAGGACAACACAAACGAACCAGTGATAATATGTGCCGACGATTTGGCACCGAGCGAAACTGTATCGCTCGATAAAGACAAGGTGCTTGCATTCGTAACAGCCCACGGCTCAACAAATTCCCATACCGCAATCCTTGCAAGGAATATGAACATTCCCGCAATTATCGGAGTCGGAGAGGAGTTTTTGTCATCGGTCAAGGACGGCGATGTTGCGGTGGTTGACGGCTTTACAGGTGAGTTTATACTCAATCCCGACGAGAAAACTGTGCAGGATGCAGAAGCAAAGCATGCTCAGGAGCAGGAGAAAAAAGAGCTTCTGCAAAAGCTCAAGGGCAAGGACAGTATCACAACCGACGGTAAGAAAATCAACGTCTTTGCAAATATCGGAAGCGTCGATAATATAGGTGCCGTACTGCTCAATGATGCCGAGGGAATAGGACTTTTCAGAAGCGAATTTCTTTTTCTTGAAAGAAACGATTATCCCACCGAGGACGAGCAGTTCGGCATATATAAGCGTGTTCTCGAAAGCATGGCAGGCAAAAAGGTTATTATCAGAACACTGGATATCGGCGCAGATAAGCAATGCGATTACTTCAATATGCCCAAGGAAGAAAATCCGGCTCTGGGTGTCCGTGCTATAAGATTGTGCCTTAGCAATCCGCAGGTGTTCAGAGTACAGCTCAGGGCACTGCTACGAGCCTCAGCTTTCGGAAAGCTGGGGATAATGTTCCCTATGATAGCAAACGTCTGGGAGCTTGAAAGAATCCTTCAAATCTGCGAGGAGATTAAGTCAGAGCTTAAAGACGAGAATATCGAATACTCGGAGCTTACAGAGCTTGGCATAATGATTGAAACTCCCGCCGCCGCACTTATCAGCCACCGACTTGCTCCTATGGTCGATTTTTTCAGTATAGGAACAAACGACCTTATCCAATATACGCTTGCCTGCGACAGACAAAACCCGAATGTAGAGCCGTTTTGTGACACCCACCACGAGGCTGTTTTGCAGCTTATAGATATGACCGTGCAAAACGCTCACCACTTCGGAAGGTGGGTAGGAATATGCGGAGAGCTTGCTGCAGATACTTCTCTTACACAGCAGTTTATCAGTATGGGAGTGGACGAGCTGTCGGTTTCGCCGACCTTTGTGCTCAAGGTGAGAGCCGCCGTCAGAAAGAGCCATGCAAAAGAAATACAGGAATAATTTTTTAAATCAAGCGGTCTGCCTTCGGGCAGACTATTTTACTGTTTAAATTTATTATATCTGCGATAATATTATCGTGGCAGTTGCGACATATATACAAAAAGGAGAGCGATATTTCGTCATTTGGTGTATTGTAAATATGAGATTATTATGATATATTATAATGGAATATGAAAGGAGATAATCCTATGAACGATGTAATCATTTTCAACGATAATTGGGAGTTTACCAAGACCGAAATCGACACGGAATACTCTGACAGCCTGGATTGGAAGCATGTCGATATTCCTCACGACTGGCTGATTTTTGACACGGATAATCTTTACGAAACCTCAAGAGGCTGGTATCGTAAAAGCTTTACATATATAAACGAGCAAAGGAGAGTATCAATCTGCTTCGACGGCGTTTATATGGACAGCAAGGTTTATGTAAACGGAAAGCTTGCAGGTGAGTGGAAATACGGCTACTCGGCATTTGAGTTTGATATAACAGAGCTTCTCCGTGAGGGCGAAAATCTCATTGCGGTAAGCGTCGACCACAGAGCCCCGAACTCCAGATGGTACTCGGGAGCAGGAATTTTCAGAAATGTCCACCTCAAAATGTACAATCAGACTCATATTCCGTCGAACGGAATATATATATCTGCTTCAGCCGACGGCTCGCTCACAGTTACCACCGAGGTTGTAAGTCCCGAAAACAAGCCCGTGCAGAACCTCAGCGTCTTACATAAGGTGCTGGATAACGGAAAAATTTTGTGTGAGTACAGCTATGATTGTACAAAAGTCGAGGAAACCTGCAATATAAAGCTTGAGGGAGTAATTCCGTGGGACATAGAAAACCCGTACCTCTATATTCTTGAAACAACACTTTTTGATAACGGCGAGGCTGTGCACACAGAGAATACACGCTTCGGCTTCAGAACAATCGAGTTTACAACCGATAAGGGATTTTTCCTCAACGGAAAACACGTAAAGCTCCACGGTGCCTGCGAGCACCACGACCTCGGCTCACTCGGCGCTGCATTCAATAAGCACGCAATGAGAAGAAAGCTTGTAAAGTTTCGTGAGATTGGAATCAACGCAATCAGAACAAGCCATAATATGCCTGCAAAGGAGCTTTGCGAGCTTGCAGACGAGATGGGATATCTGATTTTAAGCGAAGCCTTCGATATGTGGGAAAAGCCAAAGACCACCTACGACTACGCAAGATTTTTCCCCGAGTGGGTAGATAAGGATGTGGCAAGCTGGGTAAGACGTGACAGAAACCACCCATGCGTTATCGGCTGGAGTATCGGAAACGAAATTTACGACACCCACGCCTCGGAACGTGGTCAGGAAGTCACAAGTCTTTTAACATCGCTTGTAAAACAGCACGACCCACGTGGCAACGGCTATGTGACTATCGGTTCAAATTATATGCCGTGGGAGAATGCACAGAAGTGTGCGGATATAGTAAAGCTTGCGGGCTATAACTATAACGAAAGGCTCTATAATGAGCACCACAAGGAGCATCCCGACTGGATGATTTACGGAAGTGAAACATCGTCGGTTGTGCAAAGCCGTGGAATTTACCACTTCCCGTTTGAAAAGGATATTTTAAGCGAGGACGACGAGCAGTGCTCAGCCCTCGGAAACAGCCGCCCCGGTTTTGCCGCAAAAAGCACCGAAACCTGTATCGCAGACGACAGAGACGCTCAGTTCTGCGCAGGTCAGTTTATCTGGACGGGCTTTGACTACATAGGCGAGCCGACACCGTATTCCACCAAAAACAGCTACTTCGGACAGTATGATACAGCAGGCTTTGCAAAGGATAGCGCATATATTTTCCGTGCAGAGTGGACGGATTATAAGAAATCGCCGTTTGTCCATGTCTACCCTTACTGGGACTTTACCGAGGGACAGATAATTGATGTAAGAGTCGTGTCAAATGCCCCTTGTGTCGAGCTTTTCTTAAACGGTAAGTCAGTGGGCAGAAAGAATATCGACCATATAAACGGCAGGGACTTGTCGCTTGATGTAAAGCTCCCCTATGAAAAGGGCGTGCTCAGTGCTGTAGCTTATGACGAAAACGAAAATGTAATCGCAAGGGACGAAAAACGCTCCTTTACAGATACCGCGAGCATTACTCTTACACCCGATAAGACAACAATGTCGGCAGACGGCGAGGACCTCATCTTTGTTGAGATTTCAGCTCTTGACAAGGACTCAAACCCCGTCTGGAACGCAAACAACAGAGTGTTTGTGTCGGTTACGGGTGCAGGCAGACTTGTCGGCCTCGATAACGGCGACTCAACCGACTATGACAACTACAAGACAACCTCACGCCGTATGTTTTCAGGCAAGCTCTTAGCCATAGTTGCCGCTAAGAAGCAGGCAGGTGAGATAGTAGTGAAAGCGTCATCTCCGTCACTTCCTGACGCTCAGATTACTCTTGAAGCAGTATCGACCGACAAGGATATTTCGGGCATAAGTGCAGTTACCGAAAACCACTCCTACGGCGAGGGCTACGAGAATGATATCCCCGTGCGTAAAATCGAAATTCACTCCGACAGCAGGCATTTTACAAAGGACAATGACACTATTACCTTCACGGCTGTCTGCTACCCCGAAAATGCAGTTTATAAAAACGATATTGATTTCAGACTTACAACCGCCGCAGGTATCGACACAAATCTCGCTAAGATTGTAAGCCGCGAAGGTAACTCGATAACAGTCAAGTGCCTCGGTGACGGAGAGTTCTATGTCAGAGCACTCTGCAAGAACGGTACAGATAAGTATCACATTCTCTCAGCGGTCGAGGTTTCGGCAGACGGAATAGGAAGTGCGACAATGAACCCATATGAGCTTGTGGCAGGCGGACTCTGCACCCGTTCAAACAATGTCGCAAACGGCATTCAGCGTGGCGTAGGATTTTTGGGCAAGGGAAGCTGGGCGACATTTGATAATGTCGATTTCGGAAAAATTGGCAGCGATACAGTTACAGTCCCGATTTTCGCAAACTGCACCAATGCTGTAGATGTCCGTTTCTATGACGGAACTTACAAGGACGGTGAGCTGATAGGCGATTTCTCCTACCAGGAAAAATCAATCTGGCTGACTTATATCCCGAACACCTACAAGCTCACAAAGAAGCTCACAGGTGTGCATACAATTACTGTTGCATCCGATAACCGCTACGACCTCAAGGGCTTTGTTTTCGACAAGCCTTCAAAGGAAACGTCAGAGATTTCGGCTCTTATGAATGACAATATCTACGGCGACAGCTTTACAATCGCAGAGGATGCCGTGACAGGCATCGGAAACAACGTAGTTCTCGACTTCGGTGAGTTCGATTTTACAGACAAAGTGCCAAAGGCAATCGCCGTAACAGGCAGGTCAAGCCTTGAGCTCAACAGCATCCACGCCGTGTTTGTAAGCGACAGCGAAAAAAGAGTCCTGCTCGAGTTCGAAAAGTCCGAAAGCTTTACCGAAAGACAGTTTGAACTAGACGGCATCAGCGGAAAATGCCGCGTGTCATTTATGTTCCTGCCGGGTAGTAATTTTGACTTCAAATCCTTCAGATTTATCTTCTGATAAATGATGCCATAACAAGTCTCCCCTCAGAAGCTTGTACGTGTCTATCGGGGGAAACCTTTCTGAAGAAAGTTTATCCCCCGAGCCCCCTTACAAAGACTTCTGATATGATTTCAGCCCCATAGGGTACCTATCACAATCACGAGAATTTCAGAGCTTCTCTTGATGTGTACCCTATGGGGCTGAAATTAAATTACAAAAGTTTTAGGAAAGGAGTTTGAGGAATAACCCTTTTTCAAAAGGGTTTTCCTCAATGGACACATACAGGATTTTGTATTACTTAAGGGAATTTTTGATATTAGTTTTATCGAGCATAGCGCCGCAGAGCACGAAAAGCACGCTACTCATTACAGACTGTGTGACATAGCCGGGGATTCCGGCGAGTGCGGAGGTGAAGCTTCCGATTATAAGAGCGTCGTAAAGGTAGTATCCGCCCGTGCAGACCAAAGCTGCAGGAACGAGTGCGATGAGATTTCGGGTGCCGGTGATTTTGCGAGTCTTGCATGAAAAGAAAAGCACGGTTGCCGCCTTAATGATTACAGTAGCGGGTGCCCAGACTGCAAAGCCGCTCAGAACATCAGCAAGAAGACCGCCGCACGCACCGATAAAAACTGCGTACGGAAGCGGCATTATGCAGGCGGCAAGATATATAAATCCGTCGCCGACATGGGTGTAGCCGACGTGGCTCGGTATGTGGAGATATGCCGTGAACACGAACACAACGGCTGCCCAAAGTCCCGACATACACATCATTTTCAGCTTTTTATTTTTCATTGTAACCATCACCTATCTCGCAAAGAAGCTCCTCGAAGCAAAGCCCGTCAGTTTTCGGCAAATCAAGCTCCAGCGTGCGTCTTAATACCCTTGCGATAAAGTCTGAAGCGTGGTGAACCGAGTCCATAAAATCAACTCCGTTCACAGCATCTGCCGCAATCATCGAGGAGAACACGTCACCCGTTCCCGAGCGGCAAGGCCCAACCTTGTGGCAGTAAACAGAAACCGCCTGCTTGTCTTTTTCATATACGAAGTTTTCAAGGTCGTCGCCTCTGTCGATTCCCGAAATCACAATTTTCGCAGGACCCATATCGCTCAGCCTCTCGCAAAGGAGCCTGAGTCCCTCGGAGCTTATCTGAGGATTGTACGGAGTCGAGGTCAGAATGCAGGCCTCGGTAAGATTCGGAGTCAGAATATCCGCATACGGCACAAGATTCTTCATCTTTCTTGCAAGCTCGGGAGAGTAGGTCGGATAAAGGTTTCCGTAGTCGCCCATAACAGGGTCAATGACAGTTATAGTATCACCGGACTTGAATTTTCTGAGAAAGTCCTCAACAATGCCTATCTGAGTAGGCGAGCCTAAAAAGCCTGTCAGAATGCCTGAAAACTTCAGGTTAAGCTTTTTCCACTCGTCAGCATAAGACCCCATGTGTCTTGTAAAATCGGTGTAGTAAAAGCTCTCAAAGCCCGTGTGGTTTGAGAAAACCGAGGTCGGCAGGGGACAGCACTGCACCTTCATTGCCGAGATTATCGGAATGGATACCGCCAGTGAGCAGCGTCCGAATCCGCAGAAGTCGTTTATAACAGCTATTTTTTTCTGATGATTGTGCGGCAAGAAAATCCCCCCTTGAATTATTGCAAAATATAGTATATAATAAATCTGATAATATTAAAATAGTCAGAAAGGAACATTTTTATATAACCAGATGAAGTACGTAATTTCAAAACAAGAGGGCTCACCCGCATATCTCCAGCTATATAAACAGCTCCGAGAGGACATCGTTGGAGGGATTTACCCGTTTGGTGCAAAGCTCCCATCAAAGCGGACAATTGCCGAAGAGGTTTCGGTAAGCACGATAACCGTCGAGCACGCATATTCGCTCTTGTGTGACGAGGGATATATAGAGGCGAGAGAGCGAAGCGGATATTTCAACATTTTCAGTCGTGACGATGGATTTGCAGGTGTTAAGTCAGAGCCGACGGTAGTTGTTCGCAAGGACAGCATTTCGCACGAAGAGGGGCAGTTTCCGTTTTCGACGCTCGCCAAGGCTATGCGAAGCGTAATCTCCGAAATGGGCGAAGGAATTCTGGAACGTTCCGAGAATATAGGGAGAAAGGAGCTCCGTGAAGCGATAAGCCGCTACCTTGCCGCAAGCCGTGGAATAAAGGCAAGTCCGTCGCAGATTGTTGTCGGCTCAGGCTCTGAATACCTCTACGGACTTATCGTCGAGCTTATCGGAAGAGATAAAACCTTTGCAATCGAAGCGCCCTCGTATAAGAAAATCGAGCAGGTGTATAAAGCCGCCGACGTTGTTCTCGAAATGCTGCCTCTTTCCCACGACGGAATTGACAGCCGGAAGCTGAAAAAATCTAATGCCGATGTCTTGCATATCACCCCGTACCGAAGCTTCCCGAGCGGTGTTACCGCCTCAGCATCAAAACGCCACGAGTATGTCAGATGGGCAAGCAGAAAAGGAAAATACATAGTCGAGGACGACTTTGAGTCGGAGTTCTCCGTATCCCATAAGCCCGAAGAAACCGTGTTCTCGCTTTCCGATAACGATAACGTTATCTATATGAACAGCTTTTCAAAGACTATCTCCCCCTCAATGAGAGTCGGCTATATGGTCTTGCCTCAGAACCTCGCAGAAAGATTTTCCGAAAAACTCGGCTTCTATTCCTGCACCGTGCCAACCTTCGTTCAGCTCCTTATCGCTAAGCTTATCTTGGACGGCGACTTCGAAAGACATATCAACCGTGTCCGTCGCCATAAACGCCGCAGCCTGGCTAAATAACCCCGACAGACTGAGAATAATACCCGCACAGTGAATTCATGTGTGTTATCGGGGGAAACCTTTCTGAAGAAAGTTTATCCCCCGAGCCCCCTTACAAAGACTTCTGATATGATTTCAGCCCCATAGGGTACCTATCACAATCACGAGAATTTTAGAAAGTTCTCTTTGATGAGTACCCTATGGGGCTGAAATTAAATTACAAAAGTTTTAGGAAAGGAGTTTGAGGAATAACCCTTTTTCAAAAGGGTTTTCCTCAATATACACGTAAATCGCTATACGGGTATTACCCTTAATCTGTTGTGGTTATTTATCCTTGACGAGGTTTTTATAGAGGATAAACTGGTTAGTACGGAGTGACTTTATATACTTACAGAGTCTTTCATAGAGAGGCTCTGCGTCCTCGCCGTACTTTTCCTTAAGGAGCTGACCTATTTCATATATAGTTCTCTCGCCGTTTATCTGTTCCCAGATAAAGCTACCCATACCCTCGAGCTTAACATAGGTGTACTTGGGCTTTCTGAGAATGAGCTGCGTAATCTTTTTTACAAGACCACGGTTTTTCATTTTAATCTCGATGATGCCGTCCTTGTTTTTCTCATATGGGAAGAGTTCGTTGTGCTTCGGGATATAGTCAAGGAAGTTGTCGTTTTTATTCTTACTCATTATCCTCAGACACCTTTGCAGTCTTAGCGGAAGCCTTCGGCTTTTTCTTGATAAACATAATGAGTGTAGAAATCAGCAGTCCGAAGAATACAAGACCCAGGATATTTCCAACATTCGGGTCGAGGCCGAGCTTGGAGCTGATGTCGAACTTGTCAGCGAGTGTAGTGCCCTTGCCCATCGGGATGATAGCGAAGATAGCGAGCAGGATACCGATGATACCCTCACCTGCGATAAGACCTGACGAGTAGAGAATACCGTTTTCAACCTCACGCTTTCTGTCGTCCTCAGAAATCTTCTTTTTCTTGTCAACCCAGAGTCTTACAAGACCGCCGACCATGATAGGTGTGCTCAGGTGGATTGGCAGGTAAAGACCAACTGCGAAAGGAAGAACAGGGATTCCGAGAATTTCGACAACGATAGCGATGAACACGCCGACGAATACGAGTGCCCATGGGAGATTGCCTTCCATAACACCCTCAACAACCATCTTCATAAGTGTTGCCTGAGCAGCAGGAAGCTGTGAAGAGCCGTAGCCCCAAGCCTTGCTGAGAAGGTAAAGAACAGCACCGATTGCGGCAGCTGAAGCGGCAACACCGATAAGCTCAGCAATCTGCTGTTTTACAGGAGTAGCACCGAGAATGTAACCTGTCTTGAGGTCCTGCGAGCTGTCGCCTGCGATAGCAGCAATGATACAGATGATAGAGCCGATTGTGATAGCACAAATCATACCCTTTGTTCCGATGTTACCGGTTGCCTTTAAAATCATTGTAGCAATCAGAAGAGTAGCTATAGCCATACCCGATACAGGGTTGTTGGAGCTTCCTACAACGCCTACCATTCTTGAAGAAACGGTGGCAAAGAAGAAGCCGAATACAATAATGATAATTGCAGAAATAAGGTTTACAGGGATAGCAGGAATAAGCCACATTGCAATAGCAATGATACCGATGCAGACGAGAATAACGTTCATCGGAATATCACGGCTTAATCTGTCCTGAGTCTGAGCCTTCTTACCGAAGCCCTTCATTGCCTGCTTGAAAGTCTTGACAATAGTAGGAAGTGACTTGATAAGGCTCATAATACCGCCGCAGGCAACTGCACCTGCGCCGATGTAACGGATGTAGTTAGACCATAAATCCCATACGCCAAGCGAGCTGATAGGGTCAGTCGCAGGGTAAAGAACAGTGTTTCCGCCGAACATAGCGATAAGCGGCATAATAACGAACCAGCCGATTGTACCGCCTGCGAGCAGATAGGATGAAACCTTTGCACCGCAGATGTAACCTACACCTGCAAGAGCAGGCAGAACGTCCATACCAACACCGGAGCCCTTGTAAGGCTTGATTTCGTAGTCAACCTCACTCGGGAAGAGCTTGAGACCGTCAGCAATGAACTTGTAAACAGCGGCAATTCCAAGACCTGCAAAAACAGTTCCTGCCTTAGAACCGCCCTCTTCACCTGCCAGAAGAACCTCAGCACAAGCCTTTCCCTCAGGGTAAGGGAGAGTAGCGTGCTCCTGAACGATGAGAGCCTGACGGAGCGGAATCATAAACAGTACGCCGAGCACACCGCCGACGAGTGCAATAAGTGCAATCTCGAGAAGGGAAGGTGCATCAACACCTCTGTCTGCCCACATAAAGAGTACCGGCATTGTAAAGATAGCACCGGCAGCAACAGATTCACCGGCAGAGCCGATAGTCTGTACGATGTTATTTTCCAGAATGGAGTCTCTCTTGAGTATTACTCTGAGAACACCCATGGAAATAACAGCAGCAGGAATAGACGCAGATACCGTCATTCCTACACGAAGTCCCAGATAAGCGTTAGCGCCGCCGAAGACGACAGCCAGAAGCACACCGACGATGATTGCCGCAGGTGTAAGCTCTCTCATAACCTTATCCGCAGGGACAAACGGTTTGAAAGTTTCCTGTGTTTTCATAAATCCTCCTAGATTCCGCAGCAAGTACAGCCTGCGGAAATTGTTATATAAATAATATACAAAATTTCAGCCGCTAAGTCAAGGGCATTTATATATATTTTAAATATATTATCAAATAGTATACCCCGAAAATGAGCGATTGACGTTTTTTTAAGATTGTGATATAATGTAACGTAAGCGTTTTTTGAAAGGACAAAATTTTATGGTTTATAACAGCGTTCTTGATGTAATAGGACATACACCGCTTATCCGCCTCAACAGAATGACAGACGAGGATTCAGCGGAAATTTTAGTTAAATTTGAAGGACTCAATGTCGGCGGTTCGATAAAGACACGTACCGCATACAATATGATTTTAGAAGCTGAAAAGCAGGGGATTATCAACAAGGATACGGTAATCGTCGAGCCTACAAGCGGAAACCAGGGAATAGGACTTGCTCTTATCGGTGCTGTAAGAGGCTACAAGACGGTAATTATCATGCCTGACTCTGTAAGCTGTGAGAGAAGAATGCTCGTGCGTCATTACGGCGCAGAGGTGGTTCTCGTGCACGACAAGGGCAATATCGGCGAATGTATGGACGAATGCCTTGCAACCGCAAAGAGAATGAAGGACGAAAATCCGAACGTGTATATCCCTCAGCAGTTTGAAAACCCCGCAAACCTTCTGGCTCACAAGCACCACACAGGACTTGAAATTCTAGAGCAGGCAGGAAGAGAAATCCACGGCTTCTGCTCGGGCTTCGGTACGGGCGGAACAATCAGTGGAATCGGCGAGGTTTTAAAGGCTCAGAACCCCGGAATTGAAATCTGGGCGGTTGAACCTCAGAATGCCGCAATCTTAGCAGGCGGTACAATCGGCACCCACCTCCAGATGGGTATCGGCGATGGCTTTATTCCTAAGAACTTAAATGTCAATATCTACTCAGAGGTGTATATCGTTTCCGACGAGGAAGCAATCGAAACCGCTAAGGATTTGGCAAGACTCGAGGGTATTATGTGCGGTATTTCCGCAGGCACAAACGTTGCCGCAGCAAAGAAGCTCGCCAAGAAGCTCGGTAAGGGTAAAACTGTTGTCACAGTCCTTCCCGATACCGCAGAAAGATATTTCTCAACACCTCTCTTCGAAGGCGAATAATACACCCTTAAATAATATTACGAATATGGAACATTTGCGTTCCTATTGAGGAAAACCCTTTTGAAAAAGGGTTATTCCTCAAACTCCTTTCCTAAAACTTTTAATAAAAATTTCAGCCCCATAGGGTAGATATCACTTGACTGAGAATCTGAAACAATTCTCGTGGTACATACCCTATGGGGCTGAAATTATATCGAAAGTCTTTGTAAGGGGGTACGGGGGATAAACTTTCTTCAGAAAGGTTTACCCCGATAAATACATAAATATTCCGTATTGGTGATATTATTTGAGAGTGCCTGCCTTAGCGTCGAGGAAAATCTGAGCGATATTCTCGTCCATCATTTTGAAGTAGATTCTGTCGAAGAAGTTACTGCAGTCCCAGAGCATAGGGCAGTATCCCATTTCCTCGGAGAGGAGGAGAACATTCTTGATAAACAGGTCACAGCCTTCCTTGTGAACCCATGCGCCGTTTTCATCTCTAATCTGAGCAACGCCGTACTCACCGATGATAACAGGGTATCCTGCGTCAGTGAACTTCTTCATCTTCTCGAAGTAAGAACGCATTTCAGCGATATCCTCGTCTGTGCCCCAGCTGTCACGGTAGCCCCAGGAGTTATCTTCTTCGGATGCGATGCAGTAAGTAGAAGGTGTGTAGTAGTGAACGGAAATCATGAGGTGGTCTTCGATTGTGTCTGTAGGCATCTTGTAGGAGTCCTTGCAGGTCTTGTCGATGTCTGTGCTGTAGCCTGCGATGAGAAGACAACGCTTGTCATTGTTTCCACCCGAAGCTCTTACGATGTCAACAAAGCGCTGGTTTATCTCATTTGTGAGCTTGTAGGTCTGTGGCGGACGCATAGCAAGAGAGAAGTATCTTTCACCAAGCTCCTCGTTTGCCGACTCGAAAATGAGCTTTTCGGAGTAGCCCTTGTAGCGGTCAGCAATCTGTGTCCACATTGCCTCGTATCTGTCCATAGCGGCGTTTCTTACAGCCTCATCCTCAGAGCCGAAAGCCTCCCACCAGCCGCCGTCCCAGTGGATGTTGATGATGCAGTACATATCGTTGCCGATAACGTAGTTGATAATTTCCTCAACTCTGTCAAAGTAAGCGTCGTCGATTGTGTATGTTCCGTCGTCGGACATCATATTTGACCAGGCAACAGGAACTCTTACCGAGTCAAAACCGGCAGCCTTTACACCCTCAAGAATGCCGTTTTCTGTGATAGGCTGTCCCCAGCAGGTTTCAAAAGCGATAGGGTCGCTTGCGTTTATGCCGCACGCCTCCATTGTGTTTCCGAGGTTCCAGCCGTTGCCCATTTCCTCAACAATCTGAGCCGCAGTCTTGTCTGTGAACTCCATCATTACAGGTTCGTCAGCCTTCGAGTCCTCGTTGCTTTCTGCCGAAGATGTATCGGTCACAGAGCTGTCGGAAACAGAAGAGCCGGCATCAGAAGATGACGAAGCGGAGCTGTCGCCGTTTCCGCAGGCAGTAAGTGCCGATACGGAAAGTCCCATACAAATTACAAGAGAAAATATTCTTGCAAGAAGTTTTGTTTTCATCATGTTTTCCTCCATTCATTATTGAAATATTAACCGTACAAAAAACGAACAATGCGGTCTATTCCGTTACAAAAAGGATAACACTATTGTATATATTTTGCAATATCTAATTTTTTATATAAGCAGTAAAATATTAAGATTTTAAAATTTAAGAAAAGCTATTGCAAAGTGTGTGTACAGTGTGATACAATTAAACTATAGTAAAATATATTTATACCTTGAAGGAGGCTTTGTTATGCCAAATCCATATCTTCCGCTCTGGGAGTATATCCCCGACGGCGAGCCGAGAGTGTTCGGCGACAGAGTGTATGTCTACGGCTCACACGACCGTCCTGCATCCGACAGCTTCTGCGACAAGAAGCTCAAGGTCTGGAGTGCAAGCGTCGATAATCTGAACGACTGGGTATGCCACGGCGACATTTTCCATACCGAGGATGACCGTGACCATACCTGCGATACCGACTGGGCGAAGGGGAATTACCTCTATGCCCCCGACGTTGTAGAGAAGGACGGAAAGTACTATCTCTATGCCTACATAATGGGTGCAAAGGGCTGTGTTGCAGTGAGTGATAAGCCTGAAGGCCCGTTCAAGCTTATCTCAAGCTACGAGTATACTATTCCCGACGAGGTGTGCTGTAACGGCTGGTTTATAGACCCGGGAGTGCTTGTTGACGACGACGGAAAGGTGTATATTTACTGCGGCTTTGAAAAGTCGTTTATGGCGCAGGTGGACGAAAGCAATATGTATAAAATCGTCGACGGAAGCTGTATAGAGGACATTATCCCCGTAGAGGAGCCGTTTGAGTTTTTTGAGGCTTGCTCACCGAGAAAGCTCGGCGACACATACTATCTTATATATTCGCCGAGAAGGGGAAGCAGGCTTGCCTACGCTACCTCAGACAAGCCAACCGGCCCGTTTGAGTACAGAGGATATATCGTCGATAACGGCGACGACTACCCCGGTGGAAACGACCACGGCTCTATATGTCAGATAAACGGACAGTGGTACATTTTCTACCACCGTATGACAAACGGAACAATCATGTCAAGACGTGCATGCGTCGAGAAAATCGAAATTCTCCCCGACGGAAGCATTCCGACTGTAGAGATGACATCGCTGGGCTTTGAGGAGTCGCTTTTGCCGTACAGACAGACACCAGCCGAGATTGCCTGCGTTCTTCGTGGCGGCTGCTTTGTTACCGAGAAGAACATCTTCGAGAGGGTTGTAACGGGCATCACAGACGGGTGCGTTATGGGCTACAAGTACTTTGATTTCGGCGAGGACTATTCCACAAAGACGATGAAGTTTTTGGCCGATACTGTCGGTATGGGAAGCAACGCCGAGATATCCATACGAATCGATGATGCCGAAAACGGCGAGGAAATCGGAGTATGCAAGGTAGGAACAAACGGCGGAGTAGTTTCCTGCGTAGTTAAGGCGGTAACAGGTCGACACAGCATTTTCCTTGTTGCGAAGGAATCAGCAGGCGGAAGTTTTGACTATATGTTCAAGGGAAGACAGCTCTTCGAGCTTAAGGGATTTGTGTTTGCAAAGTAAATACTGCTCCTGACTATGGCACCGCAGGCCCTATGCCGCCCCGACAGGGCAGCATAGGGCTTTTCGCATTGCCCCTTGTAAATTAAAAAGGGCAATGCGTCCTTGCCGCAGCCCACGAGCGGGCTGCGGCTCTGCGGTGCCTTACATCACGTGCACACCTTGACAAATCAGCTTTAAAGTGCTATTATTTAGGTAGTATCCTGACGCCGAAAAGCAAAGCTTTGAGGCTGAAGCTGCAGTATAGAACGAAACGGACAGAACAGGAGTTTTCTGTCCGATAGCGTAGCTGTATCTTTTTTAGGATGCAGCTATTTTTTATTTGAGGTGAAAAAATGGAAACAAGAGTCGCAATAATAGGAATAATCGTCGAAAGCCCCGACAGCGTCGCAGAGCTTAACAGTATACTCCACGAGTACGGAAGCTTTATTATCGGAAGAATGGGTATACCCTACAGCGAAAGAAAAATAAGTATTATAAGCGTCGCTATCGATGCACCGCAGGACGTAATAAGTACACTGTCAGGAAAGATAGGCAGACTCAACGGCGTTAGTGCCAAAACCGCATATTCAAATGTTATCGCAAAGGTAGATGTAAATGAAGAAAAATAAAGCAGGAAATTTAAGCCCTGTAGCCGTAATAATCCTCGTGCTGCTGCCAATTGTAATCGCAGTCGTTGCACTCTCAATCGGCAGAATAAGCTATCCCGTCTCGGATATCGTGAAAGCCGTCGCTTCAAAGCTCGGCGGAGAAAGCGTTTCTCAGCAGCTCGAGGTAGTAGTGTGGAATATCCGATTGCCAAGAGTTTTGCTGGCACTGCTTGCAGGTGCAGGACTTTCCGCCGCAGGTGTCGCATTCCAGAGCCTCTTCGCAAACCCACTCGCTACACCCGATACCTTGGGCGTAGCTTCGGGTACATCCTTCGGTGCCGCACTCGCCATACTTATGGGATTTTCGCTCGTCGGTGTCCAGCTTACTGCATTGGTGCTCGGAATTGTAGCCGTGTCAGTAACATGGCTTTGCGCATCCGGTAAAGGGAAAGCACTCAGTATGGTCGTGCTGTCAGGTATTATGATAGGCTCGCTTTTCAATTCCCTCGTGTCACTCGTAAAGTTCACAGCCGATACCGAGTCACAGCTCCCCGCCATTACCTATTGGCTTATGGGAAGCCTCTCGGGTGCAGGCTATGACTCTCTTGCCCTCGGTGCACCACCGATTATAGCAGGTATTTTCGTGCTGTTCCTGCTCCGCTGGAAGCTCAATGTCCTGCCACTCAGTGACGACGAAGCAAAATCTATGGGCGTAAATATCAAAGCACTCAGAATAGTAACCGTGCTTTGTGCTACCGTGATTACCGCATCCTGCGTTTCAATGTGCGGCCAGGTAGGATGGGTCGGACTGCTCATTCCGCATATCTGCCGTATGGCATTCGGTACAAACCACCGTGCCGTGCTTCCCGCCTCAATAAGCCTCGGAAGTGCGTTTATGGTTGTGGTAGATACAATAGCAAGAAGTGTGTCCGCCGCAGAAATCCCTATCTCAATTTTAACTGCAATCATCGGCGCACCGTTCTTTATTGTCCTTATGAGAAAAAGAGGAGGATTCAGAATATGATACTTGAAATAAAAAATGCGTCCTTCGGCTACGGAAAGAATACCATTCTCGACAATATAAGCCTCACCGCCGAAAAAGGCGATCTCATCGCAATCCTGGGCCCAAATGGTGCAGGCAAAACAACTCTCATACGCTGTATGCTCGGCTTTCTGAAATGGACAAAGGGCGAGAGTATGCTCGACGGCGAAAATATTAACTCAATCTCTGCAAGAAAGCTCTGGAGTGTCGTTTCCTATGTTCCCCAGGCAAAAAGCTTTACCTCAGCAGCAACAGTGCTCGAAACCGTGCTCCTCGGCAGAATAAGCACCCTGTCAATGTTCTCCCAGCCAAAGCAGAAGGATATAGATATCTGTATGCAAAGACTCTCGGAGCTTGGAATTTCGCACCTTGCGGAAAAACGCTGTAACGAAATAAGTGGCGGCGAGCTGCAGATGGTGCTTATATGTCGAGCAATAGTGTCAGACCCCCAGGTTATCGTCCTCGACGAGCCTGAGTCAAACCTCGACTTCAAAAATCAGCTGATAGTACTAAACACCCTCTCGGAGCTCTCAAAATCAGGAGTCACCTGCATTTTCAATACCCATTACCCCGAGCACGCACTTCGCCTTTCAAATAAGGCTCTGCTTCTCAAAAAGCGTGACGGATATATCTTTGGCGAAACCTCAAAGGTAGTGACCGAGGAGAATATTGAAAAGGCATTCGGAGTAAAAGCTGTAATCGCAAGCGTCGAAACAAAGGAAAGCACCCTTCGCAGTATTACAGCGCTCAGACTCTCTGACAACGAGGAAGACCCCATTTCACCCGACGAGGAGCGTCTTGCAATAATCTCAATTATCGCATCCGATTATTCAAAGGGTGAGCTTATCAATGACTATCTCCACGAAGCGGGAAAGTATCTGATAGGCAGAATGGGTATGCCCTACCGAAAGGATAAGGTCAATATCATAAATGTAACACTCAAAGCCCCCTACAGCGAAATTGAGTCGCTTGTAACAAGGCTTTGTACTCTTGACGGAGTGAGCGTCAAGGCAACATACGCTAAAAAGGAAGGAAGTTTTTAAATGATAAAGCTTGCAGTATACGGAAAAGGCGGAATAGGCAAGTCCACAACCGTCTCAAATATGTCAGCCGCCTTCAGTGAAATGGGCTATAAGGTAATGCAGATAGGCTGTGACCCGAAGGCAGATTCAACACAAAGCCTGCATAAGGACGTAAAACTGAACACCGTCCTCGACCTCGTAAGAGAAAGAAAGAACGACTTTGAGCTTTCGGATATGACCTGCGAGGGCTTCGGCGGAGTTGTCTGCGTAGAAGCAGGAGGCCCGACACCGGGAGTGGGCTGTGCAGGAAGAGGAATTATCGCAGCCCTCGAAAAGCTTAAGGAAAAGGGCGCATACGAAAAATACAACCCCGATATCGTTATATATGACGTGCTTGGCGACGTCGTGTGCGGTGGATTTTCAATGCCTATGAGAGAAGGCTACGCCGATAAGGTGTTCATTATCACAAGCGGAGAGAATATGGCAATCCATGCCGCCGCAAATATCGCAGTCGCAGTAGACAATTTCAAGGACAGAGGCTATGCTACCTTAGGCGGAATTATCCTCAATAAGCGTAATGTAAAAAATGAGCTTGAAAAGGTAGAGGAGCTTTGCGGGGATATAAATTCTCAGATTGTCGCAACCTTGGAGCGAAGCGATATGGTAACCGCCGCCGAGGATATGGGAAAGACAGTAATCGAAGCCTTCCCCGACAGCGATATGGCAAACTCCTACAGAGCACTCTGCAAAGCAGTGCTTGAGCAGTTTTCACTCTAAGGAAAGGAAATCATATCATTATGTTTAAAAGAATCGGTGCCGATGTAAGTGACAGCGGCGCAAGAGTTAAAATATCTGATGCCTCATTCCCGTCACCGTTTGAGTCGGGGCTCGAATACGGATGCTCGGCAAGAGGCACCTGGAATATCGTCCACACAGGAATGCTTATGCCCCAGGCGCACGAGATTTTTGTCTGTGCGTCAGGCTGCCTCAGAGGTGTAGTCCTCACAGCCGCCGAGATGGGTGCGTCACACAGATTTTCTACCGTGGAAATAAGAGAGCAGAATGTACTCGACGGAGATATGGAAGAGCTTATCGTCGAGGGTGTCAGCGATATCCTCTCAAAGCTCACACCAAAGCCGAAGGCGGTGCTTTTGTATACAAGCTGTATTCATCACTTTATCGGCTGTGACCTGCCGGATGTGTACCGCACTCTCCGTGAAAGACACCCCGATGTTGATTTCACCGACTGCTATATGAACCCTATTATGCGTAAAAGCGGTATCACACCCGACGCACTTATGAGAAAACAGCTCTACAGCCTTCTCCCTCAGAGCGAAAAGGACGAAAGAGCAGTAAACATTATCGGTAATAATATCGCCGTTTCAAAAAACAGCGAGCTTTACGAAATCTGCGAAAAAGCAGGCTTTACACTTACCGAAATCCATGACACAAAAACCTATGAGCAGTATAAGGCTATGGGAAAAGCCTTCCTTAACATTACAACAAACCCCGCCGCTGTAAAGGCAGGCGAGGAGCTGCAGAAAAGACTCTCCCAAAAGCACATTTCGCTTATGCAAAGCTTTAATCCCGAGGATATAAAGCAGTCGCTCACAACACTGTGCAAAGAGCTTGACGCTGAAATTCCCGACCTTGATGCAATGCAGAAAAAAGCACAGAACGCACTCTCCAACGCAAGAGAGCTTATCGGCGATACACCGATTACCATCGACTATACAGCCGTTACCTCGCCGCTTTCGCTTGCAAGACTCCTTCTCGAAAACGGCTTTAACGTAAAGGCAGTGTATGCAGACAGCTTTACCCAGAACGAGAAAAAGCACTTTGACTTCCTTAAAATGCATTACCCCGAGCTTGATGTTATCGCAACCGTGCATTCAAAGCTTAGAGTCCTTCCCAGAGTAACAGCCTTCAAAACCCTCGCAATCGGTCAGAAGGCGGCTTACTTTACGGGCACCGAGCATTTTGTCAATATCGTCGAAAGCGGCGGTATGTACGGCTTTAGCGGTATCGTGGAGATGTGCTCGCTTATGGAGCAGGCATTTGTCGAAAAGAAGGATACAAGAAAGCTTATACAGATTAAAGGAATGGGGTGCAGCTGCGAATGAAACAGACAGCAAGGATAATTTCAACCTACACAGCCGACGTTTCAGGTGTGCCGTCCGCACTTTTCGAGCTTGGCGGAATGGTCATAATGCACGACGCATCAGGCTGTAATTCAACCTATAACACCCACGACGAGCCGAGATGGTACGACTTTGACAGTATGGTTTATATCTCAGGACTTACCGAGATGGAAGCTATTATGGGCGACGATGAAAAGCTCATAGGCGATATAGTGTCAGCCGCAAGCGAGCTTCACCCCGAGTTTATAGCAATAGCTGGAAGCCCGATACCCATGATGATTGGTACGGATTTTAAAGCGGTTGCATCTGTCATCGAAAAGAGAACAGGTATAAAAACCTTCGGCATCGATACAAACGGAATGCACACATATATTTCGGGTGCTTCAAAGGCATTCTGCGCACTCTTTGACGGCTTGTGTACTGAAAAGAAAGAAAAGTCCGACAGCCTCTGCGTCAATATCTTAGGTGTTACACCGCTTGATTTTTCGGTAAACGGCTCTGTTGAAAGCATGAAGAATGCACTTATAAAAAGAGGTGTCAATGTAAACTCCTGCTGGGCAATGGGCGATACTCTCGACAGCATTAAAAATGCCACCCGTGCAAGCGTTAACCTTGTCGTGTCGCTTTGCGGTATGGAGCTTGCAAGGAAGATGCAGGAGAAATTCGGCATTCCTTACGTTGTCGCAAGGCCCTGCGGAGAAATGCTCACCGATAGAATCTGCGACGACATAAAGCTCTCAGCTCAGGACGGCGAAAACCGCTTTACCTGCATTGACGATGCCGATAACAGCAACACAGATATCGTAATTATAGGCGAGGGCATATATGCAAAAAGCCTATCAGCAGCCCTCAGACTCGAAAAGGGCGTAAGTGCAAGAATTATCTGTGCAACCGAAAACTGCTCAGTGAAGTTTGGTATCGGCGACGCTATCGCCCGTGACGAAGAAGAGCTGTCAGAGCTTCTTTGTAATGCAATGGTAGTTATCGCAGACCCGCTTTATCAGCCGATTCTGCCGAAGGGTGCAAGGCTCCTGCCTCTGCCTCACGAGGCATTTTCGGGAAGAATTTTCCGAAGCGATATCCCCGATACCACCGAAAGTATAGAGATAATAGCTTCACAGCTTTAAGAAGGGAAGAAACAAAATGAAAAGAATTTTTGCAGTTTTTATCTCAGCTATGCTCTGCATTACAATGCTCTGCAGCTGTGCAGGTAATGACAGTAGCAAGGACAGCAGCAACACCGAAACAATCACCATTACCGACCATACAGGTGCAAAGGTCACCGTCAAGAAGAATATCGAGCGAATCGCCGTTGCGAATATCCTTCCTCTCCCATCGGTAATTTCAGTATTTTTCGACTCTGCCGATAAGCTTGTCGGAATTGCTCCGCAGAGTATGAGCGCCGCCGAAAACAGCCTGCTCGGCGAGCTTTATCCCGCGCTTTTAAAGGCAGAAACAGGCTTCTTCGACGGCACAACCATAAACGTAGAGGAGCTAATCGCTTTGAACCCCGATGTCGTTTTCTATAACGCTGATACCCCCGCAGTAAGAGAAGCTATAGAGAGCGCAGGTATCCCCGCCGTTGCAATTTCAGCAAGAAAGTGGGAGAATGATGCCTCTGAAACACTCAATCAATGGCTTGACCTGCTCGGCGAAATGTTCGAGGAAAATGATAAAGCGAAGCTCTGCCGTGAAAGAAGCGACAAGGCAAAGGCTTTAATCAATGAAAGACTATCTGCACGTGATACCGAGCAGAAAATGAAAATCCTCTACCTCTATCAGTACAGCGAAACCGCAATCGCAGTCCCG
Organism: Oscillospiraceae bacterium; assembly: GCA_017848055.1. GTDB lineage: Bacteria > Bacillota > Clostridia > Oscillospirales > Ruminococcaceae > UBA7477. The sequence goes on along the minus strand of JAGALZ010000043.1, from coordinate 2,102 downwards.
GGTAACGCTTCCTTCGGACAGTGGTGGTCAACCTTCGTCGGCGGTGTGAACGTAAGCGGTGAGCTTGAGGGAACAAACGGTGTCGAGGTCAATATGGAGCAGATTTATAAGTGGAACCCTGAAATCATCTTCATCACCAATTTCAATTCCGCATACCCCGACGACCTCTATAATAATACCTTCGGAAGTTTTGACTGGAGCGGAATTTCTGCAGTGCAGAACAAGCGTGTATATAAAACACCGCTCGGTATGTACAGAAGCTATACCCCGGGCGTTGATACCCCGATTACACTCCTCTGGACCGCAAAATGTGTCTACCCCGAGCTTTTCTCCGATATCGATATAACAGCAGAAACAATCAGCTACTACAAGGACGTGTTCGGAATCGAGCTTACCTCAGAGCAGGCTGAAAGAATTTTCTCACCTGATTCCGATGCCGCAGCGTGGTGACTTCATCGTACTAAAGATTTTGTTTCAACAACTGTTAATAAACTGTAAATGCGAAAAATTTTAACACAAATTTAATTTGCAGTTAACAACCGTCATATATAATTATCTTACATGTTATAATTTTTACAAAATTTTGGAGGACGTAAATGGAACAGCACGGAATAAGCAAGCTTGACCTGAAAAGACAGAACCGTATGCATGTTTTAAAGATTTTAAAACAGCGTGGCCCTACATCGAGAATTGATATTGCAGGAGCACTTGAGCTTACAAGAGCCGCAGTAACTATTATCACAAATGAGATGATTGAGCAGGGTATTATCGTAGAGCTCGGCGAGTATAAGCATGTTGCGGAAAAAACTCCAAGAGGAAGAAAGAAGATTCTGATTGATATAAACCATAACTTCAAGTTCACCGTTGGTATAACTGTCGAGGACGGACTTGTAAGTGTCGGTCTTGCAACTTTGGCAGGTGCTGCTCTTGATAAGAGGAATCTTACAATTTCGGATGATTCTACAATTGAGGAGATAATGAGCTTTATCAAGAAGTCAGTAAGAGATATCCTCAATGATAATTGTATAGAGCATAGTCAGCTCCTCGGTGTCGGACTCGGAATATATCCGGGAATGTACTCTAAGGTTGGCGTTGCAGTAGAAAACGGTGTTCCTGACTATACAAATATCAGAAACATATTCAAGCAGGCAACTGACCTTCCTGTTGTCATCGACAACTCTGTAAAGGGACTTGCTATGGCAAATATCGACTTTACAAAGGTGAAGGATTCAAAGCGTCAGAATATCGCATTCCTGCAGTACGGCAATTCAATGCACTTTGTCGTTACAAATCTCAATGACCCTATCGTTTCCTACGATAACAGAACAGACTTCGTAGACAGAATTATTTTAAACCCATCCTCTATAGAGCTGCATGACTGCGGCAGAAGAGGCTGCTGCAAGTCTGAGATTTCACCTTCTGCACTTATCAAGAAGGTGACAGCAGTGTTCTCAGAGGAGAATACCCCGTATCTTTATAAGGTGCTCGGCGGCGATTCCACAAGAATCTGTCTTAATAATATATCCGAGTCCTTCAAAAAGGGAGATAAGGGAACAGTTGAAGTAATAAAGAAGGCACTCGACTTTACAGCTGTGCTTCTCAATAACCTCTACTTTACAACAAACCCACAGAAGCTGGTGCTTGATAATTTCGAACTTGCCCAGGACCCTGCCGTAAGCGACTACTTCAAGGAGTCAGTTGAAAGAATCGCAGGTAAGACTGTTGCAGAAAAGATTTCACTCAGCATTATTGACGATAAGCAGAGATTCTTGTCAGGCTGTGCGCTTGCAATAAGAGAGCTGTTCTTCAATAAGGGTGGCTTTGTTACAAGGAATCAGTAATAACCGTAAAATCAAAAGGGATACGGACTTGAAAGTTGTATTCTTATAGGCTTATATGTATCCGTCGGGTGAAACCTTTCTGAAGAAAGTTTCTCCCCCGCCCCCCCTGCACAGGTCCAGTAAAAACGGACAATAGAAAAAAGTCCCCTCCTATGGTATAATAAAAGAAAACCATAGGAGGGATTTTTATGTCTAAAAGGTACGGACACCTAAAGCAGTACGAAAAAGAAATACTATCACTCAAGGAACAAGGTGTAACAT
>JAGALZ010000042.1 GCA_017848055.1 Oscillospiraceae bacterium | reverse complement strand
TTCACTTCTACAATAATGAGCGTATCCAACTAAAAACAAAACTGACTCCGATTGAAAAACGAAGTCAGTATGTTGCTTAAAACTTAATATTGCACCATAGAGGGGTGTTTTTGTGCTGTCCGTACAATTTGGGGCGGTGCATTTTTCTGCCGAAGGCTTTCTCTTTATACTTTGTTTTCTCTGATTACAGAATGCGTATCTTGCTTTCGATAGAAACTGTATGGGAGAGAATTGTGAGGTTTGCGTCGATTTCGCTCTCCTTCATCTTAGGAGTAATGAATGCAAGCTCATTGTCAGGTCTGCCGGCTCTTTCGAGGAAAATGAGCTTTCCGAACATTGACGAGAACGCACTCTTCATGCTTTCTGCATCTTCACCCTTGACTCTTACATATACAGATGACTCTTCCTCGGCTCTTGGAAGAAGGATATCTTCATCACTGTCAGCCCAGTTAAATCCGATATTTGTACCCTGGTGCTTGAGTGCATCAACGATATCGCCTACTACTGCGGAAGCTGTAGGAAGCTTACCAGCACCTCTGCCGTAGAACACAGTGTCGCCCACGCCGTTACCCTTTACGCAGATAGCGTTATAAACGTCGTCAACGTGAGAGAGCATATGCTTCTTGTCAACAAATCTCGGTGATACCATTGCGGAAATCTTTCCGTCCTCGGTATCTTTTACAACACCGATAAGCTTGATTACATAGCCTGCAACGTCTGCGTACTCAACATCTTCCATGGTGATTTTTGAAATACCGCTGCAGTGGATTTTGTCGGGGTCGATGTTCTTGCCGTAAGCAAGCGAGCCTAAGATACAGATTTTTCTGCAAGCGTCGATACCCTCAACGTCTGCTGTCGGGTCAGCTTCTGCGTAGCCGTTCTGCTGAGCAAGCTTGAGAGCCTCTTCGAAGCTCATCTGCTCTCTTATCATTTTTGTGAGAATAAAGTTTGTTGTACCGTTCAGGATACCTGCGATTTCTTCAATCTTGTTACCAGCAAGGCATCTGTAGATAGGTCTGATTATAGGGATACCGCCACCTACTGAAGCTTCGAACAGATAGTTGCAGCTGTGCTCCCTTGCAATCTTAAGAAGCTCTGCACCCTTTCGTGCAACAAGCTCCTTATTTGATGTAACAACGCTCTTTCCGCTTTCCAAAAGTGCCTTTGTGTAATTGTAAGCGAATGTTGCACCGCCGACAACCTCTGCAACAACCTCGATTTCAGGGTCGTTGAGAATGATGTTAAAGTCCTTTATCATTCTGTCAGCATATGGGCTGTCAGGAAAATCCTTAAGGTCTAAGATATACTTGAGATCAACCTGTCTGCCGATGTTTTCTTCTATCTGAGCCTTGTTCATTTCAAAAAGCTCTACTGTTCCCGAACCAACTACTCCGTAGCCGATTACTGCAATCTTACTGCTCATTTTTAAATGTCCTTTCTGTTATGCAATAGGGAGATATTACTCGCCCGAAATTATCTTGACAGATACGACTCCCGCAAGAGCCCTCAGCTCCTCCTGCAAAAGCGGAGTGCTGATTCCGTTTTCCTCAAATCTGAAGGAAATTGTCACTGTCGCTACACCGTCAACGGGGATGTTCTGGTTCACCGTCAGAATATTAACGCTGTGCTCATAAAGCTTTGAAAGCACCGCCGAGAGTACACCCTTCTCATCGCAAAGGGTAAGATAAAGCGAAATAATCTTATTTGTCAGTCTTTCTTCATAGGTGAAAACCGAATCCTTGTACTTATAGTATGCGCTGCGGGATATGCCAACAGCCCTGCAAGCATCGGAGGAATTTCTTGCATCTCCTCTTGCAAGCATTCTCTTTGCATCAAGAACCTTCGAAATAATCTCCGGTAATACATCAGAGCTTACCACGACAAGGTTTCTTTTGTTGTCTGAGTCTGCCATAAGTACACCTCCCGAAAACAAATGTATTTGTTACAAGAACAAATATAACACATTCTTATCTCTTTGTCAATCGTCAAAATGCCGAATTGGAGCAAATCGAAGCTGTATTTTTGGGCTTAATTTGCAGGATAGGCACTCGTTTCCTGCAAGGAGCTTATCCCGTTTTGCAGCTTTTTGCAGCATTTACGCCAAATGAATTCGTTTTAACTGCCTGTACGGGGCTATTTTTACAAAATTTTGAAATATTTTTCAAAAGCTCTTGCAATTCAAGATGATATGTGATATTATAAGAGGGTAGTTTTATACTCAAAAATTATGACGGAGGTATTTATTATGGAATTTAAGAATCCTTATCTCAAGGACGTATACGCTAGAGTTGAAAAGCGTAATCCGGGCGAAACTGAATTTCTTCAGACAGTAAACGAAGTTCTCGTATCCCTCGAGCCTGTTATCGAGCAGAGACCTGACCTCGTTGAGGCTGGCGTTATCGAAAGAATGGTAGAGCCTGAAAGACAGATTTTCTTCAGAGTTCCTTGGGTTGACGACAATGGCAAGACTCAGGTAAACCGTGGTTTCAGAGTACAGTTCAACTCTGCAATCGGCCCATACAAGGGTGGTCTGAGATTCGCACCAAACGTAAATGCAAGCATCATCAAGTTCCTCGGCTTCGAGCAGACATTCAAGAACTCCCTTACTTCCCTTCCAATGGGCGGCGGCAAGGGCGGTTCCGACTTCGACCCACAGGGCAAGTCTGACGCTGAAGTTATGCGTTTCTGCCAGAGCTTTATGACAGAGCTTTTCAGACACATCGGTCCTAACCTCGACGTTCCTGCAGGCGACATCGGCGTAGGTGCTCGTGAAATCGGCTACCTCTTCGGTCAGTACAAGAGACTCCAGAACGAGTTTACAGGCGTTCTCACAGGTAAGGGCATCCCTTACGGCGGTTCTCTTATCCGTCCTGAAGCTACAGGCTACGGCGCAGTTTACTACACAGTAAATATGCTCGACTACTTCAAGGATTCCATCAAGGGTAAGACATTTGCTATCTCCGGCTTCGGTAACGTTGCTTGGGGTACAGTTAAGAAGGTTAACGAGCTCGGCGGTAAGGTTGTAACAATCTCCGGCCCTGACGGATACATCTACGATGAAGATGGTATCAGCACAGATGAAAAGGTTGATTACCTCCTCGAAATGAGAGCTTCCTGCAGAAACAGAGTTCAGGATTACGCTGACAAGTTCGGTGTTCCATTCTTTGCAGGCGAGAAGCCATGGGGCGTTAAGGCTGACATTCTTATGCCATGTGCTACACAGAACGAAGTTGGTATGGCAGAGGCAGAAAAGATTGTTGCTAACGGCGTTAAGTACTACGTAGAGGTTGCTAACATGCCTACAACAAACGAGGCTATTGCTTACCTCAAGGCAAACGGCGTTATCGTTGCTCCTTCAAAGGCTGTTAACGCAGGCGGCGTTGCAGTATCCGGTCTTGAAATGTCTCAGAACTCCATGAGATACAGCTGGTCTGCTGAAGAAGTTGACGAAAAGCTCAAGTCAATCATGAAGAACATCTTCTCAAGCTCTGTTGAGGCTGCTAACACTTACGGCCTCGGCGACGACCTCGTAGCAGGCGCTAACATCGCTGGCTTTATCAAGGTTGCAGAAGCTATGAAGGCTCAGGGTTGCGTTTAATTTCAAAACCTCACTATATACAAGAAAGACCGACAGGCGGTATAGTCTGTCGGTCTTTTGCTCTGTCGTAAATCCACTCTTGACGCACATAAAAATCCCCGCAGCTTAAGGTAAGTGGTCATTTAGAAGTATTACACGGACTTATTGAGGAAAACCCTTTTGAAAAAGGGTTATTCCTCAAACTCCTTTCCTAAAACTTTTGTTATAAATTTCAGCCCCATAGGGTACTCACCAAGAAGAACTGATTTTCAATTCTCGGTTTCTGATAGGTACCCTATGGGGCTGAAATCATATTAAAAGTCTTTGTAAGGGGTTCGGGGGACAAACTTTCTTCAGAAAGGTTTCCCCCGATAAATTCATATAATATACTTCTATATTACTATTTGCCTAATTGCGGGGATTGATTGCTTTATATTGCGGCTTATGCAGCCTGAGCAGGAGCATCAGTTGTTGGTGCGTCCTCTGCAGGTGTATCCTCAGCAGGAGCGTCGGTTGTTGGTGTGTCTTCAACAGGTGTGTCTTCAGCAGGCTTATCCTCAACCGGTGTATCACCGTTTGGAACCTTAGCAGTTGAAGTCATAACCTTACCCTGAGCCTTGTTGTCAGGTGTGTTGATGTACTGTGCCTTGATTTCTTCCATAGAGTTAGCGCAGTTATAGAGAATCCAGTAGTCATCGTGGAAAAGCTCGCCGTTTGCGTCTATATAAGCGGAATCAAACATTGCAACAAAGTAGATTGTCTTGGACTTGTTAGCACCGTCAACATCAAGTGTCATCTTAACGGAACCAGTCTGATAGTATGTATTGCTCTTGCTTGCAACTTCAACAGGAGCTACAAGATATGCATCAGTAAGTGTGATAGCATCAATCTTTGCAATCTTGCCGTCAAGGCGGAGAGCACCGATATAATCGTCGCCGATTTCGCCATTAATCTCGTCATATACAGGCTTCATGAATGTTTCAGTATCAACCTTCTTAATCTGGTTTACATCCTGAATGTACTTTGGAACATTGTCAGGAACTACAAATGTCTTTGTAACCTCTTCGGTAGCAAGCTTGTAGCCTAAATCTGCAAACTCATCCTCAGCCCAGTAAGAAACAGTTGCGGTAATTGTAAACTCATCACCAATGTTGAGGTTTCTGAGTGCGTTGTAATCCCAGTCAAACTCGATGCAGTCCTTGATGTACTGTGGGCAAGCATCTGTGTTGAGCTTAGCTGTAAGTGTAGGTGCCTTTTCGGAGTAATCGAATGTTACACCCTCGAATGGGTCGATTACTGAAAGCTCCTTAAGTCCTGATACTGTAAAGTCCTTTGTAAGAACCTTATCGTCGTATGTATAGTACTTATCATTGTATGTAAAATAGCCGTTATCAAGGCTCATGTAAACACGAAGCTCTACTGTTACAACATCGCCGTTTGAAAGGTCATAGTTGTTTGTTGAGAAGCGGTAGTTGAAGAAATTAAACATTTCAGCGTCCACACCGTCTGTGTTGATTACAGCTTCGCCGTATCCGTTATTGCCCTCGAATGTAACATTAATGCCGTTCCAAGGCTCTAAAACTTCAGGTTCAACAAGACCTTCAACAGTGTATGTGAAGCTTGTTCCCTCAATCTTGATGTTTTTATTCTTAAGCTTTTCTTCCTTAATCTTTACCTTGATTTCAATTGTATCGCCGTTGGAAAGATTCTTAAGTGACTCTTCATCGACTTCAAGCTCGACATACTGCATCAGCTTTTCCTGAGCCTTCTTGATATCAGAAACGCTGTCGAACTTATCCCATGCCTTCTTCATATCTTTTCTTTCTGTGTTAAACCACTTAGAAGACTTGGTTAAAATGAATTCTTCTTTACCGTCTTCTTCGTTATAGTATTCAGACTCACGGTACTCTTCGTAATACATTCCGCCGTTTCTTACTTCATCTCTGACATTTTCAGGTGTAGCAAACTTGATTTCAACAGTAGCACTACCATTGACACCTTCACAAGTAATCATAAAAAGGTCTTCTACATCAATCTTCTGGTACTTTGTAGCGTTGTGAATAATAACTCCTGCAATTATACCGAGAAGTATAACCACTGCACTTATCACAGCGACAATACCGATTGTCTTCTTAGTTTCCGGTGACATTGGCTTCTTTTCCGTAGCAATTGAACCATCTGCTGCCGGAACTGCTGCAAACGGTGCCTGTGGCTGAACAGGTACCTGTGGCATTACTGCCTGTGGCTGAACAGGAGCCTGCTGAGCGGGTGCTTCCTGCTTTGCTCCGCATGCGCCGCAGAACATTACTGAATCTTCAAGCTGTGCTCCGCAATTTCCGCAAAATTTACTCATGGGAATATATACCTCCAATTTATATTTGATAAGTATATTATACAATTTAAAACGTTTAAAGTCAATAATTCTTACCCCTTGCAGAACAAACTTTATTTATTATGATAATTACTGACTCGCTTTGAAAGGAGTGATAATATATTTTGTCTAAAAAGCTGTAAACGAACTGTGAATACGATTACTCCGAGAGCACCGAATTCATCTGCGGAAGCTTCATCATAGCACAAGCGGCAACCATTGTGATTATCATTTCAGGCAGCATAAATGCGCCATTATACGCTACAGAATACACCCAGGCATTATCCCATTCACACCAGATATCGAACACTACACCACCCGAAACTACATGGCACAAGAATCTGAGTGTTATCGCCATTGCTATACCCAGGCAGATTCCCATATACCTCTTCTTGCGAAACGCACCCGCAAGGCCGAGAACCGAAAATGCAAGTATGTAATCGACTAAAAAACATGTGATGAGTGCTTGCTTTGAAAGTCCCCAGCTCAGTGCTGATGAAAAGTCCAGGGCAAGCTGGATAAGCGAATACGCAAACGATGTTGCAAGTCCGAATTTCACGCCGTATTTTATCGAGATTATGCATATCGGCAGCATACTGAGCAGTGTGATACTTCCGCCGAGAGGCATCTGAATCACCTTAACCATACTCAGCACCGTTGCAAGTGCGAGCATAATAGCGGCTGTCACGAGTCTGGTTGTCTTTGTGTGGCTTTTGATTGTCTGAGTCATTTCCATTCTTCCTTTTTCAAAACTGACTGAATAAAAAAGCTTCGGGATGTTTAAACCCGAAGCATCTACAATAACATAATCATACTAAACGCATTCCTACGTCGGCATTATCCGAATCAAGTTATGGGTCGGAGCAAAACAGCCCCCTCTCAGCCCGCTTTCGCAAGCTCCCCTATTCAGTTTACTGCATTATATCACCTAAATATTCATTTGTCAAGCTCTACTTTTCAAACCTTTCCAGGAAGCTGTGTCTTTCCCAGCCAACCTTGTACTCCACCATAGTATCGCAATCGGCATTATGTATACTGCTGAAAATATTTTTCTTGACTCTTGGATTGAGCTTTTCAAGCTCTGCAATAATCCTCTTTGTTTCTGCTCTTTTTGAGGCATCCTCGCCCTCGGCATACTTGCACGCACAGCGGATAAACGACAGTCCATTGTACTCGCACCATCTGATTATAGCGTCCTCAGAAACCATATACATAGGTCTTATAAGCTCGATATTCTCAAAATTTCGGCTCTTTATTCTCGGCAGCATTCCCTGGAGCTGTCCGCCGTAGAGCATACCCATAAGAGTAGTTTCGATAACGTCGTCAAAGTGGTGTCCGAGCGCCATTTTGTTACAGCCTATTTCCTTTGCCTTCTTATAGAGCCAGCCTCTTCGCATTCTTGCACAGATTCCGCACGGGGATTTATCGGTACTGTCTGCGGCAGCTAAGATATTTGTGTCAAACATATGGGCATCTATGCCGAGAAGCTCGCAATTTGAGATAAGCTTTTGTCTGTGTTCGAGGGTATATCCCGGGTCCATTGAGATGAATTTTACCTCGATACCGCCCTTGTTTCTCTCGTACCACTTCATAAGAATTGCCAGCAGTGCCGAGTCCTTGCCGCCCGAAACGCACACGGCGATTTTGTCGCCCTTTTCAAAAAGCTTATACTTTTCGACAGCGTCGTAAAACGGCTTTAAAATATCGGTTGAAAACTTAGTTGTAAGGCTTTGCATTGCCTTTTGTGCTGTATCAAGTTCACGCTTCATCGGCAAGCTCCTTTACAATCTCTGCGGCTATTATGAGTCCTGCGGCTGACGGCACAAACGCATTGCTCGCAGGTACGCTCCTCTTATGCTCGTCGGCTATCTCTTCACCGAAGAGCTTTGCAGGCTCTTCCTTTGAGTAGACGACCTTGATCTTTTTTATGCCTCTTTTTCTCAGCTCATACCGCATAACCCTCGCCAGCGGACACACCGAGGTCTTGTAGATATCCGCAACCTCAAGCTTTGTGGGGTCAAGCTTGTTTCCCGCACCCATTGAGCTTATAACGGGTGTTTTGCAGTTTTTTGCTTCCTCAATAATTGAAAGCTTAGCCGACACTGTATCTACGGCATCGACAACATAATCATACTTTGAAAAATCGAACTGCTCCTTTGTTTCAGGAAGGTAGAAAATGTTATGCATCTCAACCTTGCAATGCGGATTTATCGAAAGAATGCGGTTTTTAGCCGCCTGCACCTTCGGCATACCGACCGTATCAATGGTAGCAATTATCTGGCGGTTTAAGTTTGAAACCGAAACGCAGTCGGAATCGATAACGTCAATTGCGCCGACTCCGCTTCTTGCGAGCGCCTCGACCACATATCCGCCGACTCCACCGACTCCGAAGACCGCTACCCTTGCGTTTTGCAGTCTTTGCATTCCGTCTTCTCCGAAAAATCTTTCGGTTCTTGAAAAAGCTTCTTTTCTGTCCATTCTGAAAATTCCTTAAAACATCTCCGAGGAAAGGTATCTTTCTCCCGTGTCAGGTAAAATAACAACAATATTCTTTCCCTTGTTTTCTTCTCTTTGCGAAAGCTCCTTTGCCGCAAATATTGCCGCACCCGAGGATATTCCGACAAGTATTCCGTCTGTCTTTACGATTTCGCCGCCCGTTGAAAGTGCGTCCTCATCAGACACTGTAACAATCTCGTCGATAAGCTCCTTTTTGAGCACCGACGGGATAAAGTTTGCACCGATACCCTGGATTTTATGAGAGCCTGAAATGCCCTTTGAAAGCAGCGGTGAAGACTTCGGCTCTACTGCGACAACCTTCACTCCGCTTACATTTTCCTTCAAGAATTCTGCTGTTCCCGTGAGTGTTCCGCCCGTACCTACCGCACAGACAAAGATATCCACCTTGCCGTCGGTATCCCTTACTATTTCGGGGCCCGTTGTTTCATAGTGTGCAAGGGCGTTTGCCTTGTTGTCAAACTGACCGAGTATCACAGCGCCCTCGATTTCTTCGCAAAGCTCGTTTGCCTTCTCGACAGCACCCTGCATACCCTTTTTGCCATCTGTAAGCACAAGAGTAGCACCGTATGCAGACAAGAGCTTTCTTCTTTCAAGGCTCATAGTTTCGGGCATTGTGAGTATAAGCTTATAGCCTCTTGCCGCACACACCGCCGCAAGACCGATTCCTGTATTTCCGCTTGTAGGCTCAATAATTGTTGCACCCTCTGAAATAATGCCTCTCTTCTCGGCATCGTTAATCATATAGAGTGCGGCTCTGTCCTTGATACTTCCTGCGGGATTCTGTCTTTCAAGCTTTGCCAGAAGCTTAGCCGGAAGCGAATACTTCTTTTCATAGCCCGAAAGCTCAAGAAGCGGTGTATTGCCTATTATTTCTGTTACATCGTTATAAATTCTCATATCAGGTTACCTCCTTCGGTGCACGCTTATTTGCATAGCTTCGAAGTGCTGAGTACATTACCGAGCAAATCGGGATAAACACAATCATACCGAGAAGTCCCATAAGGTCGCCGCCGATAAATACCGCCAGCATTGTCCACAGCGGTGGAAGTCCGACCGAGCCGCCGACAACCCTCGGATAGATAACATTTCCCTCGAACTGCTGAAGTGCAAAGAACAGCACAATAAACCAGAATGCCTTCATAGGCGACTCGATTACCATCAGCACAACTCCGACCGCAAGACCGATAAATGCTCCGAAAATCGGGATAAGTGCAGTTACTGTGATAAGCGCACCAATCATCAGCGCATACGGGAATCTCAGTATTGTCATTGCAACAAAGAACATTCCGCCCAAGATGCACGCTTCCACGCACTGACCTGTGATAAAGCTTCTGAACACTTTTGACACGCTTTCTGCGGCATCAAGAATCTTTTGCACCTTCTGAGGCTTCATGTGTGCAAACATAAACTTCTTAACCTGTGCACCGATTTTTTCCTTTTCGCTCAAAACAGCAACTATTATCATAAGCGTTGTGATAAAGTAATACACCATCTTGAAGGCTGATTTTACAGCACCAAAAGCAAATCCCATAACTGTTCCCGAACCTGCGAGCAGCCACTCAAAGCCCTTTGCCATTGCTGCCTGCTTATCAAAGTTAAATATAAAATCGGCGACTGTCGGAGAAAAGTCCTCAATCTGCTCACGCTTTTCCGCCAGCTTTTCTGGGAGCTCGCCAAGTGCATTGAAAATACTCTTGAAGCTTGCTACAAGCTCCGGCACAACAAGCACTATAAGCAGCGTAATTATTCCCGCCAGGAGCAGAAGCGTCAGTATAATCATTGAGATTCTGACTACCTTTTTGCTTCTTTCAGAGAAGGTCTTTTTCCTTGTCAGCTTGTAAAACAGCTTCTCAAGTGCACTCATAGGAATATTGATAATATATGCCACCGCAAGACCTAAGGTTATTGGGAAAAGAACAGACAGCACTGCCCCGAACACTCCCATCACCTTGTCAGTATACACCACGCAGTAAAGACAAATCAAAAAGAAAAATATTACTGCAAAAACCCTTATAAGTATAGCCTTTTTCATATTATATCCTTTCCGTTTTTCCCTCTTTTATGTAATAAAAAAGCCCTCGGTCCCTCAATCGGAACAGAAAGCCGTAATCGTAAATATTTCTGCCGGGAAAGCAAATCTTTCCAAGCACAATAATAGCATACTACACGCAATTTGTCAAGAGCTTTTACCTTGACAGCAGAAGCTTACTTTGGTATAATAAAGGCGTATACTTATATACGGAGGCAAAGACTATGACAAACAGAAAAGGTCTTATGAAGCTTACTGTATTGCTCTCGGCATTCCTTCTGGCAATTGCCGTCACTGTTATCGTTCTGCAGTACAGACAGCTCGAATACATATTCAGCGGAGAATCTGTCTCTGCTATGGTTATCTCGATCGAAGATAAAAACTCAAAAAATGCCGTCGTTTCCTACATTAACGAAGAAGGCGACGCTGTTGAGGCAAAGGCTACGCTCAAAAAACAGGCTTCAGAGGGCGATAAGGTTAACGTAATCGTGTCAAAGCGTCACCCCGAAACGGTTTACCAGATACCAAGCCGTCATATGATTATGATGTTCGATATCGTATTTCTGTTCTTTGAGTTCTGCGGCTGGCTTATCGTCATAAAGCTCCTGCGAAAGCTCAAAAAATACAAGAAGCTCGACAAGAAGGGCAAAAAAGCTATCGCTACAGTTTTAAGCGTCAAGAATACAAGCGGCGTTTTAGGTGCAGATATCGAGTTTGTCGACGACGAGGGAACAAAAAGAAAAACCGTTTACTATCCCGAATCCGATATCCCCGAAGCAGGCGATAAAATCGATATCGTCTACTACATAAAACGTACCGGTAAGGTCGTATTTATGGTTCCTAACGAAGAATAATAACAATATCCGTACAAAGGTATTTACGTGTATATTGAGGAAAACCCTTTTGAAAAAGGGTTATTCCTCAAACTCCTTTCCTAAAACTTTTGTTATAAATTTCAGCCCCATAGGGTACTCACCAGAGAGAACTAGTTTCAATTCTCTGTTTCTGATAGGTACCCTATGGGGCTGAAATCATATTAAAAGTCTTTGTAAGGGGTGCACAGGTCCAGTAAAAACGGACAATAGAAAAAAGGTCCCCTCCTATGGTATAATAAAAGAAAACCATAGG